>NZ_LQPE01000016.1 GCF_002101735.1 Mycobacterium kyorinense | reverse complement strand
TCGGGGTACTTGCTCGAACGTCCCATAACGCGAATCCTCCCAAGGTCGGGAGTCTCCGGACATGCCGGGACGGCTCAGCCATCCCGACATAGAAGCCCTCGATCGTGGCCTGCATGGCTTTTCCTTCTGGGCCGAGACTTCCAAGCCACTGAGTATGCGAGCCGACGTCGGCCAACAATTGATGGTTGTAATTCAAGATTTTTCGCACGTCATTCAATTGGTCGGCCTCACGGCTGACGATCGTCGCGACCTGGCTGTCGCCGTCGGCAAGTGTCGTTACCCAATTTTCTTGCTCGCCGGTCCGATCGTTGTAGGCCTTCGACGCGGTGCCGCCGTCCCAGCCCTGGCCAGCATGCGCCTTAGCCAGTGTGTCGTGGCTCGCCCTGAACTTACGAGAAGAATTTCCGAACGACTCCGCCCGCTCGGGATCACCCTCGCCGGTCGCCTTGAGCATCTTTTCGATAACCTTCTGACCGTTCCTAAGTATGGGCGTCGGTGCGACGGCGAGCTTGCCCGCATACTTCGAAACCGACTTGGCTGCGTCGGCAATCTTGTCGAGGCCAACCTTTTCGGCGATTTTCCCAACCCACTCGGCGCCCTTTTCGACCTTCTCCGCCGTCTCACTGACGACGTCGCCGATGGCGTCGAAAAACCCCATGTGCTTGCGCCTTTCGTCGCAGATTGACGCTACCAGGACGAACTATGAGTAGCGTGCGTCAATTATGCCGACCTTTGAGTTAGCTTTGAGCTGAATAGTCGGCGCGTTGGTCGCCGATTGATGGTGCCGACCAGCGCCTCAACGTTGCCCCGCCTGGTACCTAGAGGTCGATCTCACCAGGAGCTGGCACGTGCTGGCTGGGTACCGGCTCAACGGGTGGTGAGAACGGCGGGTTTGGCAGGTCGGGGTTTTCCTCCAGCCGGTGATATCCCGGACCGGCTCCTTGGTGCACGGGTGCCGGCGCGGGCTGCGGCTTCGCTTCGGGCGCCGCGCCCGGCTGCTGACCGGATTCCTCGGCGGGCTTGTCGTCCTTCGCCTTGTCTTGATCCGGCTTGTCGTCTTGCGGTTGGTCAGCGAGCGGGTCTTTATTCTGCCCCTGCCCCTTGCCGAATTGGCCTGACATCTGGCTGAACTGTTGCACGCCCTGCATGACAGCTTGCGGCACAGCGCCGGCCATCCCCACCATCTGCATGGGCATCTGGCCCAGCTGAGACGCCATTTGCATCGGCATCTGCATCAGCTGGCCCATTTGACCCATCATCTCGCCCATCGGGTTACCCGACTGGCCGGCACCCCCCGAAGTGCCGCTTCCAGGCGTACCGCTGCCGGGCGCAGCCCCGGGCTGGCCTTGACCGTTCCGATCGAACTGCTGCTGGTTGAATTTGTCGCCCAGATGCTGATCCGTTCCCGCGTAACGGCGAGCCGCTTCAGCGAGATTCGCGGCGTCCTGCTTGGCGCCCGCCTTGAGTTCGTCCAAAGTCACGGACCGACCACCGGCTCTTCGAGCTTGGGTACCTGAGCGGCGATCGCCGACGACAGCGGATCGCTCCCGGAAACACTGAAACCCGATGGAATCGTAGGGATGTCGTCGGCATGCATTCCCAACTGCGCCGCGGCTTGCGCCAAGCGCTCTGTGTCCACTTTCAGCGTCTCATGCGCCATCGCTAACCCTCCCGCCGCTGTGCGCTTCTTCTGTTGTGCAAATCCTAACCGGTCATACCGTGGTCGAAATGCAGTGATTTACAGCCGGATATTTCGGATCAGGTCGTAGACACTGGCGATCCACAGCAGCAACGGAATGACAGCCGCGATCGCTGCGCCGTCGACCAATTCCAGAATTCGCTTCGTCACCGGCGAAACACGACCGATTCCGGCGGTCGCCCCGACTGCGATGACCGCGACGATTCCCGCGACAAGGTAAATGCTCAGCATCACCCACGCGCTGTCGGGGTACCACAGACTCACCTTGGCCACCACACCGGTGGGGATCACCACCGCAGCAGCCAAAAGCGCCCACGCGCACCAACGCTCGGCGTAGAGCCGCGACCGGAATCCGCAGACCGATGTCACCAGCAGCGCCACCAAAACACTGTGGACGAAGAAGTGCCCACGCACCACCACCGCAATGGCGCCGACTGCCAACACGAGTGTCCCCGCGCCAACAAACCCGATCAGCAGCTGCCGGGCCAAACGACTGCGCTCGGTCAACCGCGCGGCCGAGTCAGGAACCGACGCCATGATCGCTTGCCAGGTCGACGATTCTTCTTCCACGGCATCGGGTGCCTCGACCGGGTCGAGCAACTCTTCGTTGCCTACCGTCTCACCGGGCGCGGGAATCGGCGGCAACGCGATACGCGCAACGGCGACAGTCAATTTGGCCGCATTGGTCACGACGAACAAGCCGAACAGTATCGCCACGGGCGGCACCCAGCGCTGCGCGCCGTACCCATAGGCGACTGCCGCCGCCGTTACCGCGATCGCGGTAACCGTCAGGAACGACGCCAACTCCGCCCGCCGGCGCGGCCCACCGCGGGTCGCCAGCGTCAGCAGCAGCACGGCCACTGCACCGCCCGCAAGTTGCGGCGCGCCAAGCGAACTGAAGCCGCGCGGCAGCGGAACCGCCAACGCCACCGCCCCGGCGATCACCGGGAATGCCGCAACCAACAGGCTTTCCGCCATGTTCAGGTTTCCGTACCGGCTTCGGGCGATGGCACTGCCCGCCAGCAGACCAATACCCAGAACACCGAGCGCTGGTGCCCACCAAATCGGGTGTCCGGTTTTTGTCCAGCACAGTAGCGAGACGACGGTGATCGCCAGCATCGCAACCGGAAGGGCAACAACGACAAAGCGATTCAGCGCCGACCGGTCAAACTCCGGTGACTCGTCGAGCACAGCAATCGCGTCGATGACGTCCTCGACCAGTGGCCGATACCGTTCCGTCCGAGCGACGGACACCAACGTCAGCAACGAGCCGTCGACCACACCCGCTTCGTCAAGCGATTGGTCGAGCTTCAACGGCGGCGCGCCCGGCCGGGCGAACGCCCACACGCCGGTCGCCGAGAAATCGAAGCCGGCCAACACATCAGCAGGCGTGTCTTCGAGCAAATCGGCTAGCACCGAGACGGTTTCGTCGATATACGCCTCGATCGGCGTTGACGACGGCAACACCAGATCCGTCATCCGCTTCCCAGTCAGGATCGTCACCCGGGTGGTCGCCGGCCTGCTCGGAGGTGTCGTGCCCGGCGTTGCCGGGGCCGCGGCGGGTGCGCTCACCGCCGTTCGAGACGGTCGAAGTCGTCGGACAGGGCCGCCGCCAGCTCGAGGATCCTGCGCTGGAAGGTGGAGCCCAGCAGATCGAGTTGGATTTCGGTTCCCGACGCAATGTGCTTGTCATACGGCAGGACAATGACGCGGCCGGGTTGCAGGTGTCGCTCGAATTGCTGCACCAAGTCGTCTACGTCGAGGTTCGGCTTGCCCGGCACGACGTGGTTGATCACGACGCACGCCCGCGAAAGCAAGTCCTGGTAGCCGTTTTGCCGCAACCAGTCCATCGCGACCGCGGCCTGGCGGGCACCATCGATGGATGCACTCGCCACAATGACTATCCCGGATACCGATTCGAGCACGGCCTGGCTCGCCGAGTCGAACAGACCGGTTCCGCAGTCGGCCAAGACCAGGTTGTAGTACCGCGAGACGATCTCGGTGGCGCCCTTCCAGTCCTCGTCGTTGAACGCGCGGCGCGCCACGCTGTACTCCTCGGAGGACAGCACCTCGAGATTCGAGGTGTTCATGCTGGTGTGCGCTCGAATGTCGTTGTACCGCGACAACGACTTATCGGCGAGCAGGTCTGCGATGGTCGCCGCCGACTGACGTCCCGTACGGTCGGCGAGGTTTCCCGCACCCGGGTCCGCGTCGATGGCCAGAATCCGATCGCCGCGCACCTTCGCCAGGGCCGAACCCAATGCGACGGTCACCGCCGTCTTTCCGACGCCGCCCTTCAGGCCCAATATCGCGATTTGGTAGGAGTCACGGGCGTTGCGGCGGACTCGCATCTGCAAGTCCAGTTCGTAGAGTTCGTCGGGAGACAGGCCGAGGTTGACCCGCGTCAGCAGGTAGAGCCAGTGCCGCCAGCCTTGTTGCGACGGCATCTTGACCGCCGACTTGACACCGACATGGGATAACGCGTCGATAGCACGGTGATTGCCGATCGTGGCAGCGGAGGTCTGGGTCGGTTGGCTGGGCGGCGGGGGAGCGGCCCGCCAACCGGTCTCCGGCGGCGATTCGGCGAAGTGTTGGCTCGGTGCGGGCGCGGGCTGCATCGGCGGCGGTGGGGGCGGCGGCGTGCGTGGCTGCTCGTACTGCGCGCCGGCGCCCGCGCTCCTGTGCATCCCTGTGGCACCGCCGTTCGCTTTGGGGATGGGCATCTCCGTGCGCGGCGGTTGTTGCGGCTGAGCCTGGGTCTGCCAGGTCTGCCCCGATTGTTGTCCTCCCTGTCCGCCGATGGGCATTGGGGGAACGGGCGCATCGGTGGGCGCCTGTGGGCTCGTCGGCATCGGGGCCTGGAACCGTCGGATGGACTCCAGATCCACCTGCGTCGTCGCGTCCCCGGGGGCATCTTCCGGGGCGTTGAAGAGCCGGTCATAGTCGGCCGACATGAGCACCTCTCAAAGTCAATCGAAGTTGACAGGACGCACGTGGGGGGCGAGATCCCCCAGCTGGGTCGAACTCGCCCCCCACGCCCTGCCGTACTAGGCAAACATACCGGTGACACCGGCTTCTGTCTGTCCCATTGTCTGACCCGCTTCGCTGATGGTCTGCGCGAGGTTCTGCAGTGCCATGTTCAGCTCGGCGGCGGTGTTGTCCCAGCGCTGCTGGACGGCCTGGTAGGCCTCGGAACCGGACCCGCCCCACACCGCTGCCAGTGAGGCGAGGGACCCCTTGCCCTCGTCAAGCAGGCCGTGCGTGGTCTGGACGGCGCCCTGGATGTCGCTGGCACCGCCCTCGATGCCGGCGAAATTCCATACCTGTTCGCTCATGTTATAGCTCCGTTCTTTTGGTCTGTGTGGTGGTCAGAACTGGCCCATTGCCTGAGACAACGCCGAGTGCTGCTCTTCATCCGTCGAGGTGTAGTGCGCACCAGCGGTGTGAATGTTCGTCGAGATGTCGTTCAGTTCCTGGATCTGCTGGTTGGCAGCCTCCTGGAACCGCATCAGCGCTGCCTGTGCGGCCGAACCCGCTTGGCCCTGGAACTGCGGGGCCAAGGAACCCGCGACCGATTCCACGTGCGCGATGACGCCCTTGAGCTCTCCGGAGATCCGCTCGAAGTTGCTGGCCTCCTTGGCGAGGACAGCGGCATCGGTTTGCATCTGTGCCATGCTGGACTACTTTCTCTCTTCCTGTGTCCTCACCACGAAATGGCGAGTCTTTCCGGCCCGGATGGCCGGGAAGTCTTCGGTGTGCGACTACCAGTCGTCGCCTTCTTCTTCGCCCAGGTCCTGGGCGAGGGGTGCGGGCGCTTTCAGGCCCGCCTTGGTGCCACCCGATTTCGGGGCCTGGCCGCCCAGCCCCATCGGGGGCGCTCCTCCGCTGCCGCCGCCGACGGGGGCCGCGCCCGCCGTGGCCGAGACTCCGGCAGCCGCGCCCACCGGTTCGACGTCGGCCGGCGCCGTGTCAACTTTGTCGATCAGCTTGGCCAGCAGCGGCGTCCGCGGCGGTGAGCCACTCATGCCGGGCAGGGACGCGGCCCTCATCAACCCAGCGCCGGCGCTGGGGCCCGTCCCGCCCACCAACGGGTGATTGGACAGTGCACTGGCCCCGACGAGGCCTACCTGCATGCTCTGGTCGTGCGAGCCCATGCTGCTGCCCATCGAAGTGAACATCGACATCGCCTGTTGCACGGGCTGGGTCAGCTGCTGCATCGGGCTGCTCACCATCGAGGCGAGCTGCTGCGGGATCTGCATTGCCTGCGAACCCACCTGAGTGCCGATCTGCATCGCCTGCTGCATGACCTGCTGCGGAGCCTGGGTCTGCTGCGTCGACTGATTGGTGGCGGTCTGGCCGGCATTCTCACCGATTCTTGCCGCCCCCTGAGCGTCGGTAGCTGCCATGTTGGCCAGGTCGACACCTTTGCCGCTGTTCAACCCCACCGACTCGATCGTTGCTTGACCGGTGACGTGCGTGAACACTGCATCACGCATGGCGGCCCCCGCGACGCCAGCGGCGCTCTGGCCCAGTGCCGCGCCCAGCACGCCTTCCCCGACACCCGGGATGACGATGGGCGTCATCGGCATGATGGGCTCGAACATGACGTTGACCTGGGTCTCCGCCTGGTAGGCATCCATGGTGAAAGCCGCCTGGTTCCACATTCGGACCCAGTAGTCCTCCTCGTAGATCCCGATGGGCACCGTGTTGACACCGAAAAAGTTGGTGGCGTACAGAACCGGGGTGGTGATGCGGTTCTGCATAATTTCCGGCAACGGAGGGGTGGCGGCCATCGCTGCGGCATAGGCGGCGGCCTGCGCCGTTGCCTGGGCGGCCCGTTTCTGTGCCTGAGCCGCTACCGTCTGCAGCCACATCACCATAGGCATGATCGCGCCTACTCCGCGCTCGCTGCCCATCCCGGTCCATGCCCCACTCAGCGCACCCAAGGTCGCGCCCAACTCGGCAGCCAGAGCCTCCAGGGCCGCGGCAAATGCCTCCCACCCCGCGGCGGCCTGCATCATCGGCTCTTCGCCCGCGCCGAGCATCAGGCGCGAAGTGTTGACCTCTGGCGGCATTGCATGCCAGTCCATCCCGATGGGCAGCGTAGGAGGCATCGGTGCATCGACCTGCTCTGTGCGTAGCTGTTCGGTCGGGCCGGTTACAGCAGAGTGGCGGCGCTGGCTGCGTCGACCGCGGTGTAGATACCGGCAATCTCCACCACCGCTGCGCCGGCACGGGTGAGCTCCTCGTGCGCGAAGGCGTTCTGCGCCAGTGTCTCGACGCCCTCCGACGCGAAGGCCAGCGCGGCCTGTGCCGAGACCTCGTCGGCTCCGGCCGGCAGCATGCCCGTCACTGCTGCAGACGCCGTTGTACCCGCCGCCAGGCCCTGGGTGCCGTGGGCGATGATTGCCGCGCCGATTCCAGCGGCTGACGGGTCGAATGTCATCGGTTGCATTTAGCTAACCTCCCCTTACTTCTGTCGAAGACGGTGACCTGCGGTGGTCTGGCGCCATTGCCAATGTCTTCGGTTTTGAAAGCTGTCGGAATGATCCTAACCGCCCATGGAGGGTGGTGCCGACACTTCTTCTGGAGGATCGACATACGCCGCCTGGATGACCTCTTTGCCATCCGGTGATACCAAAAAGGCCTGGCCAGGCGGCCTTCTCTTGACCTTGATCTCCTGCGACGGGTACTCCTGCTTATCGCCGGACAGGAACAGAGTCGGCGAGCCGGCGCCAAATGCAGCCCCGACGAACTTGTCCATCGTGGCGCGATGCGCGTGGCTCATTTGACAGGTAACGACGATATGCAAACCAATATCGGCCGACGCCGGCAAAAGCGGCCCCAGCGGCGCCATTGGCGGGATCGCACCGCCGGCGGCGACGATCATGTGCCAGTCGTCGACCAGCAGAACGATGTCGGGCCCGCTCCACCAGGACCGTGACCGCAGCTGCGCCGTCGTCAGATCGGGCGGCGGGAGCCGTTTCCGCAGGATCTCGGCCAGCGCTTTGACGGACTCGTCCAGCGACGAGCTGTTCCGGTTGATCGCACCTGCCGGAAGCAGATGCGACTCCGGCACGGCATCAAGCAGGCCGGACCGGTAGTCCGCCAGCATGAAGCGCACCTGTTTGGGGCTGTTGCGGGAGCAGATGGCCTGCGCGACCGCATGCGCGATGCGGGTCTTGCCCGACTTGGCCGCACCGAAAATCAGCAGGTGCGGGGTCATCTGCATGTTGGCGTATGCCACCGACAGGTCGGCTTCGCGCACCCCGATGGGGATCATCCACCGGGTGCGGTAATCGGCGTCGGGCCCGGGTGGGTTCGGATCCAGCTCGTGCAGGTAGATGCGCTCCGGGAGCACCCTGACCTGCGGCGCCTGTTCGGTGTGAGCGGCCGCGATCTGCTGCACCGCTGCCGTGATCGCCTCGACCAGATTTTGAGCGTTGTGCACGCCGTCCAGCCGGGGGACCCCCATCATCAGGTGGTGTTTCTCCATCGAGATCGCGCGGCCAGGCCGGTTCGCCGGAATCTCCCGGGTCATCCGGTCAATCTGGGTTTCGTTGATATCACCGAGCCGGAACTCCACCTTGGTACCCAAGTAGTCCCGGACCCGTGCCTTCAGCTCCGTCCAGCGAGGCGTGGAGATGACAGTGTGCACACCGAAAGCCAGACCCTGTCCGGCGAGGTCCTGCACCATCGGTTCGAGGTCAGGGAACTCCGAGATGAACGCCGGCCAGCCGTCGATGACCAGAAAGACGTCGCCGAAGGGGTCGGCCGCAGCCGGATGGTTGGGGTCGTTGCGCATCTGCCGATACGCGGCAATGGAACCCACCCGATACTGCTTGAAGATGGCCTCCCGCGAACGCAATACGGCTTTCATTTCGGCAACCATGCGATTGACCTTGTCCGGTTCCGATCGAGTCGCCACCCCACCGACGTGCGGCAGGTCCTCGAGATAGATCAGCCCACCACCACCAAGGTCGATGCAATAGAACTGGACATCTCGCGGCGAATGGGTGGCCGCGGCTGATAACACCAGGGTCTGCAGGAAGGTGGACTTGCCGGTTTGCGGTGCGCCTCCCACGGCGATGTTGCCGCCCGCCGCGGATACGTCGACGCCCCAGACGTCTTGGCGATGCCGGCGCGGCTCATCCATGATTCCGAGCGGGAAGCGCAGCGGCTGTCCGACGTCGCGCTCGACGAGTTCGTTGACCGGCACCGGATCCTTCAACGGCGGCAACCACATTCGGTAAGCGATCGCTTCGCCAGTGCCTAACTGGTCGAGGACGACCTCACGCAGTACCCGCTGTTCCGGTTCGACGGTCATCACCTCACCGCCCTGTCGAAGATCGGCGCCGCTGTGAACCGATGGATCTGGATGTCGCGTCTCCGTTGCTGCACGGGCGCTTCACCGTTGGTTTCGCCGTCCTTGTGGACGGTGGGGACGTACGGCGTACCGGTGTAGACGCTCTTGAACTTCACCGGGTCTTCCATACCCACGCGCAGGAATCCGACACCACTTTCCTTGTTGGTGATGTACTGCGCTTCGGGGGTACCGATCACCGCCTTGGATTCCGCAGAACTTGTGGTGCGCAAGGCGATTCGGTACGTCAGGTTCGGTTCGAGCTTGTCGATGCGCACACCGCCGGTGTTGAGCGACTGGGTGGCCAGCAGCAGGTGGACCCGCAACGACCGGCCGACGCGGCAGATCCGGTCGAACAACGCGATGAAGTCCGGGTGGTTCTGCAGTAGCTCCGCGAACTCGTCGACAACCACGAAAAGCGTTGGCAGCGGCGGAAGGTCGGCGCCGCGCTCGCGGTGCTTCTCGTATTCGGCCACGCCGGAGAGCGCACCGGCGGCACCGACCTGCATGCCGGCCTGACGCAAAATCGTTTGCCGACGGTCGAGTTCGCCGGTGAGCACCTCACCCATCCGGCTGACCAGCTCGGCCTCTTCTTCCATGTTGGTGACGACCGCCGCAGTGTGCGGCAATCGTTCCATGCCCAGGAATGTCGAGCCGCCCTTGAAGTCGGTGAGTAGCAGATTGATTTGGTTGGGATGATGCGTGGCGGCGAGCGACAGGATGAGCGTTCGAAGGAATTCCGACTTACCCGAACCCGTCGTGCCGATGAGCATGCCGTGCGGGCCAGCCCCGAATTCCGCACCTTCCTTGATGTCCAGATACATGACCTCGCCGGTCTTGAGCTCGTGCCCGAACGGGATCCGCAGCCGGTCCCGGTCGGTGTCGGCGAACATCCGCCAGCGCGCCGGCGTCACTTCCTCGATCGTCTGCGCCCCGACCAGCTGATGCCATTCGGTGGACACCTTCTTTTGGACGCGCGTGGTCTTGTCGATGATGGTCCCGGTGATCGACCAGCCCGCAAGCTTGCGCGCGATGCGGGTGGCTAGCTCAGGCGAAACCGAGTCGGTTACTGATGTCACCTGACGGAATGATTGGTTGGGCAGCCGGTCGTCGGCGGTGCCGTCCTTGTCGACCCTGATGCGGTAAGCCGAGCCGCGGTGGTTGCCCAACGTGATGACGGTTACTCCCGCCCGGCCGTCGACCGGGAACCCGGCGGATCCACCGGTCAAGTCGATCACCACGATGTGCGGTCCGCCGGGGCCCGCGTCCGGCGTGTGTGGACCACGCGCGGTCAGATCGCTCAGCCCGTCGGGACGGGTGAAAATCATCCGGGTCGACCCGGCGGCATCGGTATCGGTCTGATGCTGAACGTGCGGAAGCCATTTCAGCCACGACCAGTCCGGGTCCTCGGGGTTTTCGGTGAGCACCCGGATTTGCATGAGGTCCGGCGGATGGAACACGGCCAGATGGCAGATCATCGCGCGCAGCAATCCGGCCGCGCCCTGCGGGTCGCCTCCGACGGCAATGGTCGGAAATGTCCGCAGCTGAACCAGTTTCGGGCAGTCATGGATAAGCCCGTGGGTGCGCAGGAACTTCAGCACCCACATGTGGCTCACCGGTTCCAGGTGCGGTTGCGGCGCGGCATCAGGTCCGGCCAGCTCGCCGCCCAAGGCCGGCTTCAACAGGCGGTCCACTGCGGGCTCGGAACCTATCCCGATGCGGGCGGCCGCGAAAAAGTCGGCGTTGGCAGGACGGGACCACTGGCGATGAGTGCCGATCAGTGAAAGCAGGTCGTCCGGATGCGGTGCGTGATAGCCGAAGAAGGTCACCTGCGCACTGGCCGATGACGTCACGCGGGTGCGCAAGCCCGCCAGGTAGCGCAGATATTCCCTACGGTCAGCGTTGATTTCGGGGACTTTCTTGCCGCCCGGTCCGCCCCCAGCCATGAAGCCCACCGTCGCCATGATCATCATCAGCGGCATCATCAACATGTACGGCGACAACTGCCGGACGCCGGTGAACACCATGATCGCGATCATCCCGAGCATGCCGCCGGCCATGACGTAGGGCAGCACCTTCTGGACGCCTGATGGAGGAATCTCGACGCCGAGATCCTCCGGCGGGGTGACACTGATCTCGCCCGGCGTCAGCCGTGGCCCGCGCTTGACGGTCGGAGTGAACTTCTTAGTCGTCATCAGCTCTCTCCCGGGACTTTTCGCGGCTTCGGGTCAGGAGGCAAGGTGTCGTGCTCCAGCAATGCTGCCTGCTTCGACAGCACCGGACCGTCCACCAGCAGCCGCACGATCTCCCATGGCGCCTTCTTCGGCGACGTCAGGCCCAGCGTCTTGGCCGTCTCCTGGTCCGGCAGCCCGTAGCGCACACCCTGCGGATCGATGTAGTACAACGCCTCCCCGTGTTTGGGATCCGGAGATTGCAGTTGTACGAACTTCCCGCCATCGGTGAAAACCGTTGCGGCTCCGTCTATCTGCTTGATGCCGGTGTTCATCGCCGACGGCGGAATCGGCAGGTGCCGTCCGCTCAGAACCGCGGTCTTCGGTGACTGGTCGCCGGCTTCACGTTCCCATGACCAGCACAAGGTGGGCGCATCCTGGCGGGCGAGGATCGTCAACGGTTCGTCCGGCAGCGGCGATGCGTAGACCCGTTCGGGAATCTTGGCGACCAGGCTCGACTCGATCGTCGGAGGCGTGATCAATCCGAACGAATTGGTTGCGCGCAGCGCTGCCGACGTCGTCGCATTCACTCGAGCGACACCGTCCGGCAGCACCACGAACTTCTGCGGGCCCGACTCGCTTTGCGTTTGGAAGACCGAACCGATCAGTAAATTCTCCGGCAGCCCAACGGTATTGGGTGCGCCTGCTCCCGGCACCGGCGGCAACTGCCACGGCCCGACATCGGGAATGGCGTTGTACATCCCTTCAGACATGGGAGTCGCCTTGGCGGTCACCGGTATCCCGACGGCCGACGCGACGGCCCGATCGGTCAAGTCGATGACGTGGCGGCCGGTCTTGGTCACCACCCATTCCTTGCCGTGATAAGAGGCCAGCAAGGCCTGATTCGGTTGCATCGGACCGACCGACCGATCGGTGGTCAACGGCATTGCGATCACCGATGTGTCGACCGCGGGAGCAACGCTCTCCGGGTTGGCGACGGTGTCACACAGCGCCCAGTCGGACGACGTATCGGATGAGACCGGGGTGGCGTACGGAGCGCCGGGGATCCCGATGCGTTGTCCCTTCGGCATCTTGTCCAATTCGGCGGATTTCACCGCCGACGGATTACTGGCGCTCCCCAACATCAGTCGCGCAGAGGTGAGATTGTAGACGGGATGCAATTGACCGGTTCCCGGTAAGACCACGTAGAGCTGGTTGGTGGTGCGGTCGACGAGCAACGTGTCGCCGCTTCGCCGGCCCAGTGGTTTGAAATACGCCAGCATGCCGGCACCGAGCCCGACCAACACCGCGATGACGATGCCCAACCCCACGGCCCGGCTGTAGAAGGCCAATGGGTCGTCGAACATGCGGGTGTCCCGCCGCACGATGGCATGCTCGACACGGCGCAGCAGAAATCTCCAACCGCTGACCTGAACCTTGGTGGTAAGCCGAAAACCCGCCATATCTCACTCGCCGATATTGAGCCGTCGATGCACGGCGGCGATGGCCTCCGCCATGTCTTGCCCGTTGATCTCACGCAGGCGGTCGACGTCCAGGTCGTCGATGTTGATGGCCTGCGCCAGTCGCATATCGCGGAACTGCTCGGCTGACTCCACCAGTTGCCGGGCGTAGCGGCCGTTACCCGCCACGTCGAGCGCCGGCTTATCACCGAGCGAACGCTGACTCAGCACTTTCGCCGCCTCCAGAAGCTTTTCGGCAGCATCGATGCTCAGCGTCGAGTCGTTGGCTGTCGCAATCACTTTCGCAATCTCGAGGATCTCCTCTGGTGAGTAGGAGTCGAATTCGATCCGGGTTGCGAAGCGTGACCGCAGCCCGTCGTTGGCTTCCAACAGCCGGTCGATGTCGGAACTGTAGCCCGCGATGATCACCACGAGGCGGTCCCGGTCGTTTTCCATGCGGGCCAGCAGAGTGTCAAGGGCCTCTGTGCCGAACGGGTCGGCGCGGCCGTCTCGTTCCTGGACCAGTGTGTAGGCCTCGTCGATGAACAGCACACCGCCGACCGCGCGATCGATCGTCTTGGCGGTCTTGACTGCCGACTGGCCTTCGTATTCGGCCACGAAGTCCTTGCGCGACGTCTCGACGAGTTTGGGTTCCGCGATGACCCCGAGTCCGGCCAAGATATTGGCCACCACCCGGGCTATCGTCGTCTTGCCCGTGCCGGGTGGTCCGGCGAAGATCATGTGCTTGCTCGCCTGGGCGACCTTCATGCCCTTGGCGGCGCGCACCTTCGCCATTTGGGTTGCTGCCCGGTATCTTTCGATCTGCTCTTTGACCCGGCCCAATCCGATCTGACGGTCCAATTCGGCCTGGGCCTCGGCGAGGAGCTTCTCCTGCCCCGAGGTGTCGGCGACAACACTGGACGGATCCCACGGATCTTTGCGGGCCGCGATCTTTTCGGCGCTGGTAGGCACCAGCCGGTAGCCCGGATCTCGCAGTGCCGCAGCCACTTTGGGCTCCGGGTAGTTGGCCTGCAGCCATTCCAGCAGCGGTACCGCGCCTTCTTCGTTGCCTTGGCCGCGCCGAACCATCGCCAGATACCAGGCGATCGCGCGTCCACATGCTTGACCTGCGGGCGAATCGTGCGTCTCCGTGAGCCGACGCTCAGCCTCGCTGAACAGACCCAGGTTCGCTGCTGCAACCCCGTGAGCAACGCTGGCAGCAGCAGCCAAGAAGCTGTCCGTCCAGGTGGATGATCCTCTCACCTCGTCGATCACATCGGTCCAACGTTCCGCTGCGCCGTAGACCACCGCTTTGACCCACGAAACGAGGAACTCTGCACCCGCGGCCGGCGCGCTCTCCAAGGCGTCCATCGCGTCGGCATAGCTGCCGGCGGATGCTTCGCTGACAGCAAAGCCCAGAGTGATCGCCAGGGGAGAGGTGATCGGGTAGGTGATATCGCCGTACAACCCGCCGATCGGAACTCTGGCGTTGAGGGCGTTCATGGAAATCTCTGCAGCCCCGGCAAGGCGCCCGAAATTCATCCGCGAGTACCAGGCCCGAAACATCGTCACACGGTCGGTGTCGCCGCATTTGATCCGACCGATCCAGGCATCGCAGGCGGACTCGTCGTAGTTCGTGATCTCCGTGAACAGCTCCATGGATCGCGCTGGCGACATGGGCAGCATGCTCACGGCGCTGGCGAACATATTGGCCAAATGATCAGTCATGGTCACCTGCATATCGTGTCGCAAAGACCTGCGCCGTCGCTGCCGTTGCTTCCTCGGGCGTCGGCAGGTTCAGGTCTCGGGTCAGGAAGTCGCGTGTGGCCGCGTTGTCTTGCCCGAGATCACGCATCGCTTCAGAGATGAACGCGTACTGCGCGGACCGCGCCTTTTGCCTGGCCAGGTCCGCGATGACGCGTATCTCTTCAGCGAGATGCGATTCGGTCATAGTCGTCACTTTCGCCGTCAGATCAATCCGCTGCACGCGCCCATCCATGTACGCCGTCACTGTCACCGTCCCGGGCGGGTTGGTCACAGTGAACAGCGGCGATTGAAGCTCTTCGGCCTCCTCTTCGGGGGTGCCGAAGGCGTCCAATTCGCTGTCAGTATCCCCCGCCTCCCCGCTCGGGACATACTCGTCGAACACATCTAGCACGGACTGCTCGGCGTCGTCATCGGCGACGGAGAAATCCAGGGCGGACAGATCATCGTGATCGTCGTCGTCGCCCTCTAGATCGTATGGCGGAACGCCATCCACCATGCTTCCTTCCCAACCGTTGCTATGAGTACTCCGCGTCGGCGCGGTCGAACCAACTACCCGATGGCAAGAATCCCACCAACCCCTCCAGCGCGCGCTGGAGGTTCTCATTTGTCCCGGGTAGAAAACTGCCGTAGAGCTCGCCGTTGACGCGGCGCGGAATCGACACCAACCTGCCCTTCTGCGAGTCCGCGACACCGGCTGCGACGTCGGTTGTTGTGGTCGTGCCACCTGGGTGGCGTTCAGTTGCGGTGATTTCGACCCAACTCGTCGGGTTGGCGATGATGTCAGCGTAAATGCGGGCCGAGGAGGGAGCGACGCCGTACTGCGCGATCTGGGTGGGTGTCGTGCACTCGGCAAGCTTGCTGGCGACGCCGGTGAGCGGCTCCACGTCGGCGGGCTCGGCGGGTCCCAGCACGGTATTCACCATGCCGGCCAGGCCAACCTGCGGCGCCACCCATTGGAGGACCAGCATGTCCCCGTCGCGGGCAGCGACAACATGGCGCTCGCCTTTGCGGCAGACGACGAAGCGGATCATCTTGCCGCCCTCGAAATCACGGCGGAACCACCGCGCCTCCAGCGTCCGGTCCGCCCGGCTGAGCGTGTCGACCATGGCGGCCACGGCCGGATGCGGCGTGCCGTAGAGGTCAAGGACTCCCTGATCGGTGAGATCACGTCGCACTTGGTCCCAAACCAGGTCCCGCAGCTCCAATTGGGGGATGTTGGGCCGGATGGCCAATGAGATGGGGAAATCCACCAAGTTCAGGCGGTCGGCGATCACCAGCATGCCGTCGATGGTCACCTCCACCCCGACGACGTCGTCGATGTTGGCAGCCGTGTGGTCGGTTGTATAGGGACTCGTCATCGCTTACCTCGGGTGCATCTGTCCGTCGAGCTTGCCGGCCTCTTGTTGGTCGGTGCACTGGTAGTTGGTTGCCGCCATGTTCAGCTTCTCCGCGAGGTCGGTCGACACCGCTTGCATGCCCGCGCTCGCGGCATTTCGCGTCTGTTCGGCCATCATTACCGCTGCGGTAGTGCCCGCGCAGATGACCCCGTGGTTTACCGCCATCGAGCTGCTGACGCCTTGGGCGGCAGCGGATGCTGCTCCCACTTGGGACGCGGCTTGTCGCTGTTTGCTCGACAGCTCGTGTAGTTCTTCCGTTGTGACTTGTAATGGGTCGGTCATGGATAGACCCCGGCTTCCTACTCTTTGTTTGCACTGCCTTATTTACAACTGCGCCGACCCGGTGGCCTGCGGTATCGATGGATTGACCGGATCCAACCTTAGGTCGCCCGCTCCTTCACCTGATCGGTATCGGTCTCGATCTCGTGGCTAACGGGCGCCCGCCCTATCGGCGGCAGCTTGCTCGGGTCGGGTCTTGCACCCGGAACCATCTGCGGCCCAGGGGGTTTCGGGACACTGGGTGCCGGCCCAGCCCCAGGCGTAACCGGTTGCGCTGGCGGGGTAGTGCTTGCCAGCCCGCCTCCGCCTGTCTGCGCGCTGAATGCCGTCGCTACCGGGGTCGCGCCGCCGCTCGGTGTAGTGGTCACCCACGGGACGTTTCGCGTGGACGGCGTCCCCGGCGACGCGGGCGTGCTGGGTGCGGTGGGCGTGGGAGGCTGGCTCGGCATGCTGGGCGCGGTGGGTCCGCTCGGAGCAGGAGGCATTGTGGGGGCGCCAGGCGCGGTCGGAGCGCTGGGCGTTCCCGGTGTGCTGGGCGCGTCGGACTGACCAGGCCCGCTCGGTGAACTTGGCTTAGTAGGACCACTTGGCGATCCCGACCTGCCGGGCCCAGTTGGCGAACCCGATTTGCCGGGACCGCCGGGTGTACCGGACGTGCCAGTCCCACTCGGGCTGCCCGGAGTTCCCGGCGACGGGCAGAAAGCAGACGGCGCGCCGGTGGAGTGCGCGGTGGAGGCGACTTCGTTGTACTTGCCGATCGCTTGCTGGACTTGCGCCGCGTTCTGCATCGCTTGAAAGACCATCTGGGCCATTCGCGCAGTCGGCAGTGGCATTGCGCCAGCGACAGCTCCGGCCTGGAATGCCAACGACATCTCTGGGCCGACCACAGGTACGGCATACAACGCGATGGCTGCTGGAATGCAGGCCATTAGGAAGTCCGATGCGACGTCTATGTATGTTTGGGTCTCCGTGAGTTGGCGCGCCTCTTCCTGCACAATCCCGTGCATCATGTTATCGGCGTGGGCCATGATTTCAGCGCGACCTTGTTGTTTGGTGTTCTGTTTGGTATAGGCTTGCGACCCCGCGCCTGCCCAGCCGTTTGGGAAGGCAGAGTCCAACAATTCGTAAACCTGCTGGAATTGCGTCGAACCGTTACCAAAACGGTCACCCGAATCCGGATCTCCAAAGCCCAGCTGTAAGCTCATCAAGGTAAGGGCTAACAAAGCGGCGTCGATAATTGGGGTCTCTGCGCCTGCTAGCCCGCTTACCCACTTTGAGCCCGCCTTAGAGAATAGCTGCTTCCCAAACTGCTCCAGACCCTCGATCCCTGCTTTCTTCCCAGCAGCCTCGATCATCCTGCCGGTAGTCTTTAGCGTGTCCGGAAGACTCTTTAGTTTCAAACCTTTACCGACGCCACTTCCAAGGTCGCCGAAGAGGTCTACGATGTCCTTCGGATTACCGTCCAGCGCGCCCGACAGATGATCCAGTGCTTTCCAACCGTCGTTAAGGTTATTGAGGGCCTTGCCGCTTTTTCGAAAAGCGCCGCCGCCGCCTGCATCCAGCAGTTCTGAGAACTTTTCAGGCACCCCTAATAAGTCATAGAACTTCTGCAGGCCTGCGTCTTCATTCGGACCATCACCCATACCGGGCAGCTCCCTTCGTCGGATCACAGCGTAACAGCGTTCCGGTGGTCCTCAGCGCATGAATTTCGTGGTCGAGGACCCGCCGGTATATCGCTCTCCTCCGAAAAACTACGGCAGCAGTGTTGGCCAAAGTGCCTGCTAGCCACGCGGATAAGGGCGCCAGGCCCACGGATGTTCACTCCGGCGCATGGTGCGCTCCGCACCGTGGCATAGCTGCACGCAGCCAAGGGCAGCAGCTGCGATGGCGGTCGCTGCGCACAGAGCGAAGTTGTGAGAAGGTATCGGTCATGCCGTGGTATCCAGGTTCTGACGGTCAATACGTCACCAGTTTCTGGGATGGTCACCGCTGGTTGATATCCCTTACCAGCGACCACCTAATGCTTCAAGGGCAGTGGATAGCGTTGAGCGATATTACCGAAGTTGCCTACTGGAACAGAACAATAATCGGTGTACCTGGTCCGGCCAATAATTATGGCAGCGGAATGTGGATCTACCGAGGGTTTTCTGTAAAAGATACTTGTGGAAAAGATTACGCTCTCACCTTGGACAATCCGGCGGCGAGAGACGTGCCAGAAAACGAGGTAGCCTGGAGAGGCTTGGCCGACATCTCTCGTCGGTTTATCGAACCGCGAGTCTCTCAGCGTGTTCTCGCGTCCCTGCGAGGGGGCGTGGAGTATACAATCGACGACGGCGGTTGTTTTATTACGCTGTCCAATTCAGGCTTCCGCGGAAAGGTCTTTCGCGCCCGAACATACTCATGGTCCGATTTTTACCACGTCGAGGTTAACGCTGCCTTCAATAATCTGTCTCCGGGTAAGAACCACGGGCAGGTCCGGGTATGGGCGCAGTCGGGGGAGAAGCGGAAGACGCGCCTAGTCACCGGGCTGGATACGACGGTTCCCAATGCGGTCGTGTTGGCGACCCTGATGCCGATGTGCGCGGCCGCTTTCGCCACCCAAATTGTGTGAGCCTGCGCTCAACGCCAGCTGATCTGGGCGATGAGCGATTCGAGCGCATCGGCGGTCGCGGCGGGCAGCGCTTCCTCGGTTTCGGCGCGGACGATCATGTCGTCCGTTACGCCGGCGGCCTGCGCGGTCTCCGATATCGACAGGTTCGCCCGCCGACGTGCTGCATACAGCCGCTGCCCGAGCGTCGCGCCCGGCGCCGTCGCACCCAGCATCATCAGCTGGTCGTAGTGGTGACGCACCGTGCTGAGCGCCTTGATCAACGGGGGAGTGACTTTCCCGATTTGCGTTGCCCGAACGGCAACGGCCTCGAGCCTGCGCAAGTCCGCCAGGATCGAGGTCACTCCGGGGGTGAACTCCGGATCCTGCACCGGCGGCAGGGCCGAGATCGCCAGGCTGCAGCTGTCTACCGCGGCAATGACGGCCTGCGCGATCAAGGGCACCTGGTCGTCGCCGGACAGAATCTCGGTGACCTCTTCACCGGGGACGGGCCCGCCCTCCCGGATGCGCGCAATGGCGCCCGGCGGCCAGCGCAACACCTCCTCGAGCTTGGCCCGGGTGCGCTCCCGCGGCCAGCTACGACCCTTTTCGAAAGCGATGAGCGCCCCGGCGTTGATGACCCCATCGGCAGCAAGGCTGCGCTGACTGATGTCGAGCTCGCGACGACGTGCCGCGGCCGCCGCCCCGGCGCGGACCACCCCGGGGTCCAGATCATCGATCTGCCACGTTCCGGTGACGTCGAGGTCTTCGGGCTCGCTGGAGCGCTGCTGGTCATCGGGTTTATTCGGCTCGACGACGTCGAACGTCAGCGGCCTGCCTTGAGTCGGATCGCCCAGACGCACAGTTGTCCGACCCTTGACGGCCACCGAGCTCGTCCGCAACCCGTCGACGAACATCCCGTAAGGACTGCTGTCGACGACCCGCCACTGCCCGTCGATCGACTCGACCTTGAGCGCAACCCGCGGATCGTTGATCTGCACCCGGTCTTCGGGGTTCCTACCGATCGTCGCAACCCCGCGACCGGCCTCGATCGCATGGGATTTCTCGCCGTCCTGCACGATCAACAAAGTTGAGTCGGCAGTCGGCTCGACGTTGGTCATTTTGCGGGGGTTTCCTCGGGATTCGGTGGGCTTTGGCCGCCGCTTCGATGGTAGCCGTTGCACCCCGCTCTGCGCTATGGCCACAGCTACGTTTGTCCGTTGCCCCGCTTCTCCCGATAACAAGTGCAGCAGATTGCAAAACCGTCACAGCGCTACGGCTTAGCTCACAAAACCGGCGCGCGACATCGCAAAGAGTAGGCATCGGTGGCGTGCCGGCCAATGCTGCCTGCGCGAACACACTGCCGCGGCCTTCCGAGGCCGTCTGCGCCCGCCTTATCTGCCAAGTGACCTGGTGTGACGCTGTCGGCACCGTTACGGCGACACCCGGCAGTCTTGCGCTGCCCGGTCTGGGAGAACGGGACCCCAGGCCAGACGTGACGTTCGGGATGCAGTTCGTAAAGTGTTGCGGCAGGCGCTTCAGAGAATGTAGCGCTAACTGTTGCACTGCTACGGTTTGTGCTATACGCTTCTGAACCATCGGCCGCTAAACCGCGGCACTTACCGAAGGAACGGGACACATGACCGCAACAGCTCTCTACGAACTACCGCTGGGTGCGTGCACGCGAGACCCGGAGCGTTGGACGACGATCGCCGACGACGAGGCCAAGATGATTTGCCGGTCTTGCCCGCGTCGCTGGCTGTGCGCTCGCGAAGCCTGCGAACTACCTGGAGTCGAAGGTCTTTGGGCCGGAGTGGTGGTTCCCGAAACGGGCCGGGCACGAACGTTTGCACTGCGCCAGTTGCGCTCACTGGCGGAGCGCAACGGTTACCCGGTGAGGGACCGCAAGGCCTGCCCGGTCCCCGCATAACCAAGTCGACGCCCCGCCGCCAAACGAGGGGGTGGCAGCGAGGCGTCGCATATGAAACCGACCCCTGCGGATAACCGCAGGGGTCGGATTCTGTCTGGGGTCAGGAAGCGCTTAGCCGTTAACGTCCTGACCCGCCCTGGCTACCCGCCGGGGTCGCCTGGCTTGCCCCAGGTGTCGGTGACGCTGGGCTGCCGGCCGTCGTGTCGGGGCTGCCAGCAGTACCGGGCGCCTCTTGGGTGCCTGCCGAGGTGGGCGTGCCTTGGCTGCCAGCCGGCTGACCACCGGGCGCCGTCTCCGGGCTACCGGACGTGGCCGGCGCCTCGGGGCTGTTGGCCGGCGCCGGAGCTGCCGGCGCACCTGCCGCTCCCTGAGCTGGGGCTGCCGGGCTACCGGCCGCGCCGGGAGCAGGAGCTGCGGGTCCTGCAGGCGCTGCCGGGGTACCGGCGGCCCCGGGAGCCGTGGGGCTGACGGCCGGGGTGGTGGCGGCGCCGCCAGCGGCCGGCGGCGTTCCCTGGCTGCCGGCGGGGATCGGCGTCCCCTGGCTACCGGTGGCGGCGGGCGCGGCGGGGTTGCCGGCGGGAGTCGCCGTGCCAGGCGTCCCGGTCTGCGCAGGCGAGTTGGAGTTGCCGGCCGGAGACGAGGTCGCCCGTCCGCCGCCTGTTCGGCCTTGCGGCTGCGACGACTGCACCCACGATGCGAGCTGGTTGCCGCCGCCGTCCGTGTAAACGATCGAGTTCGGGTTGTCGCCGGTCACGTCGAAATAGATCTTGCCGCTGGTCTTTTGGCCCTGGGCAAGGCCGGCAGGGTTGACGCCCTGCGGAGTGGCGACCTGGTACAGGACGCGGTACGTCTGGCCGCTGGGCGACACCGCATTGAAGTTCGACACGATCGGCGTGGCCCCGCCCTGGATGGCCTCATCGGTGGCGGTGGCTTCCCACAGCGTGCCGTGCGGCTGATAGGGGATGGTGTCCGAGCTCTGCTTCAGATCGGTGACGGTCCAGCCTTGCACGTTGGTGCCGTTGACGATCTTCGCCTGGCTGCCCAAGCTCTGGCTGGTGGTAGCCGCACCCTCATCGGCCGAAGCGAACGATGCACCCGCGATGCCGATCGCACCAGCGGCGGCGGCAGCTGCTGCTGCCATTGCGGTTGTTCTGATCTTCAAGATGGCTCACTCCTTTTTCTTCTTCAATCGTCTTTCGGTGGCGGCTTCGCTGCGACGGATCGCTGCCAACACCGGCACATTATGCCGATTCTGTGGAGCCTAGATGTCGCGAGCGGTAATTAACACCCCTGTTCTACCACCCTCCCCACTGCATCGCATGACGCATGTATGCGGCTGCCGCATTTAACGGCAGGCGGCAGGTGTCATGAATGGGTGCTCCACCACATATATAGCTGCTCGAGCGTCGGCCCCTGCGGTTCGCCTTGGACGACGCTGACTACCTGTGCGTCGTCATTGGTCCACACCACCACCGGGTAGCCCTGTTGCATCGCGCAGAGCAGCATGCCGCTGACTTGATCCGGTGTGGCGTTTCGGTGCCACGGGCCCGGCGATTGTATTCGGCCCGGGCAATCGACCGGAGCGGAAGTCTTGACGATTCTGTCGAAGGCAGCCCGCGCCGTCGCCTTATCCGGAAATAGCGCGTAAGTCGCCGACGGCGGCCCGTCGGGATCGATATTTCTGCCGCATGACACCTTCGCGAACGCACCTTTTGGCGGAGTAATCGGTTTGCAGACGTCGGGCGGGTAGCCCGGCGGCAGCATGCCGAACAACCGAGCTTGGGACTCGGCGGGCGGCGGTGTGGAGATCGAGGGTGCTGGTGCAGCGGTGGGGCTGGACGTCGGCTCGTTGGTGGGCGACGGACCGGGTGAGGAGTTTGAGGGCAGCAGCAGCCAGATCAAGCCGCCGATGGCGATCACGGCCACCGCGGCCGCGACCAGGGGAAGCCGACGGTTCTGTTTGCGGGGCTTACGGGGTGCCGGTCGGCCCGGGGGGATTCCTATTGGGGGAGCACCGAATTGGCCAGGCCAGCTACTCCCAGTGGGAGTGAACGAGGGCGCAGAGCGTGGTGCTTCGCCGGGGGTGGGGGCCGCGTGGACTGGGCCCGTACCGCCGCCGCCACCCCATCCGGGACCGGCGGGCTGTGGCGGTGGTGTCGGGCGCGGCGGCGCCTCCGTGCTCGCCTGACGAACCGAGGGACCCGGCGGCGGAGGCGGAGTGGCCGGCGGCGGAGGTGGGGGAGGCGTCGGAAGCGGACGGGCTTCGAGGTCGGGGAGAGTGGCTTCCTCGCTGCGTTCGATGATGTCGCCCGCACGGTCCTGATCTCGGGCGCTGAGCGCCTCGAGTGCTGCCTGCGCCAGTTCGCCGGCGCTGGCATAACGGTCCTTGGGGTCTTTGGCCATCCCGCGAGAAATCACCTTGTCGAATGCACTTGGGATACCCGGGTGCAGTTGACTCGGGTGCGGAATGGGTTCCATCAAGTGCGCGGTAATCAGCATTCCCGCACTGTCGGCGCGATATGGCGGCGAGCCGGTCAAGCACTCGTGAAGCACGCAAGCCAACGCATAAACATCGACGCTGTGGGTCACTTCGGCATTTGTGAAACGCTCGGGCGCCGCGTATTTCCACGTGCCCACCGCGCTGCCCGCCTGGGTCAACCTCTCGTCGGTGGTGGCGCTTGCGATACCGAAATCGACCAGATACGCGAAATCGTCGCGGGTGACCAGAATATTTTCCGGCTTGATATCGCGGTGTATCACCCCGGCCGCATGCGCAGCATCCAATGCCGAAGCAGCCTGGCGCACAATTGCCACCGCGCGCGGTGGAGTCAATGCGCCGGACTCTTTCAATAACGTGGCCAAGTCGGTGCCCTGAATCAGCCGCATATCGAGATACAGCTGTCCGTCGATCTCGCCGTAGTCGTGGACAGGCACCACGTGTGGTTCCTGCAAGCGGCCCGCGGTTCGCGCTTCGCGTTGCAGTCGTTCCCGGAACACCGGATCCTGACACAGCGCCGGCGAGAGCACCTTGAGCGCGACGACGCGTTCTTTTACCGTGTCCTCGGCCTCGTAGACCTCGCCCATCCCGCCACGCCCGAGCAGGCGCGTGAGGCGATAGCGCCCAAATTGTGACCCCACGCGCGAACCCTGCGCGGTGTCGCTCATCGCCGACTCCTTAAGTCAACCCACGACCCCACCGGCAGCGGCGAGACGATCTTCCGGCAGACCCACCGACCGCGACGCCAGGGTGCGTCAGCTATGACGGTAATTCCTCGGCACTTTGGTCACACGGTTACCGTAGCAGCCGCCCCGAGGGGGCTACTCGGCTCTTAGTTAGCACGTCAAGTCGTCGCCAGTCAGGCAGATAAATTCTACGGGAGTCATTCAGCCGGGCTCACCTTGACGTCGGCTGACGGCTATGTCAACTCGTTACGACGTCGGCTGGGCTCGGGCTCCGGTTCCCCGTCACGGATCGGCGGGCGCCCGGAGTGCGGCCGGCGCATCCTGACGTCGGTCGGTTCTTCGAGCTGCCTGCTGCGCCACCGGTTCCGAATTTCCTGCGTCGCGTGCTTGATCCGGTCGATCTCGCTACGCACGTCTTCCGGCCGGGTTTCCTGACTGGCGACCTGGAAGTAGGTCAGCAGGCACCGCAATAACTCCAGCTTTTGCTTCTCCCGCTTGGCCAAATCGTGCGTCGTCATCAATTCGATCCGCTGCACCGGCGGCAGCGTGCTCCAATCGAGCACCACCTTGGTTTCGATCGGCTTGCGTCGCCGCGCCTTGAAATTGCTCCACCGGCCTTGCGGCGCGGGACTGTCGTAGTAGGTGACCGTTCCGGTGAAGCGCGAAGCAATAGCACCGCCGAGTTGATGACGATCCAGGGCGGAATCCCACACCGTGCGCCATTCCTGTCCGGGAGCCAACTCCGGCAGCTCCTCCGGCAGATGCAATTCGGTGATGTCGACCATGCCCTCGTAGGCGTTCTCGTACTCCGCAACGGTGGGCGGATTGTTGAATTGGAACCGGACGTCATAGGCCGTCCGCTGACCGAAGTTCCTGACGACCAGCTCCACCAGATGCCAGTCCGCGGCGTGCGGCTCCATGAACATGCTGACCTGCGGCCGATGGTCTTCGAAACTCAACTTGCGCATCCGGACCAGGTGGTAGCGCACGTAGACCAGCGCGACCAGAGCGACGACGACAATCACCCACAGCGCAAGGCCCAGCCAGGCGGTGGACCCGAAGTCGCTCAGGTCATGCCATCGGTCGCTAATCCACCCCACTGACTCCACCTTCCGCTGGCACTCGAATCGGCCCCCCACCGTGCTCGTAAGCGAGCATCATAATGATTCGGCCGATTAGCCCTAGTCGGGATCTGATACCGCGGGCGTCCTCATATACAAGGGTGGGGGCGATTTCGCTCGGTCGGAGCGGCTTAACTGGCTAGCGGATTGGTGGCGGCGTCATGCCCGCTTTCTGGAAGTCGTTGGCGCCGTTTACATTCGATCCAGCGACACCTCGGTCGCGACGACCGGCCTCGTCACGATGGTGGGCGAAGGGGGACTTGAACCCCCACGTCCCGAAGGACACTGGCACCTGAAGCCAGCGCGTCTGCCATTCCGCCACTCGCCCTAAACAACCGGTGGAGATTACCACTGTAATAGTTGGCTTCCCCAATCGCGCCAGTGCCCCGAACGGGCATGGTCCGATCGGCGTGAGCTGCTGAGATGCGATTCTCAGAGTTCTGAAGGTGCCGCTGAGCTGCGCTGGCCCGATACCATTTGGGAAGGACACGGGTGATGCGACGCGAGGGAGGTCGTCCGCCCTGCAGCGGCGAGGCAGGAAAACGAGTGAGGCAGCGCTTGACATGAGCAGCCAGAAGGGGCTAGTTCAACGCATCGAGCGCAAACTCGAAGCCTCCGTCGGCGATGCGTTTGCCCGCATGTTCGGCGGCTCGATCGTCCCGCAAGAGCTTGAGGCCATGCTGCGCCGGGAAGCGGCCGACGGTATTCGGCCGCTGCAGGGTAATCACCTTTTGGCTCCGAACGAATACATCATTACCCTCGGTATGCACGACTACCAGAAAGTGGGCACCGACCCGGCTCTCACTTCCAACGCTTTCGCTAAGCACTTGGCGGCATATATCGGCGAACAGGGGTGGCAAACGTATGGTGATGTGGTCGTCCGGTTCGAGCAGTCGTCGAACCTGCACACCGGGCAGTTCCGCGCCCGCGGCGCTGTCAACCCCGACGTGGAGCCCCACCCGACCGCCATTGATTTCGCCCCGCCACAATCAGATCATGCGTTCAGCGCAGAACCAGGAGTACCACCGATGACTGAGAATTCGAGCTATCGCGGCGGCCAGGGGCAGGGGCGGCCCGGTGATGACTACTACGACGAGCCCTACGGGCGAGGCCCCGACGAGCCCCGGGGCGGCCAGGATCCGCGGGGCCCGTATCCAGCGGAGTCTGGTGGTTATCCGGACCAGCACGGTTATCCGCCCAGGCAGCCGGACCAGAGCGGCTACCCCGAGCAGGGCGGCTACCCCGACCAAGGCGGTTATCCAGACCAGCGCGGCTACCAAGAGCATCGCGGCTACCCCGAGCAGGGCGGTTACCCGGACCAGCGCGGTTACCAGGACCAAGGCGGCTACCCCGATCAGCGGGGCTATCCGGAGCAGGGTGGCTACCCCGAGCAGGGCGGCTACCCGGAGCAGGGCGGTGGCTATCAGCCGTACGAGCAGCGCCCGGCCGGTGGCTACGGCGCCCAGGGTTATGACGCGGGCTATCGGCAAGGCGGCTACGGCGGCCCACCCGCCGGCCAGGGTTACGGCGATTACGGCGACTACGGGCGCGGGCCGGCTCGCCCCGACGAGGGCGGCTACGCGCAGCCCGACCAGCGCGCGCCGTATCCGGACCAGGGCGGTTACGACCAGGGCTACCAAGGCGCCCCGGGTTACGGGCGCCAGGACTACGGCCAACCCGATTACGGCCGCTACCCGGACGCCGGTCCGGCCGGTGGCGGCTACGCCCCGGCCGCCGGAGGTTACGCCGAGCCCGCGGGCCGCGACTACGACTACGGCCAGGCGGGCGCCGGCGGCTACGGCGCCTACGGCCAGGGTGCTTACGGGTCCACCGGCACCACCGTCACGTTGCAGCTTGACGACGGCAGCGGGCGGACCTACCAGCTGCGCGAGGGCGCCAACATTATCGGTCGCGGGCAGGACGCACAGTTCCGGCTGCCCGACACCGGGGTGTCGCGCCGGCACCTGGAAATCCGCTGGGACGGACAGGTCGCGCTACTTTCCGACCTCAACTCCACCAACGGCACCACCGTCAACAACGCGCCCGTGCAGGAATGGCAGCTTGCCGACGGCGACGTGATCCGGCTGGGCCACTCGGAGATCATCGTCCATATTCACTGAGCTCACAGCCGGGCCAAGCTAACCCCGCGTCAAGCGCTGTCCAAGTATCGTGACGTTGCTGATGTGCTCGGTGTCGCGGGCGGAGCGAGCGATGCCAGGACGGAGAGGACGCCAGATGCAGGGATTGGTACTGCAGCTGACGCGCGCCGGATTCTTGATGCTGCTATGGCTATTCATTTGGTCGGTGTTGCGAATCCTGCGGACTGACATCTACGCGCCGACCGGCGCGGTCATGGTGCGGCGGGGCTTGGCGTTGCGCGGCACCCTGTTGCCGTCGCGACAGCGGCGGACCACCGCGCGCTACCTGGTGGTGACAGAGGGCTCACTGGTGGGCGCGCGGATCACGTTGAGCGGCCAACCGGTGCTGATCGGCCGGGCCGACGATTCGACCTTGGTGCTCACCGATGACTACGCTTCGACGCGGCACGCGCGGCTATCCCAGCGAGGCTCGGAATGGTACGTCGAGGACTTAGGATCGACCAACGGTACTTACCTTGACAGGGCGAAAGTGACGACGGCGGTACGGGTTCCCATTGGCACGCCGGTTCGCATCGGCAAAACGGTAATCGAGTTGCGCCCGTGACCCTGGTCTTACGTTATGCGGCTCGCAGCGATGTCGGCCTGGTGCGCTCCAACAACGAAGACTCCGTCTATGCCGGCGCGCGGTTGTTGGCTCTGGCCGACGGCATGGGTGGTCACGCGGCCGGCGAAGTGGCCTCGCAGTTGGTGATCGCCGCGCTGGCTCACCTCGACGACGACGAGCCGGGCGGTGATCTGCTGGCCAAGCTCGACGCCGCGGTGCGCGCCGGCAACTCGGCCATCGCGGCCCAGGTCGAGATGGACCCCGACCTCGAGGGAATGGGCACCACTCTTACCGCAATCCTGTTCGCGGGCAACCGACTTGGATTGGTGCACATCGGCGACTCGCGTGGATACCTGCTGCGCGACGGCGAGTTGACGCAGATCACCAAGGACGACACCTTCGTCCAAACCCTGGTCGACGAGGGCCGCATCACCCGCGAAGAGGCGCACAGCCATCCGCAGCGTTCCCTGATCATGCGGGCACTGACCGGTCACGAGGTCGAGCCGACACTGACCATGCGCGAGGTGCACGCCGGCGACCGTTACCTGCTGTGCTCGGACGGACTGTCCGATCCGGTCAGCGACGAGACCATCCTCGAGGCGCTGAAGATTCCGGACGTGGTCGAGGCCGCCGACCGGCTGATCGAACTGGCGCTGCGCGGCGGGGGACCCGACAACGTGACGGTCGTGGTCGCCGACGTCGTTGACGACAACTACGGGCCGACCCAGCCGATCATCGCCGGCGCGGTATCGGGTGACTTCGATGATCAGGACCAACTCACCCGGCCCAACACTGCCGCCGGGCGGGCATCGGCCATCAATCCCCGCAAGAGCGTCGTCAAACGTGTTCTGCCGCAAATAGATACGTTTCCGCGCCCGCGGCGGTCGCGGCGGCGGATGGCGATCGGCGCCGCGCTGGTGGTGCTGCTGATCCTGTCCGGGCTGGCGGTCGGACGCACGGTGATCCGCAGCAACTATTACGTCGCCGCCTACAACGGCAACGTGTCGATCATGCGCGGCATCCAGGGTTCGATCCTGGGCTTTCCGCTGCACGAGCCATATCTGGTGGGCTGTCTCAATGGCCGAAACGAACTGTCGCAGATCAGCTACGGCCAGTCCAAGGGCACGCTGAACTGCCAGCCCATGAAACTGTCCGACCTGCGCCCGTCCGAACGCGCACAGGTCGCAGCCGGGTTGCCCGCCGGCACGCTCGAGGACGCCATCGCGCAACTTCATCAATTGTCCGCCGGCTCCTTGCTGCCGCCGTGTCCGCCGCCAAGGGCTACCTCGCCGCCCTCGACTGCGCCAAAGAACCCGTCGCCCACCAGCCGCACACCCGAACCGGGCGCACCGCCGAGCAGCACGGCGGGTCCCGAAGAACCCGCGCAAGGTCCGTCGCCCACGACGACCGCGCCCACAGTGACTGCACTTCCCCCGCCACCGCCCGAGCCAGGAACCGATTGCCGGGCGGCGGCATGACCCGCGCCGGCGACGACGAGGCGACGCGCGCATTGAGCACGGCGCCGCAGCCGCCAGTCGCAGTAACTCCTCCGCTTCCGACTCGGCGCAACTCCGAGCTGCTGTTGCTGTGCTTCGCCACCGTGATCACTGCGGCGGCGTTGACGATCGTCCAGGCCAACCAGGACCGCGGGTTGCGTTGGGATTTGGTGACTTACGCCGCCGCATTCCTGGCGGTCTTCGTCGGCGCACACCTGGCTATCCGGCGGTTCGCCCCCTACGCGGATCCGCTCCTGCTCCCGGTGGTGGCCCTGCTCAACGGCCTGGGTCTGGTGATGATCCACCGGCTCGACCTCGCCAGCCCCGGCCACCACAGCGGCCCCAGCGCCAACCAGCAGATGCTGTGGACGGTGGTGGGGGTGGCCGCGTTCGCGTTGGTGGTGAGCTCGCTGAAGGATCACCGGCAGCTGGCCCGCTATGGCTACATCAGCGGGCTGGCCGGCCTGGTGTTGTTGGCGATTCCCGCGATGTTGCCGGCGTCGTTCTCCGAACAGAACGGCGCCAAAATCTGGATTCGGTTGCCGGGCTTTTCGATTCAGCCCGCCGAGTTCTCCAAGATCCTGCTGCTCATCTTTTTTTCAGCCGTGCTGGTGGCCAAACGGGGGCTGTTCACCAGCGCCGGCAAGCACGTCCTGGGCATGGACCTGCCCCGCCCCCGTGACCTCGCGCCCTTGCTGGCGGCCTGGGTCATCTCCGTCGGGGTGATGGTCTTCGAAAAGGACTTGGGCACTTCGCTATTGCTGTACGCGTCGTTTTTGGTCGTGGTTTATCTCGCCACGCAGCGGTTCAGTTGGGTCGTCATCGGGCTGGCGTTGTTCGCGCTGGGAAGCGTCGCGGCCTACTACGTTTTCGACCACGTGCGGGTGCGGGTCCAGACGTGGCTGGACCCGTTCGCCGACCCGGACGGCAACGGCTACCAGATGGTGCAGTCGTTGTTCAGCTTCGCCACCGGCGGCATCTTCGGGACCGGGCTGGGCAACGGACAACCCGATACCGTGCCCGCCGCGTCCACCGATTTCATCGTCGCCGCATTCGGCGAAGAGCTCGGATTAGTCGGTCTGGCAGGCATTCTCATGCTGTACACGATCGTGATCATTCGCGGGATGCGCACCGCGATCGCGGTGCGTGACAGCTTCGGCAAGCTGCTGGCCGCGGGCCTGTCCTCGACGCTGGCCATCCAGTTGTTCATCGTGGTCGGCGGCGTCACCAAGCTGATTCCGCTGACCGGTCTGACCACGCCGTGGATGTCGTACGGCGGCTCGTCGCTTTTGGCCAACTATGTGCTGCTGGCCATTGTGGTGCGCATCTCGCACGCCGCACGACGCCCGTTCCGGGCCCGGCCGCGCAACACGTCGCCGATCGCGGCGGCCAGCACCGAGGTGATCGAGCGGGTATGAACACCTCCCTGCGCCGGATCTCGCTGACCGTGATGGCGCTGATCGTCTTGCTGCTGTTCAACGCCACCCTCACCCAGGTGTTCACCGCGGACGGGCTGCGCTCCGACCCTCGTAACCAGCGGGTTCTGCTCGACGAGTACTCGCGCCAACGCGGTCAGATCACCGCCGGCGGGCAACTGCTGGCCTATTCGGTGGCCACTGACAACCGCTTTCGCTTCCTGCGGGTCTATCCCGACCCGGCGGTGTACGCGCCGGTGACCGGCTTCTATTCGCTGCGCTATTCCAGCACCGGGCTCGAGCGCGCCGCAGACCCGCTGCTCAACGGCTCCGACCAGCGGCTGTTCGGCCGTCGCCTGGCCGACTTCTTCACCGGCCGCGATCCCCGCGGCGGCAACGTCGACACCACCATCAACCCCCGCGTCCAGCAGGCCGGCTGGGACGCGCTCCAGCAAGGCTGCGGTGGTCCGTGCAAGGGCGCGGTGGTCGCGCTGGAGCCGTCCACCGGCAAGATCCTGGCGCTGGTGTCGTCGCCGTCCTATGACCCCAATCTGCTGGCCTCGCACAACGCCGAGGAACAGTCGCAGGCCTGGCAGCGGTTGCGCGACGACCCCGCCTCCCCGCTGACCAACCGGGCGATCGCCGAAACCTACCCTCCTGGTTCGACTTTCAAGGTCATCACCACCGCCGCCGCGCTGCAGTCCGGCGCCACTGAGGACGAGCAGTTGACCGCGGCACCGAAGATTCCGCTGCCCGACAGCAGCGCCACGCTCGAGAATTACGGCGGCACGTCCTGCGGCCAGGAGCCGACGGTGTCCTTGCGCGAAGCCTTTGCCCACTCATGCAACACCGCATTCGTTCAGCTCGGCATGCTCACCGGCGCCGACGCCCTGCGCAGTACCGCGCAGTCGTTCGGCCTCGACGCCGCGCCGGACCCCATTCCGCTGCAGGTCGCCGAGTCCACCCTCGGCCCCCTCCCCGACGCCGCCGCGTTGGGCATGTCGAGCATCGGGCAGAAGGATGTCGCACTGACCCCGTTGGAGAACGCGCTGGTGGCCGCGACCATCGCCAACGCCGGGGTCACCATGCGGCCCTACCTCGTCGATAGCCTCAAGGGGCCGGACCTGGCCAACATCAGCAGGGCCACCCCGCACGAACAGCGCCGTGCGGTGTCACCGCAGGTCGCGGCTAAGCTAACAGAGTTGATGGTCGGCGCCGAGCAAGTCACACAGCAGAAAGGGGCGATCCCCGGCGTGCAGATCGCATCCAAGACCGGTACCGCAGAGCACGGCACCGACCCGCGCAACACTCCACCGCACGCGTGGTACATCGCCTTCGCGCCCGCGCAGACCCCGAAGGTGGCGGTTGCGGTGCTGGTGGAGGATGGCGCTGACCGGCTGTCCGCGACCGGCGGCGCGTTGGCCGCGCCGATCGGGCGGGCGGTGATCGAGGCCGCGCTGCAGGGAGGACCATGAGCCCGCGAGTAGGTGTGACGCTGTCTGGCCGGTATCGCCTGCAGCGCCTCATCGCCACCGGCGGCATGGGCCAGGTGTGGGAGGCGGTGGACAGCCGGCTGGGTCGCCGCGTCGCGGTCAAGGTACTCAAGAGCGAGTTCTCCTCCGACCCCGAATTCATCGAGCGGTTCCGCGCCGAGGCACGCACCACCGCGATGCTCAACCACCCCGGGATCGCCAGCGTCCACGACTACGGCGAAACCCAGATGAACGGCGAGGGCCGCACCGCCTACCTGGTGATGGAGCTGGTCAACGGCGAGCCGCTCAACTCCGTCCTCAAGCGCATGGGCAAGCTGTCGCTGCGCCACGCGCTGGACCTGCTCGAGCAGACCGGTCGGGCCCTGCAGGTCGCGCACGCCGCGGGGCTGGTGCACCGCGACGTCAAGCCGGGCAACATCCTGATCACCCCGACCGGTCAGGTGAAGATCACCGACTTCGGTATCGCCAAGGCCGTCGACGCGGCACCGGTCACCCAGACCGGCATGGTGATGGGCACCGCCCAATACATCGCCCCCGAGCAGGCGCTGGGCCACGACGCCACGCCGGCCAGTGACGTTTACTCGCTGGGAGTTGTTGGCTACGAATGTGTTTCGGGCCGTCGACCCTTCACCGGTGACGGCGCGCTGACGGTGGCGATGAAGCACATCAAGGAGCCGCCGCCGCCGCTGCCCAGTGAGCTGCCGCCCAACGTGCGCGAACTCATCGAGATCACGCTGGTCAAAAATCCCGGCATGCGCTACCGCAGCGGTGGACCGTTCGCCGACGCCGTCGCCGCCGTCCGCGCCGGCCGCCGGCCGCCGCGACCCAACCAGGCGGCGACGCCCGGGCGAGCCACCCCCGCCTCCATCCCGTCCGGCGCCAAGGCAAGGGCCGTCGCCAACCCCAGCGGCCGGACCCCGGCGGCGCGCCGATCACGGCCGACGACGGGCGGGCACCGGCCACCGCCGCCGCGGCGCACGTTCTCGTCGGGCCAGCGTGCCCTGCTGTGGGCGGCCGGTGTGCTGGGCGCGCTGGCGATCATCATCGCGGTGCTCATCGTCATCAACTCTCGCGACGAGAACACACAGCCTCAGCCGTCGGCGCCGACGGTCACCGATACCGGGACACCGAGCAAGTCGCCGAGTAACGCGGGCTCGTCGACTGTACAGCCGTCTAATTGGACGGATCGCGGGGTAACCGGTAATTCTGGACACCGAAACGGGCAGCCGGTGGCTGTCGCGTTGACGTACGCGTCGCTGGACCGACACGAGATACGGTAATGACCACCCCGCAACACCTGTCCGACCGCTACGAGCTGGGCGAAATCCTCGGCTTTGGCGGCATGTCCGAGGTTCACCTCGCCCGCGACGTCCGGTTGCACCGCGACGTCGCGGTCAAGGTGTTGCGCGCGGATTTGGCCCGCGACCCGAGCTTCTATCTGCGATTCCGGCGCGAGGCGCAAAACGCGGCCGCGCTGAACCACCCGGCGATCGTCGCGGTGTACGACACCGGCGAGGCGGAGACGGACGCCGGGCCGTTGCCGTACATCGTGATGGAGTACGTCAACGGGGTCACGCTGCGCGACATCGTGCACACCGACGGCCCGATGCCGCCGAAGCGGGCCATCGAGGTGATCGCCGACGCCTGCCAGGCGCTGAACTTCTCTCACCAGCACGGCATCATCCACCGCGACGTCAAGCCGGCCAACATCATGATCAGCAACAACAACGCGGTCAAGGTGATGGACTTCGGCATCGCCCGGGCGATCGCCGACAGCGGCGGCAACCGCGTCACCCAGACCGCGGCGGTGATCGGCACGGCGCAGTACCTGTCGCCCGAACAGGCCCGCGGCGAGCCGGTGGACGCCCGCTCCGACGTCTACTCGCTGGGTTGTGTGCTCTACGAAATCCTTTGCGGCGAGCCACCTTTCGTTGGCGACTCGCCGGTCGCGGTGGCCTATCAGCATGTCCGCGAAGACCCCGTCCCGCCGTCGCAGCGACACGAGGGCATTCCTCCGGAGCTCGACGCCGTGGTGCTCAAGGCGCTGGCCAAGAACCCGGACAACCGCTACCAGACCGCCGCCGAGATGCGCGCCGACCTGATTCGGGTGCACAACGGCGAGCAGCCCGAAGCGCCCAAGGTGCTCACCGATGCCGAGCGCACGTCGATGCTGGCGTCGCATCCCACCGTGCCGGTGGGGCCGCAGACCGACCCGCTGCCGCGCCAGCAACTCGACTTCGCCAGGGACCGCAATGCCGGTTCGGTGGGCCGCTGGCTGATCGCGGTGGCGGTGCTGGCCGTGCTGACCGTGATCGTGACGATCGTGATCAACACGTTCGGCGGCAACATGCGCAAGGTGCAGGTGCCCGATGTGCGGGGGCAGGCATCCGCCGATGCGATCGCGACGCTGCAGAACCGCGGCTTCAAGACCCGCACACAGCAAAAGCCCGATTCGACCGTCCCGCCCGACCATGTCATCGGCACCGATCCGGGCGCCAACTCGTCGGTGGGTGCCGGCGACGAGATCACCCTCAACGTCTCCACCGGACCGGAGCAGCGTGAGGTGCCCGACGTGTCGTCGCTGAGCTACGCGTCGGCGGTGAAGAAGTTGAAGGCCGCCGGATTCGGGCGGTTCAAGCAAGTCAATTCGCCGTCGACCCCCGACATGAAGGACCGGGTCATCGGGACCAACCCGCCGGCCAACCAGACGTCGGCGATCACCAACGAAATCACCGTGATCGTCGGGTCGGGTCCGGCGACCAAACAGGTTCCCGCCGTCGCCGGGCAGACCGTCGAGCTCGCCCAAAAGAACCTCACGGTCTACGGCTTCACCAAGTTCACCGAGGCCGCCGTCGACAGCTCCCGCCCGGCCGGCGAGGTGGTCGGCACCAATCCGCCCGCCGACGCCACCGTCCCGGTGGACTCGGTGATCGAGCTACAGGTATCCAAGGGCAACCAGTTCACGATGCCCGACTTGTCCGGCATGTTCTGGACCGACGCCGAACCGCAGCTGCGGGCGCTGGGTTGGACGGGCGTGCTGGTCAAGGGCGCCGACGTCGACGCCGGCGGTGACAAGCACAACCGGATCGTCTACCAGAGCCCGGCGGCAGGGCAAGGCGTCAACAAGGACGGCCCGATCACGCTGAAGTTCGGTCAGTAGGCGCCACCGCGGCAGTGCTTTTCACGACCTCGTTCTCCAGCCGGCGCACCAGCGCGTCGTCGCGGGGGTGTCCGCAGTAGGCCAGCCAGTTGGCCAGCATCCGATGACCGCCCTCGGTGAGGATCGACTCGGGGTGGAACTGCACCCCGTGGATGGGCAGCTCGGTATGCCGGACGCCCATGATCACGCCGCTGCGAGTACGGGCAGTCACCTCGAGTTCGGCCGGCAGGGTCTCCGGCAGGATGGTCAGCGAGTGATAGCGGGTTGCCGTGAATGGATCCGGAAGGCCTTGCAGCACACCGACATTCGTGTGAAAAACGCTGCTGGTCTTGCCGTGCAACAACTCCGGGGCGCGGTCCACGGTGGCGCCGAACGCCACGCCGATGGCCTGGTGCCCCAGGCACACGCCCAGCAGCGGGGTGCGCGCCGCCGCGCAGGCATGCACCAGGCCGATCGAGGCGCCGGCGCGCTCGGGTGTACCCGGTCCCGGGCTGAGCAGCACGCCGTCGAACTCGGCGGCTACCGCGGCGGGGTCGGACAGCCGGGGATCGTCGTTGCGCCACACCTGCGCCTCGACACCGAGCTGCCCGAGGTACTGCACCAGGTTGAAGACGAAGCTGTCGTAGTTGTCGACGACCAGGATCCGCATCGCAACAGGCTACCCCTGGCTCAGTAGCTGACCGGGCCGGCGGGCTTGGCGACGTGCATCCGGACCGGCTCGGTGTACCCGGCGATGCGCACGTCGGGCATGACCTGTTCGCTGTAACCGAGTCCGAAGCGCACCACGTACTGCTTGTAGAGCGTCACCAGGGGAGCGGCGGCCAACGCGGCCTGCATGGCGCCGGGATCGCCGACGGCGGTGATCGTGTACGGCGGACTGTACGTACGTCCGTTGAGCAGCAAGGTGTTTCCGACGCAGCGCGGCGCCGAGGTGGCGATGATGCGCTGGTCTTGCACCTGGATCGCCTCCGCGCCGGCGCTCCACAACGCGTTGAGGACGGCCTGGATGTCTTGCTGATGCACGACGAGATCGTCGGGGGAGGCGTCGCGGGGGAATCGGCCGTTGGCGTCGCGCTGCGCGTCGGTGAGCGTCACCACCAGGCCGGGTCCGTGCATCGGGTCCAGGCCGGCGTCGCCGGCCAACTCCGCGGACCGTCGCTGCATCGCCGCCAGCGCGGCATCCGCCGACCGGCCGTGGGTGGAGTCGATCGCGGCGGCCAGGCGATCCTGCTCGCTGGACAGCCCGTCGACATTGGACTGCGCCTCACGCACCAAGTCGACCAGCCGCGGTGCGTCGCTGCGACGGATTTCACCGCCTCGCGACACCCCGTGCGTCGCGCCCAGCAGCAGCCCGGCCAGCAGGCAAACCAGGGGGACGCCGACGCGCCACAGCGCGCGGGCGCTCATGGCACGGCGCGTCGTGGGTTTGGCCATCGGCTCCCCGTTCGCTGGTGTTCGGGTGGGTTAGTCTCGTAGCCGAACAATGCTTGCAGCTTTATCGTTGCATCCGCTCGACTGTCCTGAGGTACCGATGCCCAAGTCCAAGGTCCGCAAGAAGAACGACTTCGCCGCGAGTCCGGTAAGCCGGACGCCGGTCAAGGTCAAGGCCGGGCCGTCCAGCGTCTGGTTCGTCGCATTGTTCGTCGGGTTGATGCTGATCGGGTTGATCTGGCTGATGGTGTTTCAGCTGGCCGCTACCGGACCCAACGCGCCGTCGGTGCTGGACTGGATGGCCGAACTGGGACCGTGGAACTACGCGGTGGCGTTTGCTTTCATGATCACCGGTCTGTTGCTCACCATGCGGTGGCGGTAGCAGTCTTCGGTACCGTAATGAATTCATTTGGGGCACGCATCGTTACTGTGCTGGCAACCCACCGTTTACTCAATCACACGCGTGTGATTCATCCCCATTGTTGATAGCGCTTGTGGATAACTCCATCGCCAAAGGTAGGACGGTCTAGGACGCCCGTGCAGCAAACCGAATGGGCACCGTCGACATCCGGAATCGCAGGTTGTGGCGTCGTCGGCGTCGCGATGGCTATCGCGTGTGTGACTCTGGTCACAGACGCCCCCGGCCGGATCCTCATCGGTATTGCCGCGGTGGGGTTGATCTTGTTTGCAAGCGTTTCGTGGCGCGCACGGCCGAAGCTGGCAATCACTCCTGAGGGGCTGCTAGTCCGCGGGTGGTTGCGAACGCAGCTTTTGCGGCGACCCGACATCAAGATCATCCGCATCACCGAATTCCGGCGGATTGGACGCAAGACTCGGCTGCTGGAGATCGAGACCGGCGACGACCGGCTGCTGATTTTCTCGCGCTGGGACCTCGGCACCAACCCGTTGGAGGTGCTCGACGCGCTCACCGAGGCCGGGTACGCGCTGCCGGGTTAGGAGATGGTGATCGATTCGATCACGACCGGTTCCGTGGGCCGGTCGCTGTGGTCGGTCGGGGTGGCGGCGATCGCGTCGACGACCTTCTGCGAATCCGGGTCGACGACCTCGCCGAAGATGGTGTGCCGCCGGTTCAGGTGGGGCGTCTTGCCGACCGTGATGAAGAACTGAGAGCCGTTGGTGCCCGGCCCGGCGTTGGCCATTGCCAGCAGGTAGGGCTTGTCGAACTGCAACTCGGGGTGGAACTCGTCGGCGAACTTGTAGCCCGGGCCGCCGCGGCCGGTGCCCGTCGGGTCGCCGCCCTGGATCATGAACCCGCTGATCACCCGGTGGAAGATCGCGCCGTCGTAAAACGGGCCGGAGGTGCCGCCGGAGGCGTTCTCGGTCGAATAGTCCTTGGTGCCCTGCGCCAGTCCCACGAAGTTGGCGACGGTCTTGGGAGCGTGATTGCCGAACAGTGCGATCTTGATGTCGCCGCGGTTGGTGTGCAGTGTGGCAGTGGCAGTCTGAATTGGGCTGGTAGTCACGGCATCACAGTCTGCCATCACCGCTGCGGCCACCCGCCGGCCGGTGCCGGTAGCCGCGCATCGGACCCGCAGACACGGCAATGATGGCAGGCTGGAGCTTTACCGACGGTCGGCAGAAAGGCGGCAGATGAGCGCGACGACGAAGACCCGGTTGACCCCGCGGCAGCGACTGACCCGAGGGCTGGCCTACACGGCGGTGGGTCCGGTGGACGTCGCGCGCGGCGTCGTGGGCCTGGGTGCGCACTCCGCGCAGGCGGGTGCGTCGAACCTGCGTCGCCGCTACCAGGAGGGCCGGCTCGCGCGGGACCTGCAGAGCGCCCAAGAGACCATCACGGCGGAACTGGCCGCGGCGCAAGAGGTGGTTGCCGGCCTGCCGGAAGCGCTTCAGCAGGCGCGCCGGGCCCAGCGCCGCAGCAAGCGTCCGTGGGTGATTGCCGGGATTGCGGCGGCGGCGTTGGTCGGCGGGGCGGTCGCGTTCTCGATCATCCGCCGCTCGTCGCGCCCCGAGCCGTCGCCGCGGCCGCCAAGTGTCGATGTCCAGCCACGCCCGTAACGGCTATCCATATCCGCGATTGAGAAGGTGCCGCGCGGCGGCGTTCATCGCTTCCGGGCCCGCGACCGTGAAGCCGAACGCGTTGGCCAACCGGTTCGGTTGCCATCGAAAGCCCGCATCTCGGAGCCAGCGCGCTGCGAGCGACTGACCGCGCGTCCCCAACTTGGTGGGACATTACAAATTAGGGTTGTGCCCACGCGGTCGGATCGCTGGCCTCACTTGTCGTCGCGAAAGTTCGCTCCAGGTCCTCCAGCATCTGATAGCGTCCCGATCGACCGGGAGGTATAGCGTGCGGCTGAAGGCAATCGCTGCAGCGGCGGCGCTCGTGGGCGGACTCACTCTCAACGGCACCGCCACCGCGTATGCAATACCGGAATATTCGGATTGCAGCAATATGACTGCGACTACGGCAGCTTATTTCGGCATAACCTGCGTGCCGCCGGATGCTCAGGTCAACGTGAACGACAACGACCGCGACTACCACCCCTGCAACTCAGCCGACCCGCCCGGCTGGTGCGCCGGCTGGCATCCTTGCGAAAGACCGGACCCCAACGAACGCCCGAGATGGTGTCCTGCAGGCTGACCACACGCATACCTCGATCCAACCGTGCAAGCCGGGATGTCCTTGTTCGCGCTGACATCCAAAACGCAATGTCGATGTGTGGAGCCTAGGGGATTCGAACCCCTGACTTCTGCCTTGCAAAGGCAGCGCTCTACCAACTGAGCTAAGGCCCCTCGCCGCGGTCCGCGGTTTGGTCAGCGGCCACGTGCCAGACCTCGACTCCCCGCCGCGACCGGACCACCGCCGCCGCGACGGCGAGCGCGGCGAGCGGCAACAGCAATCTCACGGAGCGTCTGGGCGAGCACATGGTTGTGGGCCTAGGAGGACTCGAACCTCCGACCTCTTCGTTATCAGCGAAGCGCTCTAACCGCCTGAGCTATAGGCCCGCACGCGGACGACCGAGCGACGAGATTACCGCACCCGACCGCTCGGCTGCTAATCCCGATCCGCCAGCGTCACTTCGACGCCACCGATCAGGTCGGTGGTCAGGTTATAGACGAACGCGCCGATCGTGGCCATTGCAGTGAGCAGGACGATGTTCAGCAGACCGATCAACACCGCGCCGCCGAAGATCGTGCCGCTGGAGACGAGCTCGGTGCTGCCGCTGGTGTTGTTCAGCAGATCGCCGACGTTGCTGTTGAGCTTGCTCCACACGCCCATGCCGCCGAGGACCAGATACAAGAATGCGACGGCGATCATCCAGACGAAGAACAGCGCGACCGATAACACCAGAGACACCTTCAGGGTGCTCCACGGGTCGATCCGTCGGATCTGCATGCTGGCCCGCACCGGGCCCCGGGATCGGCCGACGTGGATGCGGCTGGTCGGGCGGCCCGCCGTCGATGTCGACGACGCCTCGGGCCCGCGCTCGGGCATCGGTTTGCGCGGTGCCGGCCGCGGCGCAACGCCGGACAGGTCGGGCAGCTCGCTGGCGTAGGCCTCGCCGTGCCGACTTTCGCCGCGGGCGGGCGGGGCGTCGGCCTCGTGGGTTTTCGCGTGACCGCCCTGCGGCGTCGCGCTCGCGCCGGGGGCGGCGGTGCCCGAGATGAACCGGGTCAGCCGCGCTTCGACGCCGGGGGAGTGGCCTGAGGACCGGGCTTCGTGCTGGCCGGGCGCCTCCGACGGCGGGCGATGCGGCGGCTGCGACGGCCGGGCGCCGCCGCGCTGCCAGGGCGGCGGCCCGCCCGCCTCAGATCCGGCATCGGAACCCCGGCCTGCGGTGGGGCGCGTTTCGGACCGGTGCGCGCCCCCATGGTCCAGCGAGCCGTTCCCGTTGGGGCTGTCGCCCAGTCCGGGATATCCCGGCTCGTTCGGTGACGTCACCACGGGCTCCTTACCTGTGCGTCCGGCCGCGCCCGGCGGCCGGCGGTAGCTCATGCGCCGGGTTCGGTGCCCGACTCGCCGTCGGCTACGGCGGCTTCTTCGGCATTACGTGCAATGGCTAACAGTGTGTCGCCCTCACCCAAGTTCATCAACCGCACGCCCTTGGTTTGCCGTCCGGCCTTGCGGACTTGCCGCGCCGCGGTGCGGATCACCCCGCCGCCGGAGGTGATGGCGTACACCTCGCTGTCATCGTCGACGATCAACGCCCCAACCAGCCTGCCACGGCGGGAGTCGTATTGGATCGTCAGGATGCCTTTGCCGCCGCGGCCCTGGGCGGTGTACTCCTCGATCGCGGTGCGCTTGGCATACCCGCCCGACGTCGCGACCAGCAGGTATGTGCCTTCTCGGACCACGTTCAGCGACAGCAGGTAGTCGTCGGCGTTGAACCGCATGCCCTGTACGCCGGAGGTCGCCCGGCCCATGGGCCGCAGCGCCTCGTCGGTCGCCGAGAACCGGATGGACTGGCCGTTGGCCGACACCAACAGCAGGTCGTCGTCGGACGAGCACAGCACCGCGCCCACCAGCTCGTCGCCGTCGCGCAGGTTGATCGCGACGATCCCGCCTGAGCGGTTGGAGTCGAAATCGGTCAGCTTGGTCTTCTTGACCAGGCCGTTGCGCGTGGCCAGCACCAAGTACGGGGCGTCCTCGTAGCTGCGGATCTGGATGACCTGTGCGATGCGCTCCTCCGGCTGGAACGCCAGCAGGTTGGCCACATGCTGGCCGCGCGCCGTCCGCGATGCCTCGGGCAGGTCGTAGGCCTTGGCCCGGTACACCCGGCCCTGGGTGGTGAAGAACAGGATCCAGTCGTGCGTCGAGCAGACGAAGAAGTGCGCGACGATGTCGTCCTGCTTGAGGCCCGCGCCCTGCACACCTTTGCCGCCGCGTTTTTGGCTGCGGTACAGGTCGGTCTTGGTGCGTTTGGCGTAACCGGTCTCGGTGATGGTGACGACGACGTCCTCGCGGGCGATCAGATCTTCGTCGCTGACGTCGCCGTCGGCGGCCACGATGCGGGTGCGACGGTCGTCGCCGTGCTTGTCGACGATCTCTTTGAGCTCGTCGCGCACGATGCCGCGCTGGCGCTCCGGTTTCGCCAAAATGTCTTCCAGGTCGGCGATTTCGGCTTCGATCTTGGCGAGGTCGTCGATGATGCGCTGGCGCTCCAATGCCGCCAGGCGGCGCAGCTGCATGTCGAGGATGGCCTGCGCCTGGATCTCGTCGATGTCGAGCAGCTCGATCAAGCCCTGGCGCGCGATGTCGACGGTTTCCGACGCCCGAATCAGCGCGATCACTTCGTCGAGCGCGTCGAGCGCCTTGACCAGACCCCGCAGAATGTGGGCCCGCTCGTTGGCTTTTCGCAGCCGGTAGGTGGTGCGCCGCACGATCACGTCGAGTTGGTGGTCGACGTAGTGGCGGATCAGCTGGTCGAGTCGCAGGGTGCGCGGCACCCCGTCGACGATGGCCAGCATGTTGGCGCCGAAGCTGGTCTGCAGCTGGGTGTGCTTGTAGAGGTTGTTCAGCACCACCTTGGCGACGGCGTCGCGCTTGAGCTCGATGACGATGCGCAGACCGACCCGGTCGCTGGACTGGTCTTCGATGTTGGCGATGCCGGCCAGCTTGCCGTCGCGGACTTGCTCGGCGATCGAGGTGATGAAGTTGTCGTGGTTGACCTGATACGGCAACTCGGTGATCACCAGCGACGTGCGGCCGCGCGAATCTTCTTCTATCTCAGCGACTCCGCGCATCCGGATGGAGCCGCGGCCGGTGGCATACGCATCAGCGATGCCTTGTGAGCCGACGATCAATCCGGACGTGGGGAAGTCGGGACCCTTGACCTTTTTGGTGACCGCCTTGAGCGTCGCCTCTTCGTCGGCGTCGAAGTTCTCCAGGCACCAGAACACCGCTTCGGCGAGTTCTCGCAAGTTGTGCGGCGGGATGTTGGTGGCCATGCCGACCGCGATGCCGCCCGACCCGTTGGCCAACAGGTTGGGGAACCGGCTGGGCAGTACCGTCGGCTCCTGCACCCGGCCGTCGTAGTTGGGGATGAAATCGACTGTCTCCTCGTCGATTTCGCGCAGCATCTCCATCGCCAACGGAGTGAGCCGTGCTTCGGTGTACCTCATCGCGGCTGGCGGGTCGTTGCCGGGTGAGCCGAAGTTGCCCTGGCCGTCGACCAGCGGGTAGCGCAGCGACCACGGCTGGGCCATCCGCACCAGCGTGTCGTAGATCGACGCGTCGCCGTGCGGGTGATAGTTGCCCATCGTTTCGGCAACGGAGCGCGCCGATTTCGCGTGGCTGCGGTCCGGGCGGAACCCGGAGTCGAACATCGCGTAGAGCACCCGGCGGTGCACCGGCTTGAGGCCGTCGCGAACTTCGGGCAGCGCCCGCCCGACGATCACGCTCATCGCATAGTCGATGTAGCTGCGCTGCATCTCCTGCTGAATGTCGACCGGTTCGACGCGATCGGCGGCGTCACCGCCCGGCGGCAGCGTGGTGTCTGTCATGAATTCCCTTAAACGTCTAGGAAGCGAACGTCTTTGGCATTACGGGTGATAAAGCTGCGGCGGGCGTCGACGTCCTCGCCCATCAGGATCGAGAACAGTTCGTCGGCGGCGGCAGCGTCGTCGAGGGTCACCTGGCGCAGCACCCGCACCGACGGGTCCATCGTGGTTTCCCACAGCTCCTTGGCGTCCATCTCGCCGAGGCCCTTGTAACGCTGGATGCCGTCGTCCTTGTTGATCTTCTTGCCCGCCTTCTGCCCGGCCTCGAGCAGGCCGTCGCGTTCGCGGTCGGAGTAGGCGAATTCCGGGTCGCTGCGCTGCCACTTGAGCTTGTACAGCGGCGGCTGCGCCAAGAACACGTGCCCGTTTTCGATCAGCGGCCGCATGAACCGGAACAGCAGCGTCAGCAGCAGCGTGGAGATGTGCTGGCCGTCGACGTCGGCGTCGGCCATCAGCACGATCTTGTGGTAGCGCAGCTTGGAGATGTCGAACTCGTCGTGGATGCCGGTGCCCAGCGCGGTGATGATCGCCTGGACTTCGGTGTTCTTCAGCACCCGGTCGATGCGGGCCTTTTCCACGTTGATGATCTTGCCGCGCAGCGGCAGGATCGCCTGGAACATCGAGTCGCGGCCGCTTTTGGCCGAGCCGCCAGCCGAATCACCTTCCACCACATACAGTTCCGACTTGCGCGGGTCGGTGGAGCGGCAGTCGGCCAGCTTCCCGGGCAGCCCACCCAAATCGGTTGCGCTCTTGCGGCGCACCAGTTCTCGGGCCTTGCGGGCAGCGATGCGGGCCTGCGCCGACGATACTGCCTTGTTGACGACGGTCTTCGCATCACTGGGATTGGCCTCGAACCAATGCGTGAGCTGTTCGTTGCAGACCTTCTGCACAAACGACTTGACCTCGGTGTTGCCCAGCTTGGTTTTGGTCTGACCCTCGAACTGCGGCTCGCTGACCTTCACCGAGATGACCGCGGCCAAGCCCTCGCGAATGTCGTCACCGGTCAGGTTGGGGTCCTTGTCCTTGAGCAACTTGCGGTCCTTGGCGTACTTGTTGACCACCGAGGTCAACGCTGCCCGGAAACCCTCTTCGTGAGTGCCGCCCTCATGGGTGTTGATCGTGTTGGCAAACGTGTGCACCGACTCGGAATAGCCTGCGTTCCACTGCATTGCGATCTCAACCTCATGGCCCGGTCCCTTGCCGGAGAAGTCGACGATGCTGGAGTGGATCGGGTTCTTGGTGCGATTGATGTGCTTGACGAAGTCGACCAGGCCGCCCGGATAGTGGAACGTGCGGTGCTTGACCTTTTGTGTACTGCGCTCTTCGGCTTCCTCACGCGCCGACTTCGGCGCTTCGGCAGTGTCACTGACGACCTCGTCGACCACTTCCTCGGCGGCGACGCGCTCGTCGGTCAGCTCGATGGTCAGACCTTTGTTGAGGAAGGCCATTTCCTGCAGCCGGCGGGCCACCGTCTCGAAGTCGTATTCGGTGGTCTCGAAGATGTCCGGGTCGGCCCAGAATCGCACCGTCGTGCCGGTCTTCTTGGTCTTCTCGCCCTGCTTGAGGGTGCCGGGCACGGAGTGGTCGTAGTACTGCGACCACTCGTAGCCGTCGCGGGCGATCTCCACCTCGAGCCGGGTGGACAACGCGTTGACCACCGACACACCGACCCCGTGCAAGCCGCCGGAGACCGCGTACGCGCCGTCGTCGCCACCGAACTTGCCGCCGGCGTGCAGCTGGGTCATCACCACGTCGACGGTGGGAATGCCGGTGGCGTGCATGGCGACCGGAATGCCGCGGCCGTCGTCGGTGACTTCCACACCGCCGTCGGCGAGGATCTTGACGTCGACCTTGGTGGCGAACCCGGCCATCGCCTCGTCCACCGCGTTGTCGACGACCTCCCAGATCAGGTGATGCAGACCACGTTCTCCGGTGGAGCCGATGTACATGCCGGGCCGCTTGCGGACGGCCTCCAACCCTTCAAGAACTTGGATGTCCCCGGCGTCGTACGAGTTGCGGGCCTTCTTCTGGGCAGCCACGGTCGGAATGCTCTCCTTGGGGTTGCGGGGCGCAGTCCAGTCACCGCGCGCTAGTTCGCTGCCAGTCTACCGGCAACAGCGGGGGGCACCGATTCTGTGAGGGCGTTTCTACACAGCTATCTGCGCCGTGCGCGGAATTTCTTGCTATTGGCCGCGTCCTGACGCTTGCCGGGCCAACTTGTTCCTTTGTGACGGCCCTGAGCCGATCCTTCGATTCGTTAACCATAGGTGTCCCGGGGGCCTCGTCCGGCGATATGCAGCGGCCCTTTGCGCCACGACGGCGCCACCGGGCCGGTGATCTTCAGGGAGGTGACGACGCCGTCGCCCACCTCGGCGGCGATCTTTGCGATCAGCTGCGATTGCATGATCCGCAGCTGAGTCGCCCAGGCCGTGGAGTCCGCGGACACGCTCAACACACCGTCGCGCAGGGCGGTCGGGGTGGCGTGTTCGGCGATCTGCTGGCCGACCACCGAGGGCCACTGGCCGAACACCGCGCCCTCAGCCACCCGCAGCGACCAGCCGTGCTTCTTCGCCACTTCCCGTGCCGCAGTGCCGAGCGGCTGCGGGTCGCGATGATCGGGACCCGGCCCGGACCAGCGCCGGCGACCCGACATGCCGGCGACGCGACGTCCGGGCGGCAGCAGCCGCCGCCCGCGCCCGACGTCTTTGCCCTGACTGCGCGCTGCGCCGCGGGCCTCTTCCAGCGTTCGCCGGACCAAGTCCATCGCGTCGTCGTCATTCATGTCTGCACCGCCGAAACCCGGCCGCTGTCGTCTTCGCGCAACGCGATCATGACCTGAGTGGCGTCCCAATCGCGCGGTACGTCGTCGGCGACCGCGGCGGTCACCAGAACCTGTTCGGCCGACGCTGCCGCGGCCGCGAGCGCTTGACGGCGGGCCGCGTCGAGTTCGGCGAACACGTCGTCGAGCAAGAGCACCGGATCACCTCCCTCGGCGCGGAGTAATTCGTAGGCCGCCAGCCGCAGTGCCAATGCCATCGACCATGATTCGCCATGGCTGGCAAAGCCTTTCGCGGGTTGATCGCCGAGGCGTAACTCGAGATCGTCTCGGTGCGGGCCGACCAGGCACACGCCGCGCTCCAGTTCGGCGTCGCGCCGGCGTGCCATCTCGGCCAGCAGCGCGGCTTGCAGCAACTCAATGTCCAGAACCCCGATGTCGATGCTGGCGCGGTAACCGATCGATGCGGTACGCGATCCCGGCGCCAACAGCGAGTAGGCCTTGACCACCTCGGGGGCCAACTCGTTGACCAGCTCTATCCGCGCCGCCATCAATTCGGCGCCGTGGGTAGCCAAGTGGCCGTCCCAGACGTCGAGCGTGTCCAGCACTCCGCGGTCGCCTCGCATCCGCCCGCCGGTCGCGGTCTTGAGTAACGCCGTGCGCTGGCGCAGCACTTTGTCATAGTCGGCGCGGACCGCGGCGATTCGTGGCCGCCGTACCGTGGCCAGGTCGTCGAGGTAACGCCGCCGGTCGGCAGGATCTCCACGGACCAATGCCAGATCCTCGGGGGCGAACAACACCGCACGTAGGACACCGACCACTTCACGGGCGCTGCGCACCGGCGAACGGTTCAGCCGGGCCTTGTTCGCCCGCCCACTGGTGATCTCCAGGTCGACAGCGCATTCCCGGCCGTCGTTGACCACGATCGTCGAGACCACCGCTCGTGGTGCGCCGATCCGGACCAGCGGCGCATCCGTGGCCACCCGGTGCGAGCTCAGCGTCGACGAATACCACAGAGCCTCAACGAGATTCGTCTTACCGTAGCCGTTCGGTCCGACGAACACGGTGCGTCCCGGCGCCAGTTCCAGGTTGGCATGCGCCCACGACCGGAAATCTCGTAGACCAAGGTGACGGACGTACACACCAACCGCTAACCCGGCAAACGGACCGGCATCAACAAATAGACGTAGTCGGTCGAGACCGCGGGGTAGGGACCGGCATCGGCGGGTTGCGGGTCGTCGTCGGATGCCGGGCGCAGCACCGCCGGCCGGCTGGGTGTGGTGAACCCGAAAGACACCTTTTCCGAATGCAGCGACCCCAGCCCGTCGGTCAGGTAGGTGGGGTTGAACGCGATGGTCAGCGGTTCGCCCGCGAATTCGACGGGTAGGTCCTCTTCGGCCCGGCCGACGTCGTCGGCGCCGGCGGAAAGCCGTAATACGTCGTCGGAGAATTCCATCCGCACCTGCGCGCCCCGGTCGGCCACCAGCGCCACACGCTTGATGGCCTCGGTCAACTCGGCCACCCCGATGGTGGCCACCGCGGTGTGCTCAGTCGGCAGCAGCTGGCGGAACTTCGGAAATTCCGCGTCGAGAAGACGTGTTGTGCTGCGCTTCCCGTTCCCGCTGATGCCCAGCAGCCCGTCCTTGCCCACCGCGGACCCGGCACCTAGCGACAGCCGCACCTCGGCGCCGTCGGCTCCGGTTTTGGCGGCCTCGGCAAGAGTTTTGGCCGGCACCAGCACCGCCGCCTCAATGTCCGGGGAAGCCGCCGACCAAGTGAGCTCACGGACCGCCAGGCGGAACCGGTCGGTGGCTGCCAACACCACCGTCTCGCCGGAAATCTCGACGCGGATGCCGGTCAACATCGGCAGGGTGTCATCGCGCCCGGCCGCGACGGCGACCTGGCTGATCGCCTCGGCGAACAAATCCGCCGACAACGCGCCGGTCTCCTCGGGCAGTGTCGGCAGCGTCGGGTAGTCCTCGACCGCCATCGTCGGCAACGAAAAACGCGCACTGCCGCAGGTCAACGACACCCGGGTGCCGTCAACCTGGACGTCGACCGGTTTGTCCGGCAACGCACGGGTGATGTCCGACAGCAGCCGCCCGGATACCAAAACCGTTCCAGGCGAAGCGATTTCGGCAGCAAGCCGCGCCTCGGCGGAGACCTCGTAGTCGAATCCGGAAATGGTCAGCCCGTCGTCCGAGCCGGTCAGCAGCACGCCGGCCAGGACCGGCACCGTGGGTCTGGTGGGCAGATTCCTCGCCACCCACGCCACAGCATCGGCGAAGTCTTCACGTACCAAGCGGAATTTCAAGTCAGTCAAGCCGACTTTGGTCGTCGCCACGTCCATAGCGTCCCTTCGTCACCCCGAACAGCAAGGTTCATCTTCAGCGGCTGACCCCGCTGACGAACGCCTGTGCCTGTAATCCGCCACGACGGCCGTAATGGCAGTCGAACAACAACCGTAGAGCTTCCGTCGTCATCTTGAAAGCTAATCGATCGCAGTGACAAGCGGCGCGCCTAGCGGCGGTCCGAGGGTGTGGAACGACGTGTCCCCAAGGGTCTTTTCGAAGAAGAAACTACGAAGAGATACTCGTAACAGTAATAAGTGCTGTGCATGTTGGGGACAGTGCAGTGTCGATGCTGTTGGGGACGGGAATCGGGGTGTGGATGAAGTTCTCGGCGGCTGTGGGGATTGTGTGCGCGGACTGGGGATGTGAGGCGCCTGTGCACCCGGTTGTGAGGCAGGGGTGAAGGTGTAAGCGGGTTTCCCACAGCTGTATGCACAGCCGGCGCCGGCAAAAATTTTTTGAGAGATCAGCGCTTGGAGCGCTGGCGAATCCGGGTCGTCAGCTCTTTGACGTGATCGAAGACCTCGCGACGCTCGGCCATCTCGCCGCGGACTTTGCGTTCGGCATACATGACGGTGGTGTGGTCGCGGCCGAACGCCTGGCCGATTTTCGGCAGGGACAGGTCGGTCAGTTCGCGACAGAGATACATGGCGATCTGGCGAGATTGCGCCAGGGCTCGGGTCTTACCGGGCCCGCGAAGCTCTTCGACTGTGGTGTCGAAATATTCGGCGGTGGCCGCCATGATGGTCGCCGCGCTGATCTGCATGGTGCTGGCGTCGGCGATCAGGTCACGCAAGACGATCTCGGCCAGGGCCTTGTCGATCGGTGTCTTGTTGAGCGAGGCGAAGGCCGTGACCCGGATCAGCGCACCCTCGAGTTCGCGGATGTTGCGTTCGATGCTGCTCGCGATGAGCTCGAGAACTTCGTCGGGCACGGCCAGGCGTTCCATCTGTGCCTTCTTGCGCAGGATCGCGATGCGTGTTTCCAGTTCCGGAGGCTGGACGTCGGTGATGAGGCCCCACTCGAAGCGGGTTCTCAGCCGGTCCTCGAGGGTGGCCAGTTGCTTGGGTGGGCGATCGGAGGAGATCACGATCTGCTTGTTGGCGTTGTGCAGCGTATTGAAGGTGTGGAAGAACTCTTCCTGGATGCCCTCTTTACCTTCGATGAACTGAATGTCGTCGACCAACAGCACGTCCACGTCGCGGTAGCTGCGTTTGAAGGCGACCTTGCGGTCGTCGCGCAGCGAGTTGATGAAGTCGTTGGTGAACTCTTCGGTAGAGACGTACTTGACCCGCATGCCGGGAAACAGTCGTTGCGCGTAGTTTCCGGCCGCATGCAAAAGGTGGGTCTTGCCCAACCCGGACTCGCCCCAGATGAACAACGGGTTGTAGGCCCGAGCCGGCGCCTCAGCAATCGCCAGCGCCGCGGCGTGAGCGAACCGATTCGAGGCGCCGATCACGAAAGTGTCAAAGGTGTACCGGCGGTTGAGACTGGTGCCGCCGGCGGCCGCCGCATCGTTGCTGTGTGGTCGTTCGGTGAAGTAGGTAGGCCAACTTTCGTGGGCGCTTGCGAGTGCCTCACGGTCTTCGTCAACCTCGTCGGGGTCGACGGCGGGGTCTTCGGGTAGCGGGCTGTTCTCGGTGTCGGCCCCGTCGTCGGGCGGCGGGGCGATGCGGACGCCGAGTTCGATCTGATGGCCGAGTCGACGGCTCAGCGCGTCGGTGATGTGGGTGCGCAAATGACGTTCGATCTCGTTTTGCACGAAGCTGCTGGGCACCGACAGCAGAGCAAACCCCTCGACGATGGTCAGCGGCTGAACCAGGTTCAACCAGGCCCTTTGCTGGGGAGTCAGTGGTGCGACGTACGGTTCACCGTTGGGCTGGGTACCGTCACCGTTTGTCTCGCCGTTGAGTTCGGAGACAACCGCGTTCCACACGGTTGCGAAGCTTGAACTGGGATCATCGGTCAACGACGGATCCCCCTGGCTAGAAATCGCGGTACAACCACTGGTAGCGACGACGAACTGTCCACATGGTTATCCACAGGTGTGGACAGGACGGTCGTCATCGCGACGCAGTCTATCGGCGACGGCACGCGAGATCGGCGCCCGAGACAGCCACCGTAGGTTGCCTGGGGAGAGAGCCGGTCCGCCATCCTCGCTTCGTTGTCGGGCGCCGTTTCGGTCTGAAACGGCATGGCCCGAAGCTAACAGTTTTCCGTGCGAGTGCCAACCGTTCTGCAACATTCCTGGCGCGCTTCAAACAGATTGTTTGACGCCGCGTGGCAGGTGTGAAACCAGTTAAGGTTCGCCGGTTGTAGGCACTGGTTTGACCCGACGAAGCCGCGTCAGTACCCTCGAACAGTCGCCCGAAAGTCGGCGATACGGCTGCGATCCGAGCTACTTGGCTCGGGGCCCGCGCCGGTTACCAGCGAGACACAGAGCCTACTTGGGCTTCGTGAGGGCAATCGTGTCCGGCCGGACGAGTCAGGTGGCCGGAGCGCGATGCCAGAGGCAACGAGGAGAGAGCCGTGGCGAAGGGCAAGCGGACCTTCCAGCCGAACAACCGGCGGCGAGCCCGCGTCCACGGTTTTCGGCTGCGGATGCGCACTCGGGCGGGGCGGGCAATCGTGTCCAGCCGGCGTCGTAAAGGGCGCCGTTCACTTACTGCTTGATCCATTCCTGGTGACGTAGCGGTGCTTTCCGCGCAGAACCGCATGACGCGGTCGACCGATTTCGATGCGACGGTCAAGCACGGGGTGCGAGTCGCGCAGCCGGACCTTGTCATCCATGCGCGGCAGGTTCAGCAGATCTCGCCGCCGAAGATCGGGTTGATCATTTCGAAGTCGGTCGGCTCGGCCGTGCAACGGCACCGAGTGGCGCGGCGGCTGCGGCATGTGGCGCGGTCGGTGTTGGCGGAACTGGAATCCGATCAGGTGGTGATCCGTGCGTTGCCGAGCAGCCGTGACGCGATGTCGGCACAGCTGGAGCGCCAGCTGCGGGCCGGGCTGCGACGGATCCGTCAGCTGACGGGATCACGCGGATGACTGGCAGCTGGGCGCGCAGCGCCGGGGCAACCGCCGCACGCGCGGTGATTTTCCTGATTCAGCTCTACCGCCACATGGTGTCGCCGCTGCGGCCGGCAACCTGCCGGTTCATGCCGACCTGTAGTCAGTACGCGGTGGATGCGCTGACCGAGTACGGGCTGGTGCGGGGCAGTTGGCTGGCCGCGGTCCGGCTGGCCAAGTGCGGTCCGTGGCACCCGGGAGGATGGGATCCGATACCGGAGCGCGCGGCAGCGCCGGCCGGCGCGCGAGACGTCTGGGACCCCCCAGCGGAGCGAGGGGAGATCGAGTCCGTTGTTTGATGTGTTCAGCCTGGACATCTTCTACTACCCGGTGTCGGCCATTATGTGGTTGTGGTACAAGGCATTTGGCTTCCTGCTGGGCCCCTCCAGCTTCTTCACCTGGGCGCTGTCGGTGATGTTCCTGGTGTTCACGTTGCGGGCCATCCTGTACAAGCCCTTCGTTCGCCAGATCCGCACCACGCGCCAGATGCAGGAATTGCAGCCGCAGATCAAGGCGCTGCAGAAGAAGTACGGCAAGGATCGCCAGCGGTTGGCGCTGGAGATGCAAAAGCTGCAGCGCGAGCACGGCTTCAACCCAATCCTTGGTTGCCTGCCGATGCTGGCGCAGATCCCGGTGTTCTTGGGGCTCTACCACGTGTTGCGGTCGTTCAACCGCACGACGGGTGGGTTCGGCCAGCCGCACATGTCGGTAGCCGAGAACCGCGCGACGGGAAACTACGTGTTCAGCCCGACCGACGTGGCGCACTTCCTGGACGCCAACCTGTTCGGCGCGCCGATCGGCGCGTTCATGACCCAGCGCACCGGGTTGGATGCGTTCACCGAATTCAGCCGCCCGGCCGTGATTGCGGTCGGCGTGCCGGTGATGATCCTGGCCGGCATCGCAACCTACTTCAACAGCCGCGCCTCTGTCGCTCGGCAGAGCCCCGAGGCGGCGGCCAATCCGCAGACCGCGATGATGAACAAGCTTGCGCTGTACGTGTTTCCGCTCGGCGTGGTGGTGGGCGGCCCGTTCCTGCCACTGGCGATCATCCTGTACTGGTTCTCCAACAACATCTGGACCTTCGGTCAGCAGCACTACGTGTTCGGCATGATCGAAAAAGAGGAAGAGGCCAAGAAGCGCGAAGCGCTGGAACGACGAGCCGCCAACGCACCGGCCCCTGGCGCCAAGCCGAAGCGCACACCAAAGGCCTCGGGAGGAAATGGGGCGTCGACGCCGAGTGGCCAGCCGGCGCCGGCGAGCGCGGAAGCCGACGGCGAGGCGACGGAACCGACCGCCGCGAAGACCAACCCGGCCAACCGGACCCCGCGCCCGGGAGCCAAGCCGAAAAAACGCAAACGGTGACCGGCGCGCGGATGCGGCCCGCGTACGCGGACGCCGGTCCGCAGTAGCTGGGTCAGAAAGCAGCCCGACGACGGGAAGAGGAAGAGACAGCCATGACGGACGCCGAGACAACAGAACGCGACGCAAACGACGAACCGGTGGAGGACCAGACGACGGACGTCGAGCCCGACACGGATGCCGATTTGGAGGAGCGATTGGTCGCCGAGGGAGAAATCGCGGGCGACTATCTGGAAGAGTTGCTCGACCTGCTCGACTTCGACGGTGATATCGACCTGGATGTGGAAGGCAACCGCGCGGTGGTCAGCATCGACGGCAGCGACGACCTGAACAAGTTGGTGGGCCGCAAAGGCGAGGTGCTCGACGCGCTGCAAGAGCTGACCCGGCTGGCGGTACACCAGAAGACCGGTGTGCGCAGCCGGCTGATGCTCGACATCGCGAGCTGGCGCCGGCGCCGTCGGGAAGAGTTGGCGGCGCTGGGCGACAAAGTCGCCCGACGCGTGCTGGAGACCGGCGAGCGCGAAGAACTGGCCCCGATGACACCCTTCGAGCGCAAGATCGTCCACGACGCCGTCGCTGTGGTGCCCGGGGTACACAGCGAGAGCGAGGGCGTCGAGCCGTCGCGCCGGGTCGTCGTATTGCTCGACTGACCGCCGCGACCAGAGTTACATCTTTGTAGTTCGCACCTGGCGGCGCGCGAAAGACCGGAGGATGTTTCACGTGAAACATGTCGAGGTGGCCTCTCCTCCGGATGCCGCCGCGGCAATCTTCGGTGATCGGCTTGAAGTGGCCCGGCGATACGCGGAGCTGTTGGCGGGCACCGGCGTCGAATGGGGATTAGTTGGCCCGCATGAAGTCGACCGGGTCTGGGAGAGGCATCTGCTGAATTGCGCCGTGGTCGCTGAACTGTTGGGGTCGGGGGAGCGCCTGGTCGACATCGGCAGTGGTGCCGGTCTGCCCGGGGTACCGCTGGCGATCGCGCGGCCCGACCTTGGAGTGGTCCTGGTCGAGTCGCTGCTGCGGCGAACGGAGTTTCTGCGGGACGCCGTCGCGGAGCTCGGTCTCGACGTGGAGGTGCTGCGGGGCCGGGCGGAGGACCGCCCTGTCCGCCACCGGGTGGGCGGAGCCGACGTCGCGGTGTCGCGCGCCGTGGCTCCGCTCGACAAGCTGACCCGGTGGAGTCTTCCGCTGCTACGCCCCGGCGGACGGATGCTCGCGATCAAAGGTGAGCAAGCGACGGAGGAAGTGCGCGAACACCGGCGTGTAATGACCGCGTTGGGCGCCGTGAATGTCAGGGTGGTGAAATGTGGCGTGAACTACTTGAGTCCGCCCGCAACCGTGGTGGTGGCGCGGCGCGGAAAGCCGGCGCCGATGCCCCGCCGGCCGCGCCAGCGGCCTCGACGATCAAACAGGGAGAGCCTATGACTGCGCCGCGTAGGCCCGAAGCTCCCCAGATGCCCGCGCCGAATGTTTCACGTGAAACATCGGCCGAATACGACACTCCGATCGGCGCCGCCGCCGAGCGGGCGATGCAGGTGCTGCACACCGCCCACGACCGGCTGCCGCGGCCAAGTCACCGCCGGCTGTTCACGATCGCCAACCAGAAGGGCGGGGTGGGGAAGACCACGACGGCGGTGAACCTGGCCGCGGCGCTGGCGATCCAGGGGCTCAAGACACTCGTCATCGACCTCGACCCGCAGGGGAACGCCAGCACCGCGCTCGGAATCACCGAGCGCCACTCCGGCACCCCGTCGTCGTACGAGGTGCTGCTCGGCGAGATGCCGCTGCGGGCCGCCCTGCGCCGCAGCCCGCACAGCGAACGGCTGTTCTGCGTGCCGGCCACCATCGACCTGGCCGGCGCCGAGATCGAATTGGTCAGCATGGTCGCGCGTGAGAACCGGCTGCGGACCGCGCTGGCCGAATTGGACCAGTCGGACTTCGACTACGTCTTCATCGACTGCCCGCCATCGCTCGGCCTGCTGACCATCAACGCGTTGGTCGCCGCGCCGGAGGTGCTGATTCCCATCCAATGCGAGTACTACGCTCTCGAGGGCGTCTCGCAGCTGATGAACAACATCGAGATGGTCAAGGCGCACCTTAACCCACAGCTCGAGGTGACCACCGTCATCCTCACCATGTACGACGGCCGGACCAAGCTCGCCGACCAGGTCGCCGACGAGGTGCGCCGCTACTTCGGCGGCAAGGTGTTGCGTACGGTCATCCCGCGCAGCGTCAAGGTGTCCGAGGCGCCCGGCTACAGCATGACCATCATCGATTACGATCCCGGCTCGCGCGGGGCGATGAGTTACCTCGACGCCAGCCGCGAACTCGCCGAACGAGACCGACCAGTGAAGGGGCAACCATGAGTCAGCCGTTGCGCAGGAAGGGCGGCCTCGGGCGCGGCCTGGCTTCGCTGATTCCCACCGGACCGACCGACGGCGAAGCCGGCTCGCAGGGCCTGGGGCCGCGGATGGGCGACGCCGCTGCCGACGTGGTGCTGGGCGGCCCGGCGGGCACGGCAGCGGCCCCGATGGGCGCGGTCTACCGCGAGATCGACCCGGCACTGATCGAGCCCAATCCGCGCCAGCCGCGCCAGGTCTTCGACGACGAGTCGATGGCGGAACTGGTGCACTCGATCCGCGAATTCGGCCTCATGCAACCGATCGTGGTCCGAGCGCTGGGCGCGGGCCAGGACGGTCAGCGCTACCAGTTGGTGATGGGGGAGCGGCGCTGGCGCGCCGCGCAGCAGGCCGGGATGACGGCGATCCCTGCGATCGTGCGCGAGACCGGCGACGACAACCTGCTCCGCGACGCTCTGCTGGAGAACATCCATCGTGTGCAGCTGAACCCGTTGGAAGAGGCGGCGGCCTACCAGCAGCTGCTCGACGAGTTCGGGGTCACCCACGACGAACTGGCCGCCCGCATCGGCCGGTCCCGGCCGCTGATCACCAACATGATTCGGCTGCTACGGCTGCCGATCGCGGTGCAGCGTCGGGTCGCCGCCGGGGTGCTGTCCGCGGGCCATGCCCGCGCGTTGCTGTCGTTGGAGGGCGGGCCGGAAGCCCAAGAAGAACTCGCCGCCCGGATCGTCGCGGAGGGGTTGTCGGTGCGAGCCACCGAAGAGGCGGTGACGTTGGCCAATCGCGGCGATGCGAGCAAGCCCGCCGCGCCCAAGCGCAAGCCGATCCACATGCCCGGGCTGCAGGACGTTGCTGAGCGGCTCTCCAGCGCCTTCGACACCCGCGTCACCGTCAGCCTCGGCAAACGCAAGGGCAAGATCGTCGTCGAGTTCGCGTCGGTGGACGATTTGCAGCGCATCGTCGACTTGATGAACTCGTCGAAGGCCTGAATACACACACACCGGGTAATTACGTCACTGTGACACTGGCGCCGCCCCACCCGGCCCGTCAACGTCGATATCCGCCAATCATGCTGCCCCCCATCACTTTTCGTCACGCGCGCCGGTGCGACGTCGGCCACACGGCGTTACTGGCCCGGCGGGGCCCGATGCTCCTATCCTGGAAGGGCTGTCAGCACGGAGGCGCAGGAGTCTAGTGACTGCTCGAATCACACCGCTGCGGCTCGAGGCCTTCGAGCAGCTGCCCAAGCATGCGCGCCGCTGCGTCTTCTGGGAAGTGGATCCCGCGATCCTGCGCAAGGGTGACCACCTCGCCGACCCGGAATTCGAAAAGGAAGCCTGGCTGTCGATGGTGATGCTGGAGTGGGGATCGTGCGGCCAGGTGGCCACGGCCCCGCCGGCGGAGTGCGAGCCCAGCGAACCGCCCTGCCTCGGGTATGTGCTCTATGCGCCGCCGCGGGCGGTGCCGCGGGCTCACCGGTTTCCGACCGCCCCGGTGTCGGCCGACGCGGTTCTGCTCACCTCGATGGGGGTGGAGCCGGGGCGCGGCGCCGACGACCTGCCGTACAGCCTGATTGCCCGGGTGGTCGACGAGCTGGTCCGTCGGGGGGTGCGGGCGTTGGAGGCCTTCGGGCGCACGGAGGAGGTCGCCGAGCTGGCCGATCCGCACGCCGTCGACCCCGAGTTGCGGCCGGTGCTGGAATCGGTCGGCGACTGTTCGGTGGACCACTGTGTGATCAGCGCCGACTTTTTGCGCGACGTCGGATTCGTCGAGGTCGCGCCGCACCGGTATTTCCCGCGGCTGCGGCTGGAACTCGACAAGGGGCTGGGCTGGAAAGCCGAGGTCGAGGCCGCCCTGGAGCGACTACTGGAAAGCGCGCAACTGCAGCAGCCGGTGGCGGCGGGCTCGTCGGCTACGAACCACTGAGCCGGCCGGCCTGCTCCACCGACAACTCGTGAGCAAGTAGCTCCGCGAACGTGAAAGTCCCTGTGGGACGGTCGTTTTTGCCGAGCAGATACAACCGCTTGACGGCGGCGAGGATGCCCTCGGCGATCGCGTCGCGGGTCTGGGTGGAAACCAGCATCGCCCGGTCGCGCGGGTTGGTGATGTAGCCGACGTCGACCTGAACCGTCGGCATACGGGTCAGCCGTAGCAGATCCCACGTCCGGCCGTGGGTGCGGCAATCGCGTAATCCCGTGCGCGCCACCACTTCTCGTTGAATGAAGTCGGCCAGCATGCGCCCGATGGTGGACACCGAGCCGTGCGAGTTGCCGAAGTGGAACGACGCGACGCCGTTGGCCGACGGGCTGGCCAGAGTTGCACAGCGCAGGCTGATCATCAGGTCGGCGCCGACGGCGTTGGCCGTTGCGGCCCGTTCGGCATCCGACGGGCTGCGGTTGGTCGGCCGCGACAGGAATGTCTCCATGCCGATCGCGGTCATCCGGCCCTCGAGACGACTTGCTAAGTCCCACAAGATATCTGCTTCGCTGATCGGACCGGCCGCGTTCTGTGTGATCAGCCCGTGGTCGGCACCGCCACGGCCCGGGTCGATGATGATTCGCTTGCCGGACAGTTTCGGGCCGGACCGTCGCACCAGCTCCTCTTCGCGGATGGCGTGCGGTGACCCGCCGCTGACCCGTGCGCTGAGAAAGTACAAGGAGCGCAACGTTTCCGGGCCGCAGATGCCGTCCGCATACAGCCCGTACTCACGCTGGTACGACATCAGCGCGTTGTGCGTCTGCAACCCGAAGTATCCGTCGACCAGTCCGGTGTAGAAACCGAGATCCTGCAGCCTGGCTTGCAGGGTAGCGACGTCGTCGCCGTACATCGGCGCGCCGAACTGATGACTGAGCGTGCGGGCACCGAGCCGATACGACGCTTCTTTGAGCGCACGGTAGGTGGCCTCGCCCACGACACCGTCCACCAACAGGCCGCGATGCTGCTGAAATGCGCGAACCGCGTGGTCGAGCTCGTCGTCGAACAGGTCGAGCGCGACATGTCTTCCGGTGGTGAGGTCTTCGTCGGGACTGGTCAAATGGCCCAACGCGGCCAGCGCGGCGCGAATCTCAGTGACCGCTGCGCAGCGGTCACCACAGCGCAGCGCTTCGCCGGCGCCGCGATGCGGAGTCGACATTCCAAGGCCTCCGGTGAGCCGGTGTGATCAGCCCTGCCCTTTGCTTGACAGGCTTGGCGGTATTGTCTCAGACGGTCTTCGATTTCGGGAAAACCCCAGGCAAATCGCGACGGTGTCGTGACTACACGTCGGAAAGCTCCCGCAACAGCGCCGCCTTGCCCTTGGCGCCGACGATCCGTTTCACGGGCTGACCGTCCTTGAACAAAATCAGCGTGGGTATCGAGACCACCTGGAAATCACGCGCGGTTTCCGGATTGGCGTCCACGTCGAGTTTGGCAACGGTGAGTTGCCCGGCTTTTTCGGCGGCGATTTCGGCCAGCACGGGTGCCACCATCCGGCACGGTCCGCACCACGTGGCCCAAAAGTCAACCAGCACAGGCGTATTGCTGGACAACACCTCGGTTGCGAAAGTCGCGTCAGAGACTTCCAC
>NZ_LQPE01000015.1 GCF_002101735.1 Mycobacterium kyorinense | reverse complement strand
GCGACCAGTATGACCCGACAGGCGCAGCGTTCGAATCACCGTCGAACCGCCGGCCACGATTACGGGTCATCTCTTAGACCGCACTCCGGCCGGTCCCCTCACGATTCACATTGGGGGCCGGCCAGGGGCCCCCCGTGCGGCTCTCACAGCGATCCTCGCGCGGGCGGCGGCGCACCAGGTGCGGCCGCCGTCATTCGGCCTTCACGGCCGAAACCAGGCCCCAATCACCTTAAAAGCCGTCAGCGGGGTCCGCAGCGTACTTCGCGTCCGGCCGCAGTCAACCCTCCCGGCGTGCCTGGTGTCGGCGGCGGAGGACGTTTGGCGCCCAACCATGCTCGCTGCCGCTCGCGGGCGCCAAACCCGCCGACACCAGCCCCGCCTCCCGGGTGGACAACACGGCCGGCCACTCAGTGACCGCCGCCCCAGCGCTGACACCCAGCGCACAACAACACCGAACGGAGCATGACCATGACCGACACCCGCACCCAACGCGAAACCGAGATCGCCGCCGACCTGATGCTGGCCGACACCACCACCGACACCGACGTCCCGTTCTAAAAACCCCCGACCCCGGCCGGGTCCGCCTACCACAACGGGCCCGGCCCCTGCCCGTATCGCCATCAACCGCTAAGCGTGCGCTTCGACGTCGGCCTCGGCCCGACCTGACCCACGCCCCCTGACCCGGCCGACCTCGACCGCACGGGGTCGGCCGGCCCCCCCTTTTTTTGCTTCCGGGGTCCGGTAAGTGGGCGGCGGCGCACCAGGTGCGGCCGCCGTCAGTCGGCCCCTGCGGGCCGAAAATCCGTAGCCACTCACCAATTTCTCGTCAGCGGTGCGGCCAAGCGTACTTCGGTGCTGGGCGCAGTCAACCCTGCCAGGATCGCCGGCGCCGGCGGCGGAGGACTTTTGGTGCCCAACCCTGCTCGCTGCCGCTCGCGGGCACCAAAACCGCCGGCGGTCGGCGACCTTCCCGGGTGGACAACACGCCCAGCCCCTCAGCGACCGCACCACAGCGCTGACCAGCGCACAACAAACACCAACCCGAACGGAGAACAACCATGCCCGACATCAACATCGACGACCCCGCCTCGATCTTGTCCGCGATCCCGGCCGTACTGGGCTTCCACCCGCAAGCCAGCATCGTCGTCATCTTGATCAGCGCCGACAACGGCGCCGAATCCGTGCACAGCATGTTGCGTTTCGACATCGACATCAACGCCGCACGCAAACTGACCACCGTGGCCGCCCCGGCGTTCCGTAACGTCGCGGCCGCCATCCTCGTCGCGATCTGCGGCGACTGGATCGCCGGACACGCCGCCACCGTCCTCGACGTCGTGCGCGACAGCCTGGCGCAGCTGAACATTGCCACCCGCATCCGGCTGACCACACCCACCCTCGACCAGCCCGCCCACTGGACCAACATCGACGCGGCCACCCGCGGCCCGGTAACCCCCTTCGACCGCACCGCCTTTGCCGCCGAAACCGTGTATAGCGGCAAGCGGATCGCGACCAGCCGCGACGAAATCCTCGCCGAATTCACCCCGGCCACCAACCCGGCGCCGATCCTGCGGGCCGCCCCCGCCGACATCGTCGTCGACACCTTCGAGACCGTGGCCGCCATCATCTCCGGCACCGCCCGCCTCGAGCGGCATTCCGACCTGGCCACCCGCGTGGCCATCCTCATCACCGATGTCCGGTTGCGCGACGCCGCGCTGCGGATGTCCATCGACCACGCCGACGCCGCTGCTGTCTTGTGGACGCAGCTGGCCAACCACCTCACCGGCACCGCCCGCATCGACACTCTCACCCTGGCCGCCGGCTGCTACTACGCCGCCGCCGACGGGGTGCGCGCTGGTATCGCTCTCGACGTCGCGGCCACCGAAGCCAACGCGGCCCACCTCGACTACCCCCAGCTGGCGCAGATGCTGCTCTCAGCGCTACAAGCCGGCCTGCCGCCCGCCCAGATTCGCGCCGCCCTGGCCGCCGCCGGTCACCGCGACACCTGACCGCCGCGCCACGGCCCCCCCCGGGCAGCGGGGTGGGCCGTGGCGCCTACTGTCAACATCGGGAATCCCCGCCTCGCTTCACCACCCCCTGGAAGCGGTGCGGGGGTTTCCCTTTTTTTGCTTCCGAAAGGTGGGCGGCGGCGCACCAGGTGCGCCCGCCGTCAGTCGGCCCCTGCGGGCCGAAAATCCGTAGCCACTCACCAATTTCTCGTCAGCGGTGCGGCCAAGCGTACTTCGGTGCTGGGCGCAGTCAACCCTCCCAGGATCGCCGCCGCCGGCGGCGGAGGACTTTTGGTGCCCAACCGTGCTCGCTGCCGCTCGCGGGCACCAAAACCGCCGGGCGACGGCGACCTTCCCGGGTGGACAACACGCCCAGCCCCTCAGTCACCGCGCCACAGCGCTGACACCCAGCGCACAACAACACCGTTACCGAAAGGAAGCACCACCATGGCTCACGAACTCGACTCCACCAACAACATCTACTCGTTCGCCAACGCCCGCACCGACCACTGGCACCGGCTCGGCCAATCCGTCGGCCACGTCATGACCGCACGCGAAGCCCTCAACGCCGCCCACCTCGCCGGCTGGAACGTCCGAAAAATGGCCTTGCAGATCCCCCAGCAGCCCATCATCACCGACGACGGAGTCATCACCCCGGCGCCCATCCCGGTGCCCGACTTCTACGCCACCGTGCGCACCAACCCCATCAACGGCGGCATCGACGTCCTCGGCGTCGTCGGCAGTAAGTACGAGCCGATCCAAAACGAGGCATCCTGCGATCTGCTCGACGCCCTGGTCGATCAGGCCGGCGGAGCGCACTACGAAACCGCCGGCGCACTGCGCGGCGGCCGCGAAGTCTTCATCACCATGAAGCTGCCCAACACGATGGTGTTCGACGGTGTCGACGGCTCCAAGGACCGCACCGATTTCTACATCGCCGCGCTCGGATCACACGACGCCAGCAGCGCCTTTCGTCTGCTGGTCACTCCCGTGCGGATCGTGTGCGCCAACACGCAAGCCGCCGCCATCGGCAGGGCCAAAGCAAGTTTCAGCATCCGCCACACCGGTGGCGCCAAAGTCGCCATCCAGCAGGCCCGCAACGCGCTGAAACTCAGCTGGCGTTACATCGAGGAGTTTGAAACCGCCGCGGCCGCACTCTACGCCCAACACATGGACGATCAGCAGATGCGTCAGTTCGCTCACGACCTCCTCGAGGTCGACGCGGCCGACAGCGATACCCAACGGGCTAACCGCCGCGACAAGGCCAGCGGAATCGTCAAACTCTGGACGAGCTCGCCGACCATCACGCCGATCGCCGGCACCCGCTGGGCGGCCTACAACGCCTTGACCGAGTTCGAGGACCACATCGTCCCGGTACGTGGCGCACGCACCGCCGCGGCGGCCAGCGAGGTCCGCGCGCTGCGCAACATCAGCAGTGCCGCCAGCGCGCAATCCTTGAAAGCCCGGGCGTTCCGGATGCTGCAAACCCTCTAACCGCGCCATCCTCATCACCCGGGAGCCCGGCCGACCTCGACCACACGGGGTTGGCCGGGCCCCCCTTTTTTGCTTCCGGAAAGTGGGCGGCGGCGCACCAGGTGCGACCGCCGTCATTCGGCCCCTGCGGGCCGAAAATCCGTCGCCACTCACCAATTTCTCGTCAGCGGTGCGGCCAAGCGTACTTCGGTGCTGGGCGCAGTCAACCCTCCCAGGATCGCCGGCGCCGGCGGCGGAGGACTTTTGGTGCCCAACCGTGCTCGCTGCCGCTCGCGGGCACCAAAACCGCCGGCGGTCCGGCGACCTTCCCGGGTGGACAACACGCCCAGCCCCTCAGTGACCGCACCCACAGCGCTGACCAGCGCAACCAATCACCTACCCGAACGGAGAACAGCATGACCGCACAACTGCAGGCCCTCATCGTCCACCCTGGGCACCGCAGCCATCCCGGCAGCGGTGTGCGCACCATCACCGGCGACCTGCCCACCCTTCAGGGATTAGTCGGCGGCCACATCGAAGCCGTCTACGGCTACCGCACGCCGGCCGGCGCCGACACCGACCGGCCGCGGATCATGTTCGTGCTCAACAAGGCCGCCAACCGTAAGCGGCGGTTCCTCAACCGCGTGACTGCCAGAAACGTTGCGACGCTGCCGGAGAACGGCCTTGCCACCGCGCTGTGGTGGCACTACAACCGCGACGCCATCGGCGCAGCCGTTCTTGTCGGCCCGGTCGTCATTGTCGGCGGACCCGACAACAACGGGGACAACACGGCGCTACCGGCGGACGTTGTCGGCGTCTACACCGACCTTCGTCGACGGCAGCTACTACACCGGATTGGCCTACTAGCCGCCGACTCGCCGGGGTCCGGCCATCGCAGCGCCACTGCTGAGCGGCCGGACCCCGGCGTTTGTTCTGCCGGCCACGCCCGGCCGGGCGACATCACCACAATGTCGGTTGCGCTGCGCCCAGCAAGGCCGCCTCCACGCCGGCGGCGTCCCAGCCGTTTCGCACCGCATCCCGTAATGCCACCGCGCGCTCGCGCCGGGCCCGCACACCGTGCTCGCCTCGGCGCACCGCGCGCCGGCCGCCGCCACGCCCGGCGCGCCCCATCATCTCCATGTTGTCGCGCTGCGATCCGCTAAAGACATGCACCAGCCCACCGCCACCCGACGGGCCAACGCGCACGCACGCGGTGTTGTTGCAGCCGTGCAACGCTTTGACCCACGGCTCCAACACATCCCCACCCATCGAGGCGGCCAAGGCGTAGCGATGAGCGCGCACCATGATCCGCGGCCCGCCGCGATACAGCCAGAATCGGCCATAACCATCTGACCCCAGCGCCGAACACCAAATCGCGCAATCATCGGCGCCCGGTCCCCGCACGACACACGACTCAAACCGCGCCAGCTCCGCGGCATGAGCAACCGGATCGACAACCAGCCGTAGCGGTCGCCCAACACCCATGGCAGTCCACATCTTTCGCCGCTCACCGCGGCCGTTTGAACGGGCCGCGCCCGCCACCATCATCGCGGACAGCTATGACAACGAGCGTGGGGCCGTCAGCTCGCCGCCGGCCCCACGCTCACCCGCCCACTTGTCGATAGTTCGCCGGCAACCTCCGCCGACGCCGCCGTCTGCTGCTGCGCCGACCCCGCACGGTCCACCCCGCCGACCTCCGGGCCCGCCACATCTGCTGTGCGCGGCACCGATTCGCTTTCCGCGGCAGGCCCGATCGCCTCCGCTTCGCGGATCGCGTCACGAACCGCCTTCTCGCTCAGCCCCGTCATCGCCGCGATCTCCCGCAAGCTTTCTCCGCGATCACGCATCGCCCGCAGCGCCAGACCACCGTACCGCACGAAACCGCTCCGGCGCTGCCGCGCCTGCACCCGCAACGCCTCCTGCCGCTCGGCCAACCACTCATCCACGCCCTCAGCACGCTCACGCGCGTTGAAGAACCTCGCCAAATCCTCCACATTCGCGCGTTGCCGCGCCGCCAAGGCCGCCGCCGCAGCCGCGGCCGCTTTCCGCGCGGTCTGCCGCGCGTGCTTACTGATCGCCGTGTTCGCCATGCCGCTCACGTTAAAACACCCCAAACCCCCTACGCCGCACCCCAATTCAAAAATCTCACCACAACCTCCCCGCCCATGCCCGCACCCGACCACTCACCGCACATCACACACCAACTTAGGCCACCCTTACCTACCCCACTCACCGCACATCACACCTAGTGCATACAGGTCACGGTTTGATAACGGACGTGGCGGGGGCCGATGAACGCACGCGAAGCTGCCCACGTGATGTCGCGGTGATGGGTCTGCACAAATTGACCGCCGGCGACGGGTACACCTACCTGATCCGCCAGGTCGCCGCCGCCGATGACACCAACCGGGGCCGGGCCAGCCTGGGCGACTACTACAGCTCCAAAGGCGAAACCCCCGGTCGCTGGATGGGCCGCGGACTGGCCGCGCTCGGCGCGCCGGCAGGCCGCGACGCGGCCGATCCGCTGGTCGCCAAGCTGTGGGGAGTTCCCCAGGGCTCCCAAGTGTCCGAAGCCCAGATGAAGGCGCTGTTCGGAGAAGGGTTGCACCCCAACGCCGATGCCATCACCACCCACCTGAGCGGCCACGGTGTTGCCGCCGCGGGCGCTGTCGCCGCTGCCCGGCTCGGTCGCCCGTTTCGTCTCAACGTCAACGAAAACGAGTTCACCCGCCGACTGCGCGCCGCCTACCGCGCCTACAACACCGCGCTCGGCGACGAGCCCGCCGCCCCACTCGAGCCCGAGGTTCGCGCACAGATCCGCACCGCGCTGGCCCGTGACATGTTCACCGAAACCTACGACCGCCCACCGGCCGACGAGCGGGAACTGTCCGGCTATGTGGCCCGCAACGTGCGCGCCCAAACCACCGCCGTGGCCGGCTACGACCTGACGTTCACCCCGGTCAAATCCGTGTCCACACTGTGGGCGCTGGCCCCCCGCGCGATCGCCGAACAGATCGAGAAATGCCACCACCAGGCGGTCGCGGAAACCCTTGCCTGGATTGAAGACAACGCCACCTTTTCCCGGATGGGAACCGATGGCATCGCCCAAGTCGACACCACCGGTTTGATCGCCGCCGCGTTCACCCACCGCGACTCACGCGCCGGGGATCCCAACCTGCACACCCACGTCGCGATCAGCAACAAAGTCTGCGCGATCGGCCCCGACGGGATAGCGCGCTGGCTGGCCCTCGACGGCCAACCGCTCTACAAAATCAAAGTGGCCGCCTCGGAGTTTTACAACACCCGCATCGAGGCGCTGCTGATCAAGACCATTGCGGTCGCGTTCGCCGAATCAGCACCCAAACCCGGTAAACGGCCCGTGCGCGAAATCGTCGCCGTCCCCGCCCAACTCAACGACCACTACTCCTCACGCAGCGCGGCGATCGAGGCGCACGTCGGGGATCTGGCCAAACAATTTCAGCGCACGCACGGCCGCGAGCCCACCACCGTGGAGATGCTGGCGCTGTCCCAGCAAGCCACCCTGGATACCCGCGACGGCAAGCACGAACCGCGCTCCCTGGCCGAGCAGCGCCACGTCTGGCGCGCTCAAGCCATCGAGGTCCTGGGCAGCAACCGCGCAGTGACCGCGATGGTCACCGCCGCCACTTCCCAACCCATTCCACAGCGGGTCGCGCCCACCGCCGAATGGGTCGACACCGCGTCCCGCCGACTGCTGGCAACGCTGGCCGAAACACGGGCTACCTGGCAGCCCAACCATGTGCGCGCCGAAGCCCAGCGCATCCTGCGCTATGCCGATCACCCCGGCGGCCCCGAGCTCGTCGACCGCATCGTGGCCGCCGCCCTCGACCACAGCATCGCCTTGACCAGCACCGCCGACACCGACAAAAACGAGCCCGCTCTGCTGCGCCGCCGCGACGGGCAAAGCATCTACACCCGCCACGGGCTGGCCACCTACACCAGCGCCGACATCCTGGCCGCCGAGCGGCGCATCCTGGCCGCCGCCGGCGCCCGCGGCGGGCACACCATCAGTGAGTCGGCCATCGGGTTGGCGCTGCTGGAAGCCCACGCCAACACCGGCCTAGACCTCAACGACGGGCAAAAAGCGTTGGTGCAGGCGATGGCCACCTCCGGGGCGCGGGTGCAGCTTGCGCTGGCCCCGGCCGGGACCGGGAAAACCACCGCGATGGCCGCCCTGGCGGCGGCCTGGCGCAACGACGGCGGCACCGTCATCGGGCTGGCCCCCACCGCCGGAGCCGCCGAAGTGTTGGCCGCCGACCTCGACTCCCCCACCGACACGCTGGCCAAACTGGTCCAGCTCACCGACACCCGCGCCGGCACCCCGGCACCGGCTGATGACCCCGCCCGCCAATGGTTTAACACCATCGGCCCCGACACGCTGATCATCCTCGACGAAGCCGGTATGGCCTCCACCCTCGACCTCGACACCCTTATCTCTTATGCGCTGGCACACGGGGCCAGCGTGCGTCTCGTCGGCGACGACCAGCAGCTGTCGTCGATCTCGGCCGGCGGTGTGCTGCGCGATCTGGCCGACCTCTCCCACACCGTCACCTTGAGCACCGTGGTGCGCTTCACCCACCCCGAAACCGGCCAGGCCGAAGCCGCCGCCAGCCTCGCATTGCGTGTCGGTGACCCCGCCGCCATCGGCTTCTACATCGACCACCACCGCGTCCATGTCGGCGCGGACAAGACCGCCGCCGACATGGCCTACCAGGCGTGGGCCGCCGACCTGGCCGCCGGGCGTGACTCCATCCTGCTGGCCCCCACCAACCCCCAAGTCGCCGAACTCAACGAGCGCGCACGCCTGGACCGTGTGCGCCGCGACGCCGCAACCAACAAACCCGGCTCGACGGCCACCATCACCTTGTCCGACGGGCTTACCGCCTCAGAGGGTGACTGGATCGCCACCCGCAGAAACGCCCGCTGGCTGCGCACCGCCGCCCATGGTGTGTGGGTCAAAAACGGGCACCGCTGGATCATCCGCACCGTCCACGACGACGGCTCACTGACCGTGATCCCGTTGCGCGGCAAAGCCACCCCGGTGCGCCTACCGGCTTGGTACGTCACCACCCACACCACCCTCGGTTACGCCTCCACCATCAACGCCGCCCAAGGCATGACCGCCGGCGGCCGCCACACCGAAGGCACCTGCCACACCGTCATCTCCGACCACCTCACCCGCCAGCAGCTCTACGTCGCCGGCACCCGCGGATGCACCGAAAACCACTTCTGGGGCTCCACCGCCGAAGCCGACCCGCACCGCATCCTGACCCCCAAAGCCACCCACCCACCCACCGCGGTCGACGTGCTCACCGCGATCCTGCGCCGCGACGGCGCCCAACAATCCGCCCACAGTGTGGCCGCCGCCGACACCGACCCGGCCGCCCGGCTGCACCGCGCCGCCGCCATGTACGCCGACGCGCTGGCCACCGCCGCACAACACCGCGCCGGCGCAGCCGTCATGGCCGACATCGACGCCTACGCAACCCGATTGGGTATCACCGAGGCCCAAGCCTGGCCCGTGCTGCGCCGAAACCTCGCACTGCTCGCCATCGCCGGCGACGACCCCCTCAACGCACTCCAACAGGCCGCAGCCACCCCGTACCACGACGCCGCCGACCCCGCCGCCGTCATCGACTGGCGCCTACCACCAGGACCCGTCAACCCCGACAACCCGGCCCCGCTGCACTGGCTGGCACCCATCCCCGACGCGCTGCGCCACGACCCGCAATTCGGCCCCTACCTGGCCGGGCGCGCCCAGCTCGTCACCGACCTGGCCGACCAAATCCGCGCCACCGCCCACACCTGGCAGGCCGACACCGCACCGCTCTGGGCGCGCCCCCTGCTCGGCAAGCGGCCCGGGCTGCTCGCCGAAATCGCGGTATTCCGCGCCGCCCACGACGTCGACCCCGCCGACACCCGCATCACCGGGCCCGAGCAATACCCGACCCGTTCGGCGGTCGTCCAAAACGCCATCCACGCCCGCCTAGACGCCGACCTCACCCGTGCCAGCGCCCACGCCGACACCTGGCGCGCCCTGGCCGCCCGCCACGACCCGCACATCACAGCAGACCCGTTCTGGCCCCAACTGGCCGCCCACCTCGACGACGCCGCACGCGCCGGCGCCGACATCCCCACCCTGCTCACTGACGCCCTCGACCACAGCGGCCCGTTACCCACCGAAATGCCGGCCGCCGCCCTGTGGTGGCGCCTCGCCGGCACCCTGGCGCCAGCCAGCCTGCAGCGCCGCGACACCACCCTGCGGCCCCCGTGGACCGACCACCTGCATCACCTGTTCGGCACCGCTATCACCGAAATCATCCTCACCGACCCGGCCTGGCCCGGCCTAGTCGCCGCCGTCACCGCCTCCGGCTGGCCACCCGCCGACCTGCTCGCCGCCGCCAGCGAACACCTGCGCGACCTGGCCGACCTCGGCACCCCGCCCCGCCCCGACCAATACGCCCAACTGCTCACCTACCGCATCGAACTGCGCGCCCAACACGCCCCCAGCCCCCATGAACAACTCGCCGCCTACAGCGCCGACGTCGCCGACGCCGGCGAGCTCACCGAACCCCCACCAGACCCGCTCGACCACCACCTCGACGACCATGACGAACTGGGCGGACTGGACTTCACCGACCTGCCCCGCCAGCGGCCCGCGACCATCCCCGGCGGCGCCGGAATCGACATCGCCGCGCTGCGCGCCCGCCGCGACAAGGCACACAAACATGCCCGCCAACTAGCCACCGACATCCTCTCCGCCCAGGGGGGCCCCGCCGAACAGGCCGCCGCCGACCAAATCGCCCAACTGCGCCGCCGACTCGCCGCCCAGCGACCCCACCACCAAGCCCTAGCCCGCGCTCACGCCGCCTGGGTACAAGCAGAAGACACCGCCGACCTACACCACCAACTGCTCACCCAACTCGCCGCGGCCGCCACCGCCGCCACAGGCCGCGGCGACCACACCACCGCCGCCGACTACCACCACCAACACCAACAGCTCACCGAAAACACCCCCCGCGTCACCGCCGCCGTTGACACCGCCCGCCAGCGCCTCGACACCGCCAGAGCCGACCTGCTCGGCGCGGTCGGCGGCCTGGAAAACCTCATCACCGAACAACGCATCCACGCCGTGCGCGCCGCCGCCCTGGCCGCCGACACCAACGCCCTCAACGCCGCCCGCGCCCTCGCCCGCGACCTCGACGAGCAACTCATGCGCGCCGAAGCCGCCGCCGCCCGCGCCTTCGCCGACCGTCCCGCCCACGCCTACCAACTGACCACCGCAGAGCTCGACGAACTGCGCGCCGAGGTCGAACTGCTCCACGCCGCCGAAGCCGCCAGCCCCGCCGCCGCCTACCCCCGGCCCGACACCGCTCTCGCCACCCTGGACCCCGCGCAGCGCCGCGCGGTGACCGCCCTCACCAACGGCCCGCACAGCCTACAAATACTGCACCTACACCCTGGCGCGGACAAAGACGCCGCCCTGCACGCGATCGCCGTCACCGCCCACCACCACGGCCGGCGCGTCCTCGCCCTCCCCGCCCGCGCCGACAAAACGGGCAACCAGCAGCAGTCCTACGCCGACACCACCGCAACCCTCACCAACACCCGAACCCACCTCGACGACGGCCGATGGACCCTGCCGCGCGGCACCATCCTCGTCGTCGACGACGCCGACCACCTCACCCGCGAACAACTGCACTGGATCGCCGCCACCGCGGCCAACGCCAACGCCAAAGCCGTCCTCATCACCGGCGACCACCCACACACCCAAGCCACCGCCGCCGCCGTGCTCGACACCTACCTCCCCCACGTCCAACACCTCGGCACCCCACCCCCAAACCAACACCGCACCGGTCCAACCACCGCTATCCAGCGAGTCGAACACCACCTCGCCGCCGGCACCCACCCCAACACCCCCGAACACGAACACGCCCGCCACCTCCTCGGCCAACGCGACCGCATCCTCGACCGCATCCGCGACACCATCACCGCCACAGCACAACTCGACGCCGATGCCTACCAACACCACGCGCGCGAACACGAACAGTCCACCGACGCCGGCCTCGAACTCTGAGCCAACGCTGTGCGAGCCGCCCCACCGTGTAGTTTCACGGGCGAAAAATTTCCCCCGGTTTTCCCACACACCCCCACGCGGTTCACCATCCGCCGAGAGGGTTCCGACTTTGGTGCAGCGGACTGCCGATGGCGAATTTCGCCGCCAAAACCTACATCGCCGTGATCGACGGTCATCTCCATCGAGGAGGCTCGCGCGCTCGGCGGGACTGTCGCCCAGGCGTTAAAAGGACCCGGCGCAGCCGCCGCCGGCCCACGTCTGCTGGTCGATAAGACGCTGGAGCCGGTTAGCGAGGCGCCGCTGACCGGATGCCGTGGCATCGAGGGCGCCGCGAATCTCGGCAAACCCCCGATCAACCAGTGCGACCGGACCTATATGGCTGCAACGGCGCGGCCAAACATCGAAATCCTTACCACGGTCGGCACGATTCCATGCAAGGTTTTCAGGCAAGGCGACGCTGGTCACGATCCACCATCGTGCTGCCACGCACCGGCCCCCGTCGAATCTGCGGGCCGGGGTAATAAGCACTCTCTCTGCACCACTAACGACTGCACGACATCGTGCGCCAACGGGACCGCATCGGCCAAGACTGGTCCGGATCTCACGAGCGAGAGGTGACTTAGATCATCTCCTCCATACACCCGAGACCCACATCGTAGGGTTGCGGATGCGGGGTTGCCGATGCGGGAGGTGGTAGCGGAGAGTGTCACGTCTAACGGACTTGATCAGTGCCGCTCGCGACCTCGACACTCAGCTTGGCGCCGACCTGACAGCCGAGTTCAAGGCGTTGTCCGAGCGTCTGAGCTACGGCCTCAACTTCGAGCGACACCGGCCCGAGACGGTTGAGCTGCCAAAGCGCCCCATTCGCCGTGGTGACAAGGTCCGCGTCCTGCCGCCCCGAGGCTCCCGGGCGAAGGGCGATGCCCGGCTATGGCTCGTGAAGAAGGTCGAGAAAGTCAGAACGAAGCGAAGAGCGCACGTCGAGACGATCTCGACCGCTGAGCCCGAAAGCAAGGCCGTCGACTGCGCAGATCTTGTCGTGGTGGCCGAGTTCCGCGACACGATCTACCCTGGCCTGGCTCCCACCGGCAAGGTCGAGCACGGCAGTGATAAGCCCTACCACACGGTGATCAACGGGGAGAATTATCACGTCTTGAAGGCGTTGACCTTCACTCATCGCGGCAAGGTTGATGTCATCTATATCGATCCGCCCTACAACACGCGCGACAAGGACTGGAAGTACAACAACGACTTCGTTGACTCGAAAGACATTTACCGCCACAGCAAGTGGCTGGCCTTCATGGAGCGGCGGCTCAAGCTGGCCGGGGAACTGCTGAACCCGCGCGACGCGGTGCTCATCGTGACGATCGACGAGAAAGAAGTCCACCGGCTGGGGCTTCTCCTTGAGCAAGTATTCCCCGAGGCACGAATCCAGATGATCTCGACGGTCATCAACCGCAAGGGCGTCTACCGGGATGCGGGGTTCCGGCGCGTCGACGAGTACATCTACTTCGTCATGTTCGGGACGGCGGCACCGGCCAGGATGCAGCTTGGGGCGGATTGGGCGTTGTCGGTGAAGGAGGCGAAGCAGCAGAAGCAGGTTCCCAGAGCTAAGACCATCAAGCCAGACTGGACATCGATGATGCGCCGTGGGTCGGAATCAGCCAGAACCGATCGTCCAACGATGTTCTATCCGATCTACGCCGACCCAACCAGCAGGGCGATCGTCGAAGTCGGTGACCCGCTGCCCGAAGGCGTCCACAAGGCACCCAGGAAGAAGGGCCTTGTCCCCATACTTCCGTTGCGCAGGAATGGGGCTGAAGGTCGGTGGCAGATTGGTATCCCTGAGCTATTGACCCGCATGGAGCAAGGCCGCGTACGACTGGGAAACAAAACCGCGTACGGATACGTCGTGAACTACCTTCCCGACGGCGCGTACGCCGATGTCATGTCGGACAAGTTCGAGATTGAGGGCTACGCACCGGACGGCTCCCTGATCGCGCGCGGATACGCCGACGATGAGGACGATGACCGGGTGCCACCGTCGCAATGGAACATCGCTGCGCACAATGCATCCGAGTACGGTTCTACGCTACTTGGTTCGCTCATCCCGGGGCGGAAGTTCCCTTACCCGAAGTCCCTCTTTGCGGTAGAGGATGCTCTGCGCTTCTTCGTGGCTAACAAGCCGCAAGCCGTGATCGTCGACTTCTTCGCCGGTAGTGGCACCACTACACACGCGGTGATGAGGCTCAACCGGCTTGACGGTGGACGACGCCAGTCGATCATCGTGACCAACAACGAGGTCAGCGCCGAGGAACAAGCGGCATTGCGCAAGCAGAAGCTCCGCCCAGGTGACAGCGGGTGGGAGTGCTGGGGCATCTGCGACTACATCACCAAACCTCGGATCGAGGCAGCGATCACCGGAAAGACCCCAGAGGGAAAGGTGATTGAGGGAAGCTACAAGTTCGCTCCGGAGTCCAAGATCTCCGATGGGTTCGAGGAGAATGCGGCGTTCTTCACCCTGACCTACGAGACTCCGATCAGCATCGGCCACCACCGTGCCTACGCGCAGGTTGCGCCGCTGCTGTGGCTCCGGGCCGGGGGCGTTGGACGCTGCATCGACCCGATTCCAGAGACTGGCTGGGACATTGCCGAGACTTACGGCATCGTTGTGGACCTTGACCGCTCAGCGGACTTCTGCGAAGCCATCAAGAAGGCCGAGGGACTCCGTATCGCCTACGTCGTCACCGACGACGATCGTCGGTTCCAGTCGGTCGCTCGTCATTTGCCCGACGCCTTGGAGGTGGTTCAGCTCTACGAGGACTACCTACTCAATTTCCAGTTCACGAACGGGGACTGACGAATGGAGTTCACCCTCAAAGACTATCAGCAGTCAGCCGTCGCCGATGTACTCGATCATCTGCGCAAGGCGCGCAAGCGCTGGCATGAGGAGGCCGAGCACAGCGCCTTCTCGCTCTCGGCGGTCGTGGGCGCCGGTAAGACGGTGATGGCGGCTGCCGTGTTCGAGGCGTTGTTTTTCGGCGATGACGAGAATGATTTCGAAGAAGATCCCGGCGCGGTGGTGTTGTGGTTCAGCGATAACCCGTCGCTGAACGACCAGACGAAGCACCGGCTCAACGCGGCGTCGAACAAACTTAAGCTGCTCGAACACATGGTGGACATCAAAAGCCCGTTCAAGCAAGACAAGCTAAAACCTCGCAAGATCTACTTCCTCAACACACAAAAACTGAACAAGAAGGCCAACCTTGTTCGGGGACATGATGACTCGAACAACGGCGACGCCGAACTACCGGACATGCCCCCCGAGTCGCAGCCATATTCGTTTTGGGACATCCTCCGCAACACTACCGACGACCCGAACTTGACGCTGTACTTCGTCCTCGACGAGGCTCATCGCGGCATGGGACCGGGGAGCAAATACTCAGCCGACGAGGGTGACGATGAAGACGGTGAAGTCCGAACCACCATCGTCCAACGGCTCATCAACGGCTCGGGATCCGTTCCGCCCATGCCGGTCGTCTGGGGCATCTCAGCCACCGTCGATCGTTTCAACGCCGCCCTCACCGATGCGAAGGTCAAGAAGCACACCGTGCTTTCGAGTGTCACGGTTGACCCCGTTCAGGTGCAGGAGTCCGGCCTCATCAAAGACACGATCGTGCTGGACATCCCTAATGAGGCGGGCAATTTCGACTCGGTTCTGGTTCGACGCGCAGCCGACAAGCTCAAGGACTCCACCGCTGCATGGGAGCAGCACGCCGCTGAGCAGGATGATGCGGACCCCGTCAAGCCGTTGATGATCCTTCAGGTCGAGAACGCGCCCAAGCACCACGACATCGGCGAGCTATTGGACGTTATCTTTCAGCGCTGGCCGGGCCTGCCAACCGAAGCTGTCGCTCACGTATTCGCCCAGCACACCACCCAGGCCTTCGGCCAGTACCAGGTGCCGTACATCCCGCCAGAGCAAGTGCAGGATTCTACGTGGATACGGGTCTTGATTGCCAAGACTGCGATCTCGACGGGATGGGACTGCCCACGGGCGGAAGTGATGGTCTCGCTCCGCCGCTCGACAACCGACGAGTACATCATCCAGTTGCTGGGCCGAACTCTCCGGACTCCGTTGGCGCGGCGCATACCCGGCAATGAGCTGCTGAACTCCGTGGTGTGCCTGCTCCCATACTTCGACAAGCACGCGGTCGACCGAGCCGTCGATGTGTTGAAGAACGGCAGCAAGGACACTGGTGTCCCACCGGGCCGCGACGTATTGGTCAACCCGATTGAGGTGAAACCAAACCCCGCTGTCCCGCAGGAGGTTTGGGATGTCTTCCTGGCATTGCCCACCCAGAGCATTCCGCAGAAAAAGGCCAAGCCCGTCAAGCGATTCACCTTGTTGGCCCATGAACTAGCCCTTGACGATATCGTGCCCAACGGCGGCAAGCTCGCACATGTCGAGCTACACAAGATTCTCGATGCGGCGCGGGTCAAGTTTGGGGACGAGATCGCCGCCGCCGAGAAAGCTGTCCTCACAGTCGAGGGAAAGTCGGTTAAAACAGATGTACTCGGAAAGGGTAAGTCCCTCAGCGATTTCAGTGAGGAAGCTGACCGCGCAGTGATCGAGGATGCCTACAAACGGGCAGGCCGGATCTTGGGTGCTGACCTGTGCCGCACATATTCGGAGCATCTGGCCAAAATAGACCCCGACAACGACGATGTTGCCGACATCGACGACAAGCTGCTCGAAGCGCACACCATCGTCGCGGCGATGGGGTTAGTGCCTGACGTCAAAGAACACCTGGAATCCGGCGCGGAGGAGCTCGCTACAAAGTGGTACTCCGACAATCGGAAGAAGATCAAGAGCCGTTCAGAGGAACGCCAAGACGTCTATCGCCAGATCAATGCAATGAGCGTCAAGCCACAGGACAGTGACTTGTCAATGCCGAAGTCGCGGTTAGTGATGTCGACGCTGCGCGAGGCAGACGGTACCGAGGTACCGTTGCCGACCCTGGAGAACCATTTGCTGTCCGACGACGATGGCGAGTACCCGATGGCCCCGTCGAAGTCGACATCGTGGGAGACAGCGGCGTTGGACTCCGAACTGAGCGCAGAGGGACTCCTCGCCTGGTACCGCAATCCGTCAGGGTCCGGTACGGACTCGTTGTCGATCGCCTATGACTTCAGGGGCGCTCCGCGTCTTATGAGGCCGGATTTCCTGATGTTCACACGCAAGGAGGACGGGTCGATCGGGGTCTCGATCGTCGACCCCCATAGCTATCACCTTCCCGACGCGCTGCCGAAACTGAAGGGACTTGCCACCTACGCCGAGAACCACGCGGGTGTTTTTCAGCGGATCGATTCGATCGCCGAGGTCACCAAGGGAAAGTTCAAGGTGCTCGACATGACTGATGAGGACGTCCGCGCTGCGATCAAGTCAGCCTCGAACGATGATGCCGAAGCACTCTACAAGTCGAAGTGGGCGGTCGACTACAAATAGGCGCCGGGACAACCGCTGCAGTGTTCCGCAAGTCTCGACTCAGATTGGGTTTATCGGCCGAGGCGAGGCTTATAGGGAAGGGGGTCGCGTCCGAAACTTGGTGTAAAAGTACGGGCCGGGTCGCGGCTTCGTCGTCAGCATACGGGCGGGGGAAATCGGGCGGCAGTTACACCACCCCGCAGCTGGCCCCAGATGGTGTTATGGGTAACGAGGCGCGGGTCTCGCTCCGGAGGCTTTGGCGGGCCCGGGCAGACAATTGTAAAGCCGAGAGATTTTCAGGGTCGTGAAGCGGAACCTACGCCCGTGCTCCCCATTTACACCGGATTCCGGACACGACCGGGAAGGGACGCCAGCTGGTCGCTGGTTGACCCCTCCGGCATTAGATGGCGTATCGTTCACCACTGCGGTAGGTGATCTCAGAACGCATCACATAGCCTTGTGTCACACCTCCTCCTTTCGCCGATTATCCTTCGTCCAGGTTGTGCCGAACCGGTGTCTGATCTTGTCGCCGCGCTCCCCAGGACGCGCCTGCAACCAGATCGTTGCCAGCCCAAAAGTTCAATGTCATGCCCATAGGCGTTGCAGGAAGACGGGCCACCTCCCCAGCACGCGGCTTGCTTCGTCGGTCATCTTGGCGCCCTAACTCCTAGCGTTGCGGCTTCACGCCTTCCCGTACCTCGAACAGGGCCAGCTGGACTGGCTTGCCGGGGGCCCGGGGTTTGCGACCTTGTTGCCGGGATTGTTTATGGGCGACTTCGGCCACGGCGGCGGCGACATAGGCCAGGTGCTCTGCACTGGCGCCGCCGACTTCCTGGCCGCTCCGGTAGGTCGCCGTTAGTGATGCCCGTAGCGCTGCCGGCACCATCGCCGCGTGCTCTTCGCACATCAACTCCGGGGGCGCCACATCGACAGGGCACCCTTTGATCAGGCACGTGTGTTCGCGGGGTGGTGCGCCCATCAGCCCACCGGTCAGGGAACGTAGGCGGTGTCGTTGGCGGTGTCGGCGAAATCGGTGACCACGTGCCATGTCCCTGCGATCACCGTCGCTATGAGCACCACCGCGACGGTGATCGCGGCCGCAAGACCGCTCAGCCAAGGCCCTTTCCGGGTGTCGTTCACCGCAAGCCTCCCTCTCGCGAGGGCCGCCACGCCGCCAACGCCTCCAGCACCGTCATGGCGACGCTGTCACGTTGCCGAGCATCCATATTCACGGTGCGTCTCAGCGCCGTGGCCAGCAGCGGCGCGTCAGCCACCCGTTGCGCGGCGTTGACCCATCCCGGTTCGTGTTCGTCTACGTCGCGATAGGTATTCGCCGCGGCGTCCAGCACCCAGCCGATACCGAGGTTGTCCTGACGTGCGGCGTACAGCAGCCCCGCCAGCGGGAGCGTGGCGTTACTGACCCACACCGCGTAGGAATCGCCCTCCCTGGCCGCTGCGCTATGCAGTAGCCCCTCGGCGAGTGTGAGGGCCAGTTGCGGTGTGCAAGCCAGCATGGTCGGGTCAAAAGCCGTCATGGTGTACCTCCCTGAGTTGCCATGCCTCAAACCAGTCGGGTGGGATGGCCGGCGAATTTGCGTCGATGAGGTCGGGATGGCGTTCAAGGCGGCACGTCAGGTGATTGGGCGCGGGAAGCTCGCCGGCGATCCATTCCGCGATCGCCTCAACAGATCCGAACGCGGGCACCTCCAGCTCGCGGCGCCCGTCCACCAGCCACCAGCGCAGTTGCGTTGTGCTGTCGAGGTCGCCGACGATTTGAACGGGCTGGTCCTGAAACTCCCAGCGCCCGTCTGGGTATCGCCAGCCTGCGACGTGCACGGCGCGGATCTCCACGCCGATTGCTCCCGCGCCCCGGCCATGACGGTGGGCGTCGAAGCCACGCCGGCGTAGCTCGGCGGCAAGGTTGTCCGCGACAAGCAGCGCCCACTCGCTGCTGTCGGCCGCTGAGAACCGCCCAACTGTGCCCATCTTATTTCCGCCGCAACATGTTGACCGCGTGATCATCAGCGCGACGTGGTGGGGCCGGGACTGGTCGTAGCTGAGCCGCCAGGCACCGCATCTTTATCGCGCGGTCCTTCGCTGGGCATGAGGCTGTCAGGTTGGACGGCGCGGGTGTCGTGGACAATGCGTTCTTGGGTGATGCCGACAGTGTTGTGCACGATCCGCACGACCGCGTCGTCGACCGCAACGCTCAGGGCGATCCCGAACACCAATCCGAGCGCGAGCATGGCGATCGCGACGGTGTGCCACACCTCACGGGCGGCCGCCGTGGCGCGACCACCGCCTAGTTGCGCTGTGCTGGACCGTATTTCAGCTAGAACCGCGTAGTGCTGGGCGTCGCGCGCCCAGCCGCCGGCGCGCCCAGCATGGGATTCGGCGCGGATCGCCACCATGTCGGCGATGTCGGCCGAGTGCTCAGCCGCGGCCGCCGAGTCGTCGCTGTCGCTGCGACCCTGCTGTGCCTGTGGTGTGTCGAGATATGTGGACATCGCCGGGGGTGCCTTTCCTTCAGCGGGTAATGCGGGTCAGTGCCCAATGGGCGCTGCGTCCGGGCTGGCCGGTCACGCGGCGGACGACGCCTTGATCGGCCAGAATCCTCAGCCCGCGGTAGACCTCTTCGACAACGATCGGGCGGTCCGCCGGGGTGTTGCCGGTGTTGAGCGTGGTCAACAGCACGCTGGTTGTCATCGGCTCGCCGGCGGCGGCCAGCGCGGCGATGAGACGTTGGCGAAGCTGCTCAGCGTTCACGATTTCGCACTTGCCAGGGCGGCGCGGCGGTGGCGTTGTGCCACCCACTCCCACAGGTTGCGGGGCGCTTTGGTGGCCTGCTGGTCACCGTTGTTGAGCAGCGCGCGGACCGCTCGGTCGTAGCGTTCGACGAAGACCGGCCAATCCGGTAATTCGGTCGACACACCCGCTGTGCCGCGCCGCAAAAGCCTTGCCTCACCTAAGTTTTGAGGCAGCAGCCGCCGGTAGTCCAGACTCGGGCCAAGGTGTGACGACAGCGTTTTGGCCCCGCTGGCCTGATCGAACGTTTCTTGGCGGCGGGTTGTTTCTCTCGACCACTGTTCGGCCCGTTGCAGCATCTCCATCTCCGCTGCGCCATACATGATCAGCGCCGCCGGGAAGGTGTCGCGCAGCTCGCGGGCATAGCTGGGGCCGTAGACGGTGTCGAACTGGCTGGACGCCTGCACCGAGATCACCAGATTCACGCCCAGGCCACGAGCTTCCGACACATGACGGCGCAGCGCAGGTATAGGGGCGACGTTGGTGGCTTCGTCGATCACCATCAACAGCCGGTGCAGCATCTCTTTGCGCTCGGTCTTGGCGCGCCAGCTGCGGACCAGATGCTCGAGCAGGGTTACCGCCGCTCCGGCAACCGAGCCCTCGGCGGCCGACAAGATGAACAGTGTCGCATCGGGACTGTTTAGAAACGACTCCTCGAACGGTGGTTGGTCCATCCCGCGCAGCGATAGGCGCATCCACGGAGTGACGGCCTTGCGCATCGTCAAGGCGATGCTGTCGCGCTGTCTGGCGTCCATGGCCAGCGTGCGCATCAACGCGTTGCGGAACAGGGGAAGGGAGGCGTTTTCGCGGGCGGCGCTGTACCACCCGGGTGCGTCGGTAGCGGCACGGGCTTTCGGGTTGGGTTTGGTCATGTTGTCCACGGCCAGCAACACCCAGCCGATGCCTTTGTTGTTGCCGCGCGGGGACGCCGCATACAGCATCGCTGCAAGTGGGGCCTCGGTGTTGGCCTCCCAAATGCCGGCATCGGACACCTGATCGACACCCGAACCGAGCCCGACCGCGGACATTTGCATCATGGTGTTCGCCATGGTCACGGCCTGGTCCGGGGTGCTGATCAGCTTGGTCGGGTCAAAGGAGCGTACCTCGGCGTCGGGTGGGTACACCGGTGAATAATCCGGTCGCAGGTCGATGACTTGCTTTGGGCCCCAACGTCGCTGGCACACCAGCCACATCAGGTCGTCTTTCGACGACACACACACTGCCGGCCCGCCCCACAGCACCGCGGCCGGCGCCAACACTCCGCGGGTCTTGCCGGTCTCGGTGGGCGCCGACACCAGTTGATGGCAGGCCCCGGCGGCCACCGACAGCTTGCCGGTCGACTCGTCGCGGACGAACCCGCAATACGGCGTCGAGGGTGCTACATACATCGCTTACGTTCTCCGTTTCGGGGTGGGATCGCCAGGGGGGTGTTCGCGGCGGGTGGGGAAGATCCCCGGGCCGGTCAGATCGTCGGGCTGCACGAATCCGAAGTCGATATCGTCGACCTGCGGCGGCGGGCGCATCGGCCACCAGTCGCGGGCCCCGTCGACGGCCAGCCAACCCTCGGCGATCCCGTACAGTCCGGCGGTCAGCAGCGCCGCCGGGATCTGGGCCACCATCCACGGCGCCGCGGCCGCCGACAGCAGCGAATCCCCCGGTCCGGTCAGCCACAGCAGCAGCGGCAGCGGCGCTCCGACACCTGCCGACGCCCATAGCAGCGCTGCGATCGGATACGAGCGCAGCTCGTCGGGGATTAGCTGGGTCACCATTTTTGACACCGCTTTGCCTGCTGGCCACCCCATCGGGGCCAAGACACCCGCCGCCATGAGAATCACCCATTCCGCCATGCCGTACGGCGTTTTCGGGGGCCGCATATACCAGGGGTGGATAACGTCGTCGTCGGCGGTGTCAACCCGCGCACCGGTCAGAATTTGATCGCGGTCGCGAATTTGTTGGGCCAGTATTTCAGCCCGCCTTTTTTGGAATGTGAAAATGTATTGATGACGAGCGATCCACTTGCGGCGGATCTCGTCATACCGGTCAGGAGGCACAGCCACCGGCATCACATCCCATGGCCGCGCTAGGTTCAGTGTAGAAGTCGTCGAGGCGCTGCGCGACGTCCAACAGAAACTTTTTCAGCTCGCCCGCGCAGCGCGCCACACCGTCGTGCTGGGCGTCGCGTCGCGCCGCATCAACCGCCGCGCTGCACATGCTGACCTGCTCAGATATCCGTAAAGAGGGGCTGAAGCCGGCGACGGTGCGCGCCGCTGAGCCTTCCTGCCAGCCCAGCGCCACATCGAGGCGGGCCAGTGTACGCGGCGCCAACCGCCCCCCGCGGTGGGCAGCGATATTCATCGTCGACGGCGACGGCCCGCCGGCCGCGGCCAGGTCGGCGCGCGTCCAGCGCAGCTGGGCCATGCGGTCCTCCATGAAAAAGATCAACCGCGCCACTCCGTCCGCCGGTATTGCGTTCACATCGACGACGGTAACAACCGATCAACATATTTCGCTACGGCCGTCGAAAATCAGTTGGTGCGCGTTTTAAGCTGACGTCGACACGAAAGGCAGACATTTGATGGTAGCTACCATTCCCACGGCGGCAGGGCGTAGGCGCCGAGCCGCACCGCTCTCATCGCCGCCATCCCAGCGGGTATTTGCTGGCGGGCGCAGTGGCGGCGCTGATGAGTGAACCTGTCACCGATCCCGCCGAGTACTGCAAGATGACCGAGACCTGGCTGTCCGAGAGGGACTTGCGCGTCTGCGACGGCCAGATCGACCCAGAAGCGGTCTACGACGGCCAGATTGACCCGGACGTGGTCTATGACGAGTGCGGCAGCGATGAGCAAGCCGTGCCGCTCGACGAGCCCGCCGACCTCGACAAAAACCACTATCCGCCTGCCTCCAAGCCCGGCGGCGACTCGCCGCCGCCTGGGGGTGGCGGTGACAATCCCGACTTAGGCCGTGACAGCAGCGATTCCGACATCGACGAGGCCCCGGCAGTGGCGCCGAGCGCTGCCGGCGACTCTACGGCCGCACCGACGATCACGCACGGCAGCCAGCAACCGTCCGCCATTGAGGCGCCGCCGCGGTTCAACAAACGCATCGCCGCAGGATTCGCTGGTGCCACCGTCGCAGCGACCGTGATCGCCGCCGGCGCCCTGCTCGCGATGCGCAGCCAACCCCACACCACCGACCCCGATCACCTCGCCCCGCCGCCAGCCCGGCCGCCCGCCGCAGCCGCCGCGCCCACCACCGCGGCCACCGCCCAGCCCGCCGAGGCGACCGACCCCCCGATCCCCTACACCGCCACCGCCGTCGGCTGCCTGCCCGGGTCAACCGCCGCCCAATCGGCGGCCGGCACCGACCCCACCCAAGCCTGGGTATGTGTCACCGGCGGCAACATCGGCCAATACGTGCGCCTCGACCTGGGCCGGACCATGGTCATCACCGCGGCCTGCGTCACACCAGGATGGGTCGGCCACGACGCCTCCGGCGCCGACCAGTGGCATCAACACAGCGTGCTGACCCGCGTCCAATGGACCTTCAACGACAGCCCCCCCACCGTGGTCCCCAAAGAAACCAACAGCGTGCACGGCGACGCCTGCCAACCCATGCCCGGCCACGGTGTGCTGGCCTCCACCGTGCTCATGCTCGTCCAGGGCGTCGGCCGCGCACCGGCCGACGCCGCGCCCACCACATCGACACCCGCCGGCGACGACAATCCGCTGGGCCCGATCCTGGGCAGCCCCGCCGACAACAGCTTTGCCACGTCATCGATCAAATTGTTCGGCCACCCACCCCAATAGCGAGGACCTGCACTGATGTTGACCAACACCTGGCGTCACCGCCTCAACACCACCGGCACCACGCTTCGCCGGGCCGTCATGGCCATCGGCATCGGATCATGCACCGTGGTCGCCGCCTCAACCATCTGGGGCTGGCTCACCGACGAACCGATCGACATCGCCGGCCCGGCCCGCAGCGCCGTCAACCGCACCGCGCTGATCGGCTCCTATGCCCAAGGTTGTGTCATCCGCTGGCTCACCGCCACCGCCACCCATCCGCAAACCCTGCAAGAGTGCTGGTCGCTGCGCGATCCGATCCGCCTGCCCGCCACACCGGCGGTCATCGTGTCCTCCCCCGCCGTCTCGGCGGTCACCCTGGTCGACGACACCGGCACCACCCAACAGTGGAGTGCGGTCATCACCGTTTCCGAACGCCCCTTCGAGGCCGCGACCCCGCACACCGCCTACTACCGGCTACCCGTGGTCTACAGCAACTACGGACCCCGCGCCAGCGCCCTGCCCGCCCGCGTCAACGGGCCCGGCGCCGGCGCCGACGCCCCGCTGGCCTACCCCACCGCCGTCGCCGACAGCTCACCGGTATTTTCCACTGTTGCAGGGTTTCTCACCAGCTACCTCACCAACGCCGGCGGCCTGGAACGCTACGTCACCGCCGACTCCGGTTTGGTACCCGCCGCCGACTACCGCACCGTTCGGGTCAGCAAGCTGCTGGCCAACCGCGGCGCACCAGATCACGACGTTCCCCCCGACGGCACCACCTTGCACGTCTTGGCCACCGCCGACGCCGTCACCAACCAGTTCGCCCCCACCCAGCTGAACTACCCGATCGAGCTGAAAGTGACCAGCCGCCGATGGAGCGTGGCCGGACTGGACTACGCACCACTGCTGGCCCCCGACGCCGAACTGACCCCCGTCATCCCTGCCACCACCCCCCCGTCAACCCCGTGAACCTGTTCGACATCGCCCGCACCGCCGACAAGGTCCTGAACGTCTTCGGATCTGGAGCCCTCACCGTCGCGGCGCTGAGCATCATCGCCACCGCGCGGCGCCTGCGCCGCGCCACCCGAATCGCCTGCCGCACAACCGTCATCGCCGCCGGAGCCCTCATGGCCTATCTGTGCTTAACCAACAGCCTGCACGTAAGCGACGCACACCCGACCGGACCCCCACCTATCTCAACCCAATTCACAACCACGCAGTAACCCATCGAAAGGAATCACCATGCACACCGCAATCCCTTCAACGCCAACGCTTTTGGCCGCCAACGACCTGGTGTCGGGCAGTCACTCCCTCTACACCATCGGTGTTGGGGTCCTCGTCGTGCTCATTCTGCTCGGTGGAGGAGCGCGCGCCACCGCCGCGTTCTTCGGCGGCCGCGTCGGCGAGACCGTGCTGTGGGCACTCGTCGGCGTCGTCGTCGCCGTCGTTGTGGGCTCTGGCTACGCCATCTATGTCTCAGCCAAGCGCACCACAGACCGCACCGGCATCACCACCGGCCAATTCGGCCAGTAAACCCAAACCCGCGGTGACCCCCGGATCGGCGCGCGCTGATCCGGCACCCAATATCACAGTCTCACAGGAGAACTCGAAACCATGGTCGAATCGGCGCAACTGTTCAAAGGCGTCCACGACATCCCGGTGTACACCAAAATCCTGTTCGACAAACCCCTGCGCATGTGGGTGGCGATCAGCCTCTACACCGGCGTACCCCTCACAGCGATCGCCACCGCGCTCACCTTGAACTCCGGGCACGCCCGCACCACGCTGATCATCGGCCTGCTGGCCACCGGAGCGGCGGCCGGTACCGCTGCCCTCATGCCGCGCACCCGCCCCACCGTGGGCTTCCGGATACGCAGCCTGTGGCGCGCGGTATGCCCGCGCACCGAAACAAGCGCCGAGCATCCACTGCTGGCCCCGCCGGCCAACATCATCGGCAATCTCAGCTTCACCGCCCACGGCGTCTACGCCCACTATCTGATCAGCGGACTGCCCTACTACCTGCAATCCACCAAACGCCGCATCGCGGTGGCCGATAGCCACCAAACCCTCGCCCGAGAACTGCCCGCCGGCACCTGGGCATTCGGGCTGTGCGTCCCCCAATCGCAGCGCCAACTGCTGCGCGCAATGCGCCACGGCCACAACGACAAACCGGGCTGGGTCAACGCCTGTGAACAAATGGCGCCCGTCATCAAAGACGAAAATCCCCGCACCCGCATCTACTGGCTGGCGATCCCCGTCGACGCCGGCCGCGCCGGGCACAGCCCCGCCGGCCAGGCCACCAAAGTCAAGGACTGGCTGGCCGGACGCGACAAACAATCCGCCAACTCCCTTGCCGCCTACCACCAACTCGCCCACGACATCACCACTTCGCTGCCCGAACAGTTCGCGCCGCAACCGGTCAGCGAAGACATGCTCGACTGGTTCTGGCGGCACAACGCCTGGCGCGGAGTGTTCAACAACCCACTACCCCGCCGGCGCAACACCAACGCCTGCCTGGACACCAGTACCCTTCCCGTCGCCGAGTTCGACGACGGCGACCAACTCCACCACGCCGGCCGGTCCCTTCCCCTGCGTGCGGCCGCGGCCGTCATCATGGTGCTGGCGGTGGGCGGGTTCGCCCTCGGCGCGATCGCCCCCGCCGTTCTCTTTGCGCTGCTGGCTGCCGCCGTCATCGCCGCCCGGGCCGGCGGGCTGCGCCGAATCCCGTCCTGGCGCAAAACCCTGCGGGTATCCAGCCCCGACGGGCTTTACCCCGACAGCTACCAAGCCATCCTGCCGGTGGTGGACATGCCGACCGCCGGCATCGTGTTTCCCGGCTCAGAGATTATGCAAGCCCTCGACGACGTCGACACCGGCGCCACCCTCGACTTCGCCGTCAACCTCGTGCTGCTCAACCGGGAACTGGCGTTCGTGCGCAACGACCGGGCCAAAGGCAACATCGACGACCAGTTCAACCAGCGCGACGACGTCCACAACGGCGACGCCCAACTGTCGATCGCCGCACGCCAGCTCGCCGAATACAACCGGCAACTTCAAGCCAACATCGACGAACGCCCCCTGGAATCAGCGTTTTTCATCGCCGTCGGCGCCAAAAACCAAGCCACACTCGACCTCACCGTCAAACGTCTCCGCGAAGCGCTCACCGGATCCGGTCAAATCGCCGTGCGGCACTACCGCGGCGCGCAAACCCGGCTGTGGGCGGTGTTCAACCCCGCAGCCCCCACCCACAAAACCGGCGCCGACCAGTTCACCCAACCCACCACCACCAAAAAATGGTCCCGGTTCGTGCCGTTCATCTCCTCCATGGTCGGCAACACCACCGGAATCCTGTTGGGCTTCAACCGAAACAGCATCCTGGGCAGTGCGGTCCTGCTCGACCTCCCAGGGACCGCGCGGCGCAACCGCAACCCATGTCTGGTGCTCAGCGGCGCCCTGGGCTACGGCAAATCCTATGCCGCCAAACGCATCGTGCGCGGCGAAATACAGCGCGGCACACAAGGATTCATCGTCGACCCGGGCACCGAATGGGCCGTAGCGCTCGACGACATCGAAAACAAAGCGGTCATCGACATGGCCGGAAACCAGTTCAGCTGCGACCCGCTGCGCATCTTCCCCGCCGCTGTGGCCGGCGGCTACTGGCTGGACTACATGGTTCCGATGATGAGCCTCGACCCCCGCAGCGACGCCGTGCGACGACTGCGCACCATCCTCACCGCCGATGCCCGCCGGCACCTGGGCATCACCAGCACCGCCGCGCTGACCAGCTACATTCGCGGCATTCAAGCCCCCGCGAGCGGCGGCGACACCCGAGCCCCCGGCGTCGTCAAACTCGCCGACGAGCTCGCCCCAATCCTGGCCGCCCTCGAATCGTGGGCCACCTACGACTTCACCCAAGCCATTTTCAACCCCGACCTGCCCGTACCCGACCTGGCCCGCCTGGATGTCACCATCTGGCTCACCGCAAGCCTGGATCTGCCCACCGCCGAGGAAATGAACACCCCCCACCTTTATGAGCGGCTATCCGATCGCAAACGGGCCTCGGTCGCCATCTACGGCATGCTGGTGCGTCTGGCCCGCGTCACCTTCTTCGCCCACCCCAACCGATTCGGCCTCATCGTTCTCGAAGAGGCTGCCGCCCTGCTCAACTCACGCGCCGGAGCTGATGACGCACACCTGATCAGCCGCCGAGCCCGCAAGCACTACACCGGGCTGATGATCATCACCCAAGACCCCATCCGCGACCTGGCCCTCATGGGTGACCAATTCATCACCCAACACCTGATCATGCCGTTCGAAAACGACGACCTGGCCCGCGCTGTCGCCGCGAAAATCGGGTTGCCGCTTGACGATTACCCCGACATCGAAGAATTCTTCCTCGCCCAGCCCAGCGCCGAGGAAATGCGCGACCCCACCGATTTCGACAACCAGGACGACAGCGGCGCGGCCACACCACGCCGGGCCCGGCAAGGCTACGGGTTCTTTGTCGACGAATTCCGGCGTAAATCCCCGATCTGGGTCGCCTCCGAACCCGACCCCCACCTCCACCACGCCTACGACACCACCCCCGGGCGGGCCGCATGAGCACCGCAACACCGTTCAGTCATCGCGCCGCCGAATACATCGGCTACCAGCTCGCGCTGCGACCACGGCTGCGGCGGGTGGCCACACTCTGGCTTACCACCCACACGCTGGGCGCCTGTGCGGTCATCGCCGCCCCGCCCGCGGCCGCATCCACCCTCGCCGGAGCGCTGAACTGGACCGGCATCACCGACAGCCACCACGTCCCGATCGGCAACTACTACCTGTCAGTGGTCAACACCAGCGAAGCGATCACCAAAGCCGGCCCGCCCATCAGCGCCAACCCCGCCAGCTGGGCACGATGGCTGGCCAACGCCGTCAACGTCGGGCTGACCCACGAAACCGTCTGCCAACTGCTGCAATGGGAAGCCGCGATCTACATCTTCCTGATGGCCATGGCGCTGTGGCTGCTGAAATTCGCCATGTCCAACACCTGGCTGTACTGGCTGGCCACCTGGGTGCGCCCACTGTTCGCCACCCTCCAAAAAATCCTGGCCGACCTATGGGTCTTTCCCGCCTGCCTGGTCGCCGGGCTGGCCGTCGGCGCCTTCCACATCTTCTGGCACGGACGCAAAGGCCACGGCACCGGCATCATGTTGTCCAGCTTCGCCATGGGCGTGGTCGGCATGATCTTCACCGGCAACCCGCTGGCCGACCTCTACAACGAAAACGGGCTCATCACCCAAGGCCGCAACCTCGGCTTCACCATGGCCCAAGCCGCATTCCACAACGGGCCCCTGACCACCGGCGGCTCCACCGCCCAGCTGCAACACCTGACCGGCCTGATCGCCGACGCCACCGTGCGAATGCCGTTGCAGCTGATGAACTTCGGCGCACCCATCGACAACATCGGTGACTGCGGACAGGCATACACCGCCGCCATGCTCAACCCGCGCGACCCCGCCGACGCCGCCCACCAAATGGCCCACTGCGGGGCACCCGACGCCCTGAGCTTCGCCCAACACCTCAGCGGCGCCAACCTCGCCGTCGGCCTCATCTACGCCCTACTCGGCGCGATGTTCGCCGCATTCGTCTGCTACGTCACCTACAGCTACGTCATGGTGTGCAGCGCAGCGTTCATCAACGCGCTGCTATCGGTGGCCACTGCCGCGACAGCGATGATCCACGGCCGGCCCCGCCGCCGCGCCATCCGCCGCTTCACGCTGATGTTCAAACACGCCGGCCTGGTGTTCGCCTACACCACCTACATCTCCGTCGCGGCCATCATCCTGCTCAAAATGGCCTCCATCGGCGGCTACGCCGACCAAGTCGGTATGACCCACCCGCTGGCCCGCCTACTCATGATCGCCATCACCTCAGTGGCCGCCATCGGCGTATTCCGCTGGCTCAAACACGAACTCGGCGACCACACCCGCCAAGACCTCACCAACACCGTCACCGATCTGCAAAACAAGGCCCGCGAGGGCTACCAGCGCGGACAAGACGGCTACCAGCGCGCCCGCGACCTCAACTCACGCGCCCCCTGGTCGAAAAAACCCGACACCGGCGACGAACCCAGCTCCCATCCCGACGAACCGCTCACCGGAACCCCCGTCCAAGGCCGCCCACCCGGCGGGCCTCCACCCAACCCCGGCAGCGGCACCACCGCACCCCACACACCCAGCCCGACACCGCCGGCCCCCTCAGGGGCTGCCGCCGCCGGCGCAGATGCCGGCGCATCAGCGGGGGCAACATCAGCTTCGGCCGCCGCCACCGGGACCGCGGTAACCGCCGGGGAAGCCGCCGGCGCAGTCGTCGCACCCGAAGTCGCCGCCGCCGTCATCGCCGCCCGCGCCGCCACATCGCATCACAGCCAACGCCGCGCCGCGCAATCGTCACCCAACCAGGCGCCCGCCGGCAACGCTGGTGCGCCGTCGCACGAGGACACCGCACCCGTCGCCGGCCACGGCGATGGTCGCACCCGGCGGTCACCACCACCCACCGCGGCGCCTCGCCCCACAGACGCGCGCACCGCCAGCGGCGGCGGGCCCCATCTGGACGCCCAATCAGCGGTCGACGACCAACCCGTCAAAGGCCGCTAAGCCGCATTCACTTCACGAGAATGGGCGACCAGGTCCGGCTGCCGTCGTGCGTGACCAGAATGCGATCGTGGATACCGGTGGGAAGCCAGTAAATTCGGTCAAACTGTATATCGGCGTGGATGGTCAGCGCGGTGTCACTCAGATGCAGGGCCGGGCTGAGACATCCCAGCACCTCGGGCAGCCCGGCCAGAGTTCGCTCGTCATAGAAAACGGTGTGGCGCAGCAACTCTGATCCAGCTGGCAACGGATCACGGCTGGGATACACGTCCAGTGGTGTGGGCGCCCCAGCGCTGGCATCCACCGGCGTTCGCCCGTACTCGCCGTGCCAGCCGCTCAGGTAACGACGCGCCACCGACCACATGAGGTCCACGGCAGGCAGGTACCCGATCGAGTTGGCCGGCACTACCTCGGCCAGTGCGGCTTCATACCCCTGGGGGCCCTGGCGGTCCAGAGACGCCCACAGCATCATCGGGGTACGCGAGTTGCGCCGCGCCAGAGCGTAGGTCAGCAGCATCACCCACGCGAGCGCGGCGACCTCGTGAGGCGCCGCACCCATGGCGGCGGCGACTCGCCACGCCTGTCTGAGTGTGGTGGTCCCTTCCAGCGGATCAATGAGTGGCTGCTCGTTGACGGACCCATGTTCGGGTAAACCGGCGTAGACAGTAGTTCGGTCGCGCGAACCCAGCCGACCGAGCCTGGCCCGGCGGCGTTGCGTGTAGGGCACTACGAGCAGCCCGTTACGACTGGTTGCGATAGTGGCCGCGTTGTCAGCGAATGCCTCGATGTGGCGTGGGGCCAGGTGGTCGGCGGCGGCCGGCAGCGGCACGCACGACGACACGATCAACGGAACGAAATCGGGCTGTTTGAGTTCGGCCCCCAGGACGAAACGATGCTCTATGTCGGTGCGGTGCAAGCGCTCAGATGCCAATTGGTCGGACAGTGCTCGTGTTGTTTCTCGATCGCGGAAATGCGCGATAGCCAACGCGGGTATCAACGAGTCAACCGACTCTCCACACCTAAATTGCAGCGCCGCAGAGTAGCTGCCCAGCAGGCTGTCCGTGATCTGCGAGCCGCCGGTCTCCACCTCCAGTAGCGCTCCGCTGGCCCACGTCAACCTCTCTGTGTCGCCGTCGCGGAACCAGTCAAGCAGGTCCTCAAACGACACCCCGAATACCCTGGAGCGAATCCAGCGGACCGTCTCGCTGAATTCCCGCGTCGTCGTCATCACCGCTGGAACTTCAACCACTGTGCCGTCCTTTCGCACTTCCAGTCTCTATCAGGTCGGCGATGGCATCGTCGCCGCGAGCCCGCAGCAGCGCCTCGACGTCGCCCGCCGGACAGGACAAGCTGCGCGCCAGCGCGGCCCGCGCCCGTCTGACCGGCTTACCCAGCAGCACCGCCAACCGCTGCGCAGCGATCGCGCCGGCGGCGATCCGTTCCGCCGACACAGCGCGGCCGCGCACATTGAACACAACCACTAAGAGTTGACCCGTATTGGGTCATGCAGCGCCAATCAGCTTGGGGGCTGGTTGTTTTCGGCTGGGCCCGCGACG
>NZ_LQPE01000014.1 GCF_002101735.1 Mycobacterium kyorinense | reverse complement strand
GGCCGTAGCCGGGCGGCGGGGGCGGGGGCGGTGGCTGGTAACCGGGTGGCGGAAAGCCGGGGCCACCGGGCTGCGGGTCGGTGGGGCTGCCGGACTGCTCCGGTGTTTGGCTCATGTCCCGCTCCTACCTCGTCGGCGTGAAGTATGCGCTCGCAGAACTTAGCAAGTATTCGGCAGCGCCGCCGGAAACGCGCCGTCAGTCCGCCCGCCCGCGCAGGCCGAGGACGCGCAGCAGTTCCGGCCGGCGCAGGACCAGTCCGATCCACAGCAGCACGCTGACATAGACCGCGGACAGAACGAATGTGGCGACGGGCTTTTCGACGCGCATGTTGGCCGTCACCGCGCCGCCGAGGTAGGCGGTGATGCCGATCGCGCCGAGCACCGCGGTACGCGGAATGAGAAAGACCACCAGGCAGGCCAGCAGCACCCACCCGATCACCGCGGTCTGCCCGACCGGAAACCCGAGCTCGGCCGTCCCTTTGCGGCTGGCTTCGACACCGAGGATTTTGGTGAGGCAGTCGAACGCAAGGAATACCGCGAGCAGTGCGCTGATCACGATGCCGGCGACGCGGCTGGCTGTTTTGGACATGGGTTCGTTCTCTCGTCAATGTGGCTGTGGATGTGCAGACCACGTCGGCGCGCAGTTTTCATCGGCGCCGCCGTGGTATGCCTGAAACCGTGTCCGACGGTCTGTTCGACGTCCCCGACGCGGCCGGGCTCACCGAGCGCCCCCTGGGCGCGACGGCCGCTGCGCCGTTGGCGGTGCGGATGCGCCCGGCCACTCTCGACGAGGTGGTCGGGCAGGACCACCTGCTGCGACCGGGCTCGCCGCTGCGCCGCCTGGTCGAGGGCTCCGGGGTGGCGTCGGTCATCCTCTACGGGCCTCCCGGCAGCGGCAAGACCACGCTGGCGGCGCTGATCTCCCAGGCCACCGGCCGGCGGTTCGAGGCGCTCTCGGCGCTGTCGGCCGGCGTCAAGGAGGTCAGGGCCGTCATCGATCTGGCCCGCCGCGCCGCGGCGCACGGCGAGCAGACCGTGTTGTTCATCGACGAGGTGCACCGGTTCTCCAAGACCCAGCAGGACGCGCTGCTGTCCGCGGTGGAGAACCGGGTGGTGCTGCTGGTTGCGGCGACGACCGAAAATCCGTCGTTCTCGGTGGTGTCGCCGCTGCTGTCGCGGTCGCTGATCCTGCAACTGCATCCACTGAGCGGCGACGACGTGCGCACCGTGGTCCAGCGCGCGATCGACGACCCGCGCGGGCTGAACGGGCGGGTGCAGGTAACGCCCGAGGCCGTCGACCTGCTGGTGCAACTGGCCGCCGGCGACGCCCGTCGCGCCCTGACCGCGCTGGAGGTGGCCGCCGAGGCTGCCGACCCCGTGACCGTGGAGGCCATCGAACAATCGCTGGACAAGGCCGCGGTCCGCTACGACCGCGACGGCGACCAGCACTATGACGTGATCAGCGCGTTCATCAAGTCGGTGCGCGGCTCCGACGTCGACGCCGCACTGCACTACCTGGCCCGGATGCTGGTCGCCGGCGAGGACCCGCGGTTCATCGCGCGCCGGCTGATGATCCTCGCCAGCGAGGACATCGGCATGGCCGATCCGACCGCGCTGCAGACGGCGGTGGCTGCGGCGCAGACCGTGCAGCTGATCGGCATGCCCGAGGCGCAACTCACGCTCGCGCACGCCACCGTGCACCTGGCCACGGCACCCAAGTCGAACGCGGTGACCACCGCGCTGGGCGCGGCGATGGCCGACATCAAAGCGGGCACAGCCGGACTGGTGCCCGCGCATCTGCGCGACGGCCACTACTCGGGTGCCGCCGCCCTGGGCAATGCGCAGGGCTACCGGTACTCCCACGACGACCCGGATGGCATTGTGGCACAACAATATCCGCCCGACGAGCTGGTCGGGGTGGACTACTACCACCCGACCGGCCGCGGCGCCGAACGCGAAATCGCCGGCCGGCTGGACAAGCTGCGGGCGATCATCCGCGGCAAGCGCCGCTAATTTCGCGCCAGCGAGTGTAACGCCACGGCGGCAAAACCGCCGAATTGTCGCCGTGGCGTTACGCTCGGCGCGGCCACGTCAGCGAGGAGACCGGAGATGAAGACCTTCACCGACGACGAGATGAACGCGCTGCTGCCGGCCGCCAAGGCCTACAGCGTCGTCATCCTCAAGCAGGGGCCCAACTTCGGCGGCGACGACACCCCGGCGATCATCTGGGAGCACGGCCGGCGCAACTTCGCGCTTCGCCACGAAGGCGTCCTGCCGGTGGTGTTGCCGGTCACCGACGGCTCGCAGGTATACGGCGTCGGCGTGTTCACCGGCAGCGTCGACGAGACCACCGCGGTGATGAACGACGACCCCGGCGTGCAGGCCGGGGTGTTCACCTTCGAGGTGCACCCCTGCCGGGGATTTCCGGGCGACGCGCTGCCCTAGTGCTAGACCAGCTCGGGCACCCGCAGCTGGGCGATCGCCAGCTCGAATTCGCCGACGTCGACCTGGTCGGCGCCGAGATCGCGAAGCAGACCGGTGCGCAGTGAGCGGGCCCGGTCGTCGCTGCGCCGCATCGTCTCCATGCTGTCGAAGGTCGACGAGGACACGGCACGGCAGGACGTGCGGTCCAGCATCAGGCTGGCGCTGCAGAACCCGTCGAGTTCCTCGATCGCCGGCAACACCGACTCGCGGTAGAAGCCGATGGCGTTGTCGAACTGCTCGGGCCGGATCTTGAGCCAGGTGGCGCGCACGCAGGCGCCGGGGGCCGAGCGGTGGTCGCGGTGCAGCACCGCGATCTCCCACCGGTCGACGGTCGGGGTGCCGCCGCCGAACACCTGCGCCGCCCGCTGCTGAAGCGGCCGAACCTGCTCGCCGCTGGCGTGCATCGTCTTCTCCGAGTCCCACGAGCTGGTGGCGATGCAGCGGCCGGACTCGCGGTCGACGAGCAGCGACAGTCCCATGCAGCCGTCCAACTCCTGCAGAGCGGGCATCACCACGTCACGAATATGCGCAATCCCGGCGTCGATGCACGACCGTTGCGCCTGGATTGTGGTAGAGCGCGCGTACACGATTCAACCCCTCCTTGCTCGGGGGCAGCGCCCCGGTGGCGCCACCGGTCCTACGACTTCCTTTTCCTACCTTCCTCCAACGGAATGACCCCCGCAATGGTTTTGCCCGGGTTTGGGGAGTTGCCAAGGCAATTGGCCGAACGCCAGCGCACGCCGTCGAATAGTTCGTGACGGCGTTCGAGCAGGGCGCCGCTCAGACCAGCTCGGGCACCCGCAGGTGGGCGAGCGCGAGCTCGAACTCGCATACATCGAGTTCCTCGAGCTCCGGGACGCCCGCTTTCTGAATGCGTGCCGTCCTAAGGGCCCTCGCCTGTTCCCTGTTTCGCTGCATCGCCTCAAGGCTGTCGTACGTCGCACAGGACACGAAACGTCCGGACGCGCGGTCGAGCATCAGACTGGCGCTGCAGAACCCCTCGAGGTTCTCCAGATCGGGCAGGATGGACGTCTTGTAGTAGTCGACGTTCTGGTCCGCCTGGGCGGGATCGCCCTTTACCCACACCGCCCGCACGCAGGCGCCCTCGTGTGAGCGGTGGTCTCGATGGAGCACCGCGATTTCCCACTCTTCGACGGTCGCGGTACCGCCGAACATCTCGGCGGCCCGATCCCGGATCGGACGTACCTGCTCGGCGCTGGCATGCATCGCGTCTTGGGTCTCCCAGGAGCTGCTGGCGATACATCTGCCGGACTGCCGGTCGACCAACAGCGACACACCGACACACCCGTCGATCGCCTGCAGGGCGGGCATTACCTGGTCGCGAATGTGCGCAATCCCCGCGTCGATGGACGAAGGTTGCGCCTGGATAGTGGTAGAGCGCGCGTACACGATCCACTTCCTCACCTACTCGGGGCAGCGCCCCGGTGGCGCCACCGGTCCACCGATTACTTTCCTCCGATCGGGTAAGCGTCGCAACGGGTTTGCCGCGGATTGGCAGGTTGCCGCGGCCGGCTCGTGGCTCGGTGACGGCGACCCGCTGCGCCCGGCTTTGCCGCGCTTGCGATCGCCGGTTCGGTGACGGCGACCCGCTGCGCCCGGCTTTGCCGCGCTTGCGATCGCCCGGTTCGCTGACGGCGACCCGCTGCGCCCGGCTTTGCCGCGCTTGCGATCGCCGTACCCTGGATGACGTGGATACCGATGTGCTGGATGTCGACACCACGCGTCGCCGGATCGTCGACCTGACAGGCGAGGTGCGGTCGTTCTGTGCTTCGCGCGCTGACGGCCTGTGCAACGTGTTCGTCCCGCACGCGACGGCCGGGGTGGCGATCATCGAGACCGGCGCCGGTTCCGAAGACGACCTCGTCGATACCCTGGAGCGGCTGCTGCCGCGTGACGACCGTTACCGCCACCAACACGGCTCGCCTGGTCACGGCGCCGACCATGTGTTGCCGGCCATAGTGTCGCCGTCGGTGACGGTGCCCGTGCAGGGCGGCGAACCGCTGCTGGGCACCTGGCAGAGCGTGGTGCTCGTCGACCTCAACCGGGACAATCCGCGGCGGTCGGTGCGGCTGAGCTTCGTCAAGGGCTGATCCTGCAGACCGGTAAGGTAGTGCGATCAAATTGGCTAGAAGGACAGCGACGACAACGTGCAGACACACGAGATCAGGAAGCGGTTCCTCGATCATTTCGTGAAAGCGGGTCACACCGAGGTGCCGAGTGCCTCGGTGATCCTCGACGACCCCAACCTGCTGTTCGTCAACGCCGGCATGGTGCAGTTCGTGCCGTTCTGTCTCGGCCAGCGCACCCCGCCGTACCCGACGGCCACCAGCATCCAGAAATGCATCCGCACTCCGGATATCGACGAGGTCGGGATCACCACCCGGCACAACACCTTTTTCCAAATGGCCGGCAATTTTTCGTTCGGCGACTACTTCAAACGCGGAGCGATCGAGCTGGCCTGGACGTTGTTGACCAACTCGGTCGACGACGGCGGCTACGGGTTTGATCCCGAAAAGCTCTGGGCCACAGTCTATTTGGACGACGACGAGGCTGCGGGACTCTGGCAGGAGGTAGCCGGACTGCCGGCGGAGCGGATCCAGCGCCGCGGGATGGCCGACAACTACTGGTCGATGGGCATCCCGGGTCCGTGCGGGCCGTCGTCGGAGATCTATTACGACCGCGGCCCGGAATACGGGCCGGAAGGCGGTCCGCTCGCCAGCGAAGAGCGCTACATCGAGATCTGGAATCTCGTGTTCATGGAAAACGAGCGCGGCGAGGGCACCACCAAAGACGACTACGCGATTCTGGGACCGTTGCCGCGCAAGAACATTGACACCGGGATGGGTGTCGAGCGGGTCGCGGTGCTGTTGCAGGGCGTGCACAACGTCTACGAAACCGACCTGCTGCGCCCGGTCATCGACACCGTGGCCGCCAAAGCGCCGCGCGGGTACGACGTCGGCAACCACGACGACGACGTGCGCTACCGGATCATCGCCGACCACAGCCGCACCGCCGCGATCCTGATCGGCGACGGGGTGAGCCCCGGCAACGACGGGCGCGGCTATGTGCTGCGCCGGCTGCTGCGCCGGGTGATCCGCTCGGCCAAGCTGCTCGACATCGACGGCCCGATCGTCGGCGAGCTGATGGCAACCGTGCGCGACGCGATGGGCCCGTCGTATCCCGAATTGGTCACCGACTTCGAGCGGATCAACCGGATCGCCGTCGCCGAGGAGACCGCGTTCAACCGCACGCTGGCGTCGGGCTCGAAGCTGTTCGAGGAGGTGGCCGGCGCCACCAAGGCATCCGGCGCCACCGTGCTGTCCGGGTCGGATGCGTTCACGCTGCACGACACCTACGGGTTCCCGATCGAGCTGACGCTCGAGATGGCCGCCGAAGCGGGCCTGAAGGTCGACGAGGCCGGCTTCCACGAGTTGATGGCCGAGCAGCGCCGTCGCGCCAAGGCCGACGCCGCCGCGCGCAAACACGCCCACGCCGATCTGTCCGCCTACCGCGAGCTGGTCGACGCCGGGCCGACCGAGTTCACCGGCTTCGACGAATTGTCCTCGGAAGCCCGCATTTTGGGCATCTTCGTCGACGGCAGGCGGGTGCCGGTAGTGGCACACGACGATGCCGTCGCCGCCGACCGCGTCGAACTGGTGTTGGACCGCACGCCGTTGTACGCCGAATCCGGTGGGCAGGTCGCCGACGTCGGGACCATCAGCGGCACCGGCGCCGGGGAGAGCGCCCGCGCGGCGGTTACCGACGTGCAGAAGATCGCGCACACCCTGTGGGTGCACCGGGTCAACGTGGAATCCGGCGAATTCGTCGAGGGCGACACGATTGTCGCGGCCGTCGACCCCGGCTGGCGCAAGGGCGCCACCCAGGGCCACTCGGGCACCCACATGGTGCATGCGGCGCTGCGACAAGTGCTGGGCCCCAACGCCGTTCAGGCCGGCTCGCTGAACCGGCCGGGGTATCTGCGCTTCGACTTCAACTGGCAGGGTCCGCTGACCGAGGAGCAGCGCACCCAGATCGAAGAAGTGACCAACCAGGCCGTGCAGGCCGATTTCGAGGTGCACACCTTCACCGAACAGCTCGACAAGGCCAAGGCCATGGGGGCGTTGGCGCTGTTCGGCGAGCGCTACCCGGACGAGGTGCGGGTCGTCGAGATCGGCGGGCCGTTCTCACTGGAGCTGTGCGGCGGCACCCACGTGCACAACTCGGCCCAGATCGGGCCGGTCACGATCCTAGGCGAATCGTCGGTGGGTTCGGGGGTTCGCCGGGTCGAGGCCTACGTTGGGCTGGAGTCGTTCAAGCACCTGGCCAAGGAGCGCGCGCTGATGGCGGGGCTGGCATCGTCGCTGAAGGTGCCGTCGGACGAGGTGCCCGCCCGGGTGGCCAATCTGGTCGAGCGGCTGAAGGCGGCCGAGAAGGAACTCGAACGCGTCCGGCTGGCCAATGCCCGGGCTGCCGCGACGAATGCCGCGGCCGGCGCGCAGCGCATCGGTAACGTGCGTGTGGTGGCGCAGCGGATGTCGGCGGGGATGACGGCCGGTGACCTGCGCTCACTGGTCGGCGACATCCGCGGCAAGCTCGGCAGCGACCCTGCGGTTGTCGCGTTGATCGCCGAGGGGGACGGCGACACCGTGCCGTATGCGGTCGCCGCCAATCCCGCTGCCCAGGAGCTGGGGCTTCGGGCTAATGACCTGGTCAAGCAGCTGGCCGGGGCGGTTGATGGGCGCGGTGGCGGCAAGGCCGACCTCGCGCAGGGCTCAGGGAGGGACCCGTCGGGCATCGAGGCGGCGCTCGACGCGGTACGGGCAGAGATAGCGCGGGTCAGCTGAGTGGATTCTTCGCAACACCGCCGGCCAGACCGGCCCGGCGGAGACGATCCCGGACGCGGACGGCGGCTGGGCGTCGACGTCGGCAGCGTGCGCATCGGCGTGGCCGCCAGCGACCCCGACGGCATCCTGGCCACCCCGCTCGAGACGGTGCGCCGGGACAGGTCCGGCCGGCACGTGCGCCGGCTGGCCGAGCTGGTCGCCGAGCTGGGCGCCGTCGAGGTGATCGTCGGGCTTCCCCGCACGCTGGCCGACCGGACCGGTCCGTCGGCCCGCGACGCGATCGACATGGCCGAGTCGCTGGCCTGCCGGATCGCTCCTGTCCCGGTGCGGCTGGCCGACGAGCGGTTGACGACCGTCAGCGCGCAGCGGTCGCTGCGCGAGGCGGGTGTTCGGGCCAAGGGCCAGCGCGGTGTCATCGACAAGGCAGCGGCGGTGGCGATCCTGCAGGGCTGGCTCGACGAGCGCCGGACCGTCTTGGAGGTCAACGGTGCGTGAAAGCGGGCGCGGCAGGGCGCAGCCGCCGAGCGATCGCAAGCGCGGCGAAGCCGGGCGCGGCGGGTCGCGAGCAGCACCTGAGGCGGTTGGGCCGCCCCGACGCGTGCGCAGCCGCGCCGAACGGCTGCGAGCCGAGCGTGGCCGTCGCCGTCGTCGCCTCGTCAGTGGGCTCGCCACCGCCGTGCTCGTGGTCGTGGTGGTCGCGGCCGTCTTCATCGGCTCCAAGCTGTGGCACATGTTCGGCTCGCAGAACGATTACCGGGGCAGCGGCAAACAGGACGTGGTGATCCAGATCCACGCCGGCGACTCGACCACTGCGATCGGCGAAACCCTGCATGAACAAGGCGTGGTCCGCACGGTCCGGGCGTTTGTCGACGCGGCGCACGGCAACGCCGCGATCTCGTCGATCCAGCCCGGCTACTACCGGATGCGGACCGAGATCCCGGCGTCGTCGGCCGTCCAGCGGCTCGCCGACCCCAACAGCCGGGTGGGCCGGCTGGTGATCCCGGAGGGCCGCCAGCTCGACGACACCACCGACGTGAAGACCAATGCCGTCACGCCCGGGATCTTCACGCTGATCTCCAGGGCCACCTGTGTGGATCTCGACGGCGACAAGCACTGCGTTGCGGTCAACGACCTGCGGGCCGCGGCCGCCAGCACACCGCCGGCGCTGCTGGCGGTGCCCGGCTGGGCCGTCGACCCGGTGAACCGGATGGGCAGCGACCATCGCCGGATCGAGGGGCTGATCGCGCCGGGGACGTTCAACGTGAACCCGTCGGCCTCCCCGCAGAAGATCCTGTCCACGCTGATCAGCTCCAGTGCCGTGGACTATGTGAAGTCGGGGCTGGTGGACACCGCCAACACCATGAACATGTCGTCGTACGACGTGCTGGTGGTGGCGTCGCTGGTGCAGCGCGAAGCCAAGCCGCAGGACTTCCCGAAGGTCGCGCAGGTCATCTACAACCGGCTGGCCGAGCACCGCACGCTGGAGTTCGACTCGACGGTCAACTATCCGCTGGATCGCCGGGAAGTCGCCACCACCGACGCCGACCGGGCTCAGCCGACGGCGTGGAACACCTACCTGTCGGAAGGTCTGCCGGAAACGCCGATCTGTTCGCCGGGCACCGATGCGCTGTCTTCCGCCGAGCATCCCGAGCCGGGTGACTGGCTGTACTTCGTCACGATCGACGCGCAGGGCACGACGCTGTTCACCCGCGATTACCAGCAGCATCTGGCCAACATCGAGCAGGCCCAACACAACGGTGTTCTCGACAGCGCGCGGTAGACGCGCCGGCGTGCTCGGCAAGCCGATCGCGCATTCACGCTCCCCGCAGCTGCATCTGGCGGCGTATCGCGCGCTGGGACTGGACGATTGGACCTACGAGCGCATCGAGTGCGACGCCGACGAACTGCCGGGCGTGGTTGCTGGCTTCGGCCCGGAGTGGGTCGGGGTGTCGGTGACGATGCCGGGCAAGTTCGCCGCGCTGCGGATCGCCGACGAACGCACCGCGCGCGCCGAATTGGTCGGCTCGGCCAATACGCTGGTGCGCACACCGCGCGGGTGGCGCGCCGACAACACGGACATCGACGGCGTGACGGGAGCGCTCGGCGCAGCGGCGGGACAGGCGGTGGTCGCCGGCTCAGGCGGCACCGCACCGGCGGTGGTCGTGGCCTTGGCGGAGCTGGGCGTCAGCGGCATCACCGTCGTCGCGCGGAACCCCGAGAAGGCCGCCCGGCTGGTGCAACTGGGCGCGAAGGTTGGCGTGCCGACCCGATTCCGCGAGCTGGGCACGCCGCTTGACGAGCCGACGGTGTTGGTCAACACGCTGCCGGCCGACGTCGCGGCACGGTACGCGCAGACTCTGGCGCCGGTCCCGGTGCTCTTGGACGCGATCTACGACCCGTGGCCGACGCCGCTGGCGCAGGCGGTGGCCGGCGCGGGCGGGCGGGTCATCGGCGGCCTGCAGATGCTGCTGCACCAGGCGTTCGCGCAGGTGGAACTATTCACAGGCTGGCCCGCGCCGCGAGCGGCAATGGCGGCTGCCGTCGGCTAGCCTGCCGCGCATGCTGGCGGCGGCGGTGTTGTGGATGGCCGCGCTGAGTTGCTACGACATCGTGCAACGGCGGCTGCCCAACTTTTTGACGCTGCCCGGGGCCGCGGTGATCCTGCTGGCCGCCACGTTGGGTGGGCGATGCGCGCCCGCGCTGGCCGGGGCAGTCGCCTTGGCCACGCTCTACCTGGCGGTGCATCTGGTGTCGCCGGCCGCGATGGGCGCCGGCGACGTGAAGCTGGCGCTGGGGATGGGCGCATTGACCGGCCGCTTCGGCGTCGACGTGTGGTTCCTGGCGGCCCTGGGCGCACCGCTGCTGACGGCACTGTTCGCGCTAATTCTCGGCATCCGCCGCCTGCCGCACGGGCCGTCGATGTGCCTGGCGAGCGCAGTGGCTCTCGCGCTAAGTCTGCACTGATTCGCCGAACGTGAAGCTGTTGCGAATTTCTGGCGAATTTTTCGCAACAGTTTCACGTTCGGCGCATCGGCCGGCATTTAGGCGGCTCGAGCCCGTCGTGGGAAGATGGGACACGTGTTGCGTTGGACCACTGCCGGCGAATCCCACGGCCGCGCGCTGGTAGCCGTGCTGGAAGGCATGGTCGCCGGGGTGACCGTCACCTCCGAGGACATCGCCGCCCAGTTGGCCCGTCGTCGGCTGGGCTATGGGCGCGGCGCCCGGATGAAATTCGAGCGCGACCAGGTGACCATCCTGGCCGGGGTGCGGCACGGCAGCACGCTGGGCGGCCCGATCGCCGTCGAGATCGCCAACACCGAGTGGCCCAAGTGGGAAGAGGTGATGGCCCCCGACCCGGTGGACCCGGCAGTGCTCAGCGACGTGGCCCGCAACGCGCCGCTGACTCGGCCGCGGCCCGGCCACGCCGACTACGCCGGCATGCTCAAGTACGGCTTCGACGACGCCCGCCCGGTGCTGGAGCGGGCCAGCGCCCGCGAGACCGCCGCCCGCGTGGCGGCCGGCACCGTCGCACGGCAGTTTCTGCGGCAGGCGCTTGGCGTCGAAGTGCTCTCCCACGTCGTCTCGATCGGCGCATCAGCGCCCTACGACGGGCCGCCGCCGCAGCCCGACGACCTGCCCGCGATCGACGCCAGCCCGGTGCGTGCGTTCGGCGAAGAGGCCGAAAAATCGATGATCGCCGAGATCGAGGCCGCCAAGAAGGACGGCGACACGCTCGGCGGCGTCGTCGAGGTGGTCGGCTATGGCTTGCCCGTCGGCATCGGGTCGTTCACCAGCGGCGCCAACCGGCTGGACAGTCAGCTCGCCGCGGCGGTGATGGGCATCCAGGCGATCAAGGGCGTGGAGATCGGCGACGGGTTCCAGACCGCGCGCCGCCGCGGCAGCCGCGCCCACGACGAGATGTACCCCGGGCCCGACGGCGTCGTGCGCTCCACCAACCGGGCCGGCGGGCTTGAGGGCGGCATGACCAACGGCCAGCCCTTGAGGGTGCGCGCCGCGATGAAACCGATCTCCACCGTGCCGCGCGCACTGGCGACCGTCGACATGGCCACCGGCGACGAGGCCGTCGCCATCCACCAGCGCTCGGACGTGTGCGCGGTGCCGGCCGCGGGCGTGGTGGTCGAAACCATGGTGGCCCTGGTGCTGGCCCGCGCGGTACTGGAGAAGTTCGGCGGCGATTCGCTGGCCGAAACCCGCCGCAACGTCGAGGGTTATCTGCGTTCGGTCGCCGAACGCGAGCCTGCCACCGAAGTCCGGGCGTCCGGGTAATGGCGCCGAAGGCGGTGCTGGTGGGCTTGCCCGGGTCGGGCAAGTCCACGATCGGCCGGCGGCTGGCCAAGGCCCTCGGTGTCGAGATGCTCGACACCGACGCCGCGATCGAAGCGGAGACCGGGCGCAGCATCGCCGACATCTTCGCCGCCGACGGCGAGAAGGAATTCCGTCGCATCGAGGAGCAGGTGGTGCGCCGGGCGCTGGCCGAGCACGACGGCGTGGTGTCGCTTGGCGGCGGTGCGGTGACCACACCCGGTGTGCGTGCCGCGCTGGACGGCCACACCGTGGTCTTCCTGGAGATCAACGCCGCCGAAGGGGTGCGCCGCACCAGCGGCAACACGGCGCGCCCGCTGCTGGCCGGGCCGGACCGCGCCGAGAAGTTCCGGGCGCTGATGTCGCAGCGGGTTCCGCTGTACCGGCGAGTCGCCACGATCCGGGTCAACACCAACCGGCGCAATCCCGGCGCCGTCGTGCGCTACATCGTGTCGCGGCTGGACAATCGCGAGAAGACCGGCCGCTGCGGGCGCCGCCGACTGGAGGTCCAACCCGTGGCGCCGACCACCCCGGTCACTCCGGCCACCCTGGCCGCCGCCCGGCGCACCGAGGCGGGCAAATGACCCAGCCAGCCGCACCGGTCACCGTGCAGGTCGCCGTCGACCCGCCCTACCCGGTGGTGATCGGCACCGGTCTGCTCGGTGAGCTCGAAGAGCTGCTGGCCGGCCGGCACCGCGTCGCAATCCTGCACCAGCCGGTGCTGTCGGAGACCGCCGAGGTGATCCGGAAGCGCTTGGCGGACAACGGCATTGACGCGCACCGTATCGAAATCCCGGACGCCGAGGCGGGCAAGGATCTGCCGGTGGTGGGATTCATCTGGGAAGTGTTGGGCCGCATCGGGATTGGCCGCAAGGACGCGCTGGTCAGCCTGGGCGGGGGAGCTGCCACCGATGTCGCGGGTTTCGCCGCCGCCACCTGGCTGCGCGGCGTCGACATCGTGCACGTGCCCACCACATTGCTGGGCATGGTCGACGCCGCGATCGGCGGCAAGACCGGGATCAACACCGACGCCGGCAAGAACCTGGTCGGCGCGTTTCACCAGCCGGCCGCCGTGCTCGTCGACCTGGCGACACTGGAAACGCTGCCGCACAACGAGATCGTCGCAGGGATGGCCGAAGTGGTGAAGGCCGGATTCATCGCCGACCCGATGATCCTCGACCTGATCGAAGCCGACCCGCAGGCAGCCCTGGACCCGGCCGGTGACGTGCTGCCGGAGCTGATCCGCCGCGCGGTCACGGTCAAGGCGGAAGTCGTCGCGGCCGACGAGAAGGAATCGCAGCTGCGCGAAATCCTCAACTACGGGCACACTTTGGGGCATGCCATCGAGCGGCGGGAACGCTATCAGTGGCGCCACGGCGCCGCGGTGTCGGTGGGCCTGGTGTTCGCCGCCGAGCTGGGCCGGCTGGCGGGACGGCTCGACGACGCCACCGCAGAGCGGCACCGCAGCATCCTGAGCTCGCTGGGGTTGCCGGTCAGTTACGACGCCGACGCGCTGCCGCAGTTGCTGGAATACATGGCCGGGGACAAGAAAACCCGTTCGGGGGTCTTGCGATTCGTCGTTCTCGACGGGTTGGCCAAGCCCGGCCGGCTGGAAGGGCCGGACCCGGCGCTGCTGGCCGCGGCCTACGCGGAGGTTGGTGCATGACTCAAGTCAACGTCATCAATGGACCCAACCTCGGCCGCCTGGGCCGGCGCGAACCCGACGTCTACGGCGACGCCAGCCACGACGACCTGGTGGCGCTGATCGAGCACGAGGCCACCGAACTAGGCCTGAAAGTTGTTGTGCGGCAAAGTGACAGCGAAGCCCAATTACTGGAGTGGATCCATTCGGCGGCCGATGCGCAAGAACCGGTGATCCTCAACGCCGGCGGGCTGACCCACACGTCGGTGGCACTGCGGGATGCGTGCACAGAGCTGCGCGCACCGTTGATCGAGGTGCACATCTCCAATGTGTATGCCCGCGAAGAGTTCCGGCGGCATTCCTACCTGAGCCCGATAGCGACCGGGGTGATCGTCGGCCTGGGCGTGCAGGGCTACCTGCTGGCCCTGCGCTACCTGGCCGGCGTCTAGGACTGATCTTCGCGCTTGGACTTCTCGGTTTCGGCCTCGGCTTCGGCCGGGCGGGCTTCGGTGCGCGGCTCGACGTCGGACAGCTTGATTTCCTCCGTCGGTGACTCGCTGCCGTAGGCCGGCTGCGGCGCGGTGGTGTCTTCCCGTTCGGCCGTGGCCACCGACGACGCCTGTTGCTGATGCGCAGCGCCGCCCTGGGTGGCGGTGTCCTCGGGCCGAACCGCCGCGAACACGTCGGTGTCCACGCGGTCCTCGTCACCCCCTCCACCCCGCGGCTGCGGCGCGTACTCGCCCTTGCGGTCGACCAGCCAGCGGCCCAGCGTCGCGCCGCCGATTCCGCCCAGGAACACCAGCAGTGCGGTGAACGCGGCGAACGTGGTGACCTCGTTGATCAACCCGCCGGCGTACAGGCCCTTGTAGAGCAGCGAGATCAGCCAGGCGACCACACCGCTGACGATGCCGGCCACCAGACCGGCCAGCAGCCACACCATCGCCAGGTCGGCGCGACGGTCCGGGTCGGGCTGCACCCGCGCGTCGGCGCGCCCGTCGATCACTCCCCACACCACGATCCCGATGATGAAGAGGATGAGCAGCACAATGCTGATCAACGCGGCCTGGGTTTGAAAAGCGTTGATCAACGTCCCCTGGAACAGGCGGACGACGACCATCGCGGCGGCGTAGACCAGACCGCGCAGCATCCAGTTACTCATGGGGCCACAGCGTAGACGAGTACCGTCGTCGGGCGTGACACATTCCCAGCGTCGACACAATCTGAGTTCACGGATCGGCGCGGCCGAGCTGGACGCGATGCTGGTGACCGACCTGGTCAACGTCCGCTACCTGTCGGGTTTTACCGGCTCGAACGCTGCCCTGCTGGTCTTCGCCGACGACCGCCCGCCGGTGCTGGCCACCGACGGGCGGTATCGCACCCAGGCCGCCGAACAGGCACCCGACCTAGAGGTCGTCATCGAGCGGGCCTGCGGTCGGCACCTGGCCGGTCGCGCCGCGTCGGCGGGCGTGCGGCGGCTGGGCTTCGAAAGTCACGTGGTCACCGTCGACGGCTTCGATGCCCTGGCCGACGAGGCGGGCAGCGCCGAATTGGTCCGCGCGCCGCGAACGGTGGAAGCGCTGCGCGAGGTCAAGGACGCCGGCGAGGTCGCGCTGCTGCGGCTGGCGTGCGAGGCCGCCGACGCCGCGCTGGCCGACCTGGTCGAGCGCGGCGGGCTGCGGCCGGGCCGGACCGAACGCGAAGTGGGCCGCGAGTTGGAGTCGCTGATGCTCGACCACGGCGCCGACGGGCCGTCGTTCGAGACGATCGTCGCCGCAGGCGCCAACTCGGCGATCCCGCACCATCGCCCCACCGACGCGGTGCTGGCCGCCGGCGACTTCGTCAAGATCGACTTCGGCGCGCTGGTCGCCGGTTATCACTCCGACATGACCCGCACCTTCGTGCTGGGCCAGGCCGCCGACTGGCAGCGCGACATCTATCAACTGGTCGCCGCGGCGCAGCAGGCCGGGCGCGACGCGCTGCAACCCGGCGCGGACCTGTCCGAGGTGGACGGCGCCGCTCGCCAGGTGATCGACGACGCCGGCCACGGCGAGCATTTCGGGCACGGCCTGGGCCACGGGGTGGGCCTGCAGATCCACGAAGCGCCGGGGATCAGCGCCAGCGCCGCCGGTACACTACGGGCGGGCTCTGTGGTGACGGTGGAGCCCGGTGTCTATGTGCCCGACCGTGGCGGCGTCCGCATCGAGGACACGTTGGTCGTGGGAACGCAAGGCCCCGAATTGCTTACCCGGTTCCCCAAGGAACTGGCCATTCTCTAGGAGACGTAGAAAACCGTGGCAACGACTGCCGACTTCAAGAACGGCCTGGTGCTGGTCATCGACGGCCAGCTGTGGCAAATCGTCGAGTTCCAGCACGTCAAACCCGGCAAGGGCCCTGCGTTCGTGCGCACCAAGCTCAAGAACGTGATCTCCGGCAAGGTGGTCGACAAGACCTACAACGCCGGCGTGAAGGTGGAGACGGCCACCGTGGACCGCCGCGACACCACCTACCTGTACCGCGACGGCTCGGACTTCGTGTTCATGGACAGCGAAGACTACGAGCAGCACCACCTGCCGGAGTCCCTGGTCGGCGACGGGGCCAAGTTCCTGCTCGAAGGCATGCCGGTGCAGGTGGCCTTCCACAACGGCTCGCCGCTGTACATCGAGCTGCCGGTGACGGTCGAGTTGGAGGTCACCCACACCGAGCCCGGTTTGCAGGGCGACCGGTCCAGTGCCGGCACCAAGCCGGCGACGCTTCAGACCGGCGCGCAGATCAACGTCCCGTTGTTCATCAACACGGGCGACAAGTTGAAGGTCGACTCCCGCGACGGCAGCTACCTCGGCCGCGCCTGATCATGCCTGAGGCCAAGCCGGCGAGGCCTGTCAAAGGGCGGCATCACGCGCGCAAGCGCGCCGTCGACCTGCTGTTCGAGGCCGAGGCGCGCGGCTTGACCCCGATCGAGGCAGCCGAAGCCCGTGCCGCGCTGGCGGAGGCCAAACCGGATGTGGCGCCGCTGCACCCGTACACCGAGACGGTGGCCCGCGGCGTCACCGAGCATGCCGCTCACATCGACGACCTGATCTCGTCGCACCTGCAGGGCTGGACGCTGGAACGGCTCCCGGCGGTGGACCGGGCCATCCTGCGGGTCGCGGTGTGGGAGCTGCTGCACGCCGACGACGTGCCGGAGCCGGTCGCCGTCGACGAGGCGGTGGAGCTGGCCAAGGAGCTGTCCACCGACGATTCGCCGGGCTTCGTCAACGGGGTGCTGGGTCAGGTGATGCTGGTGACGCCGCAGATCCGGGCCGCTGCGCAAGCGGTTCGGAACCGCGAGTCATGACCCGCCTGGAGTTGCGGGTCGTCATCGCCGGCGTGCTGGCGGCGACCGTCGTGCTCGGCGCGGTGGTGTGTGCCGCGTACGGTCAGGCCGCGATCGCGGCGGCGCTGGCGATCTATGCGCTGGGTGTCGGAGCGTGGCTGTACCACTGCATCGAGCGCTACGTGGTGGCGCGGCGCATCAGCACGGTTCGTTCGGTGGCCCGGCCGTTCGCGCCGCTGCTTCCGGTGATGGCCGCGATCATGGGGCTGACCCAGGCCGTGGTCCGGTCGCTGTCCGACGTCACCGAGGTCGGGTCGCGTCGCTGGGATCTGCCGGTGCGCCGGTGGATGGCGGTCAACCGGGGCAGGGCAGGCGACGACGACCTCGACGGCTGAGTCGCCGCGTGGCGCACCGGGGCCCGAAATGCCCCCACGCCGTTCGACGGAGGGACACACTGGCGACATGGACCGTGACGGCAAGCGCCCGAGACGGCTTCGTGTTTCCGCGCTGGCGGCGGTAGCCAACCCGTCGTATTCCCGGCTGGATACCTGGAACCTGCTCGACGACGCCTGCCATCAGCTCGCCGTCGTCAACCGGGCCGGCCTGGACACCACACACGAGTTGGCCCGGGTCAAGCGCCTGCTCAAGCGGCTCGCGGCCTACGAACGGTATTGGCTGTACCCGGGCGCCGAGAATCTGGCGGCATTCCGCGAGTACCTCGACAACATGGCCACCGTACGGCTGGCCGACGAGGTGTCGCTGGCGGTGCGCCTGCTCTCCGAATACGGCGACCGGGCAGCGCTGTTCGACACGTCCGAGTCGTTGGCCGATCAGGAGCTGGTGGCACGGGCCAAGGAACAACAGTTCTACACCGTGCTGCTTGCCGACGACTCGCCGACGGCGGCCCCGGAGAGCCTGGCCGAGTGCCTGCGCGAACTGCGCGACCCGTCCGACGATGTGCAGATCGAGCTGCTGGTGGTGACCAGCGTCGAGGACGCCATCACGGCCGTCGCGCTCAACGGCGAAATCCAGGCCGCGATCATCCGCCACGACCTGCCGCTGCGATCCCGCGATCGGGTGCCGTTGATGACGACGCTGCTCGGCGCCAACGACCAGGTGATAGCCACCGACCGCACCCACGACTGGGTCGAGTGCGGCGAGTGGATGCGCGAACTGCGGCCGCACATCGACCTGTATCTGCTCACCGACGAGTCGATTGCCGCCGAAACCGAGGACGAGCCTGACGTCTACGACCGCACGTTCTACCGGCTCAACGACGTCACCGACCTATACAGCACGGTGCTCGCCGGCATCCGGAATCGTTACGCCACACCGTTTTTCGACGCGCTGCGGGCCTACGCCGCCGCGCCGGTCGGCCAGTTCCACGCCCTGCCCGTCGCGCGCGGCGCCAGCATCTTCAACTCCAAATCGCTGCACGACATGGGTGAGTTCTACGGCCGCAACATCTTCATGGCCGAGACGTCGTCGACGTCGGGCGGCCTGGACTCGCTGCTGGACCCGCACGGCGCCATCCGGGCGGCGATGGACAAGGCCGCGGTGACCTGGAACGCCAACGCGACCTACTTCGTCACCAACGGCACTTCGACGGCCAACAAGATAGTGGTGCAGGCGCTCACCCGGCCCGGCGACATCGTGCTGATCGACCGCAACTGCCACAAGTCGCATCACTACGGCCTGGTACTGGCCGGCGCGTACCCGCTATATCTGGACGCCTATCCGTTGCAGCCGTTCGCAATTTACGGCGCGGTCTCGCTGGAGACCATCAAGCAGGCGCTGCTCGAGTTGGAGGCCGCCGGCCAGCTGGGCCGGGTCCGCATGCTGCTGTTGACCAATTGCACGTTCGACGGTGTGGTCTACAACCCACGACGGGTGATGGAGGAGGTGTTGGCGATCAAGCCGGACATCTGCTTCCTGTGGGACGAAGCGTGGTACGCGTTCGCCACCGCGGTGCCGTGGGCGCGGCAGCGGACCGCGATGATCGCCGCCGAGCAACTCGAATCGATGCTGGCATCTCCGGCCTACGTCGAGGAGTACCGCACGTGGAGCGCGTCGATGGAAGGGGTCGAGCGCGCGCAGTGGGTCAACCACCGACTGCTCCCGGATCCTGCGCGCGCCCGGATCCGAGTCTACGCAACACATTCCACGCACAAGTCGCTGTCGGCGCTTCGCCAGGCGTCGATGATTCACATCCGCGACCAGGATTTCCAGGCGGTAAGCCGCGACGCCTTCGGTGAGGCGTTTTTAACTCACACCTCGACCTCGCCCAATCAGCAGCTGCTCGCGTCGCTGGACCTAGCGCGCCGTCAGGTCGACATCGAGGGCTTCGAGATGGTCCGCTACGTCTACGACATGGCGCTGGTGTTTCGGCACCGGGTCCGCAAAGACCGGTTGATCGGCAAGTGGTTTCGCATCCTCGACGAGTCCGACCTGGTGCCCGAGGAGTTTCGGCAGTCGACGGTCAGCTCGTACCGGCAGGTCCGCCAGGGCGCGCTGGCGGAGTGGAACGAGGCGTGGCGCTCGGACCAGTTCGTGCTGGACCCGACCCGGGTCACCCTGTTCATCGGGAAGACCGGCATGAACGGGTACGAGTTTCGCGAGAAGATCCTGATGAACCGGTTCGGCATCCAGATCAACAAGACGTCGATCAACAGCGTGTTGCTGATCTTCACGATCGGCGTCACCTGGTCGAGCGTGCATTACCTGCTCGACGCGCTGCGGCGGGTGGCCGCCGACTTCGAGCGCAGCCAATCCGCGGCCGGCAAGGAAGATCGCATTCTGCACCAGCGCCGGGTCGAGGAGATCACCGAGGATCTGCCGGCGCTGCCGGACTTCAGCGAATTCGACGACGCGTTCCGCCCCGAGAGCGCCTGCTCGTTCGGCGACATGCGGTCGGCTTTTTACGCCGGATACGAGGATTCCGACCGCGAACACGTCCAGCTCGGCGCCGCCGGACGCCGGCTCGCCGAGGGAAAACCGTTGGTGTCCACCACGTTTGTGGTGCCCTACCCACCGGGCTTCCCAGTGCTGGTTCCCGGCCAGGTGATCTCCAAGGAGATCCTGTACTTCCTCGCCGAGCTCGACGTGAAAGAGATCCACGGCTACAACCCCGAGCTCGGACTGTCGGTCTTCACCGAGGCGGCGCTGCAACGCATGGCCAACACCAGACGCGCCGTCGCCCAGGCAAGCGGCAACGGCAAGACGTCGGAGGTCGCGGTCGCGTCCACCCGGGCCATCCTCGGCTAGCCCCCTCCTCCTGCCGCGACCGTGCGTCCCCCGGTCGACACGCCGGGGTGATCGCCGGATTTGCGCAGGCTCGCGCGGAACATTTCGCTCAGCCGGATCAGAAACCAGGGCGGTGGCGTGATTGTGCGCTGAACGCAGGTTTGTGCTGATGGCTGCTCACCCAAGAGTGGCGCAATACGTTTGAGCTTGCCCAAGGCCGCAAATCGCTGGCCAGGACACATCTCGGGCGCCGATAGCGTGACGGCGTGGCCCTTGCCGTACCGCTGCCGATTCCGCCGGCCCCGCGCCGACCGCGCGCGCCTGGTCGCCGACGTGTTGCGGCATCAGATCCACACCGGCGCCTACGACCACGGGCTGCCACCGAGCAGCAACTGGCAGGAGAGTTCTTCGTCTCCCGCAACACGATTCGGGAAGCGCTTGCGGTCCTGAAGAACGAGGGGCTGATCGATTGCGGACCGCGCATCGGAACCCATGTCGCGCAGCGCAAATACGACCACGGGCTCGACACGCTGTTGGGTCTGAAGGAAACCTTCAAGGGCTACGGCGAGGTCCGCAACGAGGTGCGCGCGGCCATGACGGTCGCCGCCCCGCCGTCCGTGGCGCAGCGGCTGCAACTGTCGCCCGGCCAGCAGGTGGTGTTCATCGAACGACTGCGTTACCTCGGCGGGCTGCCGCTCAGCCTGGACCTGCCCTACCTGGCGCCCGACATCGGCGGCGAGATCCTGAACCAGCCGCTGGAGACCAACGACGTGTTCGCCCTCATCGAGCAAGTCAGCGGCCGTCGGCTCGGCTCGGCGAGCCTGGCGCTGGAGGCCATTCCCGCCGACCCCCATTCCGCGGCGGCCCTGCAGGCGCCCGACGGCGCGGCGCTGCTCATGCTGGAACACCTCACCAGCCTCGATGATGGCAGACCTGTTGACCTGGAATACATCCGGATGCGCGGTGATCGAATCACCATGCGCGGCAGCCTTGTTAGGAGTTCGACGTGACACTGGTCAATCAGCGCGCCGACGTCCCGGTGACCATCGACGAGTCGCTGTGCATCGACGGCTGCACGTTGTGCGTCGACATCTGCCCGCTGGACTCGCTGGCCATCAACCCCGACACCGGCAAGGCCTTCATGCACGTCGACGAGTGTTGGTACTGCGGCCCATGCGCGGCCCGCTGTCCGACCGGCGCGGTGACCGTCAACATGCCCTACTTGATCCGCTGAGATTCACCGAGCGCCAGGACATTTCCATGAGACGATCCGCCGTCATAGCGGCCTCGCTTGCGCTGCTTGCCGCCGGTTGCGCGCTGACCTCCACCGATGCCGTCAACGTCGTCGTCGGCTACCAGTCCAAGACCATCAACACGGTGACCGCAGGCACGATGCTGCGCGCCCAGGGTTATCTGGAACGCCGGCTCGACGACATCAGCAAACGCACCGGCACGAAATACCGTGTCACATGGCAGGATTACGACACCGGCGCCCCGATCACCGCCCAGATGGTCGCCGAGAAAATCGACATCGGCTCGATGGGCGACTACCCGATGCTGATCAACGGCTCCAAGACCCAGGCCAACGAGCGTGCCCGCACCGAGATCGTCTCGGTCACCGGCTACCAGCCCAAGGGCGCACTGAACATGGTCGTGGTGACGCCCGCGTCGACAGCGGGGGCGATCACCGACCTGGCTGGGAAGAAGGTCTCCGCCAGCATCGGCTCGGCCGGTCACGGCACCCTCGTGCGGGCGTTGTCCAACGCCGGCATCAACCCGACCACCGGCGTCGAGGTATTCAACCAGCAGCCGCAGGTGGGGGCTTCGGCGCTGGAATCCGGTCAGGTGCAAGGACTTTCGCAGTTCGTGGCCTGGCCCGGCCTGCTGGTCTACCAGGGCAAGGCCAAGCTGCTCTACGACGGCGCCGAGCTGAACTACCCGACGCTGCACGGCGTCGTGGTGCGCCGCGCCTACGCCGCCGCCCACCCGGAGGTGCTCGACGCCTTCCTGCAGGCGCAGCTCGACGCGACCGACTTCATCAACACCAAGCCGCTGGAGGCGGCACGCATCGTCGCGCAAGCCAGCGGACTGCCGCAGGAAGTGGTCTACCTCTACAACGGCCCGGGCGGCACTGCGTTCGACACCACGCTCAAGAAGCCGCTGGTTGATGCTCTGAAAGGCGATGTGCCGTACCTGAAGTCGATCGGCGACTTCGCCGACCTCGACGTCGGCGGTTTCGTCCAGGACGCGCCGCTGCGGGCGGCGTTCGCCACCCGAAAGCTTGACTACGACAATGCGGTGGGCCAAATCGACCAGCCATCGCTGACCGGCGGTGAGGTGTGGGTCGACGGATCGGACACCACCCTGTCGGTGGCCGACCCGAACGCGCTGCTGCGGGCCGTGCGCGACGCCACGGCCCGCGGCGGGCGCGTGCGCGCGGCGTACGTACACGACGCCGAATTCGGCACCCGCTGGTTCGCCGACAAATCGGTGTGGGTCCGCGACGGCGCGAACTATCTACCGTTCGACACCACGGCGGGCGCGCACCGCTACGTCGCCGCGCACCCGGGCAGTGTCGCGGTCGACTACCAGCAAGCGCTGGCGGGTGCGGCATGACCGCCGTCGAGATCGGCGCCCCGGCGGCACTCACGCCCGTCACCGCGCTGCCGCGCCGAGGCCGCTCGCGGTGGCGGTCGCGGCTGCTGCGGGTGGCGTCGGTGGCCGCCGCGATCGGGCTGTGGCAGTTGCTCACCGCCGGCAACGTGCGGCTGTGGCTGCGGTTCGACACGCTGCCAACGGTCACCGAGATCGTGAGCGCGCTGGCCCGTCGGCTTGCGACCGACGGATACTGGCTTGACTTGGGGCAGTCGCTGATTCGCATCCTGACCGGCTTCGGGCTGGCCGCGGTAGTCGGTGTCGGCACCGGCATCCTGCTGGGCCGGTCCCGGTTGTTCGCCGACGTGTTCGGCCCGCTGACCGAGTTGACCCGGCCGATCCCGGCGATCGCGGTGGTGCCGGTGGCGATCCTGCTGTTTCCCACCGACGAGGCCGGCATCGTGTTCATCACGTTCCTGGCGGCCTACTTCCCGATCATGGTCAGCACCCGGCATGCGGTGCGCGCGTTGCCCACGCTATGGGAGGACTCGGTGCGCACCCTGGGCGGTGGCCGGTGGGACGTGCTCACCCGCGTCGTACTGCCCGGCATCCTGCCCGGCGTGTTCGGCGGCCTGTCGGTCGGCATGGGCGTGGCGTGGATCTGCGTCATCTCCGCGGAGATGATCTCCGGCCGCCTCGGTGTCGGATACCGCACCTGGCAGGCCTACACGGTGCTGGCCTATCCCGACGTGTTCGTCGGCATCATCACCATCGGGGTGCTCGGCTTCGCCACCGCAGCGGCGGTGGAGTTGGTGGGCCGCCGGGTGACCCGTTGGCTTCCGCGCGGTGAGGAGAACGCCCGATGACCGCCGGCATGAGTCTCGAGCTGGATCGAATCCGGTTGTCCTACAACGCGTCTCCGGTGATCGAGGGTCTCAGCCTGACCGTGCGGCCGGGGGAGATCCTGGTCCTAACCGGGCCGTCGGGTTGCGGCAAGACGACGGTGTTGCGCGCACTGGCCGGGCTGCTGAGACCCGACGCCGGCCGAGTCCTGGCCGACGGCGCCGAGGTCACCACCACCTCCGGCGACCGCGGCGTGGTGTTCCAGGACAACGCGCTATTGCCGTGGCGCAGTGTGCGTTCCAACATCGAGCTCGCGCTGCGGCTGCGCGGCGAGCCGCGCGCCACCCGGCGCGCCCAGGCCGACCGGTGGATCGCCGAGCTCGGGCTGACCGGCTTCGGCGATTACCTGCCCAAGAACCTCTCCGGCGGCATGCGGCAGCGCGTCCAGCTGGCCCGCGGCCTGGCCGGAGCGCCGCGGGCGGTAATGATGGACGAGCCGTTCGGCGCGTTGGACACCCAGACCCGCGCCGCGATGCAGCGGCTGCTGATCGACACCTGGCGCACCCACCCCACGACGATCGTGTTCGTCACCCACGACGTCGACGAAGCGCTGGTGCTGGGCGACCGGGTCGCGGTGCTCGGCCGGGCCGGGCAGCCGCTGCGCGCGCTCATCGACGTACCCGCCCCCCGCAGCGCCGTCGCCCCGTCCGCGCTACGAGCCGAAATCGTTGCCGCACTTGAATACTCGGTGGCAGCATGATCGAGATTCCCGACCCTGCGGCGCCAGCCAGGCTCGACTGCGACGTGCTGGTCATCGGCGGCGGCACCGCCGGCACCATGGCCGCGCTGACCGCCGCCGAACACGGCGCCCAGGTGCTGCTGCTGGAGAAGGCGCACGTGCGCCACTCCGGCGCCTTGGCGATGGGCATGGACGGCGTCAACAACGCCGTCATCCCCGGGAAGGCCGAACCGGAGGACTACGTCGCCGAAATCACCCGCGCCAACGACGGAATCGTCAACCAGCGCACCATCTACCAGACCGCCACCCGGGGCTTCGCGATGGTGCAGCGGCTCGAGCGCTACGGCGTCAAGTTCGAAAAGGACGAACACGGCGAATACGCGGTGCGCCGGGTACACCGCTCCGGCTCCTACGTGTTGCCGATGCCCGAGGGCAAGGACGTCAAGAAGGCGCTGTACCGGGTGCTGAGGCAACGCTCGATGCGCGAGAAGATCCGCATCGAGAACCGGCTGATGCCGGTGCGGGTGCTCGTGCAGGACGGCCGCGCGGTCGGCGCTGCCGCATTGCACACCAGGACAGGCGAATTCGTTGCCGTCGGCGCCAAGGCCGTCATACTGGCGACCGGGGCGTGCGGCCGGCTGGGACTGCCCGCGTCGGGGTACCTGTACGGCACCTACGAGAACCCGACCAACGCCGGCGACGGATACTCGATGGCCTACCACGCCGGTGCGGAGCTGTCCGGCATCGAGTGTTTCCAGGTCAACCCGCTGATCAAGGACTACAACGGCCCGGCGTGCGCCTACGTGGCCAACCCGTTCGGCGGATACCAGGTCAACGCGCTGGGGGAGCGGTTCGTCGACTCCGACTACTGGTCGGGGCAGATGATGGCCGAGGTCCGCAGCGAGATCGAATCCGCCCGCGGGCCGATCTATCTGAAGGTCTCGTATCTGCCGGACGAGACGCTGACGGCGCTGGAGAACATCCTGCACACCACCGAACGGCCGACCCGCGGCACTTTTCACGCCAACCGCGGGCACGACTACCGCACGCACGATATCGAGATGCACATCTCCGAAATCGGCCTGTGCAGTGGACATTCCGCGTCCGGAGTGTGGGTCGACGAGCATGCGCGGACCACGGTGCCCGGGCTGTACGCCGCCGGGGACCTGGCCTGTGTGCCGCACAACTACATGATCGGCGCGTTCGTGTTCGGCGACCTGGCCGGGGCACATGCGGCGTCGACGCTCGCCGAAGTGCCCGCACCGCAAGCTCTTCCACGAGACCAGTTGGGCGAGGCCCACGAGCTGATCTACCGGCCCCTGCGCCATCCCGACGGGCCGCCGCAACCCCAGGTGGAATACAAGCTGCGGCGGTTCGTCAACGACTACGTGGCGCCGCCCAAAACAGCGGCCAAACTGTCGATCGCGGTGCGGACCTTCGAGCGGATGCGCGACGAGATCGCCGAGATGGGTGCCCGCACGCCGCACGAGCTGATGCGCGCCGTCGAGGTGTCGTTCATCCGGGACTGTGCCGAGTTGGCGGCCCGCTCGTCGCTGACCCGCACCGAGTCGCGGTGGGGCCTCTACCACCAACGCTCCGACCTGCCCGCGCGCGACGACCAGCAATGGGGCTACCACCTCAACGTGCACAAGGGCGCCGACGGGTCGATGCAGTTCATCAAGCGGCCGGTGGCGCCGTATTTCATCTCGGTGCCGGGACTGGAGGCCGTGCCGCCCGCAGACCAAACCGCATACCCGGTGCAGCAGCCAGCGTTGGTCGGCGGTCAGGCACCGCTCACCACCCGGTCGCGGATCAGCGCCACAGCGTCTAGCGAGCCGCCGTCGCCGCGGATCGCCGCCGTGCTGGCAATCGAGGAACCGACCGTCGCGAAACTGGCCGGTTTTCTTGCCGATTCGGACGCCGGGGTGCGGCGCACGGCGGTCAGCACGCTGACCGAACACACACCAGACGGCTACGCCGCGGCGCTGCTGGAAGCTCTCGACGACACCGACCCTGGCGTGCGGCGGGTCGCCGCCGAAGGCGTACGCGAGCTCGTCGAAGTGCTTCCGCAACCCGAAGCCGGACGCGCGTATCTGACGTCGGCCGACCCGGTGGTCCGGGCCGTGGCCGTCTATCTGCTGGCCGCGCGTCGCGCCGGCGAGGCCGGGCAATACCGCTGGGCGCTCGACGACCCCGATCACCGGGTGCGGATCGAAGCGGTGCGGGCACTGGTCTCCGTCGACGACGCCGACGGGGTGGCCGCAGCCGCCGGCGACGACAACCGGGAGGTCCGCATCGTCGCCGCCAACGGTCTGGCCACGCTGGGCTGCGGGGTGGCCACCGTCCGCGGGTTGATCGCCGACGCGGACCCGCTGGTGCGCGCGGCCGCACTCGCGGCGCTCAGCGAACTGGGTTGCGGCGCCGACGATGTGGCCGCCGTCGAGCAGGCGCTGCGGGCGCCGGCCTGGCAGGTGCGCGAAGGCGCCGCGAAAGCGCTGTCGGGCGCCGCAGCCGAGGTTGCCGTCCCGCGGCTCAGCGCGGCGCTGGCCGACGAGCACCTCGACGTGCGCAAGGCGGCGGTGCTCAGCCTGACCCGGTGGGCGGGGTCGGACGTCGCCGCGCGCGATGCGCTGGGCATTGCGCTCAAGGACGACGACGCCGACGTCCGGGCCTATGCTCGCCGCGCGTTGGCCGCCTCATCGTCCAACATATGACATTCGCGTCAAATTAGTGCATTCAGCGGCCGCGGAACTCACTAGGCTTAATCAACGTGGTGACTTCGGCTGGCTCGTCCAATTCGCGGCTGTCCGTGGATGACTGGGTGCAGGAAGGCTTCCGGGTCCTCGCAGAGGACGGCCTCAAGGGGCTGACCCTGGACCGGCTGTGCCGCCGGCTCGGTGTGACCAAGGGCAGCTTCTACTGGCACTTCAGCGACATGAAGGCCTACCGCAAAGCGCTGATCGACACCTGGGCGGCGGTCCGCGACGAGGACCGCTGGTATTTCGACGACCTGGCCGGCGACCCGCCCCGGCAGCGGCTGTCCCGGATGATGACCGCGCTGGTCGGGCCCCGGCACTGGATGCTGGAGCGTGCGATGCGGGAGTGGGCGCGTTCGGAGGAGATGGTCGCCAAGGCGGTGCGGGCATCCGACGAGCGGGTGGTCGACGCCGTGCGGCAGGCATTCCTCGACGACGGCTTCGACCCGGAGGAGGCCGACATGCGCGCCAACGCGACGTTCGCCGCCGGCATCGGATTTCTGCACCTGTCCGGGTCGCGGCCCAGCCCCCGCGCGGCCGGCCGTCGCGAGGACTTCATCGAGGTGATGCTGCGGCACTGACGGCACTGCGCCCACAGCGGCGAAACTGCGCACAGCGCGCGGTTTTTCGCGCGTGGAGGCCGTGACCGCAGTCTCGATCGGATGGCAATACCATACCAAAAGGTATGGTACGGTCCTGGCCATGATTACCGCGGACTTCGTCACCAGCCTGGCCGAACGTGCTGGTGAAGCGGAAAAGCTGCGACGGCTGCCGCAGGCCACCGTCGACGACTACCGCCGATCCGGGCTGGCGCGGCTGCTGATGCCGGCGCGCTACGGCGGACGACAGGCCGAGTTTCCCGAAATCTTCGACGTGGTACGGCAAATGGCGCACGGTTGTGCGTCCAGCGCCTGGACGCTGGGCTTCTACACCCTGCACAACTGGATGCTCGCTTTGCTGAGCGAGCAGGCCCAGGACGAGGTGTTCGCCGACGGCCCGGTGCTGTGCCCGGCGCCGCTGGCTCCGACCGGGCGAGGGGTACCGGTCGACGGCGGCATCCGGCTGTCGGGGCGATGGTCCTGGGCCACCGGTGTGATGGACGCCGACTGGGTGCTGGTCGGGGCTCTCTGCGACCCCGAGGGCAGCCCGTATCCGGCGCTGGTGCTGCTGCCGGCGTCCGACGTCCGCATCGAGGACGTCTGGCACGTCGCCGGGATGTGCGCCACCGGCTCCAACGACGTCGTCGTCGACGACGCGTGGGTCCCCGGCCATCGGCTGGTCAAGGTCGTCGACATCTACAGCGGCACCACGCCGGGCGCTGCGCTACACGACGCCCCGGTGTACCGCTGGCCGATGGTGCCCGCTTTGGCGCTGACCGCGGCGATGCCGGCGCTGGGCTCGGCCGAACTGGTCGCCGACACCTACGCCCGCCGACTCGGCGAGCGGGTGCTGGCGTATTCCGGTGTGGCGCAAAAGGATCAGCCTGCCTCGCAAATCCGACTGGGCGAGGCGCGGGTGCGGCTGCGTGCCCTGCACGCCTTGCTCGACGACACCGCGAACCGGATCCAGTCCGCCGTGTGCGCCGGTCAGCGGGTCAGCCGCGCCGCGCGCGCCGACGCCCGGGCCGCGGCCGCGCACATCGTGCACGAGTCCCGGTCGGTGATCGCCGACCTGCTGGAGGCGTCGGGGGCCAGCGCGCAGTTCCTGGACAACCCGTTGCAGCGGGCCAAGCGCGACGTCGACGTCATCTCCGGGCATGTGGTGTTCGACTACGACGTCAGCCGCGAACTGGCCGGCGCGCTGGAGATCGGCGCCAAAGTCTCGCCGATCGCGATGATCTAGGCCCGGCGAGCAGACGCACAATGCTCCAAAACCTCGGCGTGTCAGGCGATTTCGCGTCTGCTCGCGGCTAAACGCTACAGCCCCAGCGCCTGGTAGGTGCGGCGGACGAATTTCGGTTGCACCGCTTGCAGTCTCGCCTGCGACGTGTTTCCGGCGACGGCTGCGGCGGCAGCGTCGGTGGACAGGGTGGGCATGTTCTGCACGAGGTACAGCAGGATCAGCTCGGCGGCGGGATCGGCCTGCCACCACGTGCCGTATGCACCGGGCCAGCTGAACGTTCCGAGTCCACCGGGCCCGAACAACGGCGTCGACTTCGCCGGATCGGTGACCACCGACAGGTTCAACCCGAACCCGCGGCCGATCCAGAACGGCGCCCCCAGGAAAGAATGCCGCTTCTGCTCGTCGGTGAGCCGGTCGGTGCGCATCGCCCGCACCGACTCTTCCGAGAGCACCCGCACGCCGTCGAGAGTGCCGCCACGCAACAGCATTTCGACGAACCGCAGGTAGTCGTCGGCGGTCGACCATAACCCGCCGCCGGCATTGGGGAATGCCGGCGGCGTCAGGTGAGGCGGCCCCATCACGTCGTGGCGCAGTTGGTTGTTCTCGTCGAGCCGGTACATCGTCGCAGCCCGACGGCGGCCCTCGGCCGAGACGCAGAAGCCGGTGTCGACCATGCCCAGCGGCTGCAGGATTCGTTCCTCGAGCACGTGGTGGAACGGCTTGCCCTCGATGCGCGACACCAACACCCCGAGCACGTCGATCGAATGGCTGTAGGTCAGCCGCTCACCGGGCTGATGCACCAGGGGCAGCTCGCCGAGCGCAGCCAGCCAGACGTCGGGGCCCTGCCCGAACGGCAGCCGCACGTACGCCCGCGAGATCGGTCCGCCGACCGAGAATCCGTACGCCAGCCCACTGGTGTGGGTGAGCAGGTCCGCGACCAGAATCGCCCGCTGCGCCGGATGGGTCTGGTCCAGCGGACCGTTGGGGTCGTCGAGCACTCGCATGTCGGCCAGTTCGGGTAGCCAGCGCGCGACCGGGTCGGCCAGCGCCAGCTTGCCCTCGTCGACCAGCGTCATCGCCGCGGCGACCGTGACCGGCTTGGTCATCGACGCGATCCGAAACAGCGTGTCGCGCTGCATCGGTAGTCCGGCGTCGATGTCGCGGTAACCGATCTCGTTGACCTGCAACACTTTTCCGTGCTGCCACACCACCGTGAGCGCGCCCGCCAGCAGGCGGGCGTCGCAGGCCGCGCGGATCGAGGCCTGGTTTCCGTCGAGATTCATGAGCGCCGTCGCGCCTGGACGTACCAGAACGCCATCTCGCCGCCCCACCCTTCGCGGTACACCGTGGCCGGTTCCAGCGACACAATGTCCCAGCCGGCGCCGCCGAGAACGTCGCGCAATGTCTGCTCGGACACCGCCGGGCGCGGTTGCTCAGGGTCCGGTGGCTTGGCATCGGAGAAGCAGCTGAGTAACAACGTGGCGCCCTCGCGAGTCGCCCGGTGCACGGCGCGGGCGTAGCTGCGTTTGCCGTCCTCGTCGAGGCAATGGAACATGCCGCTGTCGATGACGGTGTCGAACGCGTCGGTGTAGCCGTCCAACCGTGTGGCGTCGGCCACTGCGAACGTCACCTCCACGCCGGCATCCGTCGCGCGCCGCTCGGCGGTGCTCAGCGCGGTCGGGGAGATGTCCATCCCGGTCACCCTGAATCCGTGCCGCGCCAGGTAGACGGCGTTGTCGCCGAGGCCACAGCCCACGTCGAGAACGTCGCCGTGCACCAGACCCTGCTCATGCCAGCCCACCACATTCTCCTTGGGCGCCTTGGTGTCCCAGGGCGGCGCGCTCTCCTCGCGGTAGAGAGCGTCGAAATCGATGCGCGGAAAACCGGAGATTCCAGAGCCTGTCATTTTTGCCAGACTAGCGGCGATCGCAAGCGCGGCGGAGCCGGGCGCAGCGGGTCGCCGCGCACCGGACCCGCCTGCAGTGCTACGCTGCCCGGCAGTCGACATCCTTTAACGATCCGTCCGGTGAGGCGGAGAAGGAGGTCAAGGTCTCGCATGGGTGCAGCGGGTGACACCGGCACCGGCCGCGAATTGATGTCGGCGGCCGACGTGGGCCGCACCATTTCTCGCATCGCGCACCAGATCATCGAAAAGACCGCGTTGGACGGACCCGACGCACCGCGCGTGGTGTTGCTGGGGATCCCGACCCGCGGCGTGACCCTGGCCGAGCGGCTGGCCGCCCACATCGCCGAATTCAGCGGCGTCCAGGTCGCCCATGGTGCGCTCGACATCACGCTGTACCGCGACGACCTGATGCAAAAACCGCCCCGCCCTCTGGAGACCACCTCGATCCCGGCCGGCGGCATCGACGACGCCCTGGTGATCCTGGTCGACGACGTGCTGTACTCCGGCCGCTCGGTGCGCTCGGCGCTGGACGCGCTGCGCGACATCGGGCGGCCGCGGGCCGTGCAGCTGGCGGTCCTCGTCGACCGCGGCCACCGCGAACTGCCGCTGCGCGCCGACTACGTCGGCAAGAACGTGCCGACCTCGCGCAGCGAGAGCATACATGTGCTGCTGCGCGAACACGACGACCGCGACGGGGTGGTGATCTCGCGATGAGCACCCGACACCTGCTGGCCGCCGGCGACCTGTCCCGCGACGACGCCACCGCGATCCTCGACGACGCCGACCGGTTCGCCGAGGCGCTGGTCGGCCGCGAGGTGCGCAAGCTGCCCACGCTGCGCGGACGCACGATCATCACGATGTTCTACGAGAACTCCACCCGCACCCGGGTATCGTTCGAGGTGGCCGGCAAATGGATGAGCGCCGACGTGATCAACGTCAGCTCGACGGGATCGTCGGTGGCCAAAGGGGAGTCGCTGCGCGACACCGCGCTGACATTGCGGGCCGCCGGCGCCGACGCGCTGATCATCCGGCATCCCGCCTCGGGCGCGGCGCAACTACTCGCCGACTGGACCGCCACGGAAACCGGTGGCCCATCGGTGATCAACGCCGGCGACGGCACTCACGAACACCCGACGCAGGCGCTGCTGGACGCACTGACCATGCGCCAACGGCTCGGCGGCATCGAGGGCCGGAGGGTGGTGATCGTCGGCGATATCCTGCACAGCCGCGTCGCCCGCTCCAACGTGATGCTGCTGGCAACCCTGGGCGCCGAAGTGGTGTTGGTGGCGCCGCCTACGCTGCTGCCGGTCGGCGTGGCCGACTGGCCGGTCACCGTCTCCTACGACCTGGACGCCGAATTGCCCGCCGCCGACGCGGTATTGATGCTGCGCGTGCAGGCCGAGCGGATGAACGGCGGCTTCTTCCCGTCGGCGCGCGAGTACTCGGTGCTCTACGGATTGTCCGATCGGCGCCAGGCGATGCTGCCCGGCCATGCGGTGGTGCTGCATCCCGGCCCGATGCTGCGCGGCATGGAGATCGCGTTCTCGGTGGCCGACTCGTCGCAATCGGCTGTGCTGCAACAGGTTTCCAACGGGGTACATGTGCGGATGGCGGTGTTGTTCCACCTTCTGGTGGGGGCAGAGGAGGCCGCGGCGTGAGCGTGCTGATCCGCAGGGTGCGGCTCTACGGCGAGGGGGACCGGGTCGACGTGCTGGTCGACGACGGGCAGATCGCCGACATCGGTGCGGATCTTGCGATTCCGGACGTCGCCGACGTCATCGACGCCACCGGACAGGTGCTGCTGCCCGGCCTGGTCGACCTGCACACCCACCTGCGCGAGCCGGGCCGCGAATACGCCGAGGACATCGAAACCGGCTCGGCCGCAGCGGCTCTGGGCGGCTACACGGCCGTGTTCGCGATGGCGAACACCAACCCCGTCGCCGACAGCCCGGTGGTCACCGACCATGTCTGGCAGCGCGGCCAGCAGGTCGGCCTGGTCGACGTGCACCCGGTGGGCGCGGTCACGGTCGGACTGGGCGGAACCGAGCTCACCGAAATGGGCATGATGGCCGCCGGGGCGGCGCAGGTGCGGATGTTCTCCGACGACGGCAAGTGCGTGCACGACCCGCTGGTGATGCGCCGCGCCCTCGAATACGCCACCGGGCTCGGCGTGCTGATCGCCCAGCATGCCGAGGAGCCGCGGCTGACCGTCGGCGCCGTCGCCCACGAAGGACCGAACGCCGCGCGGCTTGGCCTGGCGGGCTGGCCGCGCGCGGCCGAGGAGTCGATCGTTGCCCGCGACGCGTTGCTGGCCCGCGACGCCGGCGCCCGGGTCCACATCTGCCACGCCTCCACCGCGGGGACCGTCGAGATCCTGAAATGGGCCAAACAGCAAGGGATTTCGATCACCGCCGAGGTCACCCCGCATCACCTGCTGCTCGACGACGCCCGGCTGGCCAGCTACGACGGCACCAACCGGGTCAATCCGCCGCTGCGGGAAGCCGCCGACGCGGTCGCGCTGCGTCAAGCACTGGCGGACGGGGTCATCGACTGTGTGGCCACCGACCATGCCCCCCACGCCGAGCACGAGAAATGCGTCGAGTTCGCCGCAGCGTTGCCCGGCATGCTCGGATTGCAGACCGCGCTGTCGGTGGTGGTGCAGGCGATGGTCCAGCCGGGTCTCCTGACGTGGCGTGACGTGGCCCGGGTGATGAGCGAGAACCCCGCCCGCATCGCCCGGCTGCCCGATCAGGGCCGGCCGCTGGAGGTCGGCGAGCCGGCCAACCTGACCGTGGTGGATCCCGACGCCACCTGGACGGTGACCGGTCCCGAGCTGGCCAGCCGGTCGGCCAACACACCGTACGAGGCGATGACGCTGCCGGCCACCGTGACGGCAACGCTGTTGCGCGGCAAGGTCACCGCGCGCGACGGAAAGAGCCCGGCATGAATTCCGGCACACTGGTCGCGTCGCTGATCTTCGCCGCGGTGCTCGCGGTGCTGATCGCATTCGTCATCCAGCTGATGATGCGCGGCTGGCGCCACCGCGCCGAGCGGCAGGCCACACTGGTCGGCACACTGCCGCCGGTGCCCGACACCGTCGGCGCGCCGATCGTCGCACCCACCCGCGGCATGTATGTCGGCTGCACACTGGTGCCCAGCTGGCACGACCGGGTCGCCGTCGGCGACTTGGGCTATCGCACCAAGGCGGTGCTGACCCGTTATCCGGAGGGAATCATGGTGCAGCGCAGCGGCGCCCGGCCGATCTGGATTCCGCAGGAGTCGATCACGGCCATCCGCACCGAGCGCGGCATGCTGGGCAAAGCGATGACACACCCGGGCATTCTGGCGATCCGGTGGCGGCTGCCGTCGGGGGCCGAGATCGACACCGGCTTCCGCGGCGACAACCGCGACGAGTACGCCCGCTGGCTGCCGGAGGCGGGCTGATGGACAAAGCCGTACTGGTCCTCGAGGACGGCCGGGTCTTTTCCGGCCGGCCGTTCGGCGCGATCGGCGAGACGCTGGGCGAGGCGGTGTTTTCCACCGGCATGTCCGGCTACCAGGAGACGCTGACCGATCCGAGCTATCACCGCCAGATCGTGATCGCCACCGCGCCGCAGATCGGCAACACCGGCTGGAATACCGAGGACGGCGAGAGTCGCGGCGACAAGATCTGGGTCGCCGGCTACGCGGTGCGCGACCCGTCGCCGCGCCCGTCGAACTGGCGGGCCACCACCACGCTGGAGGACGAGCTGGTCCGCCAGAACGTCGTCGGCGTCGCCGGCATCGACACCCGCGCCGTGGTGCGGCACATCCGCAACTTCGGCTCGATGAAGGCCGGCATCTTCTCCGGGGCGGCGCTGACCGAACCCGAGGTGATGCTCGAGCGGGTGCGCGCCCAGCAGCCGATGCTGGGCGCCGATCTGGCCGGCCAGGTCAGCACCCCGGGCAGCTACATCGTCGAACCCGAAGGGCCGCAACGGTTTACCGTCGCCGCGCTCGACCTGGGGATCAAGACCAACACGCCGCGCAATTTCGCCCGGCGCGGCATCCGCAGCCACGTGCTGCCGTCGTCGGCAACCTTCGAGCAGATCGCTGAGCTCAAGCCGCATGGTGTGTTCTTGTCCAACGGCCCCGGCGATCCGGCCACCGCCGACCACGTCGTCGGCGTGACCCGCCAGGTGCTGGACGCCGGAATCCCGTTGTTCGGCATCTGTTTCGGCAACCAAATCCTGGGCCGGGCACTCGGCCTGTCGACCTACAAGATGGTGTTCGGCCACCGCGGGATCAACATCCCGGTGATGGACCACGCCACCGGACGGGTCGCGGTCACGGCGCAAAACCACGGCTTTGCGCTCGAGGGCGAGGCGGGGCAGCGGTTCGACACGCCGTTCGGGCCCGCGGTGGTCAGCCATACCTGCGCCAACGACGGCGTCGTCGAGGGCGTCAAACTCGCTAGCGGGCGGGCGTTTTCGGTGCAATACCATCCGGAGGCCGCGGCCGGTCCCCACGACGCGGAGTACCTGTTCGACCAGTTCGTCGACCTGATGGGAGCCGGCCGATGACCGCCACTACGGCGAGCGTGCGTGTTTGTACGCAGATACGCCGTGAATGGCGTACAACTATGCACGCTCGCGGCAAGGAGACATAATGCCGCGGCGGACTGACTTAAACCACGTGCTGGTGATCGGCTCCGGGCCGATCGTCATCGGGCAGGCCTGCGAATTCGATTATTCGGGCACCCAGGCCTGCCGCGTTCTGAAAGCCGAGGGTCTGCAGGTCAGCCTGGTCAACTCCAACCCGGCCACGATCATGACCGACCCGGAGTTCGCCGACCACACCTACGTCGAGCCGATCACCCCGGCCTTCGTCGAACGGGTCATCGCCCAGCAGGCCGAGCGCGGCAACAAGATCGACGCGCTGCTGGCCACACTGGGCGGACAGACCGCGCTGAACAACGCCGTCGCGCTCTACGAGAACGGCGTGCTGGAGCGCTACAACGTCGAGCTGATCGGCGCCGACTTCGAAGCCATCCAGCGCGGCGAGGACCGGCAGCGGTTCAAGGACATCGTCGCCAAGGTCGGCGGCGAATCCGCCCGCAGCCGAGTGTGTTTCACCATGGACGAGGTCCGCGAGACGGTCGCCGAACTCGGCCTGCCCGTCGTGGTGCGGCCGAGCTTCACGATGGGCGGTCTCGGCTCGGGGATGGCCGATTCCGCCGAAGCAGTCGAGCGGATGGCCGGCGCGGGGCTGGCCGCCTCGCCGAGCGCAAACGTGCTGATCGAGGAATCGATCTACGGCTGGAAGGAATTCGAGCTCGAGCTGATGCGCGACGGCCACGACAACGTCGTGGTGGTGTGCTCGATCGAGAACGTCGACCCGATGGGCGTGCACACCGGCGACTCGGTGACCGTCGCGCCCGCGATGACGCTCACCGACCGCGAATACCAGCGGATGCGGGACCTGGGCATCGCGATCCTGCGCGAGGTCGGCGTCGACACCGGCGGCTGCAACATCCAGTTCGCGGTCAACCCTCACGACGGCCGGCTGATCGTCATCGAGATGAACCCCCGCGTGTCGCGGTCTAGTGCGCTGGCGTCGAAGGCCACCGGCTTCCCGATCGCCAAGATCGCCGCCAAGCTGGCCATCGGCTACACCCTCGACGAGATCCTCAACGACATCACCAAGGAGACCCCGGCCTGCTTCGAACCCACCCTCGACTACGTCGTGGTCAAAGCGCCGCGGTTCGCGTTCGAGAAGTTCCCCGGCGCCGACCCGACGCTGACCACCACCATGAAATCCGTCGGCGAGGCAATGTCGTTGGGGCGCAACTTCGTCGAAGCACTCGGCAAGGTAATGCGGTCGCTGGAAACCAGCCGAGCCGGATTCTGGACCGCGCCGGATCCCGACGGCGGTCCGCAAGAAACTCTCGACCGGTTGCGTACCCCCACCGAAGGCCGGCTCTACGACATCGAATTGGCGCTACGGCAAGGCGCGACCGTCGAGCAGGTGTCGGAGGCGTCCGGCGTCGACCCGTGGTTCGTCGCGCAGATCGCCGAACTGGTCACACTGCGGCGCGAGCTGGTCGACGCCGCGGTGCTCGACGCGGACCTGCTGCGGCGCGCCAAATACAACGGTTTGTCCGACCGCCAAATCGCCGCTTTGAGACCGGAATTGGCCGGCGAGAACGGCGTGCGCTCGCTGCGCGGACGGCTCGGAATCCACCCGGTGTACAAGACCGTCGACACCTGCGCGGCGGAGTTCGAGGCCAAGACCCCCTACCACTACAGCAGCTACGAGCTCGACCCGGCCGCCGAAACCGAGGTGGCGCCGCAGACCGACAAACCCAAGGTGCTGATCCTCGGCTCTGGACCCAACCGGATCGGGCAGGGCATCGAGTTCGACTACAGCTGCGTGCACGCGGCAACCACGTTGAGCCAGGCCGGTTTTGAGACCGTGATGGTCAACTGCAACCCGGAGACGGTGTCCACCGACTACGACACCGCCGACCGGCTGTACTTCGAGCCGCTGACCTTCGAAGACGTCCTGGAGGTGTTCTACGCCGAATCCCAGTCGGGGACCGGGGGACCGGGCGTCGTCGGTGTCATCGTGCAATTGGGTGGCCAAACCCCGCTCGGCCTGGCGCAGCGGCTCGCCGACGCCGGAGTGCCGATCGTCGGAACACCGCCCGAAGCCATCGACTTGGCCGAGGACCGCGGCGCATTCGGTGACGTGCTGACGGCCGCCGGGTTACCCGCCCCACGCTATGGCACCGCAACGACGTTCGAGCAGGCCCGCCGGATCGCCGCCGAGATCGGCTACCCGGTGCTGGTGCGGCCGTCATATGTGCTGGGTGGGCGGGGCATGGAGATCGTCTACGACGAGGAAACGCTGCGCGGCTACATCACCCGCGCCACCGAACTGTCGCCGGAGCACCCGGTGCTCGTCGACCGTTTTCTCGAGGACGCCATCGAGATCGACGTCGACGCACTCTGCGACGGCGCCGAGGTCTACATCGGCGGGATCATGGAGCACATCGAGGAGGCCGGCATCCACTCCGGCGACTCGGCGTGCGCGCTGCCGCCGGTCACCCTGGGCCGCACCGACATCGAGAAGGTACGACGGGCCACCGAGGGCATCGCGCAGGGCATCGGTGTGGTGGGGCTGCTCAACGTGCAGTTCGCGCTGAAAGACGACGTGCTCTATGTGCTGGAGGCCAACCCCCGCGCCAGCCGCACCGTGCCGTTCGTCTCCAAAGCCACCGCGATACCGCTGGCCAAGGCCTGCGCCCGGATCATGTTGGGCGCCACCATTTCTGCGCTGCGCGAGGAAGGGATATTGGCGGCAGTCGGCGACGGCGCCAGCGCGGCGCCGGATGCGCCCATCGCGGTCAAGGAAGCCGTGTTGCCGTTCCACCGGTTTCGCACCGTCGACGGCGCCGGCATCGACTCGCTGCTGGGCCCGGAGATGAAATCCACCGGCGAGGTGATGGGCATCGACCGTGACTTCGGCAGCGCGTTCGCCAAAAGCCAGACCGCCGCATACGGATCGCTGCCGGCGCAGGGCACCGTGTTCGTGTCGGTGGCCAACCGGGACAAGCGGTCGCTGGTCTTTCCGGTCAAGCGGCTGGCCGATTTGGGTTTCCGGGTGCTCGCCACCGAAGGAACAGCAGAAATGCTGCGGCGCAACGGTATTCCCTGCGACGTGGTCCGCAAGCATTTCGAACAGCCGCGACCGGGCCGCCCGCAGATGTCGGCCGTCGATGCGATCCGCGCGGGCGAGGTCGACATGGTGATCAACACCCCCTACGGCAACTCCGGTCCGCGCATCGACGGCTACGAAATCCGCTCGGCCGCAGTCGCAACGAACATCCCCTGCGTGACGACGGTGCAAGGCGCCTCGGCCGCGGTGCAGGGCATCGAGGCCGGGATCGGCGGCGTCATCGGAGTGCGCTCGCTGCAGGAACTGCACAGCGCACTGAACAACGGCGGCCACTAGCGTGCCGGGTTTCGGTACCCGGCTGGCCGACGCGATGTCGCGCCGGGGACGGCTGTGCCTGGGCATCGACCCACACCCGGAGTTGTTGCGCGCGTGGGTTTTACCGGAGAGCCCGGACGGCCTGGCTGCGTTGTGCGATACCTGCGTGGCGGCGTACGCCGACTTCGCCGTCGTCAAGCCGCAAGTGGCGTTTTTCGAGGCCTACGGTGCCGCCGGGTTCGCGGTACTGGAACGCACCATCGCCGCCCTGCGCGAGAACGGCGTGCTGGTGCTGGCCGATGCCAAACGCGGCGACATCGGCTCGACGATGGCGGCCTATGCCCAAGCGTGGGTTGGTGACTCGCCGCTGGCCGCCGACGCCGTCACGGCCTCACCGTATCTGGGCTTCGGCGCGCTGCAGCCGCTGCTGGACACCGCGGCGGCCCGGGACCGCGGAGTGTTCGTGCTGGCGGCCACTTCCAACCCCGAAGGCGCGGCGGTACAGGGCGCGACCAGTGGCGGGCGCAGCGTCGCGCAATCCGTGGTCGACGACGTCGCCCGCTGGAACAGCACGCATGAATCCGGCTCGGTCGGCGTCGTCGTCGGCGCCACGCTGACCCACGTGCCCGATCTCTCGACCCTGAACGGTCCGGTGCTGGTGCCGGGGATCGGCGCACAGGGTGGCCGAATGTCGGCGCTGAAGGGTTTCGGGGGAGCGCAACCCGACCAGCTGGTGCCTGCCGTCTCACGCGAGGTCCTGCGGGCCGGACCCGACGTCGGCGCGCTGCGCGCTGCGGCGGAGCGCATGCGCGAGGCGGCGGCCAGCCTGTCACGCGAATAGCGGGCCGCCGCTTCGGCGACGTGTCAGCGGTGGCTCGACGTGGGCGTGATCTGAGCCGGGTTGTGCTTGAGCTCCTTTTTGTCTTGCTTGAGAACCTGTTTGCGGTCGTGATGGTCGAGCTTGATGCTGGGGCTGGGCGCTGGCGCGGGCGCACTCTTGCTGGTGGCGATCGGCGAATTACCCGGTGTCGGAGCGGCGTTGGCCGTCGCGATCCCGCCGCACAGCCCGGCCAACCCGATGCCGGCCGTGATCGAAGAGGCGCACAGTATGCGTTTCGCGTCCATGAAGTCCAGTCCCTTTCTGACGTTGTGGTGCTTTCGCCCTACCCGGATGACGTTATGCGCCAAAGCCGTTGAAAGGCTGAACCGACTTTGTGAAGGAACTGGCAACAACTATGGGAATTGCGTACGGCTAGTTGTGATTTCGCTGCCAACGCGCCTGCCGGCTACCCGGCGCTGCGGGTGCGGTCCTCGGGTGTCTCGACGATGACCGTGGTGGCTTTCACGACCGCCACGGCCACACTGCCCGGCTCGAGCTTGAGTTCGCGCGCGGCCTCGGTGCTCATCAGTGAAACCACCGTGAAGGGCCCGCACTGCATTTCGACTTGGGTCATCACCTTGTCGGTGACCAGCCTGGTGACCAGGCCGACGAAACGGTTGCGGGCCGAGCTGCCGACGCCGAGCGGATTCGGCGGCAGGGCGGGTGCATTGGTGCGGGAAAATTCGGCCAGGGCGTCGCCGGCGATCACCTTGCGGCCGGACTGGTCCTGACTGACGGGCAAGGCGCCTTGGTCGATCCATCGCCGCACGGTGTCGTCGCTGACCCCCAGCAGCTCAGCCGCCTCGCGGATCCGCATCATCGCCATGAGTCGATCGTACGGTGGGCCGGCCGCCGGGGACCGGCACCTCGGTGGCGATTTTCGGGCCTCCCCGAACCCCTACTACACAGCGTCGTTGACCCGTTGGGGCGGGGCGCGAGATCCCTCGCACGATGCGCGACGTGCGGCGCGACACGCCCGACACGCCGTGACATGCGCAATTGGCCTCATTTCGCCATGTCCGGGCGCTCGGCGCCGTTCGTCGCGAGCGGCGACGAGCCGGCCGCGCGGCGCGGCGGCACCCCAAAAGCCCTGCTAGACACCATGTTCTGCGAACGTGCTGGACGGCGAAGCCCGGTCGCAAAGCGCTGCGCCGAAGCGCCGCCGGCGACGCCGTCGCACCGTCTGACAGCCCCGCACGCTGCGGCTTTGTAGCTTCAAGCAGGGGGGCGGGTTAGATTTCGTCAGACAGCGTGGGTACGGTCGTCTGCGCTGGCTGGGACTACCCCGGCTGAGACAAATCAAGATCGATGAGACGGAGGAATCGTGGCCCTTCCCCAGTTGACCGACGAGCAGCGCGCGGCCGCGTTGGAGAAGGCTGCTGCCGCACGTCGAGCACGCGCCGAACTCAAAGACCGGCTGAAGCGTGGCGGCACCAACCTCAAGCAGGTGCTCAAGGACGCTGAGACCGACGAGGTTTTGGGCAAGATGAAGGTTTCCGCGCTGCTGGAGGCCCTGCCGAAGGTTGGCAAGGTCAAGGCGCAGGAAATCATGACCGAGCTCGAAATCGCACCGACCCGCCGCCTGCGTGGGCTCGGCGATCGTCAGCGCAAGGCACTGCTGGAAAAGTTCGACTTCTCCTGACGGCGCCTGACGACGATGCAGGCCGAACGGCCTGAGGAGTCAGGCAATGCAGGAGGGTCGGTCAGAGCCGACGGAGGACCGGACGGCGAGCACGGCACGCGTCCCGGACGGGTGGTCGTGTTGTCCGGTCCCTCCGCGGTCGGAAAGTCGACGCTGGTCCGGTGCCTGCGCGAACGGATTCCTGACCTGCGCTTTTCGGTGTCGGCCACCACCCGGGCACCCAGGCCCGGCGAGGTCGACGGCGTCGACTACCACTTCGTGACCCCCGCCCAGTTTCAGGAGCTGATCGAGTCGGGCGCGCTGCTGGAGTGGGCGGACATCCACGGCGGCCTGCACCGATCCGGCACGCTGGCCCAGCCGGTCCGGGAAGCCACCGCCTCCGGGCATCCGGTGCTGATCGAGGTCGATCTGGCCGGAGCCCGCGCAATCAAGCAGGCCATGCCGGAGGCGCTGACGGTGTTCCTGGCGCCGCCGAGCTGGGAGGTCCTGGAGTCCCGGCTGGTCGGCCGCGGCACCGAGACGCCCGACGTGATCCGCCGCAGACTGGACACCGCCCGCGCCGAACTCGCAGCTCAGGGCGACTTCGACCAGGTCGTGGTGAACAGTCGATTGGAAACCGCCTGCTCGGAATTGGTATCGTTGCTGGTGGGAACCGCCCCCGGCACGGCGTGACCTGCCATCTTCATCCGATTCGCCACCCAGCGATTCGCCCCTCTACGCCGCCAGGAGAAAAGACCTTCGTGAGTACTCCCCAAGCCGACGCGCAACTGTCCGCCGTCCCCGACCAATTCGACCCGGCGTCGGGCGCGGTCGGTTACGACACGCCGCTGGGCATCACCAACCCGCCCATCGACGAGCTGCTGGACCGGGTGTCGAGCAAGTACGCCCTGGTGATCTACGCGGCCAAGCGGGCGCGGCAGATCAACGACTACTACAACCAGCTCGGCGAGGGCATCCTCGAATACGTCGGCCCCCTGGTCGAGCCGGGCCTGCAGGAAAAGCCGCTGTCGATCGCGCTGCGCGAGATCCACGCCGACCTGCTCGAGCACACCGAAGGCGAGTAGCGGGCAGGCCGGGTGCGCTGTGGACCGCAAGCGGATCATCGTCGGCGTCTCCGGGGGCATCGCCGCCTACAAGGCCGCGACCGTCGTCCGCCAGCTCACGGAGGCCGGCCACCGGGTCCGGGTCATTCCCACCGAATCGGCGCTGCGTTTCGTCGGCGCCGCCACCTTCGAGGCGCTGTCCGGCGAGCCGGTCCGCACCGGCGTCTTCGACGACGTCCCCGAGGTGCCCCACGTCGCCCTCGGACAGGGCGCCGACCTGGTCGTCGTCGCACCCGCTACCGCCGACCTGCTGGCCCGGGCCGTCACCGGCCGCGCCGACGACCTGCTGACCGCCACCCTGCTCACCGCGCGATGTCCGGTGCTGTTCGCGCCCGCGATGCACACCGAGATGTGGCTGCACCCCGCTACGCAGGACAACGTGGCCACCCTGCGCCGCCGCGGCGCGGTGGTGCTGGAACCGGCCTCTGGCCGGCTCACCGGCACGGACAGCGGCGCCGGCCGGCTACCCGAGGCCGAGGAGATCACCACGTTCGCCCAACTGCTGCTGGAGCGCCACGACGCCCTGCCCTACGACCTGGCCGGCTGCAAGATGCTGGTCACCGCCGGCGGCACCCGCGAGCCGATCGATCCCGTGCGCTTCATCGGCAACCGCAGCTCCGGCAAGCAGGGTTACGCGCTGGCGCGGGTCGCCGCTCAGCGCGGCGCCGAGGTAACGCTGATCGCCGGGCACACCGCCGGTCTGATCGACCCCGCCGGCGTCGACGTCGTACACGTCAGCTCGGCCCAACAGCTCGCCGACGCGGTGTCCAAGCACGCACCCGACGCCCATGTGCTGGCGATGGCCGCCGCCGTCGCCGACTTCCGGCCGGCCCAGGTGGCCACGGCGAAGATCAAGAAGAGCGCCGCTGAAGACACCGCGGCGCCGACCATCGAGCTGGTCCGCAACGACGACGTGCTGGCCGCGGCGGTGCGTGCGCGCGCCGACGGGCAGCTGCCGAACATGCGCGCCATCGTCGGGTTCGCCGCCGAGACCGGCGACGCCAACGGCGACGTGCTCTTCCACGCCCGGGCCAAGCTGCGCCGCAAGGGCTGTGACCTCCTGGTGGTCAACGCCGTCGGCGAGGGCAAGGCGTTCGAGGTGGACAGCAACGACGGCTGGCTGCTGGCTTCCGACGGCACCGAGTCGGCGCTGCAGCACGGCTCGAAGACGCTGATGGCCAGTCGTATCGTGGACGCAATCGCCACCTTTCTGCACAGCGGCAGCGGGTAGGTCCAAATCGCGGGGCGCCCGGAGCGGCGGGCGACATGGCGATATAATTCGTCTAACTAACATTTTGTCGAGGATGGGAAGGATCCGGGTGTGAGCGAAAAGGGTCGGCTGTTCACCAGCGAGTCGGTGACAGAGGGACATCCCGACAAGATCTGTGACGCCATCAGCGACTCTGTGCTCGACGCGCTTCTGGCCGACGACCCTCGTTCGCGCGTCGCGGTCGAAACGATGGTCACCACCGGTCAGGTGCACGTCGCCGGGGAGGTGACGACGAACGCCAAGGAAGCGTTCGCCGAGATCACCGACACCGTCCGCAGCCGCATCCTGGAAATCGGCTACGACTCGTCCGACAAGGGCTTCGACGGCGCGTCGTGCGGGGTCAACATCGCGATCGGGGCGCAGTCGCCCGACATCGCGCAGGGCGTCGACACCGCGCACGAGGCCCGCGTCGAGGGGGCCGCGGATCCGCTGGACGCCCAGGGCGCCGGCGACCAGGGCCTGATGTTCGGCTACGCGATCAGCGACACCCCGGAGATGATGCCGCTGCCGATCGCGCTGGCCCACCGGCTCTCCCGGCGGCTCTCCGAGGTGCGCAAGGGCGGTGTGCTGCCGTACCTGCGGCCGGATGGCAAGACGCAGGTCACCATCGCCTACGAGGGCAACACCCCGGTCCGGCTGGACACCGTCGTGATCTCCACCCAGCACGCGCCCGACGTCGACCTGGACGACATCCTCGCGCCCGACATCCGGGAGAAGGTGCTCAACACCGTTCTCGATGACCTGGCGCACGACACCCTGGATGCCTCCGACGTGCGGCTGCTGGTCAACCCGACCGGCAAGTTCGTGCTCGGCGGGCCGATGGGCGACGCCGGTCTGACCGGCCGCAAGATCATCGTCGACACCTACGGCGGCTGGGCCCGCCACGGCGGCGGCGCCTTCTCCGGCAAGGACCCGTCGAAGGTGGACCGCTCCGCGGCGTACGCGATGCGCTGGGTGGCCAAGAACGTGGTGGCGGCCGGGCTGGCCGAGCGGGTCGAGGTGCAGGTCGCCTACGCGATCGGCAAGGCCGCGCCGGTCGGGCTGTTCGTCGAGACGTTCGGCAGCGAGACCGTCGACCCGGTCAAGATCGAAAAGGCCATCGGCGAGGTGTTCGACCTACGGCCCGGCGCCATCATCCGCGACCTGGACCTGCTGCGGCCGATCTACGCGCAGACCGCCGCCTACGGGCACTTCGGCCGCACCGACATCGAGCTGCCGTGGGAGCAGCTCAACAAGGTCGACGACCTCAAGCGCGCGGTCTAGGCGCCGCGAACGTGCGGCTGTGCTAGCGCTGTAGCGCCTTTTTCAGAGCTTCCAACCCGCGGTTGGTCGCCTCCGCCGCCGCGGGCACCAGAAGCGCGAAGCTGACGAAGCCGTGTACCAGTGTCGGCTCGTTGCCCAGTTCGACGGGAACCCCTGCGGCGCTGAGTAATTCGGCGTAGCGGGCGCCGTCGTCGCGCAGCGGGTCATGCTCGGCGGTGCCGATATAGGCCGGCGCCAGACCGGAGAAGTCGGTCGCGTTGGCCGGCGCCAGCGTTACCGGCAACGTGGACGGATCGCTGATGTCGACGTCGGGCACGTACCACTGCAGGAACGCGTCGATGACCTCGCGGTCCAGGATCGGCGCGTCGGCGTTCTCGATGAACGAGGGCAGCGACAGGTCGCCGGTGGTCGACGGGTACCACAGCAACTGAAACGCCAGGTCCGGACCGCCGTTGTCGCGGGCCAGCCGCGCCATCACCGCCGACAGGTTGCCGCCCGCGGAGTCCCCGGCGACCGCGATCCGCTCGGGATCGCCGCCCAGCTCGGCGGCGTGCTCGGCGACCCATTGCAGCGCCGCCCAGCAGTCCTCCACCGCGGCCGGGAACGGGTGCTCCGGGGCCAGCCGATAGTCGACCGAGACCACGATGGCCTCGGCGCCCACCGCGTGGGCGCGGGCCACCGCGTCGTGGGTGTTCAGGTCGCCGATCGACCAGCCGCCGCCGTGGTAGAAGACCACCACCGGCAGGGTGTCCGAGGCCGCCGGCGGCCAGTAGACGCGGACCGGGATGCCGGAAGCGATCGTGCGGTCCTCGATTCGCAACTGCGGCAACATCTCCGGCGGAGCTTGCAGCGCGCGGATTCGCGCCCGCGCCACCTCGACGCCGTCGGCCGCCTTGAACGTCATCGGCAGCGCGTCCAGCAGCGACTTGAGCAGCGGGTCGATCTCCGGGCGGGCGGTCATCGGCTCAGTCCCGTTCGCAGGGCGGCCAATCCGCGGTCCATGGCCTCGGTGGCGGCGGGCACTACGCCGGCGTAGCCGACGTAGCCGTGCACCAACGTCTCGGCGTTGTCCACCTCGACCGGAACACCGGCGGCCGCCAGCAGCTCGCCGTAGCGAATGCCGTCGTCGCGCAACGGGTCGTGCCCGGCGACGGCGATGTAGGCAAGCGGCAGGCCGGCCAGGTTCTTCGCCCGCCCCGGCGCCATCCCGGGCGGTGGATCGGACAGGTCGATTTCGCCTGCGTACCAACGGGAAAACGCCGCGACGGAGTCGCGGCCCAGGATCGGTGCGTTCGCGTTCTCGGTGAACGACGGCAGCGTCGAGTCCCACAGCGTCGACGGGTACCACAACAGCTGGAAGGCGATCGGCGGTCCGCCGTTGTCGCGGGCGCGCTGCGCGACGGCCGCGGCGATGGTGCCGCCCGCGGAGTCTCCGGCCACCGCCAGCCGCGCAGCGTCGGCGCGAAGCTCCTCGCCGTGCCTGGCCACCCATTGCGTCGCGGCCCACGCGTCGTCCACCGCGGCGGGATAGGGGTGTTCGGGCGCCAGCCGGTAGGCGACCGACACCACCACCGCGCCGGCGCCGACGGCGTGCTGGCGACAGGTGCCGTCGTGGGTGTCGAGATCGCCGACGACAAAGCCGCCGCCATGGAAGAACACTACCAGTGGCAGCACAGAATCGATTGGGGGCCAATAGATTCGGATTGCGAGCGGGCCGCCCGGACCGTCGATGCTGCGGTCTTCGACACGAACCTCGGGATGCACCGGTCGGCGCGGCAGATCCCGCAGCCGCTGCCGCGCGGCCTCGACGCCGCCGTCCAGCGACAGCTCGAACGGCACCTTATCCAGTACCTTCAGCAGAATGGGGTCGATGGCGGGCCGGGTGTCCTCAGGCATGGAGACACCCTATGCACCGCGGATAGTGGCCGGTTGCTGGGTGGCCGCCGGCTGGGCCGGAGTGGCCTACGGGTTGTTTTTGACCGTGACGGTGTTGCGGTCGCCGCCGGGCGAGGAGCTGACCGGCCGCTTCATGGCCCAGCCGCTGTTCAAGGCGTCGATGGCGCTGTTGCTGGTGGCCGCCGCGGTGTCGCACCCGATCGTGCGCGAGCGGCGCTGGCTGATGCCTGCGTTGGTGTTCGCGGCGGTCGGCGACGTGCTGTTGGCCATTCCGTGGTGGACGGCGTCGTTCGTGCTCGGGCTTGCCGCGTTTTTGCTGGCGCACCTGTGTTTGCTGGGAGCGCTGATCCCGCTGGCACGTCGGTCGTGGCCGCGACTTGTGGCCGTCGCCGTCATCGGCGCGGCGTGTGTGGCGCTGCTGGTGTGGTTTTGGCCCGGGCTGAGCCACGACGGGCTGACGGTGCCGGTCGTGGTGTACATGGTGGTGCTGGGCGCCATGGTGTGCGCGGCGCTGCTGGCGCGGCTGCCCACGATCTGGACCGCGGTCGGCGCGGTGTGCTTTGCCGTCTCCGACGCGATGATCGGCATCGGCCGGTTCGTGTTGGGCAACGAAGCGTTGGCGGTGCCGATCTGGTGGGCCTATGCCACGGCGCAGATTCTGATCACCGCCGGCTTCTTCTTCGGCCGCGCCACCAACGGCGCGAGCGTGCGCAAACCCGAGGATTAGCGCGGCGTGTCGGCCGGGGACACGCACGCTGACCGGAAAATACCCACGGTGAGGTGACGGCGTGAAGCGGCCCGCAGGGCTGGTGGAGCGGGTGGTGTT
>NZ_LQPE01000013.1 GCF_002101735.1 Mycobacterium kyorinense | reverse complement strand
AGAGACTCACGCGATGGCCCTCTTACGTCAGGGACCGACACGCCGCCATCACTTACACCACTCCCCGGGACGCTCCCTTGGGCTGACCGGCGCGGCCGATCTGTCCGAGTTCGACAATCCACATCTTGACAATTATGGTCGCCGGTTCGAGCGTCGCTAAACGCCGACACCCCCACCGACCCCGAAATCCATTGGCAAATAACAGTGATAAAGCGGTTCACAACTGACGACGGCGTCTCACCGTGTTTGGGCCGCGGCGAGACGGGGCCCAGGGGCCTTCGTCGCGGCACGCACGCGCGCGGCTTGGCCGGCAGCGTCGGCTGTGGTCTGCGGGCTTAGCCCCAGGGGCGCGCCATGCCGACCTGGATGATCTCCGGGGTTGTCGGGTAGAGGGGGTCGTAGAGCATCGCTTGCCCGGGCCGGCGCCGGGCGAATTTGATTCCAGAGCTGGGCCAGATTGTGCCTTCGCTGACTGGACCGGAGAACAGCAGTGTTGGGCTGTTGCGCTGGGCCAGCGCCTGGTACAGCTTGTTGGACTGGCGGGTGGACGGGAATCCTTGCGCTGGTCCTGTGGCGTAGACGTGCAACCCGAGGTCGTTGCGAGTCATCAGCTCCACGAGGGGATCCAGCGGCGCACCGCCCATCCCGAAACCTGTTCCGGTGAAGGCCTCCACACCGTCGATGAGGACGAACACTTCGGGCCCGCTGTACCAGCTGCGGTTCTTGATCGCCGTCGTCGACAATCCCTGCTCCTTGGCGGGTTTACGCGGCTCGATCACAGCTGTAACTTTCTCTAGCGCCGCGGCCAACGTGTTCTGGTCGGCGTAGTCCATCAAGTAGCCGTTGGCGGCCAGCTGTTCCTGCTCGGCCAGCAGATCGTATTTGGACTCGATGATGACGAACTGCGCCTCATCCGGATTGAACTGGTGCACAACTGAATTGATCAACGCCCGCAACAACGTTGTCTTACCCATGAGCGGGTCGCCAACGGCCAGCAGATGCGGTGAGGTGTGATCAGGCACGGTGACCACCCTGAGGTCTTCAACGCTGATCGCGATTGGCAAGTGTTTGTCCATCGCCGCGCGCCGGCCAGGTTCGGGCGGGTTGAGCTCTGCGAGCTTACGCGCGTACTCGTTATAGAGATCCCAGATGACCTGGTATTCGATGTGAGGGGGGGCGGGCTGGATCGGGATGGCCCGCTTGTCAGGCTGGGGCCAGCGGGCCTGCATTTCCTCCACGAACCGTGCTATGCCCGACGCGTAGTTGGCTCGATAGTCGTACACCGGCATGCCGCGCTCGTACTTGGTCGGCTCGATCGGTTCGAATTGGGGCACCAGGATGCGGGCCTCGAGCAGCCGGTCTATGTCTACGCAGCGGCCCGGCTCGTCGGAGGGCAGATCTCTCACCAAGGTCTTGGCTGTGGCGGTCACGAACGACTCGTTGGGATCCTGCACAGCCAAGTGGACCGACGTCCCGAAATAACTGTGCATCTTCGGTGGAATGTGTTGGTTGGCCAACGCGGTGACGATCAGGTGCAGCCCGTAGCGGGGGCCGTTTTCTAGCAACTCCAACAGCGATTCCTTGGCGTGTTCGTTGTCGTTGAGGTAACGCGTGAACCCGTCGATCACCAGGAACAGGTGACCGTAGGGGTCGCCCTCGGCCGGTGTGGTGGCCCGGTCGTTGAAGTACTCGTCGAGGTTGGTCACGCCACGCCGGCCGAATTCCCGTTCCCGGATCACCAGCAGACGGAAGAACTCACCGATGAATCGGTTGATTTGGTCCTCGTCTGTCCTGCGGGCGTACCCGCCCACGTTGGGCAATTCGGCGATCTCCGAGAGCTTCGCACCGGTGTAGTCGACGAGATAGAACGAGCAGAACTGCGGCGGGTACGCCTGCAACGCACCGGCGACGATGGCTTGCACCGCGGTGGAGCGCCCGGATCCGGCCTGACCGAGGATCCGCACGTGAGCGCCGGCGTCCTGGGGGTAGATGAAGTACGGCAGCCGCGTGTGTTCGAACGGCGCGTCGGTGATTCCGATTTGTATTGCCAGCCTTGAGGATCGGCTCGGCTCGATGGTGACGTCGGCGTAACTGATCGGGGCCCGCAGCGTGGGCTGCCACAACTGCAGCGCTTTAACGTCGTCGAACTGCGCGATCCGATTGACCAGCGCGTCCTTCATCTTCGGCAGTGAGTCCAGGTCGACTGCGGCACCGAGATCCTTGGCCGCACTCTCAACGGCTTCACCGTCGACGCTAAACGAGTTCTCCAAACTGAACTGGGCCAGCCGGCGCCCTGACACAGCGGCGGACGTGACCGCTTCAGCTCGCTTGCGGGTGTGGCGGCGCGGGGCGATGTAGCGCTGCTCGACGTTGAATCCCTGAAACCGCACCCGCTCGCGTTCATCGCCGTCGGGGCGGTTCTCTCGGTAGGCGATCGCCATCCCCTGTCCCATGGGGAGGTTCATGGCCTCGTCCACGCCGATGACAAACCGGGAGTGGGCGGCGTCGCTGGCGCGCAGCGAAATACCGAATGTCAGGTGCGACTCCAAGCCGCGCAGCAACGCTTGGTCGATGTCCTGGGAGCACGGCCATACGTGAATTCCCCAGGCGCGCCCGACCGTACCGATTTTGATGTAGGTCTCCAAGTCCTCCCGATGATTCGTCATGTACTCCTTGAATTCGTCCATGATGACGAACACTTCAGGCAGCGGCGGATACTTGTCGGGGTTCTTGGCGCGCATTTGCCGGTATTCGACGATGTCCTTCGCGCCGCACTCATACATCAGGACCTCGCGCTTTTTGATCAACCCAAGCAGGACTACCGCGGTGCGGCCCACCAAATCAGCGGCATTCTCGAGGTTGCTGATGTTGGCAATGACATGCGGCAACTTCCCGTACCCGCGGAAGGTCGCGCCGCCCTTGAAGTCCATCAAGATGAGGTTGACCTTGTCGGGCCCAAACCTCACACACAGCGACCCCACCAATCCCATCAGCAGAAAACTCTTGCCGGATCCGGTCTTACCCTGAATCGCGCCATGAGGGCCGGTGCCCCTCAGAGACGCCTCGGCGAAATCCATGGAGAAGATCTCCGAAGTGAGCTGCTGGCCGTCATGAACGAACCCGACGGGGATCTCGAAATGCGAATCGACACTGTTGGCCGCCCACAGCGGGCGCGGATCCCAGGTATCGAGATCGGTGATGCCGTGAACATCGAAATAGGACTGCTTAGCCACTTCGGTCTTGACCGTTGTGTCCGAGACGGCCCAGTGCGGCGGGCGGTGTCGGCTCATCTTTTGCGCGATCGTGCGGGCCTGGGTGATCGTCAAGGCGTCGGCGTGCGCGATGCGCAGCTGCCGAGGGGTTGAGAATTCGCGGCGATCGGAGACGTGGAATCTGCCCTGCTTGGTGGTCAGGGTCTCGCTGGGCGCGTTGAGCACCACCAGCGTGGTGGCCGCACGGGTCCACCCGGGCGGCAACGACACGTCGTTGCCCGGGGTGTCGATGAACACCACCAGGTGCGGCCCTTCGCTGTTGCCTGGACCGAGGTCGGTGTCGGCGACGAACGCCGCCAGCGACGGCCATGCGTAGCGCGCCGAGCCGGCGCGGTCGTCGCGGCGCGGATCCTGCGCGCTGGGAAGCCATTTCACCCAATCCCAGCGGCTGCGCACTGCCGGGTCGCAGATCACGCCGATGGCCAGATCGTTCGGCGAATGGTTGAAGGCCAGCGAGCAGATCATCGCCCTGCCTAACGCCAACACGGCGTCGGGGTCGCCGCGGAAGCTGTATGCGGGCTGCTCGGCGAAACTGATTCCCAGTGGGCAGTTGGTGACGAATTTCTGCGTGCGCAAGAACCGTCGAAATGCTCCTGTCGTGACTGGCTCGAGCTTTTCAGGGATTTCGGTTTCCGGCTCTTCAATCTTGGGCAAGACCTCGGTCAGCCCGACTCCGACGCGGGCAGTCAGCCAGGGCCGCAACGCTGCCGGGCTGTCTTCCTGCTTGGCGCCCGGTGGCAGTTTGGAATCGCTTGGGCGGATCGACCACATTCCCGGGCGGCCGCAGCGCGCCGACAGGGTCAACGGATGCGGATATGTGCCGGCGTGCAGGTCGTGGATGATCTGCCCGAGGCTGTGAGCGAGCTTGCGCTGTTCCCGCAGCTTGAGCCAATAATTTTTGCGGTTCTCGTCGAGGTTGGTGAGCGGGCCTCCCCCGGGGCCACCTACTCCGAGGTATGCCAGTGCGGCCATCATCATGCCCATCGGTGCCATCAGCATGACCGGCGACATGATCCGCGTACCGGACATGACGATCATCACGATGAACGCGAGCATCATGCCGCCGATGAGGAACGGCACGATCCGCATCAGCATCGGACCCCGAGCCTGTTCGGGCAGCGGATCCGGCGGCGGCACGTCGACGCTTTCGGCGCTCATCTGTGGGATCTTCCGCGGCGCCGGCGTGAAGGTGATCGTTGCCATCTGTCTCATTTCCCCCTGTGTTGCAGTATGTTTCGTGCCCGAGCGGCGTGGCGGCGTGGCGCCGATCTCGGTATCGCGTGCGTGTTATCTGCCCACGGCGACCGGAGCTTGATCAGCACCTACGGCCTGCGGCGGGTTTTCCGGGATTGCTTTTTGATGCAGGTCGTCCGGTAGCAGCGTGTGGTAGGTCAGCGCGGCTTCGCGCGACAGCGTGGAGCCTGGCGCATACAGTTTGGCGATCTGCCAGGGGATCGGCAGCGGGTCACGTGTACCAATGCCGAGCGCTTTGATGGTGGAGTCGTATTTGCCTTGGCTGCCCGGGCCGATGAAATACCGAACCCCGGTGTCGTCGATCCACATAAGCTGCTCGTTGGCATGTGACGTCGGCGATGCACCGGTCACCCGCACGAACCAGCCCTTGCCCGGGGTTGTCAGCGACGCCGACGCGCTCACCACTGTTCCTGTCGGCTTGAGCAGGTCCACAACCTGATTGGCGCGCTCGGGTGCAATCGGCAGCGACTCGGCCGTCAGGATCGTCGTCGACGCCCGAAGGTCCTTGGCGCCGCGCTCCCATGACCAGCACAGCACATGGGGCTCACGAAAGTTCGGCGCATGATCCGGGTACAGCCGTACGTCGATGTCGCTGGCCAGCGGCGCCGCCGACACGGTCGTTGCATCCAGTGTGGTGACTTCCTTACTGCCGGTGTTGATCAGCAGCTGTGCGATGAATTGGCTGATCTGCTGGACCCCGTCTTCGAGTGCCACCTGGTAGCGGCGAGTGCCGTCGACGGAGCCGGTGATGATCACATCGCCGTTGGTTACCTGCGGCAAAGCCGGGTTGACCTGTCCTCGGTTGGCGATGTAGGGCGTCTTGAGCGCCGGCGCGGCGGGAATCGCGTTGAATAGTCCCTCCGAGATGGGGATCGCGGCATCAACCATCCGTGGGGTCAGCCCCAACGCCGCGCGTGTGGCCATATCCTGGGCGCCGACCCCGACGCGCGAACCGTTGTAGACCACCCACAGCTGGTGTGGATCGGAAGCCAGTTTGACCACCACCGCGTCGTTGACGCTCAACGGCGCCACGGTTGAGGTCATCGAGTCGGTCCCGGCGAACAGAGTCGTCGTCAGGCTGTCGGCCTTGGTCAACGACAGATCGGTCTCGTCGGTGTGCTTGTCGCATACGGTCCACTTGGCGGTGTCGTCGCTGCGTTGGGTGAGATTGTTGGGCCCGGACGGCACGCCCATCAACTGGCCGCGGGGCTGGCCGGCCAACGCGCTGTCTTTGACCACCTTCGGGTTGTCTGGTTTGCCGACGATCAACCGCGCTGATGCCAAATTGGTGGCCGGGTGCAGGGCGCCGTCGAACATGACATAGAGGCCACCTGATTTCGTGATGATGATGTTCGCACCGTTCTGGTCGGCGCGCGGCGAGAAATAGGACATGAAGAACCCGCACGCGGGAATCAGGAAGGCCACGAACAACCCGACGATGATCATCAGTGTCTGGGTCGACAGCGGCGAATTCTGAAGCAATGATGTGCGGCTGCTAAATGCCTGGTCGATCTGGCGCACCATGAGCCGATAACCTGACAGCTGCGCCTTGGTGGTACTAAACCGAGCCATCTAGTTAACATCCCCCCCGTTGAGCCACCGCGTTTGGTCGGCCGCCGGCGGCGCTGCGATCTTCGGCGCGGAGGCGCCGAAGTGTTTGATCAACTCTTTGTCCATGGCCGGCCCGATATCGGCCGGGGTCAGCGCTAAAAGCTCGTCGTCGGACAGCGCCCGCAGATTGGTCTCCTGCAACCGTTCACTGCGGAACTCCTCCGCCAATTCCACGACGTTGCGCACAAATCGCCCGTTGCCGGCCACGTCGAGCATCTTTTTGCCCGCATGATTGTTGCCCTGCAACCGATGAGCGGCATCGACGAACATCTGGCGGGCGTCGGCGGGAAGAATGTTGTGGCGGGCTTCTGCCAGCCTGACTGCGATGTCGCCGATCTCCTCGGGCGTGTAGGAGTGAAACGTGATCCGGCGGGGAAACCTCGAGTTGAGGCCCTCGTTGGTGGCCAGGAGCCGATTCATATCTGCCTCGTAGCCGGCCATAATCACGATCAGGGTGTCGCGCTTGTTTTCCATCTGACGCATCAGTTCCGTCATCGCCTCAGTGCCAAAGGGATCCACCTGACCGTCATTGCGGGCCTGGACGATCTCGTAGGCCTCGTCGATGAACAGCACCCCGCCGTCGGCGCGCGCAAGGACCTCCCGGGTCATCCGTAACGACTCTCCCTCGTGGCTGCCGACCAAGTCAGCTCGGGAGGCCTCCACCACAGTGTCGGACGGGCAGACGCCCAGTCCTGCAAACACTTTCGCGATCACCCGCGCGATCGTCGTCTTACCCGTCCCTGGCGGGCCGGCGAAGATCAGGTGGAGTGCCTTGCGGTCGAGGTCGCGTCCGCGGCGGGCGAGCTCTTGTTCGAACGCGACGGCTGCCTTGAGGCGGCGCACCTGCCCTTTGACTTCCTCCATACCGATCTGAGCCATCAGCTCGGCGTCGGCCTCCTCGAGCAGCGCGTTCTGGTTCTCGACGAGTTCGGCCTTGCGGACCTCGTTGAGGTCGGGTTCGGTGTTGATGTCCCAGTACGAGCCGCGCTGGTCGATCAGCTTCGCAGTGGTCTGCCGCAACGTGACCGTCGGATCGGCCAGGGCCGCCACCAGTTTGGGTGTGCGGTCATATGCCAGCCCGTTATTCCAGTACACGCGGGCGTTGTCGTCCTCGCCTTTGGCGCGCTCGATCAGGCCCAGGTAGTAGCAGACCTCAGCACCCACGCCGATGTAGTGGAATTCCCGGCCGTCGTCTGCGACCTGCTTCGTGTCGGCGGTGCGCAGCCGATCAACGGCGGTCACGAAGTTCCCCAAATGCGCGTAACTGATACCGGTCAGCAGGTAGGCAACCGCTTGGAGATAGGTGTCGGTCGTGCCCAGTGATCTGTCATGTCCGTCGTGGCGGACCGGGTTGAGGAGGTTTTGGCCAAGATCAATCACGTCCTGCCAACGGGCTGCCTTGAAGTAGATCAACACCGTGGCCAGCTGCACCATCGGGGTCATTACCGGCGCTGCGTTGATCACCTGCAACGCTTCGTCGAATCGGCGCTGGTCGGCCAGCGCGCACGCCTGGCCGATGTGAATGCCTGTCGGAGTGTAGCTTTCAACCTTCAAGCCCAAATACCGCAGGTCCACCGACACCGGTAAGTAGTCGGCAGGGTAGACCGTTGCTGTCTCATCACCGACCGCGGCCAGTACTCGACCCCAGGTCGGCAATGACCGATAGATCTTTTCGACGAGGTCGGCAGACGCCGGACCATCGCCCATGTGGCCTTCCAGCATCGCCAGTGCTCGATACAAGTCGCATTGAGTGCTGTCGAGCTCGGTGCAGTACAGGAAGTTATCGCGGGCAGCGGCCAGGTTGTCCTGGCTCAAATAACGCAGCCCGTTGATGAAATAGCTGACCAAATCAGGGTCCACCGACGCCGTTCCTCCCCCCGGTTGTGCCTTTCTGTGTCGACGCGACGATGCCCCACCACCCTTGGAGCCGGCCCCATGCTGCTCACGTCTGCCCCGCCGAGTAGCCGTTGATCGTGATCTTGCTGATCGCGATCGTCTCATCGACTTTCGAATTGTCCGGTGCTCCCAGGATGCCAGGTAGATGGCCTGGCCCCTTGCCGGTCGCGGGCGGCCGCTGACTGGATTGGATTGTGCCGGTGATGATTTGGGTCGCGATTCCCGGCACTTTCTGTGTGGAGCCCTGCGGGGTGGGTGAGATGGCCTGCTCGATCTGCTCGCCGCCGATCCGCCACAAAATTGCGGTGACCAGCCGATGCTCAACCCAATGGTCCTGGCCGTTCTTCTCGGTGTGCGCGAACCCCGGAATCACGAAGATCGACGTCACCACGACCGGCTTGGGGAATTGGATGATGATCTGCTGCATGTCGATGTTGTGGGATCGCGCGCAAATCCAGGCTTGACTTGGGTCGGTCCCAAACGCCAGCGACGGATCTGAACTACCGGCTCCGCATGACGAATCCACTGGCCGGCATTGTGCGCCGGCGTTGGGCGGGCAGCCGGGCTGCAGCGGCTGCTCGGTCGGCGTTCCCGCCTGCAGGGGAGGTGTCACTGCGCTGGGCGCCGGACCGTCAATGGCGCGGTCAGCTTCGCGGCGATGCGCGCTGTGACTGCTGATCTGCTGTCCCACCACCAGCACCAGGACCGCGGCGACGGCCACTGCGACCTTGGCCCATGACGGCAGGGCCGACCAGCGGCGCGTGACGGCCGAGAGTCGGCTGGGCGGGCTGGCGCTTGGCCCCGGCCGAGGCGGCGCTGATTGCGGATCCGCTGCAGGTGGCGGTGTCGGGGTCTCGTCAGGGGCAGCGGGTGCGGCGACCGGGGCGATGTCGGCGACGTCGGCCGGCACGTCCACTGTCGGCCGGGTGGGTGGACGCCACAGCGGGTACCGTTCGTCATCGTCGTCCTCGCTCGACGGCTTGCGCGGCGCGACAGGCAGCGGCATGGTGCCGCCGCCACCGCTTAGCGCCGACTCCGCCTTCGGCGCCGACGGTGACTGATCGGCGGCCCATGCCGGGCCAGGTGACTCTTCTTCATCGCTTGTGTCGACGCTCGATGAGGCCGCCCGCGCGCGTTGGGGAACCACAGCGTCGACCACGGAATCGATCAGATCGGCAGCTTCATCATCGGACAGCGCGGCATTCGTCAGAACCTCATCGACCTGAGCATTTAGGCGCGCGCGCTGCGCTGCAGACAGCTGCGGCTGGTGGGCCGCGGGCCCGCCGGGGTGTGCCACGTGTCGCGCCTTTCCGTCTTAATGCATCAACTTGACTTTATGATAGCGGCCAGTTGGTCGTCACTCGGGAGGAAAACACATGGCGATCCGCAAGCCTCGGATCCAGTTGACGGAGCCGGCGATCAAGTGGGGGTTTATCGCAACGATCGCAGCCGCGTGGCTGGCGCTACTGATGACCGTGGTGATCGGCGTCGGTCAAGTTGCGCTGTTGCATAGGGTGCAGCAGCGCATTGATGTTCAGCGCGAAATCAACCACTTCACGAAGTCGCAGTTCTTTGCCCAGAACTTTTTCCTCGTGTGGGCAGCCGGCGACGCCAAGGACGCCGAGAAGCTTGCGTCGATGACGGCACTGCCCGGGCAACCTGAGCTCAACCCGAACCCGTTCACGGTGCTCTACATCAACCCGAGCGACGTCAAAGTCACCCCGGCAGGTGATCAAACCGAGTGGGAGTGGGTGTTCGGCGCCACCATCGTTCTACCCGAGGCGGGCGCGTCGACGCGCAGCTACTACAAGGTCACCGTGGTGGAGTCGGGCGGCAGCTTCAAAGCCCTGCAGTGGCCGAGGCCGGTCAACGACACCGCACGCAACTTCGAAGTCAAGCCGTACTACACGATCGGCGTCGACCTCAAAGGACCGCTGGGAACCACGGTGGCGAACTTCATGACGGCCTACTACACCGCCAACAACGCCGGGGTTTTGGGCCGTTTCGTCACCACCAATTTCACTGACACCCCGATCGCGGCGTCGCCCTACACCTCCGTGGAGGTCAAGTCGATCCAGCTCGGCAAGGACAGCATCGACCCGTCACAAGCCAAGCCCGGCGACAGCGTCAGCGCCCTGGTCACCGCGAAGGCCTCCGCCAGCACCACCACGTTCAACACCATCGACGCCACTTTGCGCCTGACGCTGAGCAATAACAAGCAGTGGCTTGTCGACGGCTTTGTCAGCCCGGTGCACTTCGGCGCCGTCAGCTACAAATAACCGCGGCGCGCAAGGCTCGGCTCGAAACACCAAGGGGCTCAACGCCCGTCGGGCGGCCAGGGCGTGGGCACCGTCATCGCCAGCAGATGCCGGCGGGTCTGATGAACATCGCCGAGTGCACGGTGCCCGCCGTCGTTGCGCAGGAACCGGTTCATATATAGGTGGTCGGACCGCGGAACCATCACATCGGCCCAGCTTCGCTGATCCGTGAGCCACGAATCGGCGAGCCCATAGCGGCGACAGTCCGCCGTAACGGCCTCGCGGTCGTAGTCAGCGTTGTATGCCAGGATCATTCGCCCGGCAACCAGCGGCAGCAACCGTTCCCACACACTTGGCCAGGACGGCACCGCCGGCGCATTGACCTCGGCGTCGCTGATGCCGTGGACCGCGTAGGCGCCCGCTTCGATCGGTACCCCGGGATTGACCAGCGTATCCACCAGTGTCACTCCCGATGCCGCATCGACCATAGCGATCTCACAAATCGGCCCGCCCAGCGAAACCGTCTCGACGTCAAGAATCACGGCAGTCCCGGGCTCGAGCATTCGGCGTGCGAACACCACAGCCGCCTCGGCGCGTTCAATGAGTTCACGGTCCTCGGCACTGGCCTCGACTACGTCAATCAACGACATTATTCCCCCCGACAGTCGATGTCGCTCCCCCTTGCGGGGCCATCATGACAACAGGCTCCGACATCGAGGCCAGGGCCAGCGTCAGGGCGTAGGGGTTGTCGAGGTCGGCGTTGCAGTCGTTGTGGGCGTCGACGTCGTCGCCGCCGGCGGGGGCGGGGGCAGGACCCAGGTTCCGGCAGGGTCGCGTCCCAACGGGATCCCCGGGCCGCGCCCATTGCCCAATTGTCCTGCAGCAGTGGTTACTTCGGCCGCGGGTACCGCCCGAACATCGGCAGTAACACCCGCGACGGCGAAATGGGTGATGCCCTTGTCCCCGATGGTGGCCGACGCGTCACCGCGCCCGCTGTAGTAGGTCTGCCCATCAAGCCGCGCGGCCGGCGTGGGCAGCAGCGCCGCCGTCCACGCCGCCGGGCTGACGAACACTTTGCCACCAAGGAAGTCCGGCGGCAGGACCACCCATCCCGGCGGCGGCGCGCCGGCAACCCCCAAGGCCGCCCAAAACGGTTGGCCGCCACGTAGATACACCACTGCGGCGTCGATCAGGACATCGCCACGCAAACCCCCGGCAGTCAGCGTGCCACTGCCGGTGCTCCCATCGGCGAGGTAGCCCAGCTGAATCCCCAACGTTCGACCGTTCACCGAAATCTTGCCCGACAGGCTGTGCGCGCCAGCATTCTGCTGGTCAATGAGCGCCGTGACGCCGGCCGACTCCACCACCGTCAGCGGCCTGGCCCCAGTCGGCGGCGGCGCCGGCCGCGGCGCCGGACGGTCCCCAACCAACCACATCACAACGGCGACAACTAATGCCACCACCGTCAGCAAACCCACACTGGCCAGCACGACCGGCGGGCTCAACCTGCGGCGCCGAGGCGCCCTCCACTTGTCACCCTCAGTCAACATCCCCACTGCACCACACCTGTCGTCAGCACCCACACATCCATAAACGCAAGTTTATAATTTGGTGAGTTCGGAGCGCACACCGACACGGACACCCCCGCCATATGCATTGCGTCATGCTCGATGACAACTTCACGGTTGGACATCGAAGCTCTACGTCGCGGACATGTAACGACGCCCCCCAGCGCCCAAACGTGGCTTACCGAGTGTGTCGCCGGCCCCAAGTGCCACCACGCCCCTATCCTGAACCAGCAACAGGTCGATCTTGATGTGTGTATGCATGCGTGACGAAAAGGGCGAGACCGTGGCTGAGCGTGTGACGAACGACGAATGGATCGACACACACAGACAGCCGCCGGCACACCACGCACGCGACGGATATCAAAGCCAGCCCGGCAATGAACGCCGCACCCGCTGGACCAGGGTAATGCTGCTGGGGGCTGGAGAATTCAGCCCCGAGCTGGCGACCGCCTTTCAGCGACTCGGCGCCGAGGTGATCGCAGTGGAACCGGACGCCAATGGTCTCACGCAAGGAATCACCGACCAATCGCAGGTCCTCGACATCACCGACACCAACGAGATGGCCGCAGTGATCGGCCGCCTACAACCGAATTACGTGGTCACAGCCACCGACATGGTCACCATCGATGCGTTGACTCTTGCGGCCGAAACCGATTTCGCGCAGGTCTTTCCCACCGCGCGCAGTCTGCGGCTCACCGCGGACCGCGAGGGCCTTCGGCGGCTGGCCGCCGACCAACTCGGGCTGCCCACCGTCCCGTTCTGGTTCGCCGGATCGCTCGACGAACTACGGGCAGTGGCCGACGGCTACCCGCTACGCGTACAACCGTTGCGAGTGAGTGATCTTTAGTGGTCACGCGACTCGCACCCCGTCTCGGGGTTGTTCCCCGGCCGGGTGGCC
>NZ_LQPE01000012.1 GCF_002101735.1 Mycobacterium kyorinense | reverse complement strand
CAGCGGCCATCGCCACCACCACCCGCTCCAACCGCCCCACCAACGCCTCAATGCTTCGGCCCTCAAACACATCGGTGTCGTATTCGACCCGCAGGCCCAGTTCGTGGCCGGGAATGGCTTGCAGTGTCAGCGGGTAGTCGGTGGATTCGCGGCTGGTGAACTCGGTGATGGCAGGCCCGTCGATTCCCGGCATCGCACTGGTGTCGACCGGGTAGTTCTCGAACACCAACAGGGTGTCGAACAGTTGGTCGTGGCCGGTGATGCGGTGGATCTCGCTCAGCGATAGATGTTGGTGCTCAAGGGTGTTGGCGTGGACGCGCTGCAGTTGGTCGAGCAGCTCGACGGTGGTGGTTTCTGCCGTGAGGCGCGCCCGCATCGGTATCGTGTTGATCAACAACCCGACCATCGACTCCGCGCCGGGCACCTCGGCGGGCCGGCCCGAGACCGTCGTACCGAATGCGACATCGTGCTGGCCGGTCAGCCACATCAGCAGCTGCACCCAGCCGGCTTGCAGCACGGTGTTGAGGGTGGTGTGGTGTGAGCGCGCCAGCTCGTCAAGCGACCGAGTGATGTTCTCGGGCATTCGATATGAGACGACGCCCCGTTGCGCTGGCTTCGGGTTTTGCGGCGGGCCGACCAGAGTAGGGGTATCAAACCCTGCCAGCACTTCGCGCCAGGCAGTGCGGGCACTTTCGTGGTCGCGCTCGGCCAGCCAGGTGAGGAACCTGCGGTATGGCACCGCCGCGGGCAGCCGTTGTCCGTGATAGCCGACAAAGATTTCCTGCAGCAGGATCGGCAGCGACCAACCATCGAGCACGAGGTGGTGATTGGTCAGCACCAAGCGGTGCCGATCCGGCGCGGTGCGGATCAACGCGACCCGGAAAGCCTGCGGATGGGCCAGGTCGCAAACCGCGGCGCGCTCGGCGACGCAGAGTTGCTCGATCTGCTCGTCGAGGGTGGCAGCGCCGTCCAGATCGATATAGCGCCAAGGGGCTGCGGGATCGGCCGGGATGAGCTGTACCGGTGGGTCGAACTGTTCGCAGAATCGGGCCGCCAGGTGCGGATGGCGGTTGATCACCTCGTGCACCGCATCGCGTAGCCGCTGATGGTCGAGCCGCCCGCTTAACGTGATGTCCAGTTGCACCGCATACAGATCGCGGTCGCTGTCTCCCACACTGTGGGCGTGAAAGAGCAGCCCCTGCTGCAAGGGCGTCAGCGGCAAGACGTCCGCGATGTGATACTGACGCTCGAGCTCATCGATCTGCTGCTGGCTCAGGGGGGCCGGGGCGATATCCGAAGGGGTGAGTCCGCCGCCACCGGCCCGCACGTGCGCGCAGATTCCGGACAGAGCGTCGACCCACAACTGGCTGAGCCGGCCGGCTTGAGATTCGCTGAAACTCGAAGGCGCCCAGGTCCAGTCGGCGTGCAGGTGCGGACCGGCGTCGGTGTCGACGGTGCCGGCGTTGAGCTCCACGGTGTGCGCCAGCGGCATCGGTATGGTCGCGCTGGAGCCGGCGAGCAACAGGCCTTCCTGGCAGATCCGCCAAACGTCACGGGAGCCGTTACCCGCGGCGCCCAGACGCCCGAAGTAGTTGAAGCCTATTGACGGGTCGGGCGACGCCAGGTCGACATCGCGGTTCAGATAACGCAGCACACCGTAGGTCAGACCGTCTGGGAGAGCGCGCAATTGCTCTTTGGCGTCTTTGATCACCGCTCCGAGCGCGGGCTCACCGGCGATCACTTGGCCCCAGCGCAGTTCGCCCAGGCTCAGCGCTACCGGGTACTTGGTGGTGAACCAACCGACGGTGCGCGACAGATCGACTCCGGGGGCCAGTTCTTCCTGCCGGCCGTGGCCCTCGACGTCGATGGCCACTGGCGCGTCACTAATGCCCAGAAACTCCGTCACCGCCAAGCCGAATGCGATCAGCAGGATGTCCTGCACCCCGGCGTGGAACGCCGCCGGCACGTCGCCGAGCAGGATCGCCGTCGTCTGGGCGTCCAGCGAGACCGACAGATGTCCGGCGCTCGCGTAGGTATCCACCTCCGGGTTAACAGCCGGCAGTGCGGCCGGGGTCGCCGCCACCTCCCTCCAGACGTGCGCGTGTGCGACGACGTCCGAAGCGTGGGCGCACTCGCTGAGAAGCGACGCCCACCGGGCAAATGACGTTCCGCCGGCCGGCAATTCCAGCGGTTGCCCGCTGCGATGCTGGGCCCAGGAAACGTTGAGGTCTTCCAACAGAATTCGCCACGACACCCCGTCGACGGCCAGGTGGTGAATGATCAGCGCCAGCTGCCTCGTCGCGGTCACCCACAGCGCGCGCAGCATTACCCCGGCGGCCGGGTTGAGCCGCGAGCGCGCCTGGATCAGCGACTCGTCGGACAACTCGTCGACCGTCTGCAGGCACTCGCGCGCATCCACCGAGCCGACCTCGGGCACCGTCAACGACGCACCGTCATCATTTAGGTGTGCCCGCAGCATGGCGTGCCGATCCAGCAATGCCTGCAACAGCACCACCACGTCGGCTTCGCCCACCTCTGGCGGACCCTGGATCAGCACCGTTTGGTTGAACTGGTCCACCGGACCGTCAATACTGTTCAGCCAGCACATGATTGGCGTTGGAGTCACCGCGCCCACGCCCTCGTCGATCGGACCACCCGCACCGGCTGTTTCGGTAACCCGGGCCAGCCGGGCGACGGTCTGCTCGACGAACACATCACGCGGCCGGCACACCAAGCCCGCGGCACGCGCCCGCGCCACCACCTGCATCGCCGAAATGCTGTCGCCGCCCAAATCGAAGAACGAGTCGTCGACGCCGACCCGCTCCAGGCCCAACACCTGGGCGTAGATGCCGGCCAAGGTTTCCTCGACGGCGTTGGCCGGGGCCCGATACCGGGCGGTGTCGGCGTAGTCGGGGGCCGGCAGCGCGCGGGTGTCGAGTTTGCCATTGGGTGTCAACGGCCAACTTTCGACCGCGAGTATGGCGACGGGCACCATGTGCGCCGGCAACCGCTCGGTCAGCGTGGCGCGGAGAGTGGTCGGGTCGGCGCTGCCGGTGATATAGCCGACGAGGCGCTTGTCGCCGGGGCGGTCTTCGCGCGCGATCACCACCGCCTGCTCGACGCCGTCCAAAGCGGTTAGTGCGGCCTGGATTTCGCCGAGTTCGATGCGATAGCCGCGGATCTTGACCTGCTCGTCGGCACGGCCCAGATAATCCAGCTGCCCATCTGCGCGCCAGCGCACCAGATCCCCGGTGCGATACATCCGCTGCCCCGGTCCACCGAACGGACACGCCGCAAACCGCGACGCCGTCAACGCAGATCGTCCCACGTACCCGCACGCCACCCCGGCGCCCGCCACATACAACTCGCCGACCACACCGACCGGCACCCGCCGGAGCCACCCGTCGAGTACGAACAATGCCGCGCCCGTCACGGGCATCCCGATCGGCGGCACCCCCGCACCGGCTGTGAGCGGCGCACTGATCGCCACACACATCGTGGTTTCCGTGGGGCCGTAGGCGTTGACCATCACCCGCCCGGACGCCCACCGGTCCACTATCTCGGCCGGACATGCCTCACCGACGGTCACCAACGCCACGGAGTCCAGCCCCTCGGGGGAAAGCACTTGCAGTGCCGACGGAGTCTGGGTCAGCACGTCCACTTGCTCGTCAATCAGCGTGGCGTGCAGCTCATCCGGCGAGCCAACCATGGCCTCGGCGATCACCACCACCCGGCCACCACGCAACAACGCCCCGAAGATCTCCCACACCGACACGTCAAACGCCAGCGAATGCGCATGCGACCACACCCCCGCGGCCGGCAGCCCCGCATCCAGGGGCGCCAGCAGCTGGGTCACGTTGCGGTGAGTGACCGCAACCCCTTTCGGGACCCCGGTGGTGCCCGAGGTGTAGATCAGGTAGGCAATGTCGTCTGCCGCTGGCACCGACAAGGCAGTGGTCGGCTGCGGGTCAATGCCAGGGTCGTCGACATCGATGACCGCCAAGTCGAACCCGTCCAGCCGTTCGGCGTGACGGGCGGTGGTGATGGCCGCGACGGGCGCAGCGTCGCGAAGGACGAACGCGATGCGGGCCGGCGGCAGTCCGGGGTCGATCGGCAGATACGCGGCCCCGGTTTTCAGGACCGCGAGGATCGCCACGACCGCCTCGGCCGACCGCGGCAATAGCAACGCCACACATTGCCCCGCACCCGTACCCTGAGCAACCAGCAGGTGCGCCAACCGGTTCGACGCCTGGTCGAGCTCGCGGTAGGTCATCGAGTGACCTTGGCCGCTGACTGCCACTGCCTCTGGTGCCCGGGCCGCCGCCGCTGCAAACGACTCGGGAATCGACGCCGCCAGTGGTTCGGGCCGGGTCAACGCCGCGCGGTTGCCGATCGCATCCAGCCGGGCGTGCTCACTGTCGGCGAGCACATCCAGCGACGACAACATCGCCCCCGGATCGGCGGTTATGGCTTCCAGCATCCGCCGCAACCGGTCGGTCAGCGTCTCGATGCTGGCGGCGTCGAAGACGTCAGTGCGGAACTCCACGTCCCCAGCGATTCCGCCGGGCTCGCCGGTTCCGGTCCAGCGCTCAGCCAGTGAAAACACCAAATCCATGCGAGCAGAATGGGTTTCCACCGTGACCGGTGTCACCTCGAGGTTACCCAAGGCCAGCTCTGCAGGCTGATTGTGCCAGGCCAAGGCCACCTGGACCAGCGGATGATGGGACAGGCTCCGGGTTGGGTTGAGCCGCTCCACCAACACCTCGAACGGCACATCTTGATGCTCATAGGCAGCCAGACTGCGCGCCCGCACCTGCCCCAAAAGCTCTGCGACACTGGGATCACCGGCCACATCAACCCGCAACACCAACGTATTGACAAAAAACCCGACCAACTCATCGAGGACGGGGTCACGCCGCCCCGCGATCGGGAAGCCCACCGCCACATCGGAACTCGCGCTGAGCTTGGCCAGCAGCACGACCAACGCCGCCTGCACCACCATGAAACTCGTCGCGTTGTGCTCCCGGGCTACCCGCGCCACCCGCTGCTGCAATTCGGCGGGCCATTCCACCGCCACACTGGCGCCACGGTGATCGGCCACCGGCGGGTAAGGTCGATCGGTGGGCAACTGCAGCCGCTCCGGCAGGCCAACCAGGGCATCCTGCCAGTACGCCAGCTGCGCGCCGATCACACTGTCCGGGTCGTCCAGATCGCCGAACTGCGCGCGCTGCCAGAGCGTGTAGTCGGCGTACTGCACCGTCAATGGCGCCCAGTCGGGAACCCGCCCCGCCTGACGGCTGGCATAGGCGAGACCCAGGTCACGCACCAATGGAGTAATCGACCAACCGTCGGCGGCGATGTGGTGCACCACCGCCACCAACACATGCTCATCCTCGTCGAGATGCAAAAGCCGTGCCCGCAAAGGAATCTCGGCGGTCAAGTCGAAGGTGTGCCGCGCCGTTTCGTCGATGGCCTGTCGCACTCGGCTTTCCGGCCACCCGGTGACATCGAGCACGTCCCAACCGAAGTCGGCCTGACCGACGGGGACAACCACCTGCTGGGGTATTCCCTCGGGCGCCGAGAACACTGTGCGCAGGCTTTCGTGGCGGCCCACCACATCGGCCAGTGCAGTTCCCAGCGAGTCGACGTCAAGCGGTCCTCGCAGCCGCAACGCGGCTGTCATGTTGTAAGCCGGGGACGGCCCCTGCACCTGGTCCAGAACCCACAGCCGGGATTGGGCAAACGACACGGGCACCACGGCCGGCCGCTCAAGAGCCACCAGCGGCTCCAACCGCCTCGTGCCGTCACCAATGTGTGGCGCCAGCCGGGCGACCGTGGGCGCGTCGAACACGGTACGCACCGCAAGCCCGGCATCCAGAGAGTCGTTGATCGCAGCAACCAGACGCATCGCGGACAGCGAATCCCCGCCGAGTTCGAAGAAAGAGTCGTCGCGCCCGACCCGCTCGAGCCCGAGGACCCGGGCATAGATGGCGGCCAGGATCTCCTCGATCGCGTTGGCCGGAGCGCGATAATCACCGGCGCTGTAGTCGGGTGCCGGCAGGGCCCGTTTGTCGAGTTTGCCGTTCACCGTCAACGGCAGCGCCTGGATCGCCACCACCGCGGCGGGCACCATGTAGGCGGGCAGCCGCTCAGCCAGCTTCTCGTGGATCTGGGCCGGGTCCGCAGTGCCGGTGACATAGCCGACCAGACGTTTGTCGCCCGGACGATCCTCGCGGGCGATCACCGCCGCCTGGTCCACCCCGGCAAGCGCGTTCAGCGCCGCCTGCACCTCACCGAGTTCGATGCGATACCCGCGGATCTTGACCTGTTCGTCGGCACGGCCCAGATAATCCAGTTGGCCATCGACACGCCACCGCACCAGATCACCGGTGCGATACATCCGCTCACCGAACCCACCGAACGGGCACGCGACAAACCGCGACGCCGTCAACCCGGTCCGGCAGGCATAGCCGTATCCCACGCCGCCGCCGGCCACGTACAGCTCCCCGACGGCACCGGGCGGCACCGGGCGCAGCCACCGGTCCAGCACGAACAGCGCCGCTCCTGGCACCGGCGCACCGATCGGCACGACTCCCGAGCCAGCCGTCAGCGGCGCACTGATCGCGGCGTACACGGTCGTCTCGGTGGGGCCGTAGGCGTTGATCATCACCCGCCCGTCGGCCCACCGATCCACCAGTTCCGGTGGGCAGGCCTCTCCGGCCACCACCAACGCCGTCGACTCCAGACCCTGCGGCGAGAGCATCCCCGCTGCTGAAGGCGTCTGGCATAAAACGTCGACCCGTTCGTCAATCAGCAAGGCGTGCAAGTCATCCGGCGATCCGGCTACGGACTCGGGAACCACCACCAGCTGCCCACCGTGCAGCAGCGCGCCGAAGACCTCCCACACCGAGACGTCGAAGCTGTACGAGTGCCACTGCGCCCAGATCTGCCCCGGCCCCGATGGCAGGCTGGCGTCCAGCGAGTCGAACAGCCGGGTCACATTGCGGTGGGTGATTGCTACCCCCTTGGGCGCACCGGTCGTGCCCGAGGTGTAGATGAGGTAGGCGACGTCGTCGGGCACCGGCCCCGGCAGTGCAGTGCTGGGCCAGGTGTCGACATCGGGGTCGTCGATAGTGAGGACAAGCACCTCAGATTGGTCCAGCCGTGAGCGCAGCCCGGCGGTGCTGAGCGCGACGACCGGTGCAGCGTCGGCCACCATGAACCGGATGCGCGCCAACGGGAGCGCCGGGTCGATCGGCACGTACGCCGCCCCGGTCTTGAGCACCGCAAGGATGGCGACGACAGCTTCGGCCGATCGCGAAAATAGCAGTGCCACATGCTGTCCCGGGCCTGCGCCGTGGTCGGCCAGCAGGTGCGCCAGCCGGTTCGACGCCTCGTCGAGCTCGCGGTAGGTCAAGGAGCGGCCTTGGCAGCTGACCGACACAGCCTGCGGGGTCCGCGTGACTTGTGCGGTGAACAACGCCGGCACCGTTGCCGCGGCCGGCGCGGGTCGTGTCAACACGGTCCGGTGGCCCCACGCACCCAGCCGGGCCTGCTCACCGGCATCCAAGATGTCCATCGCCGAGAGCCGCCGCGCTGGATCGAGGCTCATCGCGACCAACATCCGCTGCAGCCGCTCGATCAGTGTTTGGATGTCGGCGCTGTCGAACACGTCGGTGTCGAATTCGACGCGCAGGCCCAGTCGTTCGCCGGGCAGGGCCTGCACCGCAAGCGGGTAGTGGTTGTACTCGTGGTTGCCGAATTCGGTGATGGTCAACCCGTCGGCGCTCGACAAAGCATCGGTGTCGATCGGGTAGTTTTCGAACACCAAAAGGGTGTCGAACAGCTGATCGTGTCCGGTGATGCGCTGGATGTCGGACAGCGCCAGATGCTGGTGTTCGAGTGTGTCGTTGTACGCGTTTTGCAGCTGCACCAACAGATCTGCGGTAGTGGTCGCCGCCGTGATGTGCGCGCGCACAGGCACTGTGTTGATTAACAGGCCCACCATCGAATCCGCGCCGGCGATCTCGGCTGGCCTACCCGAGACCGTGACACCGAAGGCGACGTCGTGCTGGCCGGTCAGCGAGGTCAGCAGTAACGCCCAGCCGCCCTGCAGCACGGTGTTGACGGTGGTGTGATGCGAACGCGCCAGCTCGCCAAGGGCGCGCGTGATGTGCTCGGGTACCCGGAAGGTGGCAACGGCTCGCCGCCCCGGCTCCAGCCGCCTCGGCGAGCCGACCAAAGTGGGCGTGTCGAAACCGGCGAACAGCTTGCGCCACGCCGCGTGCGCGTCGGCAACGTCGCGTTCGGCCAGCCAGGTGACGAAGCGGCGGTACGGCACAGCCGGGGGCAGCCGCTGCCCGTAGTAGCCGGCGAATATTTCCTGCAGCAGGATCGGCAGCGACCACCCATCTAGCACTATGTGGTGATACGTCAGCACAAACAGGTGCCGATCCTCTGCGGTGCGAAGCAGGGCGGCCCGAAACGCCGGCTGATCGGCAAACTGGCACACCGCGGCGCGTTCGGCGGTACGCACCCGCCGGATCTGCTCGGCGATGTCGGCGTCCAGTTCCGCGTAGCGCCAAGGCATCTCGGGATCGACTGGAATGACTTGCACCGGCTCGCCGGGCTGTTGGCAGAATCGGGCGGCCAGGTTGGGATGGCGGTTGACCACGTTGTGCACGGCGTCGCGCAGCCGCTGCTGGTCGAGCGGGCCACTTAGAGTGATCTCCAGTTGCATCGCATAGGCGTCGTCGTTGCCCTGCGCCGCGGCGGCGTGAAACAGCAGGCCCTGTTGCATCGGGGTCAGCGGTAACACGTCGGCGATCCGGTATTGCTGCTGCAGTTCGTCGATCTGCTGCTGGCTCAACCGGGCTGGAGCGATGTCCGACGGCGTCAGCCCGCCCCCACCGCGGCGCACATGCGCGCAGATACCGGACACGGCGTCAAACCACAGCCGGCTCAGCTCACCGATTTGCGCCTCATCCAACACCGACGGCGCCCATACCCAGTCGGCGTGCAGATGCGGGCCGGCGTCGGTGTCGACGGTGGCGGCGTTGAGCTCCAACGTGTGCATCAACGGCATCGGCACCGCGGATGCGAGGCCGGTGAGCGACAAGTCCTCCTCGCTGATACGCCATGCATCGCCGCCGACCTCGGCCGCCGAAAGGCCAAGCCGCCCTAGGTAGTTGAAGCCGATCGGCGGGTCCGAGCCGGCCAACTCCACCTGGCTGTTCAGGTAACGCAGCACACCGTAGGTCAGATCGTCGGGCAGGGCGCGCAATTGTTCTTTGGCGCCTTTGAGTACCGCTCCCAGCCCGGCATCGCCGGCAACGATCTGCGCCCACGACAGCCCGTTCAGGTTCAGCGACACCGGGTATTTGGTGGTGAACCAGCCCACGGTGCGCGACAGGTCGACATCGGGCGCCAGGTCTTCGTGACGCCCGTGACCCTCGACCTCGATGCCGATCGTTGCACCATCAGCGTCCAGAAACTCCGCTAGCGCCAACCCGAATGCGATCAGCAGGATGTCGTGTATCCCGGCGTGAAACGCCGCCGGCACCTCCCCCAACAGCATCCGGGTGGTCTCGACATCCAGTTCGGTCGACAGGTGCCCGGCGTTCTCATAGGTATCGACCTCCGTGCGCACCCCCGGCAGCACCGCCGGCCCCCTCGCCGCCTGCCGCCACGCCGCGGCCAGTCGCGTGACGTGCGGGGCGTGCGCGTAGTCGGCCAGCAGTGCCGACCACCGCGCAAACGACGTGCCGATCGCAGGCAACGCCAAAGGTTGGCCCGCACGGTGCTGCGCCCAGGCAATATTGAGGTCTTCCAACAGGATTCGCCATGACACCCCGTCGACGGCCAGGTGGTGAACGATCAACGCCAACTGGCCCGTCGGGGCCACCCACAGCGCGCTGAGCATCACACCGGCCGCCGGATTCAACCGCGACCGCGCCGCCGCTACCGCCTGCACCGACAACACATCCACCGAGTGCAGGCACTCGCGCGCGTCGACCGTCCCCGCCTCGGGCACCCACAGTGACCAATTCCGGTCGGTGCTGTCCGTGACACGCAGTCGCAACATGGCATGCCGATCCAGAAGGGCCTGCAACAGCGCCACCACGTCGGCCTCGCGCACCCCCGCGGGAGCCTGCAAAAGCATCGTCTGGTTGAACTGCTCGACGGGACCGGCCACGCCGGCGAGCCACCGCATGATCGGGGTGGGTATCACCTGCCCGATACCCTCGTCGGTCGGGCCGGCGCCGTCGACCACCCGGGCCACCCGGGCCAGCCGGGCCACCGTCTGCTCGACGAACACATCGCGCGGCCGGCACAACAGACCGGCGGCCCGTGCCTGCGAGGCCACCTGCATCGACAAGATGCTGTCGCCGCCGAGTTCGAAGAAGGAGTCGTCGACGCCGACTTGCTCGAGGCCCAGCACTTGGGCGTAGATGCCGGCCAATAGTTCTTCGATCGCGTTGGCGGGGGCGCGATACCGGTCAGCGTTCGCGTATTCGGGTGCCGGCAGCGCCCGCTTGTCCAGTTTGCCGTTGACCGTCAACGGCAATGCCTCCAACACCACCAGCGCCGCGGGCACCATATAGCCCGGCAACCGCTCGGCCAACTGCTCACGGACCTGGACCGGATCGGCACTCCCGGTCAGATAGCCCACCAGCCGCGTGTCACCCGGGCGGTCTTCGCGGGCGATCACCGCGGCCTGATCCACTCCCGGCACCCCGCTGAGCGCGGCCTCGATCTCGCCGAGTTCGATCCGATACCCGCGGATCTTGACCTGCTCGTCGGCGCGTCCCAAATAGGTCAGTTGTCCCGCGGCGTCCCAACACACCAAATCCCCGGTGCGATACATCCGTTGCCCCGGCGCCCCGAACGGGCACGCCACGAAGCGCGACGACGTCAATCCCGCCCGGCCCACATACCCAAACCCGACACCACGCCCGGCCACATACAACTCACCCACCACACCCGCCGGCGCCGGACGCAACCACCCATCAAGCACAAAAAACCCAAGATGAGCCAACGGCACCCCCACCGGGCTCACCACACCATCGACATCACCCCAGCCGATCTCACGGAACGACGCATGCACCGTCGTCTCGGTGGTGCCATACATATTGACCAACCGCGGCGCACCCGGATGACGCTCCAACCACCCCCGAAGACGCGCCGGCTCAAGGGCTTCCCCGGCAAAGATCACCGTCTCAAGCTTGAGCTGACGACCCAACTCCGGCGCCAGCGCATCAGCAGTCTGCAACGCATAGAACGCCGACGGCGTCTGACTCAACACGTTGACTTGCTCGGCCACCAACAACGCGTGGAAATCCTCCGGGGAACGCGCCACCGACTCGGGCACCACCACCAGCCGCCCACCGCCCAGCAGTGCGCCGAAGATCTCCCACACCGAGACGTCGAAAGCCAACGAATGCCACTGTGACCACACCGCTGTGCGCTCCAGGTCGTCGTCGACGGACTCCAGCAGGTGGGTCACGTTGTGGTGGGCAATAGCCACTCCCTTGGGCACACCGGTGGTGCCGGAGGTGTAGATGATGTAAGCGATGTCGCTTGGGCCGGGCATCGGCAGTGCGGTGCTGGGTTGGGCATCCACTGCCGGGTCATCGACATCGATGACGAGCACCTCGAAACCATCCAGCCGACTGGCGAACCCGGCCGTGGTGATCGCTACGACGGGCGCGGCATCGCCGACTACGAATTCGACCCGCGCTGCCGGCACCGCCGGATCGATCGGCACATAGGCCGCCCCCGTCTTCAGCACCGCCAAAATCGCCGTTACCGCCTCAGCCGACCTGGGCAACAGCAACGCGACACACGTGCCGGGGCCCACCCCATGGTGGGTCAGCATGTGCGCCAACCTGTTCGACGCCTCATCGAGTTGGCGGTACGTCACCGACACGCCCTCAAAGGTCACTGCCACCGCATCGGGAACACGGGCAACCTGGGCGGCGAACAATGCCGGAATCGACGCCGGCGCCGTCGGCGGCGCGGTCAACACCGCCCGGTTGCCCCACCCGTCCAGCCGGGCGCGGTCATCGGCCTCGACTACCTCGATCGACGACAGCGATCGCGCCGGATCTGCGGTCATCGCCAGCATGACCCGTTCGAGCCGCCCCACTAGATCGTGGACATCACAGTCGGCAAGCAATTGCCTCGGCCCGGCGGTGTCGAGAAAGAGTTGGTCATCGGCGCGGATGAACCACAGCTCGAGCTGGTCCTCGAAACCGGAATGGGTGACGGCTCCGGACCCCGACGCACCCGCGAAATCCGCCAGGCGGGTGGTCGGAATGAAATTAAGAAGGACCCGATTCGACGCCTCCGGGGCGCCGCGCCGCCGCGACTTGTTCTCGAGAACGCGCACTGGGAAACGCTGGTGCTGCAGCACCCCTTGCATTCGCGCATCGACGTGTTCGCAAAAAGCGGCCACCGCCTGCCGCGGGGAGGCTTTCAACACCAGTGGTACAACCCCGGAAACCATCCCGGGCACCGTCGTGGTTTCCGGAAGCACCCGCCTGCTCACCGGAAAGTCGAACACCACCTCTGAGCCGTCGACGTCGCGCCCACGCACCAGCAGCGCGCACGCCGCCGTAATCACCGAAGCTCGGCGCACCCCCAGCGTCCGCGCCAGAAGGGTGATCTCCGCGACGACGTCGGGGTCCAGTTGAACTGGCGCGCAGGACTCGCCGGGATCGCGGCCGGCGGCCGCGCGCGCCAGCTGGTAACGCGGCTGGCTTTCCGACGGAAGGTTGGCGGCCCAGTAGGCCTGGTCGGCAAGGTAGTCGGCGGAGGCCTCGTAGGTGGACTCGCAATCGACCAGGCTTGTCAGTGATCCGAAAAAGGCGGGCGGAGCGGATGTCCCAGAAGCCATCGCAGAATAGACGGTCGCGATTCGATGCGATATAAGGCCAATGCCGATCCCGTCTATGACTAAATGGTGGCAGCACACGAACAAATAGAATTCACGGACCGCTGTCTGAAACAACGCGAATTTGAATAGCGGCCCGCTCAGCGGCATCGGCGTGCGTTGTATCGAATAGGCGAGCCGATATGCTTCTCTCCCGGGGTCTTGCGAGCCCATGAGGTCGTAGCGGGCTAGCTCAACGTCGGGATAATCAACGGCCTTTTGTAAAACTCGGCCATCAACCTCGATGAAGGTGGCCCTCAGTGGTTCGGCCTCGGCCACCACTTGACAGACCGCCTTGGCAAGCAGGTCGGGGTCAAGGGAGCCCTCGATTCGCCCGAGCATGCCCAGCTGCCACTTGGCGTCTAAGCTCCCCGTTTCCCGCGCAAGCCAGATGTCGAGCTGGCCCCGGGTAAGCGGCAACGCGCGGTCGTCAAGTCCCATCGAGACTTTCACCACTTACTTGTGGAAAGCCTGTCCCCAGCCAACGTCCCCCGACTCCTCGGCCGCGTATCGGTCCAGCCCCGTTCGATCGGATCGATGCTCACCAGCTCTCCAGATGTCTAGTCGACACGCGTCGAACGAACCATACTGGAGGCCACCTGCGTTGTTCCGCTTTTTTGTAAAACCTTCCAAGTTCTCGGAATGTGACCTGCCTCACAGCTGGCTCGGAGTGGCCCAGCGGAAGGCGCAGCGATAGCTTTATTGGAAAATTATTGGAATTTCATGAGAGATTCGCGGGACCGCCCGCCTGATGGCAGCTTTCGTCATCAGGCATTGCGGCGAGCGAATTCCTCTACCAAATCGGCCGCCGCCACAACGCTTTCGGCGGCTTTGGTCATCCGGGTGGCGATCTCGCGGGCCCGCGCAATGTACGCCGGGTCCAGGATCCGCCGCAGGTCGGCGACCAGCGTTTTCTCGGTAGTGGTCGAAAAGCGTCGCCCGGTACCGACCTGCAGCCGTTTGATCCGGCTTCCCCACACCGTCTGGTCGATGTCCGTCGAGAGGATCAGCGTTGGCACTCCGGCGCGCAGACCCGTGGCGGTCGTGCCGGTACCGCCGTGATGCACGACGGCGCGGCAGGCCGGAAAGACGGCCGCGAGGTTGGCTGCGCCGACCAGCTTGATGTGCTCGTAATCGGGGAGGCCGCGAAAGTCGCTCCAGCCGGCGCACACCAAGGCTCGCTCACCCAACTGCGCGCACACCGCGCTGATCATGCCCAGCGTCGCGGCCGGAGATTCGACCGGGACGCTGCCGAAGCCGAAGTAAATCGGCGGTGTCCCGGCCGCTATCCACGATGCGATTTCTTCGTCGGCGTCGGTCGGCAACTCCATCGTCAGCGCGCCCACAAACGGGCGCCGACCATCATGTGCCGCCCACTCGGCGGCCAGCCCTGGGAAGCAGATCTCGTCGTAGGCCTGGATTTCCAGCCAGCCGCGTTCGGCGATCCGCCGCGGCACAGGAGTTGTTGCCGTCGGCAGGCCCAGCGTGCGACGCTGCGCATCCTCGACCTGCTTCGCCAGACGCCACGAAAGCCACCAGAACACCCTCATCGCGGAACGGCCCAGCCCCGACGGCACGAATCGCAAGAACTGACCGCTCGCCCGCACCGGAAAAATGTGCACGGACGCCAGCGGAATGTCGTAATACTCCGCGACGTTGGCTGCGGGCTGCTCGAAATTCAGGCCGGTGACAAGCAGGTCGGCACCGTCGGCCAGCGACGTCAACGTCGCACAGATCTCTTCCCAGCGCTCGATGACCGGCTCGGCGATTTCGCGCCGCAGCCTAATCAGATCCCGGATTCGCCAGAAGTTGCGGAAGAAGTAGGTCCAAAAGCTGCGATGCGCGTCCAGGATGGATTGCACTTCGGGCCCGAAAGGGACCGCCGCAGGCCCGGCCGCCTCGGCGAAGCCGACCAGGTCGGGCGGGACGGCCATACGCACGTCATGCCCGCGGCGGACCAGCTCACGGCCGACGGCGACGCACGGTTCCACGTCGCCGCGGCTTCCGTAACTTGCCAGCGCAAATTTCATTGCGGGTTCCGGCCCTTCACTTTTCGTGCGGCGAAGTTCTCGACAAGATCAGCGGTGGCCGCGACGCTGTGGTCGGCTTTGGTCATCCGGGTGGCGATCTCGCGGGCCCGGGCAACGTACGCCGGGTCCAGGATCCGGCGCAGGTCTGCGACCAACGAATCCTGGGTGGTGCTCGAAAAGCGCCGGGTGGTACCGACTTTCAGGCGCTTGACCACAGCGCCCCAAATCGTCTGATCGCCCCACGTCGACAGGATCAACGTCGGCACTCCGGCCCGCAGGCCGGCGGCCGTGGTACCGGTGCCGCCGTGGTGCACCACTGCGCGGCAGGCCGGAAAGGCCGCCGCATAGTTCATCTCGCCTACCACCTTGACGTGTCCGGCGTCAGGCACTTCGCTGAAGTCGGTCCCGCCGGCGCACACCAACGCCCGCTCACCGAGCTGTTCACAGGCCGCGCCGATCATCGCGATCGTCTCGGCCGGAGACTTGGCCGGTGTGCTGCCGAAGCCGAAGAAAATCGGCGGCGTCCCCGCGGCGATCCAGGACGCGACGTCGTCATCGGCATCCGTCGTCATCTCCAGCGTCAGCGTGCCGACAAAGGGCCGCCGGCCGTCGAATCTCGCCCACTCGTCCGCCAGCCCGGGAAAGCACGCCTCGTCGTAGGCCTGGATCTCCAGCACTCCCCGTTCGCTGATCCGTCGCGACGGCAGACCACTGGCCTTCGGCAAGCCCAGCTCACGGCGCTGGGCGTCTTCGAGCTTCTTCGTCAGCGACCGCCCGAGCCGCTCGGACAACCTCATGGCCGAACGCGCCAACGGAGCCGGAATCGCAGCAAGCTGGCCATTGGGCCGCAGCGGGAAGGCATGCAGGGTGGCCAGCGGAATGCCGTAATACTCCGCGACGTTGGCGGCGGACTCCTCACCGATCACGCTGGTGAACACCAGGTCGGCCCCCGCTGCCAACGACCTCAACGTGGCGCTGGTCTCGTCCCAGCACTGGGCCAGCAGCCGCCGATCCTCGCGCCACAATCTCCTCAGATCGTGGCGCCGCCAAGGGGTACGGAACAAACACGTCAAGAAGTCGCGGTGCAGGTTCTGCCACATCCGCGCATCCGGCCCGTACGCCACCGCCGCGACCCCGGCCGACTCGGCGAACCCGACCAGCTCGGGCGGAACCGCCAGGCGCACGTCGTGCCCGCGGCGCAGCAGCTCACGCCCGACCGCAACACCTGGCTCGACATCGCCGCGAGTTCCGTAGAACGCCAGCGCAAATTTCATTGGGGATCCTCAGCCTTTCACCTACAACAGGTACCACGGGTTGGCCCGCGCCCAGTCGATGGTGCGACGAATCCCTTCCGCGAGATCGACCTCAAGGCGCCAGCCCAGCTCCCGCTGCGCCTTGGTCGAATCGGGGATACGACGAGGGATGTCCTCGTAGCGCGCGCCGAAATGTGCTGCAGTATCGATAGTTTCGGCGCTGGACACCGAATCGACGTTGGCGATCTCGATCGCCAACGCCACCGCATCGCCCACCGTCGTCTCGGTCATGCTGCCGATGTTGAAGGCCTGGCCGATTGCCGTCTTGTTCTCGGACGCGAGCAGGGTGCCGGCGACGGCGTCGTCGACGTAGGTGAAGCAACGCGTCTGCTCGCCCGCGTCGTAGAGCAGCGGCTGGCGGCCATTGAGAATCCGGTGAATGGTCCGGGAGATCACGAATATCGGGTCCTGCCGTGGGCCGTACACGTTGAAGTAGCGGACTACCGTCACGGGCAGCCCGTAGGTCGTATGCATCGCGAAAGCGAGATGCTCGGCCATCGCCTTGCTGGTGCTGTAACTCCACCGCGCCGTCCTTGTCGGACCGAGGACGCGGTCGTCGTCCTCGGCGAACGGTGGGTTCGGGTTCTTCCCGAACACCTCAGACGTGCTGGCCAACACCACGTGCGCTCCGTGCCGTTGGCTCAATTCGAGGACGTTGCGCGTGCCGGTCACGTTGACGTCGATAACCCGCAGCGGATCTTCGAGATATCTTTCGACACCGACGACGGCAGCCAGGTGAAACACGGTGTCGACGCCGGGCATCAGTGCTGTCTCGAGGGCGGACAGATCGGTGACGTCGCCCTGCACGAACCGGAAGTTGGCATGGCGGTCGAAGTCGACGGCGCGGTCGCGGGTGTCCTTCGCAAGGTCGAACACCGTGACAGCGTCGCCGCGGCGCAGCAACGCGGAAACCAGATGCGATCCGATGAAGCCGTAGCCGCCTGTCACGACGACGTTGGACACTATCGACCGATGCCCTTGTAGACGAAGCCGGCGGCGCGCACCGCTGCCGGGTCAAAGCTGTTGCGCCCGTCGAGGAACACGCAATTGGGCCCCACCAGGCCCGCCAGCCGAACCAACGGGATCTGGTGGAACTCTCGATGGCCGGCGAGTACCACCAGGGCATCGGCATCTTCGACCGCCGACTCGATGTCTGCGGTCAGGGGGATCGTCGTCACCGTGAGCGCCTCCTCGTCCGCCACCCACGGGTCATGGACCGAAAGTTCGCAGCCGGTCTCCTCGAGCAAAGCCATGACGTGCTTAGTGGGCGTCAGACGGCAGTCGCCGGTGTTGTTCTTGAACGCGATGCCCAGCACCGCAATCCTGCTCCTCTCGATCGCCTTGCCCTGATCGGCGAGGAGCTGCTCGAGCAGCTCGTAGGTGTAGGCAGGCATCGTGTCGTTGACAGTCCTCGACGTCCGCGGAATCGCGAGGTCCAAGCCCACGGACTGTCCCAGATGGTCGACGAACCACGGATCCTTCGTCAGGCAGTAGCCGCCGACGCCCATACTCGGCATCAGGATGTTCACGTCGTGGCTGCCCTTCGGCATCGTGTTGGCTGCGTCGATGACTTGCAGGACGTCCATCCCGATCCGGTCGCACACCTTGGCCAGCTCGTTGGCCAGCGCGACGTTGAGGTCGATCCAGAGGTTGTCCGCAAGTTTGACCATCTCGGCGGTCCGCGGATCGTCCACGACAACGGACTCCACGCCCAGGGTGTGACGCCACAGTGTGGCGCATGCCCGAGCGCTGCGCTCGTCGATGGCGCCCACCACGATGGGGATTGACGTCAGCTCGTGGACGGCCCGGCCTTCGGCAAGCCGCTCGGGACAAAACGCCAACCCGAAGTCGACCCCCGCGCGTAGTCCCGAGGTCTCTTCAAGGATCGGCTGGACGAGATTCTGGGTGGTATCGGGTGGCACGGTGCTTTTGAGGATGACCAGGTGGCCGGCATGCAGATGCTCTCCCACGGACCGCGCCGCGGCCTTGATGTGGTCGACGACGGGTTCGAAGTCGTCAAGCGGCGTACCGACGTTCACGATCACGAAGTCGTTGTTCGCCAGAACGCCGAAATCGGTTGTGGCGCGCAGCCGACCGACTCGCACGCTGTTGGCAACGAGCTCGTCGAGCCCGGGTTCGGGCACGGTGGTCTTGCCCAGGTTGATCTCGTCGACAACGCTTTGTCTTACGTCGATTCCCGTGACGGGCCAACCGCGAGAAGCCAGTACGGCCCCGATCACCGTGCCGATATAGCCGAAGCCCACAACGGCGATCCCTGACTGCTTGCCACGGACCAAGAGGTCGATCTCAGCGTCGCTACGTCCGAACACGCCTTCAGGCATCGCCCGCCTAACTTGTCAGGCCCCCGCTCCACACACTTTCACTACAGTGCCATGCCCTGCCGTGGTCCTGCATGGATATCAGCACTACTGAATTGGCGGTGTCGCGGGCCGTGCCGGATGATGCCGAAACCCGCGTGGAGCGCGCCGCGCGCCTGTGTCGTCGATTCGGCGTGGTGACTTCGTCGGTGGTGGGTGATTCGCGGACTCTCCCAGATACGTTCCGGTGAGCGAGAAGTCCTCCAGAACGCTCGAAAGCTCTTGCCGTAAGGCGTCATTCGAGCTAAGGCGACCCGGCTGATAAGCCATGACGCAGACAAAGACCCGTCCGCAGGCTCTTCCCGAGGCCCAAGCCTGTACTCCACCCAACCGGTGCAGCATCGCCTCGGTCATACCCTGGTACGCATTCTGCACTGCGGAGTAGTCGGCAACCGTGCCGTCCGGCCGGCTGACGGCCGGGTCGATCACACCGAGGTTGGACGAGACCACGCTTGTCGCAGTCCCGGCGACCTTGAAGAGTCGCTTGGGTAGCAAGGGAATGACAGCGAACAGCGCCCGCTGTTCGTCGGCTAACTCCCGGTAGCGAACCACGGCTTGCTTGATTGCGGCGCGGATCTCACGCAGGTCGGTCGTCGCGGGTGCCGGGTCGACTTCGACGTTGACGTCGCTGAAGGCGTTGGCGCGAGTATCGCCGGCGGCGCGTTCGTTGACCGGCATCACCAAGCTGACCGAGCCGTCTGCGGTGACCCTCCCCACTCGTTGGGCGAGGCGAGCCGCCACCCCCGCAAGCAGCGCCGTGCTGTTCCCGCCGAGTGAGTGTGCGCGGGCATCCCACTCGTCGGCATCGATGAACACCATTGCCGTGGGCAGCGTGACGGGTTCGTCCGTGCCGGCGGGCACCATGAGTGGCGTTGACCTGACCGGGGTCCCGGTATCACCGCGGCTACGCCGGGCCAACCGCACGGCGGCGACGACGGCGCGGCCGATAGCGGAAATGTCGCGCACCGCTTGGCGCGCGTCCTCGCGCAGCGCCTGCCACCGAGCGCGCGACCCGGCGGCGGGCCAGCTGATCGGGTCGTCGCGCCCAGCCGCGGCATCCGCCAGCGCTTCACAGAGGCCGGGGCCGTCGGTGAGGCAATGTGAAGTCAGCAAGCTCAGCCCGGTTCCGCCGTCGGTAAACGGAAGCACTGCGAGGTGCCATCCGGGTCCGCGCTCGCAATCCAGCGGGGACTTGGCCTGCTCGCTGAGCCAGTCGCCGAATTCCTCTCGGGGGCGAGCCGTCGCGACCACCTCGATGTCGGATGACCCGTCGGCTGATACCCAGCGGTGGCGGCCGAATGGCAACGGCGACCGTTCGATGCGGCGAGATAAGCGTCCGCGCCGAAGATGGTCGTGGAACCGTCGCAGACCGTCGAGGTCGATCCCGCGGTTGTACACCCAGACCCACTGCGCCAGAGTGCTCACTCCGGTCGCTCGCCCGTAGTCGAACCAGACCTGATCGCGCGGGTCCAGGACGTTGCTCATTTGCGCACCATACTGCCCTAACCTTCGCTGACGACCTGCTTCACCTCGAAAGTCATCCGAAGGCGCGGAGGCGTCGCGGCCGCGCCAACATTTGCGACGCCATTTTGTCGTCAATGGTCTCAGCCGCCTCAGGTGCCACTTACTACCTGGAAAACCCGCAGGGTAGTGTTCCGGCCCATGTGGGGCTCCGTACTTGTGCTGGGGCTGGTGGTTGGGCTCGATCCGCTGCGTCTCGCCATCACCCTTCTCGTCATCTCCCGGCCACGGCCCACGCAAAACCTGCTCGCCTACTGGGCCGGCTGCGTGACGACGTTCGTCCCCGCGGTGGGGATTCCGTTGACACTGCTGCACGTCACGCCCGCGTTTAGATCTTTTGCGGACCACCTGGCCACGAGCTCCACCGTCCGCCACGTTCAACTCGGTATCGGCGCGTTCGCATTAGCGATCGCTGCGGTGATGACAGTGCGCCTCCGGGCGCGGCGGCGAGCCTACGCGATGGCGCCAGCCGGCGACGCGCCGACCGCCGGGCCAGACTCGAATCCACCGGCCCTACTCTCGCGGCTGCTGGGCCGCACACAAGACGCAGCGACGAACGGCGGCTCGCCATTCCGACGACTGCTCGGCCGAGTCCACAACGCGTGGGAAAACGGATCGTTGTGGGTCGCGTTCGTGATCGGCATCGCGCTCGGAGGGGTGGCACCCGAGCTGCTCATATTCGTCCTCACGATCATCGTGGCCTCGGGAGCCGCGATCGGCACACAAGTGGCCGCCGCCATCGCATTCGTCGTCGGGGTGCTTGCGGTTGCCGAACTCGCCCTCGTCAGCTATCTGATCACGCCGGCGAAAACCGAAGCGGTACTGCGACGGCTGCACGACTGGGCGTTGGCCCACCGCCAGCACGTCCTCATCGGCATCTTCGCGGTGGGCGGGGTCTCGCTGGTGGTCAACGGCATCGGGAGCATCTGAGCTGCGAGTTGCCCTCTTATTGCGCGGGCTTGGTGAGAAGACCCTGGCCGGTGGGCAACGCGCAAATCGGCACGCCCAATTCGCTCGCCAATTCATCCATGGCGAGGCGCTGCTCGTCGGCGCCGAGAAAGGCGTAGTCATCCAGTAGCACGAAAGCACCGGGAGACAGGCGCGGCCAAAAGAAACGCAGTGCGTCGACTTCGGGTGCAGCACAGTTCATGTCGATATGCAGGAAAGCCACTGCGGGCGTGTCGACTTGGCCGAGCGTTTCCGGAACCGCGCCGACGACGATCCGCTTGTTACGCCATTGCGCGAAATTGGCGCGGACGCTGTCGGCCGAGTCCGCGTAGAAGCCGTTGCGCAACCACCGCCGACTCTTCCTCAGCGCCTTGGCCGGGCGTTCGCCGGCGGTGATGTAGCGCGGGTCAAGTCCCGCGAAGGTGTCGAGCAGGTAGAACGTCTTGCCCAGTCGATCCCAATCGAGGAACTCCATCACGGCGCTGCTCAAAAACCCATAACTGACTCCGCATTCGACGAAATCACCGTCCAACCGGCTGGCGTTGGCCGCTGCCCACAGCCCGATGTGCACGCGCCACTGCCACTGGTAAAAATCCCGGCCGCCGAGAGCGCGCACGCCACGCTGGTAGGCGCGCTGGAATGCGGGGTCGTCCAGAAATGCGTGGCGGTGAATACTGATCAACCCATCGCTGGCGTAGGCGCCGGGCAAGATGATGCGCGCAAGCCGGTACGGAGTGCGCAACGGTGCGCGCACCGCCCACTGCGCAAAGCGCGCCCTGGCCGGTCGCCCGATCGCCATGGCCCGAACCATAGCATCAGAGGCCCGAGATTCTTTTCGGTGTGCGCATTTCGTTGCCGGGAGTAGTTCGCGGCGAAGGGAATTCAGGATGCAGAAAACTCATCCGTGCGTGGCAACGAATGGTAGGTTCATGATTCGCCCAAACCGGGCAAAGCTTAGGCGCATCCGCTAGGAAGTCGATTTGGCTGACGGCGAGTTGAATCCGCGCGAGGCAGAAGCCGTTGTGTGGGACGTCGTTGTCGTGGGCACCGGCATGGGTGGCGCGATGCTCGGCTATTCGCTGGCCCGCTCAGGGCGCAGAGTGCTGTTCGTCGAGAAGGGCCGCTCGACACTGCCCGGCGTACCGGGAACGATCCGCTCTTCGATGCCCGAACTGGCCGAGCCGCTGGCGTGCCGCTCCCCAACCACCTACCGGGAGGCATTGGCGCGAGCCGGACGCTCGACCGACGAAGCCGAGGACATCAGCGGGCGCTTCCCGCGGCGGTTTGTGCCGTTGACGGGCAGCGGGACAGGGGGCTCGTCGGCCATCTACGGCATGGTCTGTGAACGATTTTTCGCACGCGACTTCACTCCGCGGCAGGACTTTCCTGACCCCGGCGCATCCACGGTGCCGGAGGCCTGGCCGGTCACCTACGAGCAAATGCGGCCGTGGTACTCGGCGGCCGAGAGGCTGTTAGGGGTTCGCGGCCAGCCCGATCCGCTGCGGCCGGAAGCGGCCGAGGCCGGTCTGCCTGCGGCACCGCCGTTTTCGGCAGACAACCAGCCGCTGGTCGACCACCTGGCAGGCCGCGGACTGCATCCGTACCACCTGCCGATGGCCTGTGACTACACCGAAGGGTGCGCCACCTGTGACGGCTATCTGTGTGGCCGGCCCTGCAAGAACGACGCGGGACGCAATTGCCTGCTGCCGGCCATGACCGACTACGGCGCCCACCTGCTGGCCCAATGCCGGGCCGTGCGCCTGGACGCGGACCGCACCCACGTCCGGCACGTGATCTGCGAGCATCGTTCCGGCACGCTGGCACTGAAAGCCAAGGTGGTGGTGCTGGCGGCCGGCGCGCTGGCAACGCCGGTGCTGTTGCTCAATTCCCGTTCGGGCGATTGGCCGCACGGATTGGCCAACGGCTCAGACTGGGTGGGGCGCAACCTGATGCGCCACCTGATCGACTACATCGCGGTCTGGCCGCAGCCCGACCGCAAGGTCACTGCCCCGAACAAGCAGATCGGACTGAACGATTTCTATTTTCGGGACGGGCAGAAATACGGCACCCTGCAGTCGGCCGGCTCGATGCCGCCCGTGGACGTGATGACGAACCAACCCGGCTGGCGGCCGAAGGCGCTGCGCCTGATGAGCCCGGCGACACGCCGCATCTACGAGCACTTCAACGGCGGGCTGGTGCTGGCAGCGATCATGGAGGACCTGCCGTATCTGGACAACCGCGTCCTGCCCTGCGATCGGCCAAGTGGGCGCAGCCAGCCTCGGCTGCGAATTCAGTATCGTTGTCACACAGGCGAAATCGAGCGCCGGGCAGCGTTTTTGCGGCAGCTGAAAGAAGCGTTGGAGCCGCTTCGCAAAATCACGTTTGCGACCGCCAAGAACAACCAGAACCTGGCGCACGCGTGCGGCACGTGCCGCTTCGGCGACGATCCCAAATCCAGTGTGCTCGACCCACACAACCGGGCCCACGAGGTCGACAACCTGTACGTGGTGGACGCCTCGTTTTTCCCGTCCAGCACCGGATTGAATCCCAGTCTGACGATCGCGGCCAATGCCTTACGGGTAGCCGAGCACATCGATCAGGCGCACTTCGCTACCTGACCGGATCTCAGGCCGGCTCACGCAGCGGGAGACCGGCAGCGCGATAGATCGCGTCGATGACCGCCATGTTTTCGACCGAGTCCGGCGGCGACGTCTTCACCGGTTCGCCGCGCAGCACCGCCGCGGCGAATGCATCGAGCTGATACGCGTAGGAGGCGCGGCGCGGGAAGCGCTCTATGCGCTTACCGTCGGCCGATCGTACCGAGAGCCGGTTGAAAACCTGGGGTGCCACCGGATTGGGCATACGCAACTCCCCGCGATCGCCAACCACTTTGGCGCTAAACCGCAGCAGACTCGACGACCAGAGCGAGCAGCGCAACCGGCCGGTGTGCCCACCCGCAAAGCACAACTCGGCCGTCATGGCCCGGTCCACCTGCGGGTCGCGCAATTTCGCCTGTGCCGAAACAACTTCCGGGGTCGCGCCGCCGAACGTGCGAGCCATGTGCACCGCATAGCACCCGGCATCCATCATCGCACCACCGGCAAGCGAGTAGTCGTAGCGGATATCGGAGAACTTCGGCAGCGGAAAGCACATCGCCGCCTCGACCCGCCGCAGCGTGCCGAGCTCCCCCGAGGCAATGATCTCCTCGGCGCGCAACGTCAGCGGATGATACCGATAATGGAACCCCTCCATCACAACCCGGTCGGAATTCGCGGCCAGTTCGGCGATCTCGCTGGCCTCGACTGCGTTGGCGGTAAACGGCTTTTCGCACAACACATGCTTACCGGCGATAAGCGCCTTACGGGTCCACTTGCCGTGCAAGCCGTTCGGCAGCGGGTTGTAGACGGCGTCGAGCTCCGGATCGGCGATCAGCGCCTCATAGCTGTCATGCACCCGGCCGATATTGTGCTTGGCGGCAAAGGATTGACCGCGGGACACATCGCGTGCCGCCACCGCAGCCACGACAACCTCGGAGTGGCCCCGGGCGGGAGTGATCAGCGCCAATGGGGCGATGCGGGCTGCGCCAAGGACGCCGATCCGCACTGGGGCCGCGGGTCCAGACACGGACCGGATGCTAGCACCCGGTTGGTAGGCTAAGGGGCGATTCGGCAGCGTTCAAAAGATGTGTGCCGGTCGCGACTTCACCGTCAGCCGACACGTCCCAGACGGGCGGAGTTCTCCACCAGATCGGCGGCGGTCGCGATACTTTCGGCGGACCTGGTCATCCGGGCCGCGATCTCACGGGCCCGCGCGAGGTAATCCGGCGCCAAGATCCGGCGCAGGTCCGCAACCAGCGATTCGCGGGTAGTGCTCGAAAAGCGCCGCGCGGTGCCGACTTTCAGCCGGCTGACCACGCCTGCCCAGATTCGCTGATCCGGCAACATCCAAAGTATCAACGTGGGAACTCCGGCACGCAGGCCCGCAGCCGTGGTGCCCGTACCGCCGTGGTGCACGACCGCGCGGCAGGCCGGAAAGGTAGCTGCGTAGTTCATTTCGCTTACCACCTTGACGTGCTCGGCATCGGGCGCCTGGCTGAAGTCGCTCCAGCCGGCGCACACCAACGCCCGCTCACCCAACTCCGCGCACGCCGCGCTGATCGTTGCGAGTGTCTCGGCCGGGGATTCGACCGTTGTGCTGCCGAAGCCGAAGAAAATCGGGGGTGTGCCCGCCTCAATCCACGACGTGACCTCGTCGTCGACAGCCGTCGGCAACTCGATTGTCAACGTGCCGACAAAGGGCCGTCGGCCATTCCCTTTCGCCCATTCGGCTGCAAGTCCGGGAAAGCATGCTTCGTCGTAGGCCTGGATTTCCAGCGATCCGCGTTCGGCTATCCGTCGCGACGCGGGAGCCGTTGCCTTCGGCAGGCCCAAGTCAGCGCGCTGCGCGTCCTCGAGCTTCTTGTTGAGCCGCCACGCCAGCCACTCATACACCGTCATCACCGACCTGGCCACCGTCGCCGGCAGGACCGGAACCAGCTGGCCGTTGGCCCGCAGCGGAAACCAGTGCAACGTGGCCAACGGAATGTCGTAATACTCCGCGATGTTGGCGGCGACGTTCTCGAAACCCGGGCCGGTGAACAGCAAGTCGGCCCCGTCCGCCAGTGACCTCAGCGTCGTGCTCGTCTCCCGCGAACACCGGGCAAACAGCTCCCAACCTTCGCGCCACAGCCGGATCAGATCGGGGATCTTCCAGAAGTTGTGGAAGAAGTAGGTCCAGAAGTTGCGCGTCACTTCCCACGGTTCTTCCATGTCCAGTCCGTAGGGGACGGCAATAAGCCCTGCCGACTCGGCGAAGCCGACCAGGTCGGGTGGGACGGCCATGCGTACGTCGTGCCCTCGGCGCAGCAGCTCACGACCGACAGCGACGCACGGTTCGACATCGCCGCGAGTTCCATAGCTTGCCAGCACGAACTTCATCGCGGATCCCGGCCTCTCACTTCCCGTGCACGTTCTGCGAAATGAAAACCGCAGCCTCGCATTCGGCGGCTCAGCCGCCCGGCAGCATAACTCGATACCCACCACTTTCGACCTGAAATCCGCAAGTCTGGCCGGTCTGGCCGCGGCGTGCTATAGGGTTCCGGCCGTGTGGGGCTCTCTGCTCGGGCTCGCGTTGATGGTCGGCTTCAACCCGGTGCTGCTCGCGGTCATCCTTCTCATGGTGTCCCGGCCGCGGACCCTGCAAAACCTGCTGGCCTACTTGGTCGGCGGCCTGATTGTGAATCTCGGGTGTGTGCTGGTTCCGCTGGTCGTGCTGCACTCGACACCGACGTTCACCTCTTTTGCCCATGATTCGACCATTCCGGCCAGCGCCGCGAGCTCCACAGTCCGGCACATTCAACTCGGCATAGGTGTGGTCGCGCTATCGATCGCAGCGCTGATGGCAATCCGCTCGGCGGCGCGTCAGCGGGCACAGCTGGCGACACCGGGCGGCAACACGTCGGTACTGGTACTCGATCCGGATCGACCGACCGAATTTTCACCATTGGGCCTCCCGCAGGGCGCGACGGCCGAGGGCGGATCACCGTTGCGGCGCCTCCTCGGCCGCCTCCAAACTGCATGGGAGAACGGCTCGTTATGGGTCGCGTTCGTTTTCGGCATCGGGGGGTTGCCGCCACCCCTCTTGGTGCTATTCGTCGACACGATGATCGTGGCTTCGGGTGCTCCGCTCGGCACCCAGATCGTCGCGGCCATCGCGTTCGTCATCGGGATGTTCGCGGTAATCGAGATCACCCTTGTCAGCTATCTGGTCGCGCCGGCCAAAACCCAAGCGGTACTGCGCCCGCTGCACGACTGGGCGCTGGCTCACCGCCGACAGGTCGTGATAGCCATCCTCGCTGTGGTTGGGCTTCTTCAGTTGGGCAAGGGTCTGGGTCTACTCTGAGCCGCCTGCCACCCTTAGGCCCAAGGCCCTCTGCGCCGGTGCGCGATCGCGAGCACCTCGTAGAGCAGGTTGAGGATGGTGGGCCGGACAAGCCAGTTGAACCGGTGTAGGCGGTGAAAATCCTCCGATGCCGTCCGGAAGCCACGTTCGCTCGCGCGATACGCCTCGAAAACACGATCCAGCGCAGACTCATCCCATGCCTCGTCGCGCGCGGCCGCGCACAGCGCTTCGTAGACAACAGAAATCCAGTTTGAGCCGAACGGCTCTGTCACCGGGCCGACGTATCGCTGGCGGTGCAGATCCGGTCTGACAAAGGCATCAATTGCGTCTTCATCACGGGCGTTCAGGTCTATCGCGAGCGCGGCAGAAATCCGCTTCACTTCCCGGCGCCAGTCATCGAGAAGGTTGGCGTAATCGACGAACACGCGCGGCAGGCCGCGCGTGTTCTGTTCGGCGAGCATGGTGTATTTGAGCCACAGGGCGCTCGCCAGTTGCGGCGAGGTCCGATTCAACGCCGCGAGCGACGCGGCGACCTCCTGCGGGTGGCGCACCGTAATCGCTGTCACGATGTCGAATCCGACCTGGCGTGCTGCCTCGAACCACAGGTCGGACAGCGCGGTGATGTTCAGGTCCTTGATGACTACGAGCGGCGCCGACGGCAACTGGGTGAGGAACTTCCGGATGTGCGCGACGTAGGCGGCGCGCTCGTCGGCGTCGAACACGTCCGCCTCTTGCAAGCGCAACGTCGGGTCGAACCAAACGCTACGGTGGCGGCGCAGGATTCGATAGTTGATGCGGTGTGCCGCGCGTGGTTCCCAATAACCAAGCGGGTTGCCCGAGTTGGCACCGGCCAGCCCGGCCGGGAGCGCACCTCCGCACAGCGAGAGAACCCTCGTGAGCGCCGACGTTCCGGACCGGTTCACCCCCATCACGAACAGAGCGACCGGTCGGGCCGCAGCCCCGGGCTCGGCAGCGGGGGTCACCAACGCAACTCGGCATGAGACCCCCTGTGTGAGACCGATCCCCCCATAAGACGGTCCGGCGTCAAGCCGGACCGGTACCGTCGGTGCGGGCAAGCGCCCGCTGCGCGCTTCGCGGCAGCCCACAGGCCATGAGTCATAGGTGCACCATAGTGTAGAAATTTGGAATAGGACACCAGGACTCGGATCTCGGGCTACTCTGCGGGTGATGAACCCGAAGGACGCTTACGCCGCGCGTGACGTCGCCCTCCGTGGGAACCGCACATCTAATGGTGATGCGCCCGTGGATAATCGGCTCGCCTTGGTGGACCAAGCCTTGTTTGCGGGGCATCGAGCAACTGGCCTGAACCTGGTCATCCAGTGCGTGTGGGTTTATGACCACGACGTTGACTTGGACGGGCTCAAGCGTTTCCACCACAATCTCTGTTACGGACTGCTGGGGCGACGCATCGAGCTGTCGCCGCTGCCGTTCGGCCGACCCCGGTGGGTCGTGGATCGCGCGCCGCCCGACATCGAGTTCGCCGAGTGTGCCCGTCCGCGAACTGAACTCAGCGACTGGGCCGACGAACGCTCACAGCACCCTATTGACGCGGAACGCGGGCCCGGTTGGCACCTCGGAGTCCTCCCCCTTACCGACGGCTCGACCGCGGTCAGTCTGGTGCTTTCCCACTACCTCGTCGACGGCCTCGGTCTGGCCCTCACGATCGCTGATGCGGCGCTTGGCAACACGCGCGAGCTTGGCTACCCACCGCCGTGTTCACGCACCCGACGACGCGCGGTGGTTCAGGACGTCCGGCACACGATGCGGGATGCGCCCGACGTTGCGCGGGCGTTTTTCGCTGCGGCGCGGCTTGCCCGAAAGCAGGCCCGCGCGCAACGTGGTATCGCGCGGCCGCCGGCGCCGCAACCGGTCGCGTTGCGCGAAGCCGGTGAGGACGTCGTCGTCGTGCCGGCTGTCTCGATCCACGTCGATTCGGACGAGTGGGACGCCCGCGCGGAAACGCTTGGCGGAACAGGTCACACGCTGGTCGCCGGGTTCGCCGCGAAACTGGCTGAGCGCCTGGGGCGCCGACGTGACGGCGACGGCACCGTCACCTTGCACCTACCGATTAACGAGCGCACCGAGGGTGATACTCGTGCGAACGCGATGTCGATCGCGATCGTCGGTGTCGATCCGACGCGGGTCACCACGGATCTGCACGACATCCGCACCGCGATCAAGCAGGCGCTGGGCACTCTGCGCGAAACGCCGGACGCGTCATTGCAGTTGCGTTCGCTGATACCGTTCACGCCGAAGCGCGCGTTGAAACGAATGGTGGATGCCGGTTTCAGCGACCCTGATGTTCCCGTGCTGTGTTCCAATCTCGGCGACCTCGGCCCATTGGTGTGCCGCCTCGACGGCACCGACGGGGAGCTCGTCATGACACGAGCAACCGGGCAGCATTTCACCCGAGAGTGGCTCGAGCGGGTGGGTGGCCAGATGACCCTGCAATCATGGCGCACGGGGAGTGCCAAGGTTTACCTCACGGTCAACGCCTACCAACCAGGCGCGGAGAACACCAAGCCCGCGTTGCGTGAACTGGCTGCGCGCACGCTGGCCGAGTTCGACCTGACCGGCACGATCCACTAGACGAATTATGAATCGCTGGCCGGACTCACAGCGGAAACGTCTTCCACTACTTGGCTCAAGCGTCTGACCGTGGGCGCATCGATCAAAGCCGCGACCCCCAGACGGGTATCGAGGGCCGAGTTGATCGCGGCGATCACCCGCATCGCCGACAGCGAATCGCCGCCCAGGTCGAAAAACGACTCGTCGACCCCGACACGGTCGACACCCAACACTTGGGCGTAGATGTCGGCGAGGATCTGCTCGACCAGGTTGGCCGGGTCGCGATAACCATTGCCGTTGCCGCGGTTTCGCGGTGCAGGCACCGCCCCGTTGCGCCCCGCGGCCAAGCGTGGGCGTGCCTGCTGATCGAGCAGGTCCAGTGACGACAACGGCCGTGCCGGATCGGCGGTCATGGCCACCAACACCCGGGTGAACCGCTCCATCAGCGTCTCGATGGTTGCGCCGTCGAACACGTCGGTGCGGAATTGGACGCGGAGGTCCAGTTCGCTGCCCGGCACGGCTTGCAGGGCCAGCGGGTAGTGGTAGTAGTCGCGGACGGTGAACTGGGCGATCGTCGTCTCGAGATTGTCGGCCAGCGCGGGGGTTTCGATCGGGTAATTTTCGTAGACCACGACGGTGTCGAACAGTCTCTCCTGACCGGTGAGGCGGTGAATTTCGCTCAGCCCGAGGTGCTGGTGTTCGTAGGTGTCGTTGTGCGTGCGCTGCAACTGATCCAGCAAGTCCGCGGTCGTGGTTTCCGCGGTGATGCTTGCCCGCACGGGCACGGTGTTGATCAACAGCCCCACCATCGACTCCGCGCCGACCACCTCGGCCGGCCGCCCGGAGACCACCGCACCAAACGCCACATCACGCTGACCCGTCAGCCACATCAGCAGCGCAGCCCAGGCCGCCTGCAGCACCGTGTTGACGGTGGTGTGCGACGAGCGCGCCAACTCGTTGATCGCCTGGGTGGTGTCGGCCGGCACCTGAAACGAGGCAATGGCTCGCGGCCCCAGCCCCAACCGATCCGGCGGGCCTACCAATGTCGGGGTGTCGAAGCCGGCCAGCACATCACGCCAAACCGCTTGGGCGGCAGCCTGATCCCGATCGGCCAGCCAGGCGACAAAACGGCGATACGGCGGAGCCGCAGGCAGCCGCTGCCCGAAGTAGCCGGCGAATATCTCCCACAGCAGGATCGGCATCGACCAGCCGTCCGCCAGGATGTGGTGATTGGTCAGCACAAACCGGTGCCGATCGGGTGCGGTGCGTACCAGCGCCGCTCGGAAGGCCGGCTGGTCGGCGAGGTCGTAAACCGCGGCGCGTTCGGCGGCGCACAGGCGCTGGAGCTGCTCCTCGACGTCGCCGCCGTCCAGCTCGACGTATCGCCACGGCGCCACGGGATCGCCCGGGATGATCTGGACCGGTTCGTCGTATTGTGCGCAGAATCGGGCCGCCAGGTTGGGATACCGGTTGACCACCGTGCGCACCGCCTCGCGCAGCCGGTCGGGGTCAAGCGGGCCGGTGAACGTGAAATCCAGCTGCACCGCATACACGTCGTCCTCGCTGCCTTGCGCTGCGCTGGCGTGGAAAAGCAGCCCCTGCTGCAGCGGGGTCAGCGGCAAAACATCGGCGATCGGGTATCGCTGCGCCAACTCGTCGATCTGCTGCTGGCTGAGGCGGGCCGGAGCGATGTCCGACGGGGTCAGTCCCCCGCCGCCGTCTCGCACATGCGCGCAGATTCCGGCCAGTGCCTCAAACCACAACCGGCTCAACCGATCAGCCTGAGCGCCATCGAGCGCCGAGGGCGCCCACATCCAATCGGCGTGCAGCTGCGGGCCGGAGTCGGTGTCGACGGTCCCGGCGTTGAGCTCCACCGTGTGCGCCAACGCCATGGGAACCGCCGTGGCGGCGCCGGTGATCGCCGCGCCGTCCTGACAGATCCGCCAACCATCGCCCGACCTGTCGGCTCCGGCGGCACCCAGACGCCCCAGGTAGTTGAACCCGATCGGCGGGTCGGCCACGTCCAAGTCGACATCGGGATTCAAATAGCGCAGCACGCCGTAGCTCAAAGCATCGGGCAGGGCGCGAAGCTGTTCCTTGGCGTCCTTGATCAGCGCGCCGAGCCCGGCGTCGCCGGCCATCACGTGCGACCAGTCCAGTCCACCAACGGTCAAGGCCACCGGATACTTCGTGGTGAACCAGCCCACCGTGCGGGACAAGTCGATGTCGGGGGCCAGTTCCTCGTGACGTCCGTGGCCCTCGACGTCGATGCCGATCGGCGCACCGGGGTTGTCCAAGAACTGTGTCCACGCCAACGCGAACGCGATCAACAAGATGTCGTGCACCCCGGCGTGAAATGCCGCCGGCACCTCGCCCAAGAGCATCCGGGTGGTCTCGACGTCCAGCGACGCCGTCAGATGCCCGGCGGTAGCGAAAGTATCGACCTCCGGGCGCACTGGCGGCAACGCTGCGGGCGCTGCTGCCACCCGGCGCCACACCTCCGCCTGCTCCACCACCTCCGGCCGGCGCGCGTGCTCGGCCAGCAGCGACGCCCATCGCGCAAACGAGGTGCCCGTCGCCGGCAACACCAGCGGCTGCTCGCCATGACGCTGGGCCCAGGCGATGTCGAGGTCCTCCAACAGGATTCGCCAGGACACCCCGTCGACCGCCAAGTGGTGAACGATCAGCACGAGCTGCTTCGTGGGGGCAACCCACAACGCGCTGAGCATTACCCCGTCGGCCGGGTTCAACCGGGTTCGCGCCGCCACCAGCACCTCGTCGGAGAGCACGTCAACGGTTTGCAGGCAGTCGCCGGCGTCGACGGACCCGGGCGCAGGCACGGTCAATCCGTCGTCGGTGGTACGCGCCCGCAGCATGGCATGCCGATCCAGCAAGGCCTGCAACAGCGCAACCACGTCGGGCTGGGTGGTTCCCGCCGGGGCTTGCAGCAGCATCGTCTGGTTGAACTGGTCAACCGCGCCGGCCATGCTGTGCAACCAGTGCATGATCGGTGTCGCGGCCACCCGACCGGTGCCGTCGTCGAGTGGGCCGGTCTCGCCGTCGGCCACCCGGGCCACCCGGGCCAGCCGGGCCACCGTCTGCTCGACGAAAACATCGCGCGGCCTGCATACCAGTCCGGCGGCGCGGGCGCGGGCCACCACCTGCATCGACAAAATGCTGTCCCCGCCCAGCTCGAAAAACGACTCGTCGACACTGACCTGCTCCAGCCCTAGCACCTGGGCGTAGATGCCGGCCAGGATCTCCTCGGTGACGTTGTCGGGTGCACGGTAACGATCGCCGCTCTGGTATTCGGGTGCCGGCAGCGCCCGGGTGTCGAGTTTGCCGTTGGGTGTCAGCGGCAGCGCCTCGATCACCACCACCGCAGCCGGCACCATGTATGCCGGCAACCGCTCGGCCACCGCGCTGCGCACCGCGGCCGCGTCCACGGCCCCGGTCACATAACCCACCAGGCGCTTGTCACCGGGGTGGTCCTCGCGGGCGATCACCGCAGCCTGCTGCACCCCCTCGCAGCCGGCCAACGCTGCCTGCACGTCGCCAAGTTCTATGCGGTACCCGCGGATCTTGACCTGCTCGTCGGCGCGCCCCAGATACCGCAGCTGCCCGTCGGCGCCCCAACTAACCAGATCCCCGGTGCGATACATCCGCGTCCCCGGCGCTCCAACGGGACAGGCCACAAACCGCGTCGCGGTCAACCCGGCGCGGCCCACATACCCGCACGCCACCCCGGCGCCGGCCACATACAGCTCCCCGACCACACCGACAGGCACCGGACGCATCCAGCCGTCGAGCACGAAGAAGCCCAGATGCGCCAACGGCAGCCCGATGGGGCTGGCGTTGCCGACGACGTCGGCGTCGACGATCTCCCGGAACGAGGCATGCACGGTCGTCTCGGTGATGCCGTACATGTTGATCATCCGCGGCAAACCCGGGTGGTTATCCAGCCATGTCCGAAGACGTTGTGGCTCAAGGGCTTCCCCGCCGAACACCACGGCGTCGAGCTTGAGCTGTCGGCCCAGCTCGGGTGCCAGCGCATCGGCGGCTTGCAGTGCGTAGAACGCCGACGGGGTTTGGCTCAACACGTTCACCCGTTCGGCAACCAACAACGCGTGCAAGTCTTCCGGCGAGCGGACCACCGTATCGGGCACCACCACAACCCGGCCGCCGTGCAGCAGCGCACCGAAGATCTCCCACACCGAGAAGTCGAACGCCAGCGAATGGCATTGCGACCACGCCTGTCGCGGCGACAGCTCCAGCTCGGTGTCGAGCGCCTCCAGCAGCTGGGTCACGTTGCGGTGCGCGACGGCCACGCCCTTGGGCACCCCGGTAGTCCCGGAGGTGTAGATGAGGTAGGCGATGTCGTCGGGGGCCGGTGCCGGCAACGCGGTGCCGGGTTGGGCCTGCACCGCCGGATCGTTGATATCGACGACTGTCAGGTCGTATCCGTCGAGCCGCGAGCGCAACTCGGCAGTGGTGACCGCGGCGATCGGCGCCGCATCGGCGAGCATGAACCGCATCCGCGTCCCGGGCATAACCGGGTCGATCGGCAGATACGCAGCCCCGGTTTTCAGCACCGCCATAATGGCCACAATCGCCTCGGCCGAACGCGAAAACAGCAGGGCCACACGCTGTCCCGCGCCCACTCCACGACCGGCCAGCAGGAGCGCCAAGCGGTTAGACGCCTCGTCGAGTTCCCGATAGGTCATCGACACGCCGTCGAAGGTCACCGCCACCTCGTCGGGAGCGAGAGCCACTTGTGCGGCGAACAACTCCGGCACCGAGACCGACGACGGTACGGGTCGGGTCAATGCAGCGCGGTTGCCGATGTCGTCCAGCAGGGCATGTTCGTCGGCGTCCAGCAGATCGATCGACGACAACGACCGGGCGGGCTCGGCGGTCATCGCCGCAATTACCCGCTCCAACCGCTCGACAAGGGTTCGGATGGAGGCCTCGTCGAACACGTCGGTACGGAATTCCACTGTTCCGCCGATCCCGGCGGGTTCACCGGTCTCGGCCCAGCGTTCGGCCAACGAGAAGGTCAGATCCATCCGGGCAGTGCGGGTATCCAACGGCAGCGCGGTGACCTGCAAGTCACCCAGCCCCACCCCGGCCGTGGGATCGCTTTGCCCGGTGAAGTTCTGCCAAGCCAACATCACCTGAACCAGTGGATGATGGGTCAGGCTTCGGACCGGGTTGAGCCGCTCCACCAACACCTCGAACGGCACGTCCTGGTGCTCGTAGGCCGCCACACCCCGTTGCCGCACCTGCGCCAGCAGTTCTTCGACCGTGGGATCACCGGCCAGGTCGACCCGCAGCACCAAGGTGTTGACGAAGAATCCGACCAGGTCGTCCAGCAGTGGGTCGGGGCGCCCGGCGATCGGGAAGCCCAGCGCCACATCGGAACTCGCGCTGAGCTGAGACAACAGCACCGCCAGCGCGGCCTGAACCACCATGAAGCTGGTCACGTTGTGGTCCCGGGCCGCCCGGGCGACGCGCTGCTGCAGTTCAGCCGGCCATTCCACCGCCAGCATGGCGCCACGCTGATCGGCAACCGGCGGATAGGGCCGATCGGTGGGCAATTGCAGGCGCTCGGGCATCGCGGCCAAGGCCTGCTCCCAGAAAGCCAGTTGCGTGGCGATCAGGCTGTCGCCGTCGTCGATGTCGCCGAATTGCTCGCGCTGCCACAGCGTGTAGTCCACGTACTGCACCGGCAGCTCGGCCCACTCCGGGGCCTGACCCGCGCACCGGCTGGCGTAAGCCACCGCAAGGTCACGCGCCAGCGGGGTGATGGACCAGCCGTCGGCGGCGATATGGTGCACCACGATCACCAGCACGTGTTCGTCGACGCCAGCGCGGAAAAGCCTTGCCTGCAAGGGAATTTCGGCGGCGAGATCGAACGTGTGACGCGCCACGGCGGCGATGGCGTCATCCAGCCGGTCTGCCGACCACCCGGTCGCGTCGACGACATCCCATCCGAAGTCGGCCCGGTCGACCGGGGTAACGATCTGCTGTGGTGTTCCCTGCACCGCCGGGAAGAGGGTGCGCAGGCTTTCGTGGCGGCCGACCACATCGGTCAGCGCTTGAGCCAACGCCTCGGCATCCAGCGCTCCGGCCAGCCGCAGCGCGGTCGCGATGTTGTAAACCGGTGACGCGCCGTGCAATTGGTCGATGAACCACAAGCGGTTTTGGGCAAACGACAACGGCACCACCGCGGGCCGTTGTCGCGCCGCCAACGGCTGCAGCCGACGCGCCGACCTACCGGTTCGGGGCGCCAACTGGGCCACCGTCGGCGCCTCGAAAACCGCCCGCACGGAAAGACCCGCATCGAGGTTGGCGTTGATCGCCGCAACCAGCCGCATCGCCGAAATGCTGTCGCCGCCCAGGTCGAAGAAGGAGTCGTCGACGCCGACACGCTCGAGCCCGAGAACCTGCGCGTAGATACCCGCCAGGATCTCCTCGGTGGGGGTGGTCGGCGCGCGGTAACCGGCATCGTGGTATTCCGGCGCCGGCAGGGCCCGGGTGTCGAGTTTGCCATTCGGCGTCAACGGCCATGTGTCAAGCGCCATTACGGCCGCGGGGACCATATAGGCCGGGAGTCGCTCAGCGAGCGCGCCGCGGATCTGGGCGGGGTCGGCGGTGCCGGTGACGTAGCCGACGAGGCGCTTGTTACCGGGCTGGTCCTCGCGGGCGATCACCACCGCCTGCTGCACCCCGTCGCACCCGGCCAGCGCCGCCTGAACCTCGCCGAGTTCGATGCGGTACCCGCGGATCTTGACCTGCTCGTCGACCCGGCCCAGGTAATCGAGCTGTCCATCGGCGCGCCAGCGCACCAAGTCCCCGGTGCGATACATCCGCGATCCCGCACTCCCGAAGGGGCAGGCCACAAACCGCGACGCCGTCAACGGACCCCGGCCCACGTAGCCGAACGCCACGCCGGCGCCGGCCACGTACAACTCGCCCACCACCCCGACGGGCACGGGCCGCAACCAGCCGTCGAGCACGAACAACGCCGCGCCCGACACCGGGGAGCCGATCGGGACTCCCGACCCCGGTGTCAGCGGGGCGCTGATCGCCACGCACATCGTGGTTTCGGTGGGGCCGTAGGCGTTGACCATCACCCGCCCCGGCGCCCAGCGGTCCACCACCTCGGCCGGGCATGCCTCACCGACCATCACCAACGCCGCCGACGCCAACCCTTCCGGGGAGAGCACCTGCACCGCCGACGGGGTCTGGGTCAGCACATCGACGCGTTCGTCGACCAGCGCGGCATGCAAGTCCTCCGAGGAGCCGGCCACCGACTCGGGCACCACCACCACCCGGCCACCGCGCAGCAGCGCACCGAAGATCTCCCATACCGAGACGTCGAAGGCCAACGAGTGACTGTGCGACCACACTCCGGCGGCAGGCAGCCCCGCGTCCAGGGTCTCCAACAGTTGAGTCACATTGCGGTGGCTGATGGCCACGCCCTTGGGCACCCCGGTGGTGCCCGAGGTGTAAATCAGGTACGCGATCTCGTCGACGGCCGGCGCCGCCAAACCCGTTGCCGGGTAAGCGTCGATGCGGGGGTCAGCGATGTCGATGACCGCCACTTCCTGGCCGCTGAGCCGGTCGGCCAAAGCAGTGGTGGTGATCGCGGCCATCGGCGCGGCATCGGCCAGCATGAACCCGATGCGGGCCGATGGCAGCCCCGAGTCGATCGGCAGGTACGCCGCGCCAGACTTGAGGACGGCCACGATCGCCACGATGGCTTCGACTGACCGCGAAAACAGCAGCGCCACACACTGACCCGGCCCTGCACCGTGTGCAACCAGCAGGTGCGCCAACCGGTTCGACGCCTCATCGAGCTCGCGGTACGTCATCGTGTGGCCCTGGCAGCTGATCGCAACCGCCTCGGGTGCTCGGGCCACCTGCTCGCTGAACAACACCGGAACCGAGACCGCGGTCGTCGGCGCGGTCAACACCGCCCGGTTACCCCAGACGTCGAGCCGGGCACGCTCGTCTTCACCAAGCAGATCCACCGACGACAGCGCGCGGGCGGGATCAGCCGTGAGTGCCAACAGTACCCGTCGCAGCCGCTCGATCAGCGCCTCGATGCTGGCCGCGTCGAACACGTCGGTGCGAAACTCCACATCGCCGCGAATCCCGGAGGGGGCACCGGACTCGTCCCAACGCTCGCCCAGCGAAAACACCAAATCCATTCGGGCGGTGCGAGTATCGATCGGCATCGGCGTGACGTGCAGATCGCGAAGTGTCAATCCGGCAGCGGGGTCCCGGTCCTGCCAGGCCAACGCCACCTGCACCAACGGGGAATGGGTCAGGCTTCGAGTCGGGTTGAGCCGCTCCACCAACACCTCGAACGGCACGTCTTGGTGCTCGTAGGCGGCCAGGCTGCGTGCGCGCACCTGAGCGAGCAGATCGGCAACCGTGGGATCGCCGCTCAAATCAACCCGTAGCACCAAGGTGTTGACGAAAAAGCCGACCAGCTCGTCGAGGGCGGGGTCGCGGCGGCCCGCGATCGGGAATCCCACCGCCACATCGGCACTGGCGCTGAGCTTGCCCAGCAGCACCGCCAGGGCGGCGTGCATCACCATGAAACTGGTCGCGTTGTTCTCGCGGGCCACCCGCGCCACCCGCTGCTGCAATTCGGCCGGCCAGTCGATGGCTACTCGGGTGCCGCGGTGGTCGGCAACCGGCGGGTAGGGCCGGTCCGTGGGCAACTGCAGCCGCTCAGGCAACCCGGCCAGCGCGTCCTCCCAGAACGCCAACTGCGCCGTGATCGGGCTATCGCTGTCGTCGAGATCGCCCAACTGGGCGCGCTGCCATAACGCGTAATCGGCGTACTGCACCGGCAATTCGCCCCAGTCGGGGGCTTGTCCGACGCACCGGCGGGCGTATGCCGCACCCAGATCGCGCGCCAGCGGGGTGATGGACCAGCCGTCGGCGGCGATGTGGTGCACCACGACCACCAGCACGTGCTCGTCATCTGCGGCGCGGAAAAGCTTTGCCCGCAAAGCAATCTCGGCTGCCAGGTCAAACGTGTAATGCGCTGCTGCGTTTACGGCCTCGTCCAGCCGGGCCGCAGACCAGCTGGTGGCGTCGACAACGTCCCACCCGAAGTCGGCGCGCTCGGGCGGCACCACCACCTGCTGGGGGATGCCCTCGGGCGCGACGAACAGGGTGCGCAGGCTCTCGTGGCGGCTCACCACGTCGCCCAGCGCTTGGCCCAGTGCATCGACATCGAGGGGCCCGCGCAGCCGCAACGCGGTCGCCATGTTGTACATCGGTGAGGGCCCTTGCAGCTGGTCGATAAACCACAACCGCTGCTGGGCGAACGACAGTGGAATCACCGCCGGCCGGTGCACCGCCCCCAACGGCTCGAGCCGGCCCGCGGTGCCGCCGATACGGGGCGCCAACTGGGCCACCGTCGGCGCCTCGAACACTGCGTGCACGGCAAGCCCGGCATCCAGGCCGGTGTTGATCGCCGCGACAAGGCGCATCGCCGACAACGAGTCGCCGCCGAGTTCGAAGAAGGAGTCGTCGACGCCGACTTGGTCGAGGCCCAGGACTTGGGCGTAGATGCCGGCCA
>NZ_LQPE01000011.1 GCF_002101735.1 Mycobacterium kyorinense | reverse complement strand
GAAAGGACTCTCAATGAAGATGTCAAGCCGCCGACTTGGTGATCGGGGGTGATTCGGGTTGCCAGGTGCGGTTGTCACGGATGAGGGCGTAAAGGACGTTGGTACGGCGTCGCGCCAGGCAGAGGGTGGCCGGGATCGGTCGTTTTCCTTCGTCTCGTTTGCGCTGGTAGTAGGCCTTGGAGTGCGGGTCGCAGCGGATCGCGGTCAGGGCGGACATGTACATCACCCGGCGCAGCCGTCGGCTGTAGCGCTTGGGCGTGTGCAGGCGCCCGGTGCGTTTTCCGGAGTCGCGCGAGACCGGGGCCAGTCCGGCCCAGGCGGCGAGTTGGTCGGCAGAGCCGATCAGGGTGGGATCGCCGACGGCGGCGAGGAATTCCGCGCCGAGTCGGAAACCCATGCCGGGCAGGCTGGTGATCACTTCGGCTGCGGGATGGCGGCGAAATCGGTCCTCGATGTCGGCGTCGGTGGATTTGATGCGGTCATCGAGGGCAACCACCTCCCCGGCCAGGTCGGCGACGAGTCCGGCGGCGACGTCTTCGCCGGGCAGGCGCACCGTCTGCGATTTGGCAGCCGTTACCGCCGCGGCGGCGATCGTGGCCGCATTGCGCACGCCGGCGTCGCCGAGCATCTTCGTCAGGCGCGAGACACCGCTGTGGCGAATGGCTTTCGGTCGTTGATACCGCGTGAGCAGCACCACCCAGCCGCGGTCCTGGGTCAGTTGGGCAACGCGTTCCAATGCCGGGCATACGGCGATGAGTTGGTGGCGCAGCCGGTTGATGGTGCGGGTGCGATCAGCGACCAGATCGGCGCGATGCGCGGTGAGCATCCGCAGTTCGGTGATCAAATCGTCGTCGGGATGCAGCACCGGCAGATCAGCACCACGCATCCTCGACTGATCAGCGATCACCCGTGCGTCCTTGGCATCGGTCTTGGCTTCCCCACCGCGGTAGGTCACCGAAGCCTGCCAGACAGCACGGCCGGTCAGATACCGCACCGACTTGCCAGCATCGGCGAGCACCGTCAACAGCAAGCTGGCGTACACCGTGGTCAAATCCACCGTCCAGGACACGTCGCAGCCCAGAGCGTCGATTTCATCGATGAGTTCTCGGATCGGTTGTTCATCGTTGGTGAGCTTGCGCGACAACACCGCGGTGCCCTTGTCGTCGACAACGCAGACCCAATGGTGCTCCTTGCCGACATCCGCACCAGCCCACAACTGGTCCGCCTCCATCGAACCTCCTATTCGCTTGTCGTCCACCATGTTCCCCACGGACAACCCCGCCAGCATTTCCTTAAACAAGCGAGCAGATCGCAGATCTCAATCAGCGGCCAGAGAAGTCCAGGCAGGCCGGGCGGCCAGTCCTTTCAAGCCGCACCATCAGGCCGGCAAGAGCGATGCAGCCTCACCCGCCCCACCCGGGGTCACAGCACAACGTAACAACACGAAGTAACTGCACCTACGAACTTAAGG
>NZ_LQPE01000010.1 GCF_002101735.1 Mycobacterium kyorinense | reverse complement strand
CGGTGGCCGCTTTACGTCCATCACCGACACGATGACGAACCCAGCAACCGCGCTACACCACTATGCGGGACTCAACTGGGCTCGAGTCGGTGCAGGATGTATTGCTGAATGTTAGGCAGACCAGCGTCGCGAGCGAGCTGCTGGAGGCGTGCGTGCTCGATACCGAGCAGGCTCAGCTTTACCTGGTGGTTCCGCTGGCGGTTTTCGGAGCCGCTGCGACGCTTCTTGGCCGCCGGCGCCGAACCTTCTGGGCTGAGCTCCTGCCGTTTGTTCATCCTGATCCCTCTCGTGCTGATGATCCCGATTCTGCTGGTCTAGCTGCTGTGATGTCCTTTTAGTGGACGTTCATGATGATCATAGGTGGCACGTGCCTACCGTGCGGGTACCCGCGTGCGGCGTGTTGTCCACTTAGTGGGCATGTAATGCTCTTTAACGGCGCATTGCAGCTGGTCACTGCCAGTCGATACGGCGATCCTCGGCTACGATCTTCATCATCAGCCGGTGCGAAGGATTTAATGCGGATGGCGATTGAGAATCGGCCTCAGCCAGGCCGTGCCGTCGTGAGCGCCCGCGAAGCCGCCCGCATGCTGCGCCGAGACGTGCGAACAGTCCGTCGAATGATCCAAGCCGGCGACATCGAGGGAGGGGCGCACCTGGGGCCCAAACAGCGACGATGGTATGTCTACCTCGACCAACTCACCTCGACGTCTGGTCCAGCCAGGGTATTGCCGGTCGGGGGCGATCACGCCGGCGACGCGTCGCTGGACGCTGAGTTACGCGTTCTGCGGGCTGAAAACGACGATTTGCGGGCGCAAGTCGTTGCAGCAAACGAGGCTGCCCGGCTGATGATGGCCGCGCATGCAATGCTTTTGGAGGCCGTTGACCAGCATCGCGTATCGGCCGTGGAGATGGCCGGCGCAGCCGATGGATACCGAATGGCCGCCGAGGGTTACCAGGTGTCTGCCGAGCGTTACCGCCAGGCCGCCACGGGGTTTCAGGCCACGTCAGAAAGGCTGATGAGTGTGATCGCCCAGTATCGCGATGCGCTGTCGCAATTCACCACGCCCGGCAATCTCGGCTCGCTAACTGATGAGTGAGTGCAGCCGGGGCGGACTCCCTGCCGGATCCCCGTCTGGCGCATGGACATTGGATAATGCGCACATAACGAATCGCATTTGGCCCCGGTCATAGGCCTGGCACGAACTTTCGCAGTTCCTCGATTTGGTAGTCGATGCTGTAGGTCGGGGGCAGGTTCCAGCGCGGGACGATGATCTGCATGACAATTTGGTCGCTGAGCAGTTCGTAGAGTGTTTCGGTGTCCTCGGCCAGCCAGGCTTCCATTATGCCGCTGTCTGGCTGAATTTCGAGCTCTGCCTGTTCGGCTCCGCTGCCTTCGGGGATTCGTTTTGGATAGGCCTTGCCGTTGATGATGACAACGCCCTGGGTTTCCACGCCGACGGTTTGCGCCTCCACTGGCAGCCGTTCTGGCGGCGGCGGTGTCGGCAGCGGGGCTTCGGGCCGGGGAGAGTCGCGCCAGGAGGTTACCCGCTGAGGGGTGGTGCCGACTTGGCGGGCCATGGCCCGGATTCCGCCGGCGCGGTCGATGGCGGCCCAGCGCTCGAGCCACATGCGTTCGACGCCGGGTGGCATTGCGTCATGGCGTGCCCGGCGGGCGATGGTGCGCGCGGAGACCCGCGGCCGGCCGGTGTGTTGGGCGACGCGGCGGGCCATCTCGTTGCGGGCGCGGCGTGCGGCTTCGGCGCGGCGCAGTCGCTCGGGCGCTCGGGCCCACGCTCCTCGCATCTCGCGGTAGCGGCGTTCGGTCAACGCGTCCATGGCGGCCCGAAACCCTTCCCCCACAGGCTGTTCGGGAGGCTGTTCGGGCCCGGTCTGGGCCATGCGGGCGAATCTCATGCCGGTGTTGCCGCAGTGGTGGCCTTGATCCGATAGGAGCCGTTGGCGCGGGTACCGTCATCGCGAAGCGGGTCCTCGAGGACGCTGGTGTCTGTGTCGGCGGGGACGCGATAGAACCAGGCGTCGTTCAAGCATTCGTTGGGATATAGGTCGTGTTCCCGGGCGATTCGGGTGGCGTAGCGCAGGGCGCGCCAGCGGGTCAGGCCCTCGATCGCCGCGTACCAGGCCGGCTGCTGATGGTGCAGGTACGGGTACTTCCACGCGCCGGGCCCGACCGCGGCGAGCCGACCAAGGTAGCTGGTGTAGATGGCCTTGATCATTTCCTCGTAGTCGTCGCGGCCCTGCAGGCGTGCGGCGGCCAGCTTGGCCCGCAGCGCCCCTGCCCACCCTTTGAGCCATTGGTGCTGTTCGGGCCATACCCAGGCCGCCTCGATCTGGAGCTCAGCGACGGCGATGCCGGCGCCGCCGTTCTCGGTGGGTGCGATGAGCTGCTGGACATCGACAGTGGTGGCCCAGAAGGTGGTGGGCTTTTTCCAGGACATTCCGGGGTGCGGGACGGGCAGGCGGCGGTGCAGCCCGTCGAGGTCGTCGCCGGCGGGCACGCTGACCTTAAACATCCCGAACGGTGGGCGTTGCTGGTTGAATACGCCCGGATCCGGCCGCATCCATGCTGGTTTTCCGTAGCCGAGGTAGAGTCCCTCGGCCGAGGGCAGGTAGGCGGCCTGCTGGTCGAGCTCAACGTCGATGCCTTCGCCGAGTGAGCGGTGGCGTCGTCTCCAGCTGTCGGGGTTCCACCACGGAGACGGAAACCTGCCGTTCGGGGCGATCTCGGCCGGCAGCGGGCTCGGCAGCAGTGGGGGCGCTGTGCGGGAGTTCTTGGGCTTGGGGCGGGCCCGTTTCATCCATGCCTCGGCGATTTGTACGCCCACCCGTGACCAGCGGGGTGCGGGTAGTGCCCCTTCGATGCTGTGTAGCCATTCGATGCGATCGGCGAGCAGGTGCGCGGCCTCGATCTCGTCGTCGGGCAGTTCGGTGGGAGTGCCTGCGATGCCGATCACGCCTCGGTCCTCCGGACGCGACGGGGAGGGGTCGAGGTGGGTGAAGGGCATCAGCACGACGTCGGCCTCATGGCGAATCTCGGCGTCGTCAGCGCCGGGCCATTGGCAGGTGAAGAAACCTGATTTGTGGTACTTGATGGTGGCGCTGAAGAACTTTTCGACGGTGTCGGCCAGTGTGTCCTCGGTCAGCCCGTCGATGGGAAAACCTATGGCATCCAATGCTTCTGGGGTGATCCAGATTTGCGGTGCGCAATCGTCGGGCTTGTGTGCCCACTGGTAGTTCGCGGCGAGCTTGCCCAGGTCGCTGCCCTGGCTGAGTGGGCGTGAGATCACCAGGCCGGCAGGGGTGACGATGCCCTGACTGGTGGCGATGAGCGCGCGCCGGTCGGCTGCGGAGAAGTCGACGTCGTCCCACTGGCGTGAGCGCCGCGGCCATCCCGGGGATGCCTGCTCGTCGTCGGCCGCCGGCTCCGCGGTCTCTGTGATGGTGGCTGCGGGTTCGGTGGCCTTTCCGAGCCAGCGCTGCACGGTGGCCTCCCACCAGCCACGGGTGGCTCCCTGATCAGGGTCGCCGATCAGGACGTCCGCGTCGGGAAAGTCGGTGGGGATGCCTCGGCCGATACGTGCGACAACCTGCTGGCGTGAGAGCGCGACTATCGGCGATGACGCCGTGGTGGCGCGAGTTTCGATCAGAAACGTGACCACGTCGTCGACGTCGTCGCCCTGCTCGAGCAGCCACCGGCGACCATCCTCGGTGATCAGATAGGTGCTCATCCTCGGCTCCTCGTGTTGCGTTGGGTTGTTCGGGCCGGCGGCGGCACTTGGTTGACCAAGCCGGCCGGCAAGCGTCCGGCACGCCACTTGGCCCGCAGCCGCTCTACCGCGACTGCGGTGCGGCCCACGGCCAGCGCGGCCTCGGTCACCGTCAGCGACTCGTCGAGCGCGGCGCGCGCGTCGTCGATTGACCATGGGGTGCGCTGCTTGTCGCCGCCGGCGGTGCGTTGCGCCCGGTTCTCGGCGTAGCGGCGCCGTTCAGCCGCAGAGCGCCGACGCTTTTGTGATTCAACCAATTTGAGCAACCTTTGGCTCGCGCCGGAAATCGTAATCCCCATCGTATGCCCTCAGCCTAAAAAGGTACAGAGGTTGAGGGGTTAGCCATGTTGGCGAACCGCGACAGGTGCAATTGGTGGGCCAACGTAATTCGGCGGGTGGGCCCGTTGCGGTGTTTGGCCACGATCAGGTCGGCCTCGCCGCTGCGGGGATCGTTCGGGTCGACCAGATCCGGCCGGTGAATCAGGATCACGACGTCGCTATCCTGCTCGATCGCGCCGCTTTCACGCAGGTCAGATAGCTGCGGACGTTTATCGGTGCGTTGCTCTGGGCCGCGGTTGAGCTGGCTGAGCGCCACCACTGGCACCTCGAGCTCTTTGGCGAGCAGCTTCAGGCAGCGCGACAAATCCGACACTTCCTGTTGGCGCGATTCGTAACGGCGGCCCGAGGTCATCAATTGCAGATAGTCGACGACGATCAGTGACAGGTCGGCCTTCTGCTTGAGCCGACGGGCCTTGGCGCGGATCTCCATCATCGTGAGGTTGGCCGAGTCGTCGATATACAGTGGCGCATCGGAGATTTCGCCCATCAGCCGCGCCAGAGTCACCCAGTCGTTGTCGCTGAGATGCCCCGACCGCAGATTGGCCAGTTTGATCTTGGCCTCCGCGGACAGCAGCCGCATCACGATCTCGGACTTGCTCATTTCCAGCGAGAAGATCACGGCGGCGCGGCGGTGCTTAATCGAGCAGGACCGCAGCAGATCCAAGGCCAGAGTCGAGTTATGGGTAGGCACCATGGCCCGTCCCACCAGATACAGGTGGTTGGCGTTGTCGACCTGCACGCAGCGCACCGGCACCGGATGGCGGGCTTCCACGGCGACGATCTCGTGGGCGCCGCCAACGACGTCGATGCGCTCGCCCAACCGTCCTCGCGCGACGACATAGCCCAGTGATCCGAGTAAATCGATTGCCAGTGTCCGGTCTTGGGGAGCACGCCACCTTGGTGCGATCGAGAACCCGTCGCCGGCGCGCCCCCTGCGATCAGCGCCGCTGGCGTCCAGCAATCCGCGCAACATGTCACGACGCTGAGCCAGTGAGCCGCGCAGGTAGTGCCACACCGTGTAATTGCTGACCGCGCCCGAGGCTGTGGTTTCTCCGCCCAGCCAGCGCCCCACCGCATATGGCGATACCGCCAAGGCCGCGGCCGGCGGCAGTTCCACGGCCGCGGCCGCCCGCACACGATCGCCAGGCCGCAGCTGACTGCTGGTGCGTAACCCGGCGGTCGTGGGCCACTGATGTTCAGCGTCGGCGGTAATGACCGTGCCGTCACCGAAGGTGATGTCAAAGCAGGGCCGCCCCAGCATCACACCGGTGGCGGCAACCACCCGTGTCGGCTGACCGTCGGCACCGAGCAGCTGCTGGCCCACCCTGACGTCGCCCATGGTGGTCCAGCCCGCCGGTGTCGGCAGCGCCGTGTCCAACGCCAAGGCCTTGCCCACCCCGGGCCGCGCGGCCACCACCACCAACTGGCCCGGATGCAGCCCCTGGGTGAGTTCGTCGAGCTCGACGAAACCGGTAGGCACGCCAACGTTGAGGGCGCCCTGGCTGGACAACGCATCAATGTCGTCGAGCGTCGACTGCAGCAGATCGCCCACCGCGACGTAGTCCTCGCTGAGCCGCTGCTCGGTTACGCCGTAGATCTCGGCCTGGGCGCGATCGACAACCTCGCTGACCTCGGCGCCCTCCGCGCCGGCATAGCCGTACTGCACGACCCGGGTTCCGGCTTCCACCAGCCGCCGCAGTATTGCCTTCTCAGCGACAATTCCGGCGTAGTACCCCGCGTTAGCCGCCGTGGGAACCAACGCGATCAACGTGTGCAGATACGGTGCGCCGCCGATGCGGGCCAGCGCGCCGCGCCGATCGAGCTCGGCAGCGACCATTACCGCGTCAGCGGGTTCCCCGCGGCCGTACAGACCCACGATGACATCGAAAATCACCTGGTGATTCGGTCGGTAAAAATCATCCGGCCGGATCCGCTCGACGACATCGGCGATCGCATCCTTGCTCAGCAACATTGCGCCGAGCACAGACTGTTCAGCCGCCAGATCCTGCGGCGGTTGGCGACCAATGTCACCACCAACAGCAGCGGGTCGATCAACCCCTACGACGCTCATGCGGCACACTTCCTGCGCGACAAAATCTCTCGGATTTCCGCAAGCGCCGCAGCGCGTACTTCCGCGCTTGCACACACGACCGCCGGCTTGAAGTCGTCTGGCGGCGCAATCGGGCCGCAGGCCTCGACCGCCGGGGTCGCCGGCAACTGCGCGAGCCGAAATGCCAAGAAGCCAGCCGGGTTAGCGATGCGGTCTGGCCAATGCCAGCCCCGCTCGCGCATCGTGGCATTCATCGCCGAAACCAGCTGGTTGCCGGTCCAATCGGCCAATCGAAGATGGCTGCGCTGCAAAACATCACACCAGCGGCCTGGGTGCGCTGTGCGCAGACCGACGCAGTGCGCGGCCAGATACGCCGCCAAGCGTTGGGTGTGTAAGTTGCGCGGCTCGGTCTGTTGTGGGCGCCGACCCCGTCGCGGATTTTTGGTTGGTGAGTGATTTTCCCGGCGGCGCCGAGGGGCGCCGCTTGGAGAGTTCTTACCAGCGTGACAAACACGCTGATAAGAACTACGAGAGGGAAGGGCGCAAACCTGTGTGCGCCGACTCACCAGATGCCACACCGACGGCCGGTTACGGCGGCCGCCAGCATGACCGTATCCACGGGAAGCCTCCATGGCCCACCCGGCGGCAGCCAGGATGCGCCGTGCAGTCTGCACAATGCGCACACACACGACGGCCGAGTCGGCGATCCGCGCATTCGTCACCGCCACATTGCGTCCGCTAGCCCCGTCGGCGAAACGTGCCAGCACCCGCACCACTCGGGCGAATCGGGCGGCGCTCAAATGTGCAGCGCGCAGCGCCGCCCGGCCCTCCTCGGTATCCGCCCACGCAATTACCGACGCGATCCACACGCGCCGCGAGAGCCACTGCGGCACCGCAGCCGGCACCGCGGCATGCTGCTCAAGCCAGGCCGCGAATTCTTGCCGGCGCGCGACCCGCACAGTCACAACCGGCCCGTCCCCGCTGGTCAAAAGGCCGCCAGGGGACCATTGCGGCGTGTTTCTTGAATTGCTATCAGGGTATGACTTACCCTGAGACCGGCACCCGTCCAAGGTGAAAGTCCCTTCGGTTCGCGAGGGGCACCGAGATATCGAGTTGGCGCTCGAATCTCACAGGCCCGGAGGTCGCGCTCCGGGGATCGCTACAACTTGCTATCCCAACCCCTTCGGGGGTTGGCCTGTGATGGCAGCCCCTCTATGTAGTTGTTCTGTCCTCGCGGCCAGCGATGCCGGCCGCGTCAGTTAGTAAGGTCGGCTCCTTTCTCGAACGGCGATAAGTCGTCATCGCACCCATGCCCTTGGGTGGTGACTGATCGACATGAGCCAGACGCGGTGAATGCCGATGCGGCCTCTTGGTTGATACGGCAAGCGGCGCAAAGGAATTGCCGTGCCCAGCGTATCGACGAGCAGCGTTGATCGCCCGAGCGCGCAAGCTGCAAAGCGAACACCGCGGAGCGGCAATGGCTTTCGTGGACCAGAACAAGACGCATCGCATGCGCGGTCATGGGTTGGTCCTGCCGCTGGTATTGGAATAGCCCGTAGTGCTGCGACATTGAGCCGCCACGATCAGTGAACAACCTGACGGCCCGCCGCCTACCGGCCTCCCGAGTGTGGACATTTACACACCGGGATGGTCGCACGACAATGCGCGGGTACCCGCGCACGACACGCGGAGGCCGCCTGAGATTCTTGTCGCCGGTCCAGTCCCCGCCGACTCTGCGGCGACCACATTCAAGGTAGACAAACGGTCGATTGACGGCCATCACGACACCTCGGGGAATTGCCGCGGAAACGGTTCCGGCCAGTCGGACGGCTCAGCTCCTTTGCCGCTGCAGCCCCACTGGCGGGCAAGCACCGACCCGGCCTGCTTGAAGTAAAAAGCCACGCCAGCAGCAGCACACTGGTCGCGCAGAAGGCGAGCCCACTTAAGATCCATCGGCCGCGCTCTGGGCCCTGATTCCCCACCCACGATCACCCAATCGATCCCGGTGAGATCAAGGCTCGTCAGCGGGCCAAGCAACGGCTCCAGCGAGAGAAACCGCACAGCGGCAGGGATGGCCCGCAGAACATCAGCTCGCCAGCAATAATCGTCCGATTCGATCGACGTGCCGACCCAAACATTGGGAAGGGGCCACGGTGGTGACCACAGGTTGTCGCGGTCAGCCTTGATGATGGTCCACCTGCAGCCGCGCCCCGAGTCGCCGGCCACCCGTGCGCCACCTAAATCCAGGCGCCACCGGCCCAGGTGCGCGGGTGTTCTGGCGATGATCTCGGTTGCCTCGCGCGCCACCGCGGCAACGAAATCTCGGTCCGCCAGCATCTTCGCCAACCGCCGCGGCCGCTTAGTCAGAACTTGGTACTCATGGCGCGCTGTAAGCGCCATGACCGCCCAGATCCGTGCTAGTGCAACGCTGCTGACGTGCACATGTCCGACGTCCGACATGCTGTTAACAAACACCCTTCGTGGTGTTCGCCAACACAACGGCTCATCCATGACTCTGGGATGGACGGTGACACCGAACCCCGGTCCGCTGGTGCGGGGATCGCCGTCGACCTGATACTTCGCGGACCCCATCGCCTTCAGACGCTTAGCCAGCGCCAACGCATAGCAGTGATCGCACCCGGGCGAGATCCGATCACAGCCGGTCGTCGGATTCCATGTCGACTCGGTCCACTCGATGCCCGATGCGCTCATGCGGACCTCCTGATGAGGGCGGCGGGCCTCACCCATTGCTCGCGAATTGTCTCGAGGTACTCGTCGGCCGTAACCTCGGGCGAAATCGTTTCGGGCAAAGGCGCATTGAGTACTACAGAGCCGGCCGCATCTTGAACCGATGGTGCCGCCGTGGCGGCGCGGCCGGGTGCCGGGCGGAGGCGAAAGCACAGTCCGCTGTGCCGCGCCATGGCGGCCACGAGATCGGCGACGGTGAGTTGGTCAGGCATCACACCGCCTCCCATAGCGTCCGCTGCACGTTATGTTCGGTGGTGTGGATCCGTGGGCGGCCGGGCATATTCCACCCCTTCCGAGGCTTTCGCTCGGCGACTACACGCCACCCGGCGGCGCGAAGCGAGACACCAGACTCGCTCGCCAGCGTGTAAGTGATCAGTCGCCGATAGCCCAGCGCCTTGGCAGCGCGCCACGCGGCGCCATAAAGCATCGAATTAGCATTGCGGGGCAAGCCTTTCGTGCATGTTCGATTCACCTCAAGAGTCCAGCCGTCATCGAAAAGTCGCGCCACAGGACGACCGACCATCGCGACGCCCACAATTTCGCCGCCGCGGGCGACTCCGATGCTGAACTTGTGACCGGTCGGCGCCGGATGGTGCCGGTGATGACAACCGACGAAGTCAACCGCTTCATCGAAAGTGACGGGACACAAGTAGAGGTCAGACATTAAACCGCCTCCAGGTCGAACAGCGACGGGTGGCCTAACGGCCGGTTAGACCAGATGACTTCAGTGCGGGCTTGATCGCAGCGTGCATGTCCGCTCATGGTTGGGATTTCGATTCGCCACCATCCGCCGAGCGCGGCATCGTAGAGCTCGTTGGAATAGCCACTGACAACGACGGCGGCCCGGGCCCCGAGCAGAGCCTCGAGCAACTCGGTGTGCTCCGACTTGCTGGTCATCTCGAATCGATAGTTGCGGTGCCGCGTGCTACCGAGGTACGTCGGATCGACGTAGAGGCAGACCGCCTCGAACGTCCCGTAGGCCGCGATTACCTCGAGAGCTGGGCGGCATTCGAGACCAACCTTGTGCAGGCGCTCGGCCGCGGCGGCCATGCGCTCGACGTAGGCCTCGAGGTAGCCGGGCATCGACGTATGTGTGCCGGATGGGTCGATGTAGTAGCGCCAGCCGGTCTTACGCAGCGTTCCGGTGCGGCTCTGGCTGATCTGTACCCAGACGCGGCGTGCCCGCTCCAACTCATCGAGAGCATCATCGAACGATGTCGCTGCCGCGGCGTGCTCAGCCCGTGAATGCGGCGTCAGCGCGCAGACCCGGGCGAGTTCGGTTGGCCGGTCGCGCAGCACGCGCCAGAAGCACATGAGGCCGCCGTCGATGTCGTTAACTGTTTCAATCCGGCTCGGCGGTTTGGCGAGCAGCACTGCGAGGCTGCCAGCGAATGGTTCGACGTAGTGCTCGTGGGGTGGTAGCAGCGCGGCGATCTTCGCGGCGAGCCGTGTCTTGCCGCCGAAATAGGCCATAGGTGGTGCAGTCACAACGCAACCCCCAGCGATTCCGCCACCACGCCGATCAGATCCCGTGAGCACGGCGGAGTTACGGCCGCGCCGGCCTGGCGAACCTGAGCCCGCTTGTTGCCTTTGAGGATGTAGCCGCGCGGGAAGTCCATTGCCGCCGAGATTTCATGTGGCTCCAACATGCGGAACAGGACATCGTTGATGTCGAGAGTCGCGCAGGTGAGCAACGATTGATGGCCGCGCGTGGTGATAGTGCGGGCATACTCGCTTACTGGCGTGATCATCTGAGCTGGGTTGCCACGTGCGGTGTTGTGTCGCATCAGCAGCGCGTGTCGGTCCACCGCAGTGACAGTCGGCAGGGCAGCGTCGGTTGACCTGCTCGTGCCATTGCCGTAGTAGGTCATTACCAGGCCGTGATGGTTGCCGGACGCTGTCACGGTGGATAGCGCTGCTGAGACCGGGCGGTGCTTGCTTCCCCCTCCGCGCAGTTCTGCGATGAACGCGAGCCCGTCATTTTCCCGCGTAGTGCGGGCCGGCATCGGCTCACGAGCAGAGGTCGGCTTGTCACGCCAGGTGCCACCACACGGCACCAGCAACGCAGTTTCGTTGCGGCTCGTCATGGTGCGGGCGGAATCAGCGACTGGGCGGGCGGCGGTCTCGCCGGCGCGGCCTTCGACCGGCACTAATAGCGGCGCCCAATACTTCTGGATGCCGGCTTCGACCCGAGCCATGGTCCTCGGGGCCAGCGGCGACAAGACCACCTCACCGGTCGTCTTGTTCTTGAACTCCCGCAACGGCTTATCGCCGATCCGCTGGCCCTGGATCGCCCAGTCGATGGCCTCCGCGGCCGGCCGGTAAAACGGCTCAACGACTCGATGACATCCGGTCCGGGAGCAGGTATAGATGTATTGCGCCCGATACCGCCCCCAATGAACCGGCTTCTTCCATACCTGCCGAGAATCGACCTCGCCATGGTCGGGGCACACGGCCCGCGGCCGCAGCACCCGATCCAAGTCTGGTGGACGATTTCCGTTGCGCCATAACACAATGTAGATCCGATCCCGCGACTGTGGCGCGCCGGATCCGAAGACCTGGGCATGCATGGAATTCAGGTAGAGGATGCGGTGGTTGTAGCCGATGGAATCCATTGCGGAAAGCCACGCGCGGAATGGCCGCCACAACGCGACCTCGACGACGTTTTCTACGATCACCGCTTGATATTCGTGGTGCTCAGAGAAGCGCACCACGTCCCACATCGTGGCCCGCGAGCGCTCTGCAGCCTCTTCGGGCAGCGTGTCGCCAAACAGGTCGGGCTGTTGCAAATCCGTGCGCTTCTTTCCCTGGGCGGAACTATGATGCGTGCAGCTCGGGCTCGCCCACAGAGCGTCGGTGCGTGGGAAGAGGCGGGGGTCGATTTGGGATAGGTCGGCTTGAATATGATCTGTCTCAGGGTGATTCGCCGCGTGTGACTCAATGGCCAGGCTCCAGTGATTGGAAGCGACCCGGACTTCGATGCCCGGCACCGACACCGCGCCGGTCGATGAACCGCCGGCTCCGGCGAACAGGTCGGTCAACGTCAGCGTCATGAGTCACTCCTCCTCGAAGAGGGCTGCGCGGTGCGCGACCAGTAGGTGGTCGCCGAACGACACTGTTTGCGGCACGCGGATGTGGTGGATGACAGCGCCGCCTACGAGCGCTAATCGAGCGTGGTGACGTGGATCCCGCCAGCCGCAGTCATCGCCTGGCGGTGCGTTACACACCGAACAGGTGTGGGCCAGCGCCGCGACAACTCGAGGGTCGCTGCGGTCAAGCAACCAATCCAGTTGTCCTACCGCAACGCCATACGTGCGAAAGCCGCTGCCGGGGCGTGGGTTCCGAGCTTCAGCCGCCGACGACAGCGGCACGTTGAACTGCAGGCCTACGCTCATTGGGTGGGCTCCGCCATAGCGGCGGCGAGACGTAGCGCCGCGATCAACGCGTCGACGGTTTCGGTGGTCACCGTTTGGGTCCCGACGTCGATGAGGCGGCCGCCGACATCGACATAGCAACCGCCGCAGCGGATCCGCCGCACCAACCCTCGAGCGGTAACCGTCTCGGCAACACTGACAGACGCGCTCACAGCGGCCTCACCGACCGCAAAATGTCACCGGCCATCGCGATCGGTGCCCCGCACGACCGGCAGGCCGGGCGCCCGCAGCGCGATAGCCGCCGCGCAAACACCGCCGCTGACACCCGCAATGTCGACAGACAGTGGCCACACACGATCAGCACCACGTTGCCCAGCTCGTTGACCCCGCTGCAGCAGCAGTGGTCGACCGCATGGAATTCGGCCACATACCGGGCGGGCCGCGAACAACCGTGGCCGCACTGGCAGGTGATCACCGACCAATCCAGCCCGGCCAACTCGGCCGGCACCGCGTTACCCCCGGGCCTCACCGCTCGGACCTCGCGGTGTCCCGCTGGCTGTCGACGCGTCGGCTGGCCACTGCGATGGGCGGCCCATCGGGGACCACGGCAGCGTTCTGCTCCATGCGGCCAGGGCACCGCCTGCCTGTGCTCCTACACATGGCGATCGTCCTTTCTGACAGACCCGGTGAGGTCTGTCTTGCAATAGCGGCACTGGGTATGGATGTGGTGGGCGGTCATCGGGGTGCACCTTTGAGTCCCGGCGCGGCAGGCGCTGACCAGCTCCAGCCGGGCAGCGCTTCGAGCGCCGCAACACGATGCGCGGCAAGGGTTCCGGCGCGCTCGGCGCTGCGCTGGTTATCGACCCATTTGCCGAGTGGATCCCCGCCAGCGGTGCGGTAGTTGCGGGGCACACGCAGGTGACCGTGCTGGGCGGCGAAACGGGCCAACTCGGCCAGCCCGGCGCACCACCGGGCTTCCAGCAGGTCCCACTGCCATCCGGGCAGCGACTCCAATGCCGCCGTCCGCTGCGCGTCGAGCTGGCCGCGCGCGTGCGCGTAGCGCTGCTTGCTGACCCACTCCCCGAGCCGGTAGCCCTGCTCGGTGACGTAGTTTTGCGACGGGCTGGCCTGCCCGGTGTCGGCGGCGAACTCCGCCAATTGCGCGAACCCGTACTCCCAGCGTTGCCCGGCGGGCCGCCATTGCCATCCGGGCAGCGACTCGAGTGCCGCCGTCCGCTGCGCGTCGAGCGTGCCGGCGGCGTATTCGCGGCGCTGATCACTGGCCCACTGGAACAGCAAAAACCCGTCATAGCAGCGGTGGTCGCGCGGGATGCGGGTGTGGCCATGCTCGCCGGCGAAGCCCGCCAGCTTGTCGAACGCGTCGGCCCAGGCCGCCTCGTGCAGATTCCACACCCAGCCGGGGGTGGAATCCAGCGCGGCGATCCGTTCGCCGGTGAGCTGGCCGCGGCGGCGCCGCTGCCCACGCACCCACGCCCCCAGCGGGTACCCCGACTCGGTCACATACGATGCGGGCACGCGGGTGTGGCCGTGCTCCTCGGCGTAGGCATGCAGTTGTTCGAGCCCGAAATCCCAGCCCGGAGACAGCAGCCGTAACGTTTCCACCTGCAGGGCGGCCAGCACCGCGTCCGCAGCCAGGCCGCCGCCGACGTCAACCACCTCCAGCCGCCCCCCACCGACGTGACCGCCCCCATGACTGCAGTCCGGTGTGTGCCGGCGCCGACGCGCACCGCGGCGCAGCTCGGCCACCAGCTCGGCGTCCTGGTCGGCCAACGCCAACAGCGTGCGATACACGTGCCGAAAACTCGAGGACGCCACCTGCTGCGCGACATCCGGACCGCCGGCCTCGAGGAACACCGGCAATACGATCACCGCTGGCTCCGGGCGGGACGGATCCACCCGCAGCGCCCGCCCCACAGATTGGATGATGTCGATCTGTGAACTGCGGGGGCTGGCGAACACCACACCGTCGAGTGCGGGAACGTCGACCCCCACACCCAGGCAGCGAACATTGGACAGCACCGCCCACCGGTCGCCGCCAGGTTCGGCCAGCACCGCTAAACACTCTGCGCGCCGCCGCGCACTCGTGGTGCCGTCGATGTGCATGGCCACCACCCGGTCGGCGAGCTCGTCGCCGGCCTGCGCCAGCGTATCGGCGAGCCCGCCGCTGAACCGCCGCGACGCCTCAACACTGTTGTGAAACACCATGGTTCGCCGCAGTCCGTAGGTGCGGGCCGCCGAGGCGACCGCCAGCTGTGTGGCGACCTGATCCGTCGACACCACCCGGCCGCCGATGTTGATCGGCTGCAGTGGACCGATTGCTGCCCGCACCTCGGCGTCGGTGACCGTCACCACCGCCACCACGTAGTCCGACAGCAGCCGCGCGTCAATGGCCGCCCGCACCGCCAGCGGCGCCACCACCGGCCCGAACGCGCCGGGGTCGTCCATGCACAACGCGCCAGCCGAGCGGCCGCGAATCCGCGGAGTGGCCGTCAAAAAGATCCGCACCGCCGCCGGAACCTTGCTGTCGTGCACCACTGTGGCGAAAGCAGCCTCGAATTGCCCTGCTGCGCAGTGCGCCTCGTCAGCGACCACCACATGCCACGGCGCCAACCCGTGATCGCGGTGGGCTTCAGCGATGCGGGGGCTCGACTGATAGGTCGCGAACACCACAACCTGCGGATCGGTCGGGCGGCGGATCTGCTGCTGCTCCCGTGTAACCCAGCCCGCCAGCGCCGCCGCACTAGTCGACACCGGAACATGCAAATCCGTGCTGGACACGCTGCGGTCATGGCACAACACGAACACCGCCAGCGGCCGGGCGCTGTGGCGCACCCAGGCCCGCATCGTCTGCGCCAGCAACGCCACTGACGGCACTAACACGAGAATTGCCGACCGACCATGCCGCCCCAGATACTGGGCAAGGCGTTGCCCGAGAAGGGTTTTGCCGGTGCCGCACGGCAACGCGACCGTCACCCGATCGTGTTCGCCGAGATGACGCATCGCCTCGGTGAACGCCGCCTGTTGATGCGGCCGTAGCGCCAACGACACCGCCGTAGCCGGCCCACCGCCCTCACCGGCGGCGGTGTCCTCGAGCCTCAGCGGCAGCAGCTCCGCAGTCGCGGTCATGATGCGGCCCCCGCGGCATCCGGCATCGGCTGTGCGGTGTTGTGCCCGCCCTGCGACGCGTCACAGCTATTGCCCCAGATGACAGCATCGATGGCGTTGGTGATCACCTGCGGCGCTTCCTGCAGCAGCATGTGCCCAGCCCCGGCGATCTGCACCAAGGTGGCGCCCCCAATTCCGGCGGCCAGATCACGGGCGTGCGACGGCGGTGTCAACAAATCGGCGTCACCAGCGACGACGATGCACTTCGCGGTGATGCCCGCCAGGGTCGAATACTGGTCGTAGCCACGCAAAGACCGCAGAAAACCAGCCTTGGTGGCTAGCGGTGTAGCGTTGATCGCCCCGGCGGCAACCTCGACCAGCGCCGCCCTCCCCATGCCGCCGGGGCCGTACCCGCACCGTGCCAGCTGCCGCCAGATCGGCCTGGCAACAGCCCGAACAGCCCCATCGCAGCCCGCTGGTGCCCGGCGCACCAGACCATAGGCAATGTCGACGGCAGGTGTGGCGAGCAGCCGCCCCAACCCCCGCTCGGCGAGCCTGCCTGCAGCGGTGGCGACAAGAACCAGCCCCTTGGGCTCGACCGGACGATCACACGCGGGTCGGCCCAGGTAGGCCAGCGCGGTCATGCCGCCCAAAGAATGACCCACGAAACAAACCCGGCCTCTAACCCCAAGAGCCACCTGCAACTCGGCGAGATCCGCGGCGAGCCGCTCAACGGTGTAGGTGTTCATCAGCGCTTGCCCGGAATCGCCGTGGCCGCGGTGGTCGTAGGCGATGATGCGAATATCGGTGCCCCACCGGCGGAGCAGTTCCCTGATCTGAAGGCTCCACGAGACGCGGTTCAAACAGCAGCCATGCAGTAAAACCACTGTGCGCGCCGCCGTGCACGAACCGTACTCACGCACCGACAGCGCCACCCCATCGCTGGTGGTGACCACCTGGCTTAGCGGCGCAGGCCTGGTGCCGCGGATTTCGGCTCGGGCGGCGGCTGGCCTCGATGCACGAGAGCCCCCAAGCGGCGGCGTGTAATCGAAACCTGTTGCGTTGGCGAACATTTAGCACACGCACCCCGTCATATGCCCAGGGCAGCCAGCGGCGTGAGCATCCCGCGGTGCTCGTCGCCCCGCATCGACAAGCGTGCGCCAACCGTCATTTGGGGCAGCCCAGAACCGGTACACGCCGCCGCAGCCGAGCCTGTGAACAGTGACCGCTACCACGTCCGGGTATGTGGTGACGCCACGCACCCGGCCCCGCTGGGGGTCACGGGCCGACAAAATATGGTTCGGCACCAAATCCTTGGCAGCGCAAGCCTTCCCGCGAAGAGAAGGGGCCATCAGCGGCACAGCGTCAGGGCCCCGGTAAACGGGTAGCGTGGTCACGACGCTGCCCTCACCGCTGGCGGTTCGCCGGTCAACAGATGGATCGTGTGATCACGCCTGGCCGCCTTGTGTGCCCGCACATACGCCACCAGCGCCCAGCGCAGCGACTCGATGTCACCGACAAGGCCGGCGTGACTGGGGATGCTGTCCCAAACCCCGCAAAGCCGGCGTGATCTCATCACCCCAGCTGGCCCTGTGGTTGTCACCGCAGCGCCAAAAAGGTGGCATGTCACAGCAGGCCCTCCTTCAAGGTTGGGGTGATGATCGGCCGGCCAGCGCCGGCACCGCAGGACACGAAGTCCTCGCCCAGGCCGTCGACGTCGTCGCCGCCGCATACCCACAGCACTCCACGCGCGCCGGTTCCGCGAAGCCCGGTAATCAGGCCGCTGTCCTCAAGGACACGCAACTGCCGGTAGATGCTTTTCGTGGTGCGCCGGGCGCGGGTCCGATAACGGCCGGGCTGGTCGTCGAGGACCGCGGCCGCCTGGCTCCACCGGGTTGCGTATTGACACACCGGATTGCACGGCACATCAACGACCACATCCTTGGCGGGCAGGCGGGCGGCCAGCGCGCCGGTGGTGATGGCGCCGGCGCGCTCGATCTCCTCAAGCAGTAGGCTGCGCAACTGGACAGCATCCAAAACGGCGGTCATGCCATGCCTCGCCTGAGCCGGCGCCGCTCCCGCTCCGAAAGCCCACCCCAGATCCCGAACCGCTCGTCGTGGGCCAACGCATACTCCAGGCACTCCGTCTTGACCTCGCAGCCTTGACAGATCCGCTTGGCCTCACGGGTAGATCCCCCCTTCTCAGGGAAAAACGCCTCAGGATCGGTCTGGCAACAAAGCGCACGGTCCTGCCACTGGCAGTCATCGTCCGCGGGCAGCAAGCCGGCAAATCCGGAAGGGATAAGCGCCCAACCTCGCCGGCCACCACCTGGGAACGAGCCATCCGACCCCGCTGGCACAGTGGTGCCACGGCGTTCACCATCACAGGAGGCGGTCATGCTGAGGCCTTCGTGAAAGCACATCCATCGCCGACGAGTTCGACGCCGCTACCGGCACATACCGCCCATCCAGCCCGGACCATGTCGTCGCGGACACTGTCACTGGGCTCAAACCGCGCCATCGCCGAGATCTCGTCATAGGACAGCACCCGGTCGTAGCTGTACCAGGCATATGGCCGGTTATCGGGGGCGATCAAAAGCCAGCCAGGATGGGCCGCACCGGGTGTCGTGCTGCCAGCCGTGTCAGTGTTCATCGCCGGCCCTCCAGTTGCCGGTGTGTATCAACGGGGACTTCAGCGACGAACCGCAACGCCAGCACAGCAATCCCGTACGCCGCCAAAACCACCTTGCGCATCTGCTCGTCAGGCTCGATGTCCTCCGAAACCAGTGCCGCACATAGCTGCTCGTGCCGGCACCGGATAAACCCCCGACCCTCATGCGCCGAAACCAATGGCTTAGCCGGCTGGCCCAACTGAACCGTTTTCGACACCGCGGCCTGCATAGCGAGCCGGTCACGGGCATCCGACAGTGCATGTGGTTCGAGGTCGACGATGAGCCGCAAAGCCATTGCGCCGACCTGCACTGCCTCGGCACGGGCATGCTCAATCATGTTCGCGCGGACCGCGTCTGTGAGCTCATCGAGTTCCTCCTCGAGCACCGACACGGCTTCTGGCAGGGAATGAAACCGGTCAGGAAACCGCGTCCGGGAACGCCGCAACTCGGCGAAAACGAGCTCACCGGCGCGACAGTGAGCATCATGGCGAGCCGTGTCCCGGTATGCGGATTTGGTTGGCGAAAAAGCCCGCATATCAAGCCGCCTTCCGCGCCGAAGCCGGTCTAATAACAGCAGTGCACGGACCACACGCAGGCTCCTCGCGCAACCGCCAGCCACCCATGCACGCGCCGCACGGCGCAAGATGCTCAAGGCACACCACCTGCCCGTCGAAAAACACCGGCTCGCCCGGCAGATGCCCGCAAATCAAGCACCGCGTCTCGACGCTTTCAGAAATCAGTAGTGACATCGGCGTGCTTCCTGTCCGCTCACTTATCGGATGGTGTTGTCAGCAACATGTGCTGCACAGACGTGACATCGGGGCGTGAAAGCGCATGCGCACGGCTGTGAAAAGGTTGCCGCACAACAGCGAAGGCAGCGGCGAACACTCCTGCCGGCCAACGACCTGCACGGCCCGCCGCCACGCGACCAGGCCTGCGTGACTGGCGGCTACCGGCAAGCAACTGCTGCCACACCTCAAGACTTTCGCGCAGCTGCGCGGTTGAGCGCGGCTGCAGCACCGCAGCGCGCACATAGCGATACCGGATACCGAAATCGAGCATGAGAACAGCAATTTGGGCCTTCAAGACGGCGTCGGCCGTATACACCGCGGCAGTGCGGTCGTAACCGATTTGCGGTGGGGTGGGAAGCTGCGGCAACAGCTCGGCCACCAAAGGCCCAGGCAGGCCACTGCGGGCCGCGACTTCGACCTCACTTAACCAGGCCACCGACAACCCGGCGCACTGTGCAGCGGCGTTCATGCGGCGTACCCCAGTAGCTGGGCCCAATGCGGGTCATCGGCGTAACCCCATACCGGGCATTCCCGCGAAACCGGTGCGGTGGTTAAGCATTCGGGTGCCGTCGACGTCGGCACGTAGAGCGGATGGCTGGGCTGTCCACCAAGCGTCCAGCCCAGCACGGCCAATGACCGCCGGTGTTCAATGCAGAGCCGCCACAACAGGACCGCGACATCGTGGGCGCGGCCAGGCTCGGCGCCCGCGCCCCACGCCATCACGGTGAGGTCATTGTCGGCGCAAACCGCGGCAAGGTGCGCATCGTTGTCAGGCCCGATCGGGTCGTCCTGATCATGCAGTGCGGCAGGAGTTTTCGACACGAACCCATACAGGTTTGCGATGTCGATGCCGCCATAGCCCCAGGCGCGGGCGAAACCGATGGTTCGCCGCACGGTGGGGTCGTCGCGGTGCTCGTTGGCATCGGAGCTGTTGAGCATCACCCAACCCAGCCTGGGCTGGGTGGAGTCCCATACCCGCACCAGCCGGTAGCGGTAGCGCCGGCACGGGCTAAACACCGCCCACGAATCGCGCGCAGCAGCGCGGGGAAACGGCAGATGCAGCTGAAGGTCGGTCATTAGTCGGCTAGGCATCACAGTCCTCCAGGTGCGCCCGGTGTGTACTCCAGGCCGCGGCTTGCGACGAGCACGGCGGGCCGCTCCATCCGCATTCGCAGTCCACCCACCAACCGCTCCACTTGGCTGCATCGTCGTCGCTGCTGACCGCGATGCCGCCATGAAAAACATGTCCGGCAGGTCCGAAAGCCACGGTGTCGTTGAGAGACTGCTCGCTCCTGAGGATGGGAGGTGCGAGCGTCGCCGTAGAGATGGCCATGCTGCGGCCCCGCCTATCCGGCGTTGGCAGCCGGGGCGAGAAGCGTTGCTGCGCAGGGCTGCCGGAGTAGGGGGTTGCGGGCCGCGGCGCGCCGCGCCGGCGTGCGCTCGCCGGCAGCGGGGACTGGATCGGTGGGCTTGGCGGCGAGGTCTTCGAGCGCGGCCGCGACTTCCTTGCCGGGTGAAGCGGGTGGCCCCATGGCCAGACCGGCGACGATGGCCAACTGCGCGCGGGTGCGGTTCAGGCCCGGGCCGGGCGCAAGCCGGTATCCGCCCCAGATGCCGAACTCGGGCAGGGGTTGAGCCAGTGCGCGTCGTGCGCAGCCGCGCTGGAAGTGACATGACCAGCAGGCCGCCACCGCGTAGGGGTCGGGTTTTTGCTCATCGGGGAACCACCGTTCGGGATCGGCCTTGCATGGCGTGGTCGCGCGGGCTTCCTCTGGGGGCATGACGTGCTTGGTCACCTTGTGCATGGCCGGTTCTCCTGTCGGCGGTTCGGTCGGGTGGCGGGGCTGGCGAAGGGCCGATAGCAACCGTTCGATCCGGGCACGTCGTTGATCTCGTCCGGTGGCTGCAATGTGGCGGCGGGGCCGATCAGTTGGCCGTTGCCGGAAATGATCGCGGTGTGGTCGCCGAACACGGCGATATCACCCTGCCGCAGGTCAGAGGGGTTAATGGCGGCGCTCAAGGTCGTGATCTCGGGGCCCGCCGGGGGCGAAATGGGCACAAGTGTCTCCTCGAACGAATTGCCATGAATGGAGGTGAATCGCAGAAATGAACCGCGAAAATGAAACTATTTGCGTGACCGGATGAGGTCGGCAAATTTTGCGTATGAAATGCGGTGATTAACCGCGTGTCAGCGTGGCCGCGTGCGGCGGGGTCTTGTGCTTGTTCTCGAGGTGGCTCCCTTCGTCTTCAGGGTGGCCTGACGAGATGAAGGTATCAAAGCGCTAAACAGGTTGGCAACAACTATTTTGAAGTTACCGCCTCGTGGACCTCGGATAAGCGTCTGACCAGGGAGACAGCGCGGGAGCGAGAATCCTCGGGCAGCTGCGGAATCAAAGGAGCCAACAGTGATAGGGCTTGTTCGACGCGGCTGCGGATCTCGGCGAACATCACCTGCCGCTCCGGCTCGGGCATCCCCTGGCGCCCCGCCAGGCCGACCGCGCTCTCGGCGAAACCCAGCACCGTCTCGGCCAGCTGCAAGGTCGCATCCGCCGAAGCCAACGGCGCTGACACGTGGATAGCGGCCTCGATATCGGCTTGTGAAACCCCGTACAGCTCGGCCAACTTCGGGATGAGGGTCCGCCCCGGCGCATATTTACCTAGCTCCCAGCCCGACACCGCCGACGGCGCCACTTCCAGTCGCTTGGCCAGCGCGGCCTGGGTCAGCCCGGCCGCGATGCGGTAGTGCTTGAGTTCCCAGCGCTGCCGCGACGGCAACTCCAGGAAATCAACGAGTTCGCCGCCGAAGAACTCAACCATCTTGTGCAGCAGCTTCATCGAGGGTGTGGAGCGCCCGCTGTAGAGGCTGCTTAACGTCGTCGGGGTGACGCCTAACGCGGCGGCGATGGCCTTCTTGGTCATCCCTGAGCGGTCACACGCCCGATGGAACGCCTTGGCGGAGAAGAAGTCGGAGGTGTTATCGGCCATCGCGGCGCCCGGTCGGGATCTGCAGCCAAAGAGTCTGCCCAGCCGGCGACAGCCCACGCCAGCCGGTCTGGACACAGCGAGACCCACCCGTGCTGGCCATGCCGGGACACGGTGTCACAACGGGGTTTTCAGATGGCCGTCGAGTTGTCGACACCCGCGCGGCCGTCGTCGTCGCCTGCCACATAGCGACCGGACGCCTGACGAATGTGCTCGGCGTGGCTCTGATAACGCCGAGATAGTTGGCTGCCCGATTCGAAAAAGGCGCTCTGGAATTCGGCGACGGCGGCGGTGAATTCTGCACCGACCGGACCGTAGCCGGATGTCATCGCTTCGATCAGTGCCGGGTCGGGCTGGCAGGCGGCCTGGACCTCGCCGGCCACCTGTTCATGCGCCTCGGCGAAGCGGATCAGGTCGTCTGTGTTAACCCGTAAACCCATGCCTAGAAGGCTATAGCCGCCGTGAAACGCCGAGCAAGACCACCAGGGAGCCTGTCCCAGCGAACCCCAACGGGCGCCCCGGCCTCACCAGGCGTCGGACCGGCGGCGGCTCTGGAGAACCGTGGTGCCGGCTGCCAGCATCGATATCTATGAGCGATGTGCTGCAGACCATCCTTGCCGACCCGGAATTACAGCAGTGGCCCAACCGAGACGCTGAATATGTTCCGGCAGTCGACGCCTGCGACATTGACGGCAGCCTTGCCGCGCACGGCGCCGAGGAAATCGATACCGCCGCGCCCGATGACCGCGAAGTCGCGATTAACAAGGTCCGCGCACTTATCGACCACACCGAGGATTCACCGGGCGCGCTCGAATCCGATAGCGCCGACCGCGGCCACCGCGATTCCCCACCCGAACCACCGCCGCCCGACCTGAATTCCGACGATGACGCCGACCGCGACGACCCGGACGACAGCGCCGCCGAGACGAATCCTGCCGAGGGGCCAGCGCGGGCGCCAAGCGCGGCAATGTCGTTCGATGACATCGCCCGCCGACCCAATGCAATAGCCGACAAATTCGGCGCAGCCAAAGACTGGCTCAAAGATGGCCAGAATTGGAAAAATCCGAAAATACTGGGAGCCGCCGCCGCAGCCATTATCGGTGTCGCCGCCCTAGGGGTCTGGGCAACCTCGACAACCCAACCCGCACCGCAGCCAACCGCCCAACTGGGCGCCCCCACCAGCGACGCCAAGCCCGCCGAGACAGCCCCGGCCCCAGCCGAGGCAGCGATCCCAATCAAGGCGGCCAAGGCCCACTGCCCAGCCCCCAGCTCCGACCCGATGAACGCGGTGCGGCCCGGTAGCGACCAACCATGGATCTGCGTGCGTGCCTGGCAGATCGACGGACAGATCCTCGAGTTGACCCTCGACGGCCCCTACGTCATCACCGCGGTGCGGATCCTGCCAGGGGTTGACAGGGAACTCGACGGCCAAGACCAGTGGCTGCGCTACCGCACAGTGAGCCGAGGCTTGTGGTCGTTTGACGACCCCGAGCACACCAAAGTTCCCCAGGTCACCGGGGATCGCCGCGAACTGCTGACGCAGCCAGTGGCACCGGCCAGCTGTGCCTCAAAGCCGAACGCCGACTGCCGGCTGGTCGCCTCGCATGTGTGGTTGACCATCGTAAAAACCACCCAACCCGCCAATCCCAACAGCATGCCCACAGCAGCGGCCGGCGGCGCCGGCGGCGACGACTTCTCGGCCTTCGGGGTCAGCCGCATCGAGATCATCGGCCACCCAGCCCGCTAAACGCGGCCCCAACGCCGGTGGTAGCACACCACCCGGCTATCCGCCCTGTTAGTTGCGCAGGTCGCCGCAGCCTGCCCGGCACCAACAGTCGACATCCCGCACCTGCGCGCCCACGACACACCCTGGCTGTGACCCGCTTTTCGATGGGCTCGGTAAGCCATTCGGGACACCCTTACCCAGCGCCGGTAGCTAACTAGGTAATTCGCTAGCCGCGCTGGTCTGGTAGCAGTTATCCATGCTGGTCAGCTAGCCCGCCAGCAACGCTGCCATGCCAGCACACCCGCAATCTAGCCCGCTTGCGACCCAACAAGCTGGCCAAGATGGCGATTCAGAAAGCTAGCAAGCTATCCGGCAAACCCTCGCTGTGAGCATCTCAGCGACCTTATCGCTTGTAATACAAGCTCAGCCGCTGAGCATAGCACACGGTGTCAAGACCAGCTAACCCTCTCCGGCCCCCTTAACCCGCCGCCGCTTCTCGGCTTGTCCGCCGTTGGCCTCGGTGTGCCGGCGCGTCCCGGGTCCGCATCTTGACCCACCTTGAGCAGCTCGGCCGCCCGCTCGCCGCGCTTCGGGTCCTCTGGAAAAACGTCCCCACCGTCGTCATCGTGTGATCTGTGAGTTTTCGCCCCAGCCCCCGCGCCCGGGCCCGCGCCGCCTGGACCCGCTACCGACCTGACCGCCGCACCGTGTCACGCGCAACCGTCCTGGCATGCCTGGCGCTGGGCGCCTACGGCGGAATGAACGCTGCCGCCACCAGCTGTTCCCCGCAGGCCGCGGTCACGCCCACCCAACTCGATGCCACCATCAACCGCAGCACCGCCGTCGAAGGCTTCGCCGACGCCTACGTCAACGTCTTCTTGGCCGGCAACACCAACAATCCCGCAGCCTTGGCGGCGTTCACCGGCGCCGACATCACGGCGTCGGCCTTACCGGTCACCGTCATCAAGACCGCGCCCTGGTCAGCAACCCCGCAACCCAGCGGCTTCAACAACGTCGACTACTGGTCCGTCGTCGTGGGAGCCTTCGTCAAACCCGTCGCCAAAGCACCCGAACTGCGCTTCTACCAAGTGCCCGTCGCCGTCATCCTCGGCGCCCCAAGAGCCACCAGTGCCCCGGCCATCATCAACGGCCCAGACCTCGGCTACGACATCCGCCTGGCCTACCCCGCGCAAATAACTCCAGGCGGCGACGCATATCAAACCATCGCAGATTTTCTAACCACCTGGCTCACCGCCACACGAGACCATCCCGCCAGCGGCGATATCAGCCGCTACAGCACCTCACCGTCAATCAAACCGTTCGAACACGCGCCTTTCACCACGATTTCGGTGCAATCAATTTTCGCCGCGACAGATATCCCTGCCAACGCCAGCAACGGAACCACAACCAGAATCCTCGTCACCGCAAAAGGAAAAGCAGACGACCGCACCGAACAAACTCTGACCTACCCCCTGACGTTGACGCGTCAAAGCAACAAATGGTTCATCTCCGATATCGACCTCGCCCCGAAACTGTCCGGCCACATCACGAAAGCCACACCCACCCAAGCCACGCCCACCACAACTAGCCCACCCAAAGTCAGGTAAAAACCGCCACGATTTACGACCTGACTTGAACCCCGGAAAGGAAATCACCCGTGAATTTCATCAACCAAGTGCTCATGAACATCGTGAGCCAAGGACGGTGGACCGCCATCGCCGTCGTCTGCCTGGCCGCCCTGGGGCTGTGCGTGCTGGTGTATGTGAAGTCCAAGGGCTCGCTTACCCCGGTGTTGATCGTCGTCGCCGGCGCGATCGTCGCGGTGATCGTCATCGTCCAGCTGCCGGACTTGCTCAAAGGTGCAGCCAGCGACGCCCCCTCGTTTACCGGCGTCAACTCCCGCTACTAATCCCGCACGCCCCGACCAGCCCGGCCCATGGCGTCCAACGATCCGAGCATCTACGTCGTCGTCTACACGCTTGCCCGCAAGTTCCCCAAGATGATCGGCAAGTTCCCCAACGGACAAGACATCCCGTTCGGGCCGTTCACCCGCATTCAGTGCGGCGTCATCGTCACCGCGGCCACCACCGTGCTCATCGTCTTCAAAGCGTTTCACCCGCCGATGCTGCCCACCCTGTTCATCGCGGCCGCTGCCACCATCCTCGGCGTGATCGCCTCCCGGCGCATCGGGTTCTCCATGGCCCGCACCAGCTCACGACTGATCTGGCTGATCCGGCCCCGGCTCTATCGCGCCCCGCTGAGCACCGGCACACGCCGCACCCACGAGCACACCGCCCCGGCCGCCACCGGAAAGGACCACCACGTGCTCGACCTGGAATTCCTGCACTGATGGTGTCCCTGCAGCAGCCAACCCTGGCCGTCACCGAAAACTTGCGCTGGACCCGCTCCGGCGTGGTCTACGCCGAGTGGCTGCTGGCGGCCCGCCCCAACGGCTACGAAGACCGCGCCGAAAAAACCCGGGTCGCCAATGAACACCGTCACCTCTTCACCGACCTTGGCACCACGATCTTGACCAGTGTGGTGGCCCCGCTCAGCATCAACGTGATCGCCGACAAGATGCTCTCGGCGGCCCGCCGCGCCGCCCGCCGCGCCACCCCCACGTCCGCCGGCACACCGGCCAGCGATTATCTGACCCGATTCCCGGATTACACCATTGAGGCGTCGGCACGGCTCAATGAAATCGAGCTCCAAGATCCCCCGCCGGCTGAACGCATCCATTGGCTGTCCGTGCCGCTGTGCGGCCCGGCACGCACCGGAGAGCTACCCAACGGCTACCAGCCAACCGACAAAGACCTCGAAACCTTCCACGCCCGCGCATTTGAGACCGAACGCAAGATTCCTGGGGCCTTCCGACCCCAGCGCGTCAACGAACGCCAGATGCACTGGCTCTGGGAACGCTGCCACACCCGGGGAATCGACTACAACGCCTACGAGTACAGCCTCGACGGCGCCGACCCAGACCCCTCAGCTCCCCGCCCCTTCCCCCACCAACTCCCCAATCGGCGGGATGTGCGCCGCCACAGGGGATTTCGCCTCGACGGCGAAATCGACCCTCGGCTCTCGCGGGCCATCAAGGTGTCATTCACCGACAGCGACATCCCCGCCAGCTACCAAACATTCCTGGTCGTCGACGATTTCCCCACCGGGCTGGCCTGGCCCGGAGTCGCCGACCAAATCTTCGCCCTGCTCAACCACTTCGACGGCGCCGGCGTGGACTACACCGTGCACACCCGTGTCCGCAACCGCACCGACGCGCTGGCCGCCAATACACGCGCACTGCGCCAACTCTCCGAACAAATGGACGAACGCTCCGCCGAAATCAGCTACGCCCAAAACTTCCTGGTCTCCCGCGGCCAGCTTCTCACCGCCTACAACAGCCACCTCGAGGCCAACCCCGCAGAAACCGAGATCTTCTTCTGCCCGATCATCGCCGTCAGCGCCCCCAGCTACGACGAACTGACCGACCGCGTCCGCGACGTCCAACGCGCCTTCAAAGACATCCCGATCAAACTCGTCGCCCCCTACGGCGCGCAGGAAGAGGCCTGGGCCGCCTGCCAGCCCGGCTACCCGCTACAACGGGTCACCGCTGACTACACGCACTTCACCGCCACCGACATCTTCGCCAAATTCATGCCGATCACGGCCGCCAAGATCGGCGACGACTCGGGACCCATCATCGGCTACAACAGGATGTCGGGGTTCAACGAGCCAGTGCACTTCGACTTACTGGGCGTCACCGAGAAGAACAAGTCGGCCAGCTACGCGCTCGTTGGGGACCTAGGTTCCGGAAAGTCCGTCCTTTTGAAGATCCTTGGCTGGGTCGTCGTCGACTTGGCCGGCCAGGCGTTTGCCATCGACCGCTCCCGTATGGGTGAATACGTGCCCGTCGCCGCCTCGGTGCGCGGATCGGTGGTCATCGACCCCACCAACCCCCAATACACACTGGACCTGCTGCGAGTCATCCCCGGCGCCGACGTCGCCGAACGGATCCTCCCAGTGCTGATGCGGCTTTTCCAGATCAAGGCCGGCAGCCCAGAATCCAACCTCCTCTCCGACCTGATCGAACCGAACTACCGTGCCCGCCACAAAATCAAGGGCCTGCCGGAACTGGTCACCCACACCGCCCACTTGGCCCGCCACCCCGATCAAGCCAGCGGCCCCATCGCCGACGCCGACCCGACCGTCATCGCCAAAGTCGCCTCACAGCTGCGGTTCTGGTCACAGCGCACCTACGCTCGCGTCCTGTTCTCCAACGACCTGCCACCGCTTCCGCTCGATGCCCCGCTCATCGTGCTGCGCACCAACAAGCTGGCCCTGCCCGGCGAAAACGAAGACGCTGCAGACGATCCCACGAAACTGTTCGGCGATGTCATCTACAACCTGTTCGCCACGATCGCCCGGCAGGTTCTCTTCACCGAACCGGGCCAACCCAGCCGGTTCGGCCTGTTCAACCTCGATGAGGCCCGTCACCTCACCCGCTCACCCATTGGGAACGCCATCATCGAAGATTTCGTGGTTGACGGCCGCAAACACGACTGCGCGATCGGATTGGCCTCCCAGGACCCCGCGCATTTCGGCCGATTCACCGGGCTCATCCCGACCCTATTTCTGTTCCGCCAAGTCGACGAGGGGCTGGCCACCGAGGAGCTTCGGATGGCCAACAAAGACGCCGCCCGAGATCGCAACTTGGTCAAACAGCTGATGACCGACACGAGCCCTGGAACCGGCGTCGACGGCGAAACACCGCCGGAAAGACGTGGCGAATGCTTGATGAAAGACATCCGCGGCCGGCTCAACCCCATCAAGATCCAACTGCCCGCCCGCGTCGAGCGAGCCACCGCGGTCAGCACTACCCCCACCGCGCCATGACCAACGCCTATGCCGCGTGCCAGCGCCTCGCCCGCCGCACCCTGCTGCTGCTCACCCCGCTTGTCTACAGCGTCGCTCGGGCCGCGCCGGCCTGGGCCAGCGGCACAGGCGCCGCGGCGGCGCTTTGGCTTGGGGTCGCCGACAGCGACGGAGTACCGATCGAAAAATACGGCCTCTCGCTAAACAACGGCAGCCTGACCGATCCCACCGCCGCACCACCAGCGCTGGCCATGCATTGGGCCTACAGCCTGTACCTGGCGATCATCAGCGTGCCGCTATGGATGGGCAGAAACGTCGACAGCTTCGGCTGGCTTGAAATCATCGGCGCTCCATTCGATTTCCTCGGCCAACAACTCACCGCCATGGTGCACAGCCCGGCAGTAGTGCTCACGGTCGGCACCATCGCCGCCGCCGCGATCGGCGTCACCATCGCGATCGGCCGATTCAGCCGCGGCGTCGCGATGATCGTCACCGCCGTCCTGCTCGCCTACCTCAGCGTCGCGCTGGGCGCAAAACCACTCGATGCCCTGATCGGCCCGTCCGGGCTGCTGACAACCGGCCGCGACATCGGCATCGAGGCCGCCGCCGAACTGTCCGGAAAACCCGCCACCGGGCAAGCCGCCGTCGACGCCCAGTCCGCGTCGCTGGCCGACAACTTCATCCGAATCCCCACCCAAGAGATGAACTTCGGCGCCGACATCGACGCGCCGCCCTACAACTGCGGCCCCACATGGTCCAATGCCATCGAGGCCGGCGACATCGACAAGGTCAAAGACGCCGTCGCCACATGCCCCGACGGCAAGAGACTGCATGACTACGCGATGGCAGACCCCACCAGCCGCAAACTGCTCGTCGTCTTCGCACTCATCTTTGCGGTGACCGTGTGGGTGGTCTTCGGCGTCTTGTCGCTGCTCGTGGTGATCCTGGCACTTTCAACGCTGTTCTGGTTCATCGTCGCCATCATCGCCCTGGTCACCGGCTGGATTCCCGGCGACAACCAGGACCTGGCGCTCAAGGCCAGCCTCGACGGCGTGTTCTCGTTTTTCGGCATGATCGCCTTCACCGCCATCAAAGGCATCACCGGCAACCTCACCGGGGCAATGTTTGCTCAGGCCCAGCGGGTGCACGCAACTGCGAACCCAGGCGGCGACGCCATCCTCGTCGCAATGCCCATCGTCACCATGCTGCTGATCGCGATGGTGGTCGCGCTGTGGAAGATCCGCCGCCGCCTAGTCGCCGGACGCGACCGCGCAGTCCGGGCAGTGCAAGCATTCACCGGCCGCACCACCAACACGGCGACATCCAACATCGCCGGCGTACTGGACCGCCTCGACCCGCTCACGGCGATCCCCAACACCGCTCAGCGCCTGACCCGCCTGACCGCCCACACCGCCAAAACCGCCGCCAAAGTCGGTCTTAGCGCAGCCTTCCCCGAAGCCGCCCCGTTCCTGCAAGCCGCCGACACCCTGCAATCACGCGTGCACGCCCACAATCTCAAGAACTCCCGCCGCGCCGGCCTCACCACAACCACGCCCACCAACCAACAACCCAACACCGCACCGCCAGCCGCCAACCGCGATCAAACGACACCCCCGGCCACCGCAACAGACACCTCGAGCGCCCCGCACCGCACCGGACAGCCCGGCCGAGCTGAGGTGTCTGCGCCGCAACCCCCTAGTCCGGCAGCATCGGATAGCTGGCTGAACCTGATGGGCGACCAATCGGTCGACGCCCTGACCGGGATCGGACCGGTCACCTCAAGCCGACTTGCCGACCTTGGTATCACCACCGTCGCACAGATGGCCCGCGCCGACCAGGAGCTGCTGAAATCCACGTTCGGGCCGCAGCAGGGCCGCTACCTGTGGCTGCTGGCCAACGGCGGCGGCGTCGACGTGACAACCACAACGTCAGCCACCCAACAGCAAGCATCCTCAGCCAGCAGCTCACCTCAGCCAGCCACCTCAACCTCCAATCCCGCAGGAGGGCTTGAGCGCCACATCGCCGCACCCAACGCGCGAGGCCAAACCCACCACGCCGAGCAGCCCTTGGCGCGTGTGCAGTTGCACCCGGCGATCCTGGCCGTCGCCCGCAACGACAACCCCACCATCACCACCGCCGCATCCGACGATGCCTTGTCCCGCCGGATACTAAGACCAACCAACAGGCCGTAATGTCGAGCGCCCTCAAATGGTTATGGCTGCCGGCAGCAGCCGCACCCCTGCTCATCGTGCTGGCCATCCCGCTGCTGACCATCATCATCAGCTCCCCAGGCGAATCCACCCGCGACTTCTACGCGGCCTGCACCACACACCTCGGCACCCGCGCCGCCATCGTGGCAAACCCGCCCCGGCAGCCCCTGAGCCCCGATGAGGTCCTGTTGAGAATCACCACCACCGCCACAAAACTGGGATTCGGCAGACAGGGAGCAACCGTGACCGCAGCGATCGCACTTGAGGCGACAGGGCTGGCTAACGCCGCCAACCCTGCCGCACCCGAAACGCTGCGCTACGCACATAGCACCGAAATCCGCGACGGCGCCGGCGCGCTCGGCCTCCCCCTGACCTGGGCCAGCGCCGAAGAGCTAATGACCCCCGAAGTGTCGACGGCGATCGCGCTCGACCGAATGGTGGACACCGCACCCGAATGGCGTGACACCGACCCCGCCGCGCTGGCCGCCCAGATCACCGGCCGGCCCGCCACCGACTACACCGACGCGGTGGCCGCCGCGCAAACCCGCATCCCGGCCACCCTGACAACCACCACGCCCACCACACCAAGCAGCGCCGGCGCCGACCTCGCAATCACTGCCACCACCACTTCGACAGCGTCGCCCTCGCCGACGCCCACCTCGAGCGCCCCCCTCGCGCCGTCGCAGGCCAGCTCGGCCGCCAAGACCGCCCCCCAAGCGGCCGCCTGCCTATCCGCGCTGACCACCCCCCTCCCCCCGGCCGCGCCCGGACCCAACCCGTACGGGCCGCAGCTGGCCGCCGCGGCCCAACACGCGGTAGGCACCGACCCGCGCCACGACACCGACGACCCGGACAACTCCGTACCCACATCGGCGCGGTTCGTCGCCGACCTGGTCACCTCCACCACCGGCAAGTCCTACCCGGCCACATTGGCCGAGCAGCTCCAAACCGGCTGGACCGCACCAGATCCCGATCCCGGCGACCTGGTCTTCACCGACATCAGCGCCGATGCGGGCCCGCACCTGGTGGGCATCGCCGTCGACGCCGACACCATGGTGACCGTCCTGCCCGGCCACCCCAATCCCGAATGGACCCGCATCGGACCCAACCGGCTGGTGCGCCGCATCGACGTGGACCGCACCCGATGACCGAGCTGGCCACAGAACACACCGACACCGCCACCGACGACGGCGCCGGCGACCCCCACAAGGGCGGCCCCGCCCCGGCGCGACCCACACCCAACGGAGCCGTCCCCCTGCGGGTGCCCCCGCTGCCCGGCGGACTGACCCCCAACTCCACAGCCACCCCGGCCACCCCTCCTTCCGGTGCAACTGCGTCGCCGCCGGCGCCCAATAGCACCGCGTCCCAGCCGGCCACCAAACCCGCCACCCCACCGGACGGCTCTGGGAAGACCGACCCAACCACCAAGCCGGACCCTTCTAGCACGGCTGAGCGCTCCGAGAGCGCCGCACCCGGGCACCCCAACGCCCCGGACCTCTCAAGCCTGGCCGCCCTGGGCCCCCAACTAGCCGCCCCCCTGCTCGCCACCGCACTCGGTGTGCCGGCCGCCGCCTTGCAGGGCGCCGGCCAACTCATACCCGGCCTCCTCGGCGCGATCCTGCCCCAACTCGCCGCGCTGGCTTCCCAACTGGGCACCACAGCACCCCCAGGCACCCCCACCTCACGCTTCGGCACCGGGCCCGACAGCCTCACCGGTCCCCTCTCCGGCCTGGCCGGAAACGGGCAAGCCAGCGACCAGGCCCGCGCCACCACCGACGCCATGGCCCGCCGCGCGGCCGCCCTGCGCGACGTCGAACACCGCCTCGGCGAGGTCCTCGGACTCTCCTCAGCCAAAACCGACGCCGACCGCGCAAAGATGCAAGCCATCATCGACGACGTCGAAACCGCCCTCATGTCGGCCGCCGTCCAAGGTGACACCCCCGAAGCCCAAGCCGCGGTCCTGGCCGCCATGCGCCACGCCCTTGACCAGGCCGGCAACGTCGTCAGCTCCGCCGCCCGCGACAAACTCACCGACGCCCAGTTCGTGCGCGACCTCATCGCCCAATACCTCTCCGCCGGCGGCGACATCAACCAGTCCGGCTTCACCGGATCCGGCGCCGGCGCCGACGCCGTCGCCGCGGCCCGCTCCGCGCTCGGCCTGCCCTACGTCTGGGGCGGCGGCGGAGCACTCGGCCCCACCAACGGCGGGTTCGACTGCAGCGGCCTCACCCAATACGCCATCGCCCGCGCCACCGGCGGACGAGTCATGTTGCCCCGCACCACCTACGACCAAATCCGCTGCGGCACCGCCGTCCCACTCGGCGCCCTGCAACCCGGCGACCTGGTCTTCTCCAACTTCTCCGCACCCGGCGTGCCCGAACATGTCCAGCTCTACATCGGCGGCGGCCAAGTCATCGAGGCGCCCCAGCAGGGCCAACCCGTGCAGATCAGCCCCCTCCCATCCGGCGCCCAGGCCCGCCGCGTCCTCTAACCGCGCCGGCACACCCACAAGGACAAACCCATGACCGCGGACGAGCACTACTACGGCTTCGAAATCAGCGTCGACGAGGCCGCCTACCTCATCGACCACATCGACCTCGGCGGACCCCTGCCCGACGTGCTCGCCCTCTACACCCCGATAACCAGCCCCGAACTCGGCCCACGCTGGAACACCCTGCAACACGAGCGCCTCACCGAACGCGGCATCCTCACCCCCACCGGCGCGCTGCCCGAAGTCGCCAACCTCCTGCGCGACCTGGCCCGCGCCGACGAAACACTCGCCGTACGGATCACCCCGCTGAATATCCCCGACACCATGCTGCGGATCGCGATCGGCCGCCACGACAACCGTTTCGTCTACGCCGCCCGCACCCGCGACCTCGTCCTGGCCCAACCCGTGCCCGCCGCCGACTGGCCCGACGCCGCCACCAAGGTCCTCGACACCCAGCTCGGCACCGCACCACCAGCACCGCTATCGGCACCGGTCCAACTCTCCGCAGACGACGTCAACCAGCTCGCCACCCACCCCCCACAAACCATCACCGACCTGCTGATCGATTACGGGATCCCCGAACACGACGCACAGATCCTCAACACCGCCTCCCACCCCGAAGTGGCCACCGAACTGACCGCGGCCCGCCGCCACAACGGCACCACCCGACGCGGCAAGACCGCCGTCACCGTGCTAGACACCCCGCAAGGCCGCATCATCGCCTGGCCACACACAGGCCCAGACCAACGCGTCTGGATCACCTACGCCGAAGGCGCCCCCCACCGGCTGGCCACCGGGGTGCAGATGCTCTTCGAGCAACTCACCGAACACGCCCTTTGACCACCAACCCGGCGCTGAGTCACGATTCGAAACGCATTGCGCTACAGCACAACACAAAGCCAGCCTGCGTCCACCTTACTAGCCCCGGCCCCGCTCAACGCCCCTGAAGTCCTCTTGAGAACACCCGGGCCACAACCAAAAGTTGCAAAGGTGAAAACCGTTCTGCTCGCGGGGCTGACCGCGCTAACCGCCACCCTGACGGCTGCCGCACTCCTGCGCCGCCGGCACACGGCCACCGCCCTCGAGGTCGGCTTCCAGATCCCCGCCAACCAACTTCCCACCAAAATCGTCGACCGGCTGCGCCACCCGAGCGCACCGGAATATGTGGTCACCTGGGATCGCGCAACCAAAGCCAGCCGATGGAGTCTGGACCCGCGATGAAAGCCAGCTCCAACCCATCCCCATCGGCACGCGCCACCTCTGACAAAGACCCCACAGAAGCCGTGCTGGCAGTACTGGCGCTCGTCGCCGCAGGCGCCTGGCTGGGCTACCGCTACATCACCAACCACCACGGCATCCTCGCCGCTTTGCGCACCAATACCACCCTTGCGCTGGCCATCTCGACAACCATCACCATCGCCGCATCAGCCCACCTGTGGTGGGCCACCCACCCCAAAGTGGCCTCCGAAACCGAGCCCGACACCTGGACGCTGCGATTCCCCGTCGCCTCGGCGACCATCGCCACCGCCGGAGCCACCTTCACCACCGCGTTCGCCGTCATCAACGGGCGGCTGCACGCACCCCTGATCCCGGCCATCGGCCTGGCCAGCGCGGCAGCGATCGCCGCGACCAGCTTGACCGTCGACCGCTACCGTCTGCGCGCCACCCGCACCAAGACCCGCAGCACCCTCATCCAAGCCCTCTACGGCCCCCTCGGACACCAGCAACCAACCCCGCTCGTGATTCCGGCCACCAGGTGGCAACCCAAGTCAGCGGTGCCCGAACAATTGACCATCCGCGCCAAACGCCCCACATTCAGCAACCCCTCGATCGATCACCACCCCGTGGATCTCGACGACACCACCGGGCCGGCGGCCCGCCGCCCCGACTTAGCAACCACCATCCGCAAGACGCTGCGCGCACACTGCGGCGCCCACTACCGGGTAAGCCCCGACCCTTCAGGCTTACGCTTCACCGCAGATCATTTCGTGCCAGAACAGATCGACGAAGACCACGCCGAACTGACCAAGAAAGTCCGCGAGGTCTTCGAGGCCACAGCAACGGTAACGGGCGATCTGACCAGCGGTTTCACGATCAAACACAGTATCGCCAAGAAGCTGACCGGCGAATTCCGCAAACGCCTCGCCGTGCAAACCCTCACCGAACTCATCGGCGGCAACTGGCGCGTCGAGTGGAAGACGCAAGCATCAGAAGTCGTCTTCATGCCCAAACCAGAACTCGACCGCGTCATCTACCCCACCCCAGTTCCCGCCGTGCGATCAATCGCCGAAGCTGTCGGCCAATACCGCCAAACCCGTTTCGCCTACGGAGTGGACTTAGACCTCGGCGTGCAGGAATGGGATCCGCTGGATTCCCCGCACACCCTTGTCGGCGGAAAAACAGGCGCAGGCAAAACCGTATACCTGCGGACCCTCATCATGATGGCCGCGCTGCGCGGCTGGGCGATCGTCCTCGTCGACTTCAAAGGTGGCTCCTTCTCCGACTTTGTCGGTTGGCCCAACGTGCACATCATCAGCAGCGACCCGTACGAATCCATCGCCACCATCCACCGCATGTACAAGCTGCAAGACGACCGAAACGCCCGCGCGCGATGGGATCAAACTCAGTGGGACGACAACCTGCCCTACCTGGTCATCGTCGACGAGGCGGCGCAGTTCAAAGTCGTTTTGGAGCGCCTGTGGAACAACGGGCTCAAACCCAAAAACGGGCCGAAAGAATGCCCTACCCTCACCGAAATCAACGAAATGGCCCGGCTAAGCCGCACCGCGCGTGTCCATCTCGTCATGTGCATGCAGCGCCCCGACCACGACCTGATCGACACCGAATCCCGCGACAACTTCGGCAACCGGGTTTCCGTCGGCCCGATCTCGCGCATCGCCGCCGAAATGCTGTTCGACGACAGCTACACCGGCCGCTTCGTGCCCCGCATCAAAGGCCGCGGCATGTCGACCGGCATCCACCAAGAACCCCGCGAAACCCAGTACTTTTTCACCCCGCCCGCCGACAGCACCGTCCCCGAGGAAGCGGCCGTGATAGCCAAACTGCGCCCGCCCGTGACGCTCGTACCCCGCTACGTGCCCGAACTACCTGCGAATCTCGGCGCCGCCACCTGGAACGACATCGCGAACGCGCCGTGGTTCCCGCTCTCGCAGCGACCAGACCTCGACCCGACCTTGGTCGTACGCAAGATCACCCACTTCGAGGGCGACTCCCGGCTGGGGTTCGACCAAGACGCCGATGCTCGGCCCGCCGAGGACTTGGTCGTGTCCGCCGCCGAACTGCAACCCAAAGACGTCGTGTCCTTCGACGGCCGCACCGGCGAAGTCGACGGTATAGACGTCGACCAACACGGAGTCGTCACCGTCATGTGGCAAGACGACGAAGACAGCAGGCTGCGCCTATCGACGCTTCACGCCAGCAACCAGGTCACGGTGCAACGCAGCTCCTCGTGAGGATGCCCGGCTCGACGAGTCACACGCCGTCGTGCGCGACACCACTGAACCACCGCCGCAGCGACCCGACGATCATCGGAACGCTCGCACTGCGCGGGCCGCGCCCGGCAAACACGATCACCAATCACGACCGGCAAGGCGCATCGACCTCGTTATAACACGCACCCTGGTCTGCTACACCGGCAAACCCTCCAAACAGACCGCGGCCAGTTGAGAGTCCTCTTGAGAACATGCAGCTAACCGCCATAGCGTCTTGAGTCAGAACCGCCGCAATGCCGGCGTCGACAAGGAAGGCTCCCGCACGTGTCGTTTGTCACCGACATGCTCTTTCCCTCGTGGATCGGAAACCTGTTTCTCGGCCCCCTGGGAAGTGTTCTGATCGAGGAATTCAAACGCTTCAGCCACGGCGGTCACGAGTTGTTCGGCACCGGTGAGCACCCCAACCTGCCGGCTCCGCCCCCGCCGCCCGGGCCGGCGCCGCAGACCGGCGGAAGCGGCCCTACTCAGGACGCAATCGACAAACTCAACGACACCATCAACAAGATGCAGCAGGAGCTCAAAGAGCTGCACGACGCCGCCACCCATGCCAGCGACCAATCAGGCGCCAATTCCGATGACGGCCGCCGCACCAACGACCGCATCCTGCGCAACGGATCCGATCTCGGCGGCGCGCTCGCCCCACAGGGCTCGACCCCGGAAGCCGAATCCGGTCGTCTCGCGGCGATGCAACAGCAGATCGACGCCCTGACCAAAAACGTGCAAGACAAGGCCAACAACGCCAACGGCATCGCTGACGCGCTGCGCAACATGGGCATGTCGCCGCTCGGGATGGGCATGCCCGGAATGGGGATGCCCGGGATGGGCATGCCCGCACTCGGCGGGCTGGGCGGTCTCGGCGCACCAGGACTGTCCCCGCTGGGCGGCCCGGCGGTGACAGCGCACCCGGCAGACGAGTTGAAACCCCCCAAGGTCACCGCGACCGACAAGGATCCGCTCGCGCCGCCGAAGTTGACCACACCCGCCGACCAGGCGACACCGCCCGCCGCCCCGTCCACCGCCCCGTCCACCCAACCCGCATCGACGCCGCCAGCAGCACCCGCAACCCCGGGCACCGCTGCGCAACCGAGCAACACCCCAGCGCCGCCGCCGGCCCCGGCACCGGAATCCAAGGACATCACCCTGCCCTCTGGGCAAGTGGTCACCGCCCCCAATCCCGCCGCCGCCAAGGCGGTGCGCACCGCCATCAACCAGCCCGCCGGCAAAGGCGACGTCGCCACCACCGCCTACGCAGGCACCGGCGTCGACATCCCCACCGACGGCGCCGACCCCGGCCGCAAAATCGACCCCGCCGACCTGCAACCCGGCGACATCGCCGTCTTCGACGACCACACCGCAATCGTCGCCGGCAACGGCCAACTCATCGGCCCCGACGGCAAACTGCAGCCCCTGGGCGTAATCAACGACATGCCCGGCTTCAACGGCTTCTACCGCCCCACCGAACCCGCCGACACCCCGTCAACGTCCAGCCCGCCCCCGCCGGCCGCGCCGCCAGAACACGACCGCGCCACAACCCTCGCAAGCCCCCCGCCGAACACAGCCACCGACACTCCAGCGGTCTCACCGGGGTTCGGCCTGCCCCCACGACCCACCGAACATGTCGGTTGAGCAGGTCGTCGACGCCTATCTGCAGGCCGCGCGCCAAATCTTGGGAGAATCAGACCCGCCCACAGCGACCCCGCCCGGGGCCAGCACAGCCACACTGCCCCACCCCGACTGGACCGGCAACGCCAACGCCACCGCCGCCACCGCCAGCGCAGCGCTACAGAAGGCCCGCACCCACCTGTACAGCACCGCCCACAACAGCGCCGACATCACAGCGACCGCTGCCCGAATCAGCGCCGAAGCCCAACAGCAGCTCGACGCGATCGCCGCCGACTGGAACCACACCAAAGCCGCCGCCGCGACAACACCGGGCCCGCTGCGCGACGCCGCCCTACTGGCCAGCGGACAACAACGCATCACCGAGGCGATGAACCTCATTTTCACCACCGCCGCCAGATACGACCAAGCCGCCGACGCACTACGCGCGCTCACCACCGACCTCGCCGAGCACCTCAACGAAACCCACAACGGCCACGACCCTTCAACTGACACCGCAGCCGCCACTCCCCCTGCCCCACGCGACCAACCCATCCCACCTACTGCCGCAATGCCCGCCGGCGCCCCGTCCACCACCGGTGGCCTTGGCCCTGCCACGCTCGCGCCCGCGGCCGCAGGGCTGATGCCGGCCGCCATGACACCACTGGCCACACCAGCAGCGCTGATGCCGATGGCCGGCGCCCTACCGGCGGCCGCCACCACACCCCTCGGCGCAATAGGCAGCCTCACCGGACTCACCAGTTATGCAAGCCACCCCGGCGCCGGCCTCGTCGACACGAGCCCGTCTGATCAGCCGGGCTCCGGCGGCGACATCCGCGCCACCCGCGTATACCCCAACGGCTCGATAGACGCCGCGATCGACGCCGCCCTCGACGCACTCGGCATCACCGATCCCGCCGCCCGCGAACGTTGGCACACCGGCTACCAAACCCTGATCCACCGCGAATCCGGCAACAACGCCAACGCCGTCAACCTGATCGACCGCAACGCGCGCGGCCCCAAAGAACCAGACGGCGCACCCGCCGGCTCCAGTCGCGGCTTGACACAGCTCACTCCGGACAACTTCCGCAAATACCGCCTGCCGACCCTGAGCAACAACATCTACGACCCCATCGCCAACATCGCCGCCTCCATCCGCTACGTCATGGACGTGCACAAAGTGCAACCCAGCGCGATCGACCTCGCGGCCAAGGTCCAGCAAGCCAACCCCCACGCACCCGCGGCGGCCTACTAACCATGTGGCAACTCGTCGACGACTACCTCCACCAGGCACGAAGCCTGTTGGGCACCGGCACACCAGCCCTGCCCGCACCAGCGAATCCACCGCCGACCGGCCCGCTAACGCCCCACACCTGGACCGGCCCGGCCGCCACCACAGCGACCGCCACTACCCAGACATTGGGGAACACCCGCGGCCAGCTCACCACCGCACAATCACACACCGACCACCAACTCACCGCCGCTGCCGACATCTCCCGCACCGCACACCGCGCCCTCAATGCCATCCAAACCAGCTGGGAATCCGACAAAGCAGCGCTGGGACCATTCGCCAACACCCCTGAAGGCCAATCAGCACTCAACCGGGCGGGCCATCAGCGCATCACCGAAACCCAAGCCCTGGTCAACGACACCGCAACCCGATACGGGACAGCCGCCGCCAACGTCCGCACCGCCCAGCTCGGGCTCCCCACCATCGACGACCCCAACGCCACCCCCGATCCCGACGACGATCCCACCCGGCGTCCCCGACACCCCAGACCCGACCGGCCCGACGCCCCCGACCCGCGCCGCCCGCCGGCAGCCAGCGACCCACCCGCGCCCCAGACCGGCCGCGGCGCACCATCGCTTCCCAACGCGCCAACGGGATTAGCCGCGAACCCGATACGGCCCCCCATCACCGGCGCCGGGACGCCGATGAGCCCCAGTCTTCCGGCGGGTGGGATGCCGATCGGCGGCGCAACACCGATGAGCGCCCTTTCCGCGCTGCTTCAGCCACTCGAGCAAGCCGTCGAGCAAGCAGCCACGCCGGCCACCGCCAGCGCCGAGACCAGCCACCACAATGACGACCCCCCCGCCAGTGAGGGCGAGAAGATCGTCAACGCCGCCCGCCGGGCGCTGGGCCTGCCCTACATCTGGGGCGGCGGCAACGCCGCCGGGCCGACCGGTGGGGGCTTCGACTGCTCGGGGCTGGTCCAATACAGCGTTGCCCAAGCCACCAACGGCCAACTGATCCTGCCCCGCACCACCTACGAGCAGATCAACTGCGGACGTTTGACCGACCTTGCCGACGCCCGACCGGGAGACCTAGTCTTCTCCAACTTCTCCGCCCCAGGGGTGCCCGAACATGTCCAGATCTACGCGGGACAAGGCCGCGTCATCGAAGCCCAGCAGAGCGGTGTGCCCATCAAGGTCAGCCCCCTGCCCGCCGGGCAGGTCATCATCAAACGAGTAATTTGATCCTCAGATCGGCCGGTAACGCCCAAATGGCCGTTCCGCCCGGCTATTTGGCCCAGGACGGCCCACAGCCCAGCCACCGGCAGAGAAGCCGGACGCCGTTGCGTCACTGTGACGCCACAATCGGGGTCCAGCGCCGCCCGGGCGGCGTTCTCATATCCACCGATGGGCCCAAGAGCGCAGGTTGGGGGAATCGGGGCGTAGGTGAGCATCCAATGCTGCTATTAGCCGGTGCCGACCTCATTGCGGGCGGAATATCCGACCTCGAGAGCGGTGATACGGGCTCGCGCAAGTTCGCCGGCCACAGCTCGCGGTGCACCGCTTGCCGCACTGCGGGCTGGTCGAGTCGTTTGATCACACTGGTGTCTACAAGAAATGTCAGCGCCATGCCGCGGCGCGACCTGCTGATGGTGCGTTGGCCAGTGCGTCCAGTGCGTCGGCCACGCGCTGTTGTCGGTGCGCCGTCGCGCGGCGAACAGCCGCGTCCACCGTCTCCTTGATCGTGGAAGTCCGCAGCTCGAATGTCGATCAGATGCTTGGCCACAAAGCCAGCATATATAGACAAGTCACCGATAAATGCTTGCGTTTCGGACCCCACTGCGGTTGGCGAGGGCCGCGATTGCCACCGCATCAGGGATTCTCATGAGTTTGCTGCAGGCCATTTCGGCGGTGCCGACGTCGAAGCGTTATGTGACTGACAGGATCTCCGGCCGGTCTGCGCGCAATCCGGGCCGCTATCACAGAACTCGAGCCCTGGAGAAGCCCCGGCCACGCCGACTGGCTTGCCGCCGCCGAACCGCCGGTCTCCCGACGTACGCGAAAGCTGGTACGCGCGCATGGTCCGCTCGCAAGGGGTCGATGCATTATTGCCCAGCTCGGTAGACGCGACCACATCGATTGCGTTCGCGGTGGGCCCCGAGCCGACCCGCGGAGAATCATCGATCGCAAGGGGACGCGCGGGGCGGCCCGCCGAAGTAGCGGATCTACGCGCCGAGGCCTACATCGACTGCCGTTGCATCCCATCGTTGGACTCGCGCGATTTCTCTGCGATAGCACGTGGCCTAACCGCAATCGAGGGACTGCGCGGCGGGTGCCGCAGGCGACGTGGGCGAAGCGAGTTGAGGGCGCCGGCGCGGGGCCGGTCAGCGTGGCAGTCAGAGCGCATAGCGCATATGCGTTCGAACCGCTCGGTGGCCCGGTGGCGCCGACATTGCGGCCTGCCCGCCGGCGCGGGGAAATTTGTTCGGAAACGCTAGTACAAGCAGTTAGAGGTTCCATTGGGATGCGGCGCTTTGGCGCCACAGCAGCGAGATCTTCGCGGTCCGATCCCAAGCGACAGCAGATGCAGTTTTCCGCGGAAAACTACCTTCGCCTGAACACGATAAATGCAGGTCACAGCAGTCTGCGGACGCAACTCCTGGTCCTAGCAAGCGTTCGGGGCGGCGTTGCGCAGGTGCACCATGTCACGCAGTTTTCCGCGGAAAACTGGTCAATTGTTGCGCAGAATTCAGCGTGTCGGGGGCCGGTTGTAGTGTGTCGGACGTAGTCTTTGGCTGCCTGTTCCCCGTAGGCCGCGATCGCGGTCGAAGAACACGAAGGTCCCTCTCCCCTATGACTAGAGTTGTCACTGTTTTGAACCAAAAAGGCGGTGTCGGCAAGAGCACAGCGACCGTCAACCTCGCAGCAGTGCGAGCCGAAACGCTGACCGCCGACCTCGACCCGCAAGCCTTCTCGCCAGTTGCCGCAGTGTCGATTGACCCGCAGGGCTCGGCGAAATGGTGGGCCAACCGAGTCGACGCACTCCCCTTCCATCTCGTCCAAGCACACGACGATCCCCTCGAGTGGCTAAGGCAGCTCAACAATCTCCCCGGCATCGCCGAGGTGTACGTCGACACCGCAGGGTGGTTCGACCTTGACCCGGATTCCTGCGGGGATGGTCTCGGCGACGGATACTCCGCGGACGCGCTCAGGACCGTCCTGGACGTCACCGACGAAGCGATCGTGCCCATCCTGCCCGCCCCAATGTGCTTCGACCCGACCGCACGGACGATCCGCAAGCTCCTCGAACCGCGAAACATTCCCTACCGCGTCTTCATCAACGACTGGGACCCCCGAGACGGTGAGCACTGGCTGTTGGAAACACAGAACTTCATTCGCCGACAGGGATGGCCGTTAGCTGACACGGTGGTGCGCCACTACAAGATTCACACGAATGCCTCGAACGAGGGCATCGTGGTCACCCAGTACAAGAAGACCGGCACAGCCGCCAACGCGGCGGCTGACTACTACAACCTCGCAGACGAACTCAACATGGTAGGAGCCCGCTAATGGGACGCGGCGGTGTTAAGACATTCGATGCCCTCGTTGACGCTGTCGGCGACAATTCGTCAGTCGACGGCTCTGCGCATGTACCGGTAGTCACGCCACGATCGGGACTGTCCCGATCGGTGCCACTACGAGACTTGGTAGCCAACCCATACAACCCCCGCGATTCACTCGGCGACCTAGACGAACTGGCATCAATCGTCGATTTCCAACTCCAGCCGGTCGTGGTTGTCACCCGGGGTGCGTTTCAGAACATCTATCCGCAAGCCACGATTTCGGCGCGCTGGGTGGTCATCATCGGCAACCGCCGCCTAGCGGCCGCACAGAAGTTCGGCCGGCCCGAACTCGACGTCGTCATCAAGGACGAGTTGGCCAAAGACCACGCAACACTGCTCACCGCGATTATTTCCGAGAACGTCGATCGCTCCGGCTTCGATGTCATCGAGGAAGCCAAGGCCGTCGAGAAGCTTGTAGAGGAGTTCGGCAGCGCCGACGCTGCGGCCGAACACCTCCGAAAGAGTAAGACGTGGGTCTCACATAGGCGAGCGCTGCTCAACCTGACACCAGACCTTCAGGAAGCCACTCGCAGAGGCGATCTCGCGATTCGGGAGGCACGTTCGCTTGCGCGCGTGCCACTTGAGCAGCAGGTGGCACGGTGGAACGCGACCCGCGACCGAAACAGACGTGACGGCGACAGCAATCATGAAGTGGGGGAGGGGACTGGACAACCAGCGCCTGCAAGCGAGGCGTCGGCGCCGAACCTGCGGTCGGTGACAAAGGCGTTGCGGAAGTTCGATACCGAACCGAACGCCTTGGCCGCTGCATTGCACCAGCAGCTTGGCGATACAGGAGCTCGGACACTCGTCACTCAGCTCAGGAAATTGTTGAAGTAGCCAAGCGGGTATCAGTTTTCCGCGGAAAACTGACACCCACTCGTGACGCAACGGCAAGATACGGGGGCGGTGAATTCCCCAGGGAATCAATCGGTTTCGGGGCGCCGCAAGCGTCAGCCGGGCTCGCGACGGCAGCACACGCCGCCCGCAAACCGACGCCCGGTTGCTGGGAAACCGTGCGCCCATGCCGGACCTCCGGCGGGGTGCCGACTGACCAAGTTACCCGCTGTGTGATGGCTTGAGTGGGTGCGGTGCCGGTGACACTTTGTCGCTCAGCTGGTGGCGAAAGTCCGATGGGTGCTAGTAGCGGTACGTTCTCGGCTCAGGATGAGCCGGTCGGTCGTTGCCGCCGCGGTTACGCGGTGGCTCCGGTGGCTGGCGGCGGAGCCGCCTGCCCGCGGTTAACGGCGACCGGCTAGGGCAGTTGCGGGGCTGGCTCACCATGGTGGGCGCTGACCGGAGCCACTGGGTCGCCAGTGCCGTTTAGCGGGTCGGCCGCCGACGATCAGGCAGGTGAATCGCACACAGGCAGGCATTTCTGCGGTGTCGAGCCGCGCGTATCGCGCTGAGCAGTGGTTATTTCCAGTGACGCGGGGGAGAGGCGTTGGGGAACCTTCTCATCTCAACCGCCCTTGAACCATGGAGAAGACCACAGTCAAGAAGCTAGCAAGCTATAACAGCAGCAAGCATGGAATCATAAAAGCCAACAAGCACGGAAGCCAGCAATCACGAGACCATGCGCGGGAGCGAGCTTGTCCTCTACCAATCAAGCAATGGAGCTAGCTAGCATCTCTGTGAGATGCGCGTCCTGTGAGCGCGCCAGTCAGGAGAGAGGCGCTGATGCCCGAGCCAGCCGCCGGCGACGACCAGGTCCAAATCAGCTTCCGCGTGCCCTACGAGCTGAAAATGCGATTCGAACAGGCCGTTCTGTACCGGTCGGTGCGCGAGCGGCGCAAAGTCACCGCCACCGCGGCGCTGATCGAGCAAGTAGAGGCGTTCATCGAGCACGAGGAAAGGCAACGCGCGTGACGATCCGACTGAGGGGGCTGTTCACCGCGGCCGCCGCATTGCTGATCACGGCCAGCGTGGCTCTTCTTGCACCGCCGGCATCCGCCGCCAACACGATGGTCTTCCCGGGAATGACGATCGTGCAGGGCAGCACCAAATGCACCCTCGCCTACGTCGACACCACCAATCACATCGGCTACTCGGCCGGCCACTGCAACAGCGACGGCCAGGTCCGCGACACGGCCGGCAACCGCATCGGCACCGTTCTCTACTCACACACCAATCGCGCCGGCCAACCCACCACCGGATCACAAGACACAGTGATCGACTACGAAGCCATCAGCCTCCAGCGCTCCGCCGGCACCGTCACCAACCTGCTCGGCCCCACCTTCACCCGGCCACTAATCACCCAACCCGGCCTGCAGCCGCAGCCTGGCATGCCGGTCTGCCACCTCGGAGCCACCACCGGCCGCTCCTGCGGCCTCATCGCCGACGTCCACCCCGGCTGGTTCACCATCAACCCCGGCCGATACGACCTGACCAGTGACCACGGCGACTCCGGCGGCCCGGTCTACACCTACACCCGCGCCAGCGGCGCCAACCCGGTGCTGATCGGCATCTTCCGCGGCCGCCACGGCCAACAGCTCGCCGCGGTCAGCTGGCCAGACACCCAGCAACAAGCCCTCAAGGACGCCACCGCCACACCGTCCAACAACTAACAGCAGGCCAGAGCTCGGGCGATAAAGTGAGGGCCACCTCGTGAAAGGTCCTCGTTATGCCCTCACCGCAACCGGCAGCACACTTCACCGACACCGCGGTGAACATGCAGGTGAGAGCTGAGCTGATCGATGCGATCAACCACCGCATCGCGGCCAACGGATGGACTCAAGCCGAAGCGGCCCAACGCCTCAACGTGACCCAGCCCCGCATCTCCTACTTAGCTCGCCGCCAAATCGACCGGTTCAGCGTGGATGCGCTGCTCAACATGGCCGCGCTGGCTGGCCTTCAGATCGAAATCGCCGTCCACACCAAACAACGCGAACTCGGTCGCACTGCCCGGCGCCCGGATCGGCAGCGGCACACCGAGAGCACGCGCACGGTCTAAGGCGCGCATCAGCACCTGTGTCAGCACCACGGCGTCGTCGAAGGCGTCGTGCGGACGCCTCTGCGTGATCTCCCAGTATTTGGCCAAGGTGCTCAATTTCAGGTTGTCGGTGCCCAACTGGAGTCGGCTGGCCAGCTCGACCGTGCACATCACAGCCTCAACAGGTAGCGCGACACCGGCGATGCGCGCTTCGGCGGCCAGGAATGCGTAATCGAACGCGGCGTTGTGGGCCACCAGTATTCGCCCCTGAAGCAGCTCGGCCAGGTCGGCAGCGACATCGGCGAAGCGGGGGTGCCCGGCGAGCATGTCGCGGGTCAAGCCGTGGATGTCTGTCGGCCCCGGATCCACTCCCGGGTTGAGCAGACTGACAACCGCCCGCTCTATGACGCCGCTCGGGGACATTGCGAGGGCGGCAAGGCTTATCACCCGGGATGTCTCGGGATGCATCCCCGATGTTTCGACGTCGACGACAGCCCAACTCCGATGGCTATCGAATGGCCGCTGGTAGATCATGCCGATAGCATTCCAGCACCCACCGACAGCGAAGCGGGTTCATCTCAACGCGGTGCGGGGGAGCGCGCTGATAAGCCCGCTTATCAGCAACACCTCTTGGCAAAACCCAAACGCGCCAGTTCACTTGACATCAAACGTATTTCACGCAGGACGAGGTCCAAGGAAAGATGGATGACAAACGAGAACGCAAAAGCGATCAGTAGCGCAACGCGCCGGCAGACGTTTGGTCACAACAACGTCGACTGGCCCGTCAACGTACTGGCTATCACGCCCGAGGAGGATCCCGTCATGCAGACATCAAGCCCCAGCGCGGTCCCGGCCGACTACACGGCCAACACCGACACCGTTCCCGTTGGCCTGAACGGTTCGCAACGCGAACGTTACCTCGGCCTCGATCGCACACAACGCAGGATCTACCGCTACCACTACGACGTGTGTGGCCGCCTCGCCTCCCATTGCTACAAGCTCGCGGTCGGCGAAAACCTATGGCCAGCAGTACCAAATGAAAGAAGGAACGATGACGGCTCTGACCGCTAACATCGCACGCCATCTTGCGGCTCGGCTTGCCGATCTCGGCATCGAGACATCCGCAGAACGGCTGCAAGAGCTGGCGGCGGGCGAACACGCTACCCATGCCGAAGTCGATGCCATCAATGAACTCTCGATGGCACTGTTTGCGGAGTACATCAACCGCGGCGGCACAAACTACGACCTGGTCAGCCGCACCCTTAGCGACGTGGGGCACTCCAAACAGGTAGCGAAGATGGTGCAACTCTGCAGCCGACTGCTGGGGCGCGTCGATTGATCGGGGCCCAAGTTATCGTGATAGTTCCTAAGACAAAACAGGATTCACGCCAGCCCTATGTTTTTTGGCTGGGTGGGGATGTCCACGACAGACTTCTAGCTTGTCGGAACGGCCCCTGACGAGTCGGTGCCGGATAACGTGCGAATCAGGGTCTGCTTAGCCGGTTGCGCTTCGTGCAACGCCTTGAGTAGCTGGCCGAGCCGGGCGAGGCGCTGCGCGGCAGCTAAACAATCACGGGCGGTTTGGGCGCTGTTCGCGGCATCGACACCGTCGGCCGCCGTCACCGGGTCGACACTTAAAACCGTGCTCAACACAGCTTGCAGGTCGGCGCCGCTGATCGTCGCGCGCGCGATCATCATCGACTGCGCTCGCGCCAGCTTCTGACAATCCGTAGCGGGCCCGGCCGCCATATCCGGGCGATCGTCCCGGCCGGTCACGGCATCGACGGCACGGCTAAGCGGATCGGCACCCATCGAATCAGACGCCATATCGCGGCAGTAGTCGCCGGCGGCTGCGACGTCGCCCGCAGGTGCACGGGGGAGTGCCGCGGGGATTGCCGGCAGCATTGAAGATTCGTCGTCGGAACTGACCGCTCCGTCCGTGCTGGTGGGGGAGTGGCGTTCGGCGATGACCTCGTCGATCAGCTCTCGCAGCGCGGCGGTCTGCGCCCGGCTGTCGCTGATACCGTCCAGCACATCGGGTGCGGCCGCGACGACCCTGCGAGCTCCTGATTGACCGAGTTGCGCAATATCGTTGGGCGTTACCGGAATCCGCGTATCCGGGGCCGTCAAATCCCGCAGCGGGACCACCAGGGTTTCGACTCCTTGCCGGTAGCGCCGCGCATTCGACGCTGAACCTCCCAGCGTGTATTGCACGAATTGGCCGAAACCCGCAAATGGGGCGCCGGTGTCATCGTGAAGGTAGCGCCAGTCCTCGTCGCGGTAGATCGCGGCCAGGACCTCCAGCACCCCACCGACAGCGCGCTTGAGCTCCTCGACCCTCCGCACAGCACGCTCTCGGGGCGTCTCCACCTCCGCCGATCCGGACAACGCCACGGTCATGGTCACAATCGCTGACCCTCCGCAGCCGCCGCGGCCGCTGCCACCTCGGGCCCGACGAAGTCGACGACTCGCTCCCGCGTGCGCGGGTCCCCCAGCGCCCCCGCAACGACCTGCGCCAACGTCGGCGCAAACACCCCCGGCTCGGCGTCACACACGATCCGCAGCCGCTTGCGGATGCGGCCGTCGGGCATCAGCCGCAAAAGCCACACGACCACCTGCCCGGACTCGATCACCGACGGGCCGTTGCGCAAAGATCCCATCACCCGATGCTCAACCAACGCCCGCGCCAGCGGATCGGCGAAGTCCCCGACCGGGATCGCCTCCAACGGCCCGTCATACTGCGTTTGGTTGCCCAGCGCGCACCGCTGCTCGTACTCCTCGGCCGCGGCCGCCAACCCGGCCAGATACGTCGCCCGAAGCACCCGGCGATACTGTTCATCGTCGGCCAGCTCGTAGCGGCGAAACATCTCCGCCGCCCCATCGGGTGTGGCGGCATACTCGATCGCGGCCCGCCGCAGACGCTCGCGCGCCGCGCCCAGCTGCCGGCGAACCTCGGCCAGTTCCCGGCGCTTCTGCTCCCGTAATAACCCGGTGCCGCTAGCCGTCGTGCTCACGCCGGTTGGCCTCGTCGACACCCCAGAACTCATCGACCTGCCGCTGCACCGACAACTCGTCGGCACCTGTGAACACCTGCGTGCTGCCGTCGGTCGGATCGGTCACCTCAAGCTCCACCCACGTCTTACCGCCCATTGGTCACACCCCTTCTATGAGTCAAACCGCTTGATACGACTAAGGATTCGATCGGACGCCTTCACCACAGCATCCGCGGTGTGGCGCACCTTCTCCGAATCACCCTGTGCCCACCCATCGATATAAGCGAACGAAAAGCTCGGCGCGTCCATCCCATAACGCCGGCTCACCACGTAGCTGACGCTTTCTGCCTCAACCTCCATCGTCGAGCGCTGACCCCCCGCCCCAGTGTGATAATCGGCCGTGCGCTCGAGGTGACCGAGCTCGATGTGCGCCAGCTCGTGCGCCAACGTCTTCGCCTGGTGCGCATCGCTATAGCAGGTGTTGATCATCACCGTCTTCGACACCGGGTCCGTCGCCCCATCAGGAATGTGATCACCCTGCCCGAGATCCTGATATACCAGCCGGTAGCCGTGAGCCTCCACCTGCGCGCGCAGATCGTCGTGCATCCCTGCCGGCGCGCGGCCCTCAGATCGAGTGAACGGCACCACCGGCGCTTCCGGCAGCGGCGCACCGCTCGTCGACGACACGTCGAACACCGGCACAACCTTGTACCCGATCAGGCGTTCTTCCTTGGTCTGTTTGCCGTTTTCGTCCTCGACCACAACACGCTTGAGCATCGGCGCATAAATCCAGATCGCCCTCTCGCCCTTGTTGACCGAGCGGCCGAACTCTTTCCACTTGTGAAACCCCGCCACCCGGGTCGCGTCGGGCTTCTGCATCGAAATCAGCAGCTGGTTGTTCAGCGAGTACTGGTGGAAGCGCCGCGACACCTCGAGGAACTCACGCCACTTATCGGCGGTGGCGAGCTCGCTGATCGCGTTGTCGATCTCCCGGCGCACGTCTTCGCTGCGGGTGGCCTTGTCGGCGAACGTGACCATCCGCCGCTCACCCGGATCACCAAGCCCGGCGCCGGCGGCCGGCTCGCCCAAGTCTGCCAGCAGCGCGGCCTCCCGCTGCTCCAGCTGTGCTACCAGCGCCGCAGCCCGACCATAGGCGGCACGGGTATCACCCGGACAGCGCCGGGGGCCGCCCGGCTCAGTAGGGGCCCGACACATCAGCCCTTGCTCCCTTCACCGCTGGGGTTACACCTCCCGCGGCGAGACCAGCATCAGCCAGCGAAAAGTCGGTATTCAAGAGGACCGCGCTGGACGCTCCTCTTGAATCCGCGGCGGGTGTTCACGAAGGCTTGTCCCACAACACCAGCGCAAAGAATGACCGACGAACACATGGGCAAGTACGCCGCTACAACGGATGTCGGGGCCGACCGCTCCCGCGCCGAAATCGAGCGCACACTGCAACGCTATGGCGCCCGCGGCTTCATGTACGGCTGGGACGAAACCCGCGCCGTGCTGGGCTTCATCATTCATGACCGCCAGGTCCGCTTCATCCTCCCGCTACCGGACCGCGACGACCCCGAGTTCAACCGCACCGCCACCGGCCGGCAACGCACCGCCAAAGCCGCCGGCGAGGCCTACGAGCAGGCGGTGCGCCAACGCTGGCGTGCGCTGGCCTTGGTCATCAAGTCGAAGCTCGAAGCTGTCGAAACCGGGATTGTCGACTTCACGAGCGAATTCCTGGCCCATCTGGTGCTGCCGAGCGGTGAGACGGTCGGCGATGCCGTTGTGCCCCGCGTCGACGAGGCCTACCGCACCGGCCGGACCCCGGAGCTGCTGCCAACGCACAGCCCACGAGCCATCACCCAATGAGCAAAGGGCATTTCGTGACACGGACGATCCGCAGGCATGGCAGATCGAAATGGGTGCGAGTCTCGGCCCAGCCCAGCCGGCGTGACCTCGAGTACTGGCTGCAGATGGATGCCGCGTTAGCGCGCGGCTGGAGTTACCGGCTATCACGGACGGCCCCTATCAGTCAGTTTGCGTCAGCAATCACGTTCGCCGAGTGGTGCGACGAAGCGGCAGCCCGACTCCGCACTACCGACGTGGTTGACCTCGATGCGCTGGCCCGAGAATGGCAGACACAGGCCGAACGATCCGGCATCGAAGACCAGCCACTCTACGTAACCACCCTCTGCCTATTTGCACTCTTGGTGGTGTTTTTTGCCGCCGCTCTGGTGGGCAGCTACGTCGGATTCATAGGTCTGGCAACGGTATTCGCAGTTGGCGGCGCCACGGTGATCTTCTGTGAGAGCAGGGTCGCGCCTCGACTGATGGTCGGGCCAGCTGCGCCTAGGAGCGGGCCGCTGTGGTTTGACCGCAGCCAGTGGCCGCGGGCGTGGGGAACACGGTAGCTAACACCGGGTGCAATTGCCCGCCCCAATGCGTCAAAATCACACGATGATGCCCATCGACGGCCCCGCCAAGATCGCCGAGGCTCAAGCCCGCATCGAAGACCTTGCCTACCAAACCATCAAGGCTGCAATGCTTCACACGCAACTAACATGCGCCCGCGAAGGCTGCCTCGACATCGACTGGCGAACCGCCCTCATCGAAACCGCCGCCCAACCCATCGGCGACATCGCCGCCGAGCATCAACAGATCCGTGAACGCGCCGCCCACGAGGTGGCCAACTTTCCCGACGCCGACTGGGAACCCGACATGAAAGTCGGCTGGCGCGCCTCACTGGAGGCCTGGTACACCGCAAGTAAGAGGTGCCTCGACGACATGGAAGAACTCGAAAAACACACCCGCGCCGAACCCGGCAAACCCGTCGATGACATCACTGAGCGCTATGCAATGGAGCGGGATCTCCTGACAGCCTCCTATCGGGCCGGCCTCACCGCCGGCGGCCTGCCCAACGACTGGTACGAGTGGCTGCTCAAGCGCGTCAAACAATGGCCAGACACAAATCGCCGCGACAGCCAACTCGCCGAGATGGAGGAACCGGGCTACCGCGAGAACCTTCAAAAGCTGCCGTCCTATTGGGCATAAGAGCGCTGTTGCCGACGGCCTCCAAGCCGCCCCATTGGTGGTCCCCGTGCCTTCCCGACTGCCCGCCAGTCGTGTCGTATGTTGTTGACAGACTGGTGCCGTCAAAACGGAGGTGAGCCCGGCCATGCCAGCAGACGACCTGCGGTTCGAGGTGCCGCTCTACACGCTCACCGAAGCCTCCCGATACCTCCTCATCCCAAGACCAACATTGACGACGTGGATCGAGGGTTATGAACGCCACCCACCCGCCACCGCTACTGTGAAGAAAGGACCGATCGTCACCGCATTTCATGAACGCCAGCGGCGACAGGCACGTCTCCCATTCATCGGAGTCGCAGAAGCCTACGTACTCAACGCGTTTCGCCGCGCCGGCGTGCCTATGCAACGCATTCGACCGTCGATCGACTGGCTGCTAAAAAATGTAGGCCCGCATGCTCTTGCCTCCAGGGATCTCTACACAGACGGCGCCGAAGTCCTCTGGCACTTCGCACAGCGGGCCGGTGAAGGAAGCCCCGACGAGCAAGTCGTCAAAGGCCTCATCGTGCCGCGATCAGGCCAATACGTTTTCAAAGACATCGTTGCGCACTACCTCAAACAAATCCGTTTCGGTGACGACAAATTCGCCGAAATGATCCGCCTCCCGCAGTACGGAGACGCCGATGTAGTCCTCGATCCCTACCGGGGATACGGCCAACCGGTCTTCGACCGAAGCGGCGCTAAAGTCGCTGATGCGCTCGGGCCGCTGCGCGCCGGCGAAACATTCGAAGCGGTTGCCGAGGACTACGGCGTGACCGAAGCCCAACTTCGTGACGCACTCGACGCCATCGCCGCCTGATCCACTCGCGGGGCGACTTCCGCACGTCTTCATCGATCGCAGCCTTGGCGCCATCCAACTGCCCAAACTCCTCCGCGCAGCCGATGTCGCACTGACGACAATGCGAGAACACTACGGAGAAACCGCCGCCCAAAGCGTGGCCGACCACCGATGAGCCCCGAGGGGGCCGGTCGCTTTAGTGGCCCCGGGGAATCTGGCGCATCGGTGATCAGCGTGTGATGGCGAGATTTGTCGGTGTCGTTGCTTAAGGTTCGGGTCATGTCGGGTCAGCGGTTTCGTCGCACCCTGGGAGGTGTGTGCTCGCTGGGTCTGCATTTGGTGTGGTGCCCGAAGTACCGGCGCCGGGTGTTGGGTGGGCGGGTCGCCCGTCGCCTTGACGAGTTGCTGGGTCAGATTGCTGCCGAGCACGGGTGGCAGATCGTGGCTCACGAAGTGATGCCCGATCATGTGCACCTGTTCGTGTGGGTCGGGCCGGCCGACGCCCCGGCCGCGGTGGCGCACGCGTTCAAAGGGCGCACGGCGCGGGTGCTGCGCCAGGAGTTCCCGCACTTGCGGAATCTCGCGAAGGTGTTGTGGTCACCGGCGTATTTCGCGGCCTCGGTGGGCTACGTGTCGGAGACTACGGTGCGCCGCTACATCGAGCATCAGTGGGACGCGGTGTTGGCGTCATGAGTCAACGGGTCAAGATCACCCGCGCCCGGGTGCATGGCTCGTCGGTGTATCTCGGGGAGGTGACGCAGCCGGATGGAACGGTTGCGCCGGTGTGGTCGGCCGACCCGGATGAGGTATTGGGCTGGCTGTGTGATGGGTTTCGATTTCGGTTCAACCAGCGCCGTTCGACGCGCTGCCGTTACTTGACGTGCGAGGACCGCGCCGGGGAGCAGGTGGTGGTGTGCGACCCGGCCCGCGAGCCGGTGTTGGTGCCGATCGGTAACACTGTCACCGACATCACCGACGCTCAGGCGCGCCGACAACATAGTTTTTTGGCGGCGATGCCGGGGTACGTTCTGGAGGCGACACTTAAAACTGAAGCGACGGAATGGTTTTCGGCGATTAAACGCCGCAAGACGAACGTCGCTAATGGGCGTAAGGCCGGGGCGATGCCCGGTTTCCGCCGTCGTGATGGTGATCAGCGGTTTGTGTGCTGGTTCAACGGTGGCCGCAACGCGGTTTTCACCAAGACGGGCCGCCGCTCTGGGATGGTGACGATCAGCGGCGCCAATCCCGGCGCGCACCGCGCGCCAGGGTTGGGACCGGATGGTCAACCGCACAGGCTGGCCTGGCGGATCACGCTGCACGTCCGGTTGTCGCAGCCGATCCGTCCGTACACGTCGGTTCGGGTGAACTGGACACGACGCCAACTGGTGTTCGTCAACGAACCGTCGCCCGTCGCCGACAAGGTCCGTACCGGTGAGGTGATCGGGCTTGATCGCGGCGTGGTCCATACCGCAGCCGATGACCGCGGCGGGTTCTACGACGCCCCCGACACCGCCGCGCCGGACAAACAGCGCAAGTTCCATCAGCGGCGGATGGCCAAGTGCAAGCAGGTCGCCGCCCGTCAGGGTCGCCGGTTTTGGGAGTCGAAACGCTACCAAGCCCACAAGACCGCCGCTGCTGGCCTGGGCGCTAAACAGGTGCGGGTGCGGGAGGATTTCGCGCACAAGCTCAGCACCCAACTGGTGCGCGATCACGATTTCATCGGGATCGAGAAGCTGTCTCTGCACCGGATGACCCGGCGGGGCAAAGGGAAAGGGGCTGCAGCCAAGCGGGGACTCAACCGGGTGCTGCAGAATGCCGCGCTCGGCAGACTAGCCAGGTGTATCGAGTACAAAGCGGAGCTGGCGGGGGTGGCGTTCGTCGAGGTGCCCCCCGCCTACACCAGTCAGCGTTGCCATCGGTGCGGGCACACGTGCAAGGAAAACCGTGAAAGCCAAGCGGTGTTCCGTTGCCTAGCGTGTTCCTGGACCGGCAATGCCGACACCAACGCCGCCGTGAACGTGCGTGAGGAAGCTCTCGCGCGATGGTGGGCGGTGCATACCGAACAACTGGCTGGGACATCCGGTGCAAAGCCGGGCGGGATCAATCCCGTCAGCCAGGCGGGGAGCAAGAGTAAGACCGACCCCCACCCGGGTCCGGCCCATGGGCCGGCGGCATCTGCGATGAACCGCGAACCACCCAACGCCGCCTAACGGCCAAGGGAATCCACCGCTTTCAAGCGGTGGAGGATGTCAAAAGGACGACAACATCCGCCGGAACGAAGCAGAACGCCAAACCGTCATCCGCACAGGAGCGCGCATGTTCTGCGCACCGCGCGCCGATCTGACAGCTGGCGACCTCGCGCGACGCTACCTCGACAACCTCGCCGCCATCGCACACGCTGCAGAATCACCCAGCCCATTTATCTACCTCGTCTACGACAACAGAATCACCCGCCTGGTCTGACCGAACATCGGCGAGCGCGGCAGCCCTGCTGGCTCTGGCTCACGTCAGCGAAAAGCATTAGACGCGTACACTCACGGACAGGCGCGAGCGTGTCTAGGGAGCAATAGCCAAACTGTCGGTACCCCGCCCTAGACTGCTACTATGCCGAAACGGACAGAAGTCGTCGAGAAGATCACCAAGGCCGCCAAGAAGGCGGGACTGAGCTTCGACATACAGCGTGAAGGAGGAAACCACACCATCTACAACCTCGACGGTCTAACCATCCCGATTGCACGCCACCAGCAGCTCGACGGCTACCTGGCGATCAAGATCTACAAACAATGCGAACCGAAACTAGGGAAGGGGTGGTGGCGTTGACCACGGCCTTCACGGCGGTCGCCACCCGTGGCGACCGCTATTGGCTCGTGCACGTCCCTGAACTCGACCAGTACACTCAGGCCCGAAACCTCGCCGAAGTCGAGCCGATGGCGCGCGACCTCATCGCATTGCTCAAGGAAATCCCCGACGACTCATTCCAGCTCGACGTCCGGATTGAACTGCCAGAGCATGTGCGACACCACCTCGAGCTCGCCCGCAAGTACAGCGAAGATGCCGCACGCGCCCAGGCTGAATCCGCGCGCGAACGCCGCGCAGCAGCACGAGAACTCAAAGCCCGGGGACTCACAGTCCGAGACATCGGCACAGCGCTCGGTATTTCACACCAGCGCGCGCAGCAGCTCTTGGCGTAAACGATTCTGGGCCGAAGTGATTTCAAGCCATGAGCGACGCAGAACATCTGGTTGACGAGCACCTCGCCGCGGCTCGGCGCGTGCTAGGTACAGGCGCAGGCCCGACCGACTGGGCAACTCGAAACCAAACCGGGTCGCCGGCGGATCCGAACTGGGAGGGAGAGACCGCCGACCGCGCCCGCACGGCCACCCAGCACCTCGAAACTCTTCGCGGTCAACTGCAGCAAGCCCGAAGCACCGCAGCCACCGTCATCGCTGAAGCAGGCACGATTTCACGAGACGCCCACAATGCCCTCGAGGCTATCGAAACCGCTTGGGCCAACGACAAAGCCACGCTGCGGCCGATGGCAAACACCGCCTTCGGCCAGAGCGCTCTACTTCAGGCCGGCATTGCCCGCGTCAATGAAGCACACGAGGTCGTCGCCACTGCCGCGGCGCGATTCAGCGAAGCGGCCCAACGACTTCCCGACGTTCCACGCACAGCTCTCGCTGTTGCCGCCGACCCGGTAGCACTCCAACCGCCGGGCGGCTACATCATTTGGTGCACCCCGGCGACGGCGGTACCCGGATTTATATGTGAATTCCTGCAAAGCGACGGGTCCATCATATGGAGACATTCACCCATCGACATCACCGGAGGCATGCCGTGAAGATCGAAAACCAGGCCGACGTCGAACGCATTATGGCCGAGCGGAATATCTCTTTCGTGTTCCGCCCATCCATCACCGCGCAGCCCGACGGAACATGGATTGCCCGCTACCCAGGCGCCGACTGGTCAGTCTCCGGTCGCGACGCCGACGAAGCGCGCCGGCGGTTGCACGCAGAAGAACTCACGCGGATGCGCGACCCAAACCACTCCGAGTGGAAGGTCAACGCTGTCCGCCGGCACTTGACCGAGGGGCCGATCGACGGTGTCTACGAACTCGACAACGAGACCGCCGACCAAGTCATCAATGCTGGGACACAGGCGGCGCTCGACGCTGAGATCTCTGCGATCGACCACCGCCGATCCGAACCCTGAAAGACGGCATTGCCTCATCGCTTAAGGGCGTCCCGCGCAACGGGGGAGGTGGGTGGTTCGTCGCACGGGCGAAACCTGTCGGCCACCCTGACCCTTTGAAATCGATTCGGTTTGGCCGTCGCGTAAGCCGTATGGCTCCAATAGCCTGATTCCACGAGTTCGAAGGAGGGGAGCCACAAATGGATCGGTTCACTGCGACTGTCTTGGGGTTGATGAGGCGAGCGGCGGCGCTACCGGTCGTCGCAGCGAATCCTCAAGCCTCCGAACGCATCGCCGCAGCTATCACCGAGGTGTCCAGGCTCCATCAAATCGGCGTCGACGACCCAAGGCTGTTAGTCGAGCTGGTCGACGGCAAATTGAGGGAAGTTCAAGGAGCCGTCGCGATGGCAAAGAGCAGCGCCTAGTAGACGGCGAACGATTCCGCGGCACCATCGGTAGCCGGCGACAACGGGCACTTAACAGCACCAAGAGCGGGCTCCGTGCCGTCTTCATTCGTCGTCGACAACCTTGTCGAGCCAAACAACAGCGCCGGCGAAAACCCCAACGCCCGAAATAACAGCGCGGCCGGCATCCCTGCTTCCCAGGTAGATCAGCGCTGCCGCACAAGCACCGCAGACAAGCGCCGACATCAGCAAGAACGCGGCACGAAGCGTAAGGATCTTTGCCGCCGCCTTGCTGCGGGTGCTGGTCGTCGATTTACCAGACATGGCTCTCGGCTCGCCCTTCCTGTCGTTGGCTCTCTACTCCTTCAAGCACCGGCGCGACGCCCGGTTTCCGTCATCGCTGGGGTCCAACAGCCAGGTAAATGCATCACTTACGCGAGATCCGGTCAGCCACTGCTGACCGATAGTGCATGTACACGCAGTACGCTATGTACATGTCCTGGTTTAGCAGCGTGACCGAAGGGCGCGCACACATGAAAGAGCTCCTCGACGCCGCCGCCCGCGGCGCCCCAGCGGGATTGCGCCGAGACCAAGCGGCCTTCGCGATCCTCGACGCCACACGCCTTCGCGAGCTACTCGCCACGCGTCCCCAGCACGCAGAGGTGGTCGCCGAAGCCGACCGATACTCAATCTTCATCCCAGACACACCGATCGCCGCAGACGGATCAACCCTCGGCGAAGCGATCGACGAAATGGTGGGCGCACTACGCGAATACGCAGCTGACTGGGTCGACCACCTATCGACCGCCCCGAACCATGCCGGCAACTGGGGGCTGGTCCACCTAATCGAGTTGTCCAATGACGAGGAACTCGCCGACTGGCTCACCGCCGGCCAACTTGCTCACCCCGCATGAGCTGGCAGCCGGCAACCCGAGCCGACCACGACAAGTTCTGCCGCACCGAAGGCTGGACACGAGTCCGAGACGCCACCGGACGCACCGGCACCCACCACATCACCTACGAACTCGAGCTACCCGACGGCCGGATCCTGCGGACACGCATCTCACATCCCCCGAACCGCACAACCTACGGCCCAGCCATCTGGGCGCACATTCTGCGCGACCAGCTATGCGTCGACGAGGCAACCTTCTGGTCGGCGGTACGCGACGGCGTCAAACCACAGCGGACCCAATCAAGGCCGCAAGAGGAATCAATACCCGCCGAAGTGGTCACCCTCCTCATAAACCGTGTCGGCCTTACCCGAGAGCAAGTCGCAGCACTCACCCGAGAAGAAGCCATACAGCGCCTGAATCGCTTCTGGACAGAAGGCACCTGACAGTCTGAATTGCGTGGTCGCCCTCGCTGGCAGCGGCCCACGCCCCGCCACGGACTACCGGAATGTGGGAAAGTGGGAAAATGGGATATTGTGATGATATGGGCAACACCATCGATGAAGCGATCGTAGAAAGCGACAGCCGCAGCCGAATCGTGCTGCCCGGCCATCCCAACCAACGGTTCCTTCTACGGGAAAACGCTGATGGCAGCCTGCTGCTTCAGCCTGCTCGGGTGGTAAGCGAAGCCCAGCGTGAGTACGACACGACGCCAGAACTCCAGGACCTACTCGCACGGGCAGCTAAAGCCCCCACCGTGCGCCGTAGCCGTCACCGGCGCCCGTGAACGACACCGGCGACTTCTCAGGCGACTACTCCGAGATCGCCGACGCACAACTCAACGCCCTGGAGGCTGGGCCGGACCCCGGGCTGTACAACGCGGTCCTCGACGCATGCGAGCTCATCCTGCGCTTTCCGGGACAGGCCCACGCATTGTCGAGCGCGATTAGAACCGATGCCGGAATCCGGCTCCGCTTGCCGGTCACCGGGTACCCGCCCTACAAGGTGTTCTGGTCAACCGCGGGTCCGCGTCTCGAGGCGACCTTTCCGCACCCCAGTCGTTTTCAAGGGCTCACCACCAGTCGGCTCCGGAGATAACCGGGGCGGTGATCATCACGTACAACCGGTTGATACTACTGTTCCCGGAACGACAGCGACGTCTGGAAGCAGTGGACCGGGAACGACAGCAGGCTCAACCACGGCTGGGGGCGGGACGACCACGCAATCGCCGTCATCAGCCACTTCCGCGCAACAAGGCGGTCAAGGCACGACTGCAAGTTCCGGTCAGCAGCCAGCGGGATTCGGCACCACTAAGCCGTCGACTTCTGAGAGCGCGACCTCTCCTGGTACGACAGCAGGTTCCTCACCAGGCGGATCAGCACCGGGCGTCGGACCGACAGGTGTACCCGGAGTAGCTGCGCAAGCGCCGAGTGCTGGGAGTAGTGGTCTGAGCGGTGTTGGCGGCGGTGTGCCGAAGATGGGTGGGCTGTCGCCGCCGACTAGTGCGTTGCCGACGAGCGGCTTGTCAGGCGGCGGTCTCCCAGCCGGCGGGACTGGCCTAGGTGGCAGTGGCTTGACGGGCACCGGCGGCCTACCTGGTGGGGGAGCGGGCAGCCCCGCCGCCGCGCCGCCGCCAGCACAGTTCCTCAGCGGTGCCGCGCAGGGTTTCGCGTCGCCGCCGCTGGCGAGCAGCGCGGCAGCTGCGCAGCCGTTCAGGCCGCCTCCGGGGTCGACGATGCCAGCCGGCCCGCCGCCCGCGGTTCCATCGACGCCGCCTCCAGCAGCTGTGGGAGAACAAGTAGCGCCGGCGCAAGGGACCCCAGCGCCCGCGGTACCTCAGCAGGCTGCGGCGGTTCCGTTGGCTCCGCCACCTGCGGCGGGTGTGCCGAACCCACCGGCCGCACCGCCCGCGTCGACGTCGGCGGCTCCTGCGGCAGTCGGGCCGGCAGGGCCGCCTTCCGCACCACCCGTACCGCCGCCGCCACCGAACGTGCTGGGCCTGGGCAAGCACAGTGCGGTGGTGAGAGCCATCAACATGGGTTCAACCGCCGTCGGTGAGAGCTTGCGTTCGACGCCGGAGTTTGGTGCGGCGATGTCGTTGGTTGCGGCGTTGAATGATCCGCAGCGGCCGGGATCCATTGTGCTGCTTGGGGGTTGGTCGTGTGCGGTGTTCGGCAGTGGTGTCTCGGCGCGGTTTGTTGTGGCGGAACGTCATGGGCTGTCGTGGATTCCGGCCGGTGTCTATTTGCCGGGGGGAGTGACGGTGGCGCATCTGGACGGGCGTGTGCCCGCCGAGACGCGGTTGAGTTGGCGGGGGATGGAGCCGTCCGCGCTGGTGTTGTCCAGGTACTCGGAGGCGGTAGGTGAGCAGCCGCGCATTGTGGTTGCTCGTGAATACTGCACCGCCCTAGATGGCTGGTTCGATCGTCGGACGGTGCTGGTTGCCGATAAAGGGGAGCGCGTCGTTATCCCCAATCCGGTGACTGATCCGGCGGCGGGACATCATCGTTTGGCGTTGGCGTCACCCACGGACTGGGCGCACGTACAGTCGTTGGCCGATGGTGAGATTCAAGTGGGTATACGTTGGGCCGCCGAGGAGTTGGTGAAACGTCACAACGAGTTCTTCGCTGAAGAAGCTGATGCGCGGCTGCGGCTGACGGCGCTTAGCCACATTGGCCGCTGGGACGCGGGTGGGCCGCCCGACGTGCGGTCGGCGGTCGGCGGCAAGATGCGCGAGATCTTGCCCCGACTGGTGGGCTGTCCCGAATTCGGTCGCGAGCAGCACAACCTCTGGGTGGCGCATCAAGAGCTTGAAATGCAGCTACGCGGGTGGGAAACCCTGTGGCTGGCCTTCAACGAGGCGACGCGAACGACTCTGGCGGATGTCATGTATGCCTACAGGATGGCCACCGAACCTATCCTGCCGATCCCTGAGATCCGGGCCGAGGCGGTATGAATGCACGTTGGATACCGTGTATGCGGCTCATCGATGAGCCGCCGTTGCCGGGAGAAATCGGCGGCCGAGCATAACTTGTAGCCGTTCGGCAGGCGCAGGACCTAGACCCACACGGGTCGCACCGCCGGGACATTGAGTTCGCCGCGCCGCATGATTCGGCTTCCGCCGGACGAAATTCGCCGTCGCCAGAGGCGACCCTGGCCGCCACCGCCGAAGCAGAGTTTCTGCGGCACAAGAAAATCGGCGCTCATGGCATGGACATCGCGATCAGCCCGTCCGACATCTACGACATGACACAGCTGTCGCAGCGCACCGATCGGGTACTGCCCAACGGGGTGTGTTTGTTGCCGCCGTTGCAAACCTGCGACAAGGGCAACGCATGTCTGTCGTGTGGGCACTTCGCCACCGACGCCAGCCACCTCGATGAGTTGATCGACCAACGCACCAAGACGCTGACGCTGATCGAGCTGCGCCGCGATCAGTACCGGCAACGCACTGGCCGTGAACTGACCGACCAGAACGTGTGGATCCACGAACGCCGCCGCGAGCTCGCCTCCCTGGATGCGATCATTGACCGGCTGCGCAGCGATCCCGCCGCGCAGGGCAACAGCGTTGGTGGCGCGGGCACGGCCAACCGGTTGCCGCTAATGCAGATCAAAAGCCGGGGAAGCCACGAGTCGGTGCTGCGTAAGGCCGATCCCGGAAACACCCGATGACCCGGCGACCACCGCCCCCTTCGGACAAGGCGCTACAAGGTCTCGCCGACTACCGCGCCGCGGTCGCCAAAGACAAACGCCGCGCCATTGAACGCGCCATCCGCGCGATGCGCAAAAGCAACGCCACGATCAACGTCGCCACCGTCGCAGCCCGCGCCGGCGTGGGACGCAAAACCGTCTACAAGCACAAAGACTTAATCGCTGTCATCGACCAGTACCAGCCATCAGGGTGCGCCCGATGATGTTGCGCCGCAAAGCCGCGACAACAGCATCGTTGCCGCGCTGCGGGCCCGACTGGCCGCCAAGGACAACGAGATCAGAAAGCTTCGAGACCAACTTGCCGAACAGAAAGCGACGATTGATCTGCTCTACGGACAACTCGAAGACCACACGAGACCCTGAGCTGATATGGCAAGCGTCGACGGTAGGCGTGGCTGGCACGGCCCGCGAGCAGGGATCGTCAGGTGGTGTAGTTGAGGCTGGTCATCATGCCGGCTTCTTTGTGATAGGTGTTGTGGCAGTGCAGCATCCAGATGCCGGGGTTGTCGGCGAGGAGTTCGACGCGCAGTTTCTGCTTGGGCAATACGTTGATGGTGTCTTTGCGTGCGCCGCGGCTGCCGTCGGGCTTGATCAGTTGGAAGGTGTGGCCGTGCAGGTGCATCGGATGCCACATCCCGGGCCCGTTGTTGGCGAACGTCAGGGTTGCCCGCTGCCCCTCCCGGATGGCCAGCGGAGAGTTATCGGGGTAGGGCCGGCCGTTGATCGCCCACACGTAGGTGCTCATCGAACCACCCAGCTCAGCGGTAAGAACCGTGTCGGGATGGGCCGCGCCGAGATCGGCGGCCGGGGTGGCGGTGAACATGTCGACCGTGCCCACCCGGCCGCTCAGTTCGGGCGGCTGAAACCCCGGCTCGGGCGGGTTGCCGGCAGCGGTGGATAGCAACGCCCGCCCGAGGGCGTTTTTGCCTTCCGCGAGCGCCACCAGGGGAAAGATCCCATCGGCGGCGGTGACGATCACGTCGTAGCGTTCCCCCATGCCGATCAGCAGCGCGTCGACGTCGGTGGGCGCCACGGGGTAGCCGTCGGTGTGGGTGACGGTCATGCGGTGTCCGGCCAGCGCGACCCGGAAGGCGGTGTCGGAGCCGGCGTTGATGATCCGGATCCGGATCCGCTGACCGGGTTTAGCCTGAAATGTGGTGGGAGCGGCGGGGATACGCCCGTTGATCAGGTAGTAGGGGTAGCTGACATCGCCGGCGTCCCCACCGAGCAGGGCGCTAGTACCCACGCCACTGCGGCCGGGCATCCCATCCATGCCGGGCATGTCACCCATGGTGGTGGGTCGGCGCAGGTCGGTGAAGGTTTGTTGCGGGGTTTTGCCGATGCCGTCCGTCCAGTCGTCGAGGACGACGATCCATTCGCCGTCATAGCGCGCCGGCTCGTTCGGGTCGTCGACGATCACCGGGAGATACAGGCCGTGGTCGGCGTCGAGACCGGCGTGTGGATGCGCCCAGTAGGTGCCCGGATCAGGTAGCGAGAACCGGTAGGTGAAATCGCGGCCGGCCTCGATGTCGGGGGTGGCGGGTGCGGCGCCGTCCATGTCATTGCGGATGGCGATGCCGTGCCAGTGCACCGAGGTGGGGTGATCGAGGCGGTTGGTTACGGTGATCGCGAGTTCGTCGCCGACGTTGGCCCGGATCAGCGGCCCGGGAATGCCATTGCCGTAGGCCAGGGTGTGCGCCCGGGGGCCGCCGAGGTCGATCGTGACGGGCTGGGGTGTCAATGACGCGGTGACGGTGCGCCCGGTGTGGGGTCGCGCGGCTTCAGCGGCGTCGATGGCGGCGCGCAGGTTCCCACTGCGGTCGGTTGAGCGCCCGCAGCCGGCCAGCGCCAGCCCGCCGATGATGGCGGCGGCCACAAACCCGCGCCGGCTCAGCCGGTTGCGGTCAAACGGAGATGCGGTCACGCTGGTGCCTCGCCCCGCATTGCGTGTGATCCCGGAGTCCTTCCGGGCCGGCGATTCACCCGTTGCCGCCCTTGTACGCGGTGTCGTGGTCGTGCACGGTGCCGTGGTCGTGCGCGGCGGTCTCGTGGTGGTGGTGGTGGTGGTCGTGTTCGGTGTCGGGGGAGCCGCCCATCATCTTCAGCATCGCTATGCCGCCGGTGGTGATGAAGCGGGCCACCAGCACCGCGGCCAGCGCCAGGAACACGATGTTGAGCCAGGTGGTGTAGTTCCACGAGATGCCGGCATACATCACCGTGGCGTTGCGCTCGGCGGGGATCAGACCGGTTGTGCCGAACAGGATTTCGACCAGGTATCCGGCGGCGGCCATCGCCGCGTAGAAGGTGCCGAGCAGCATCAGCATCATTTTGGTGCCGTAGTACTTGCGGTAGATGTTGAGGATCGGCAGGATCAGCAGGTCGGCGAAGATGAAGGCAATGACCCCGCCGAAGCTGATGCCGCCGTTCCACAGCACCGCCGCCAGCGGCACGTTGCCGATTGAGCAGACGAACGACGCGATGGCCACCAGGGGTCCCACGATCGGCCCCCACAATGCTGCCAGCGTCGGGTGGTCGGTGAGAAAGAAGTTCTGCCACAATGTTTCGGGGACCCAGGCTCCGATCGCGCCGGCGATCAGCAACCCCAACACGAGGTCGCGCAGGATCGCGGTCCATTCCATGACGAACACATGTGAAACCGAGGTGAACCCCTCCGGCGAGAACAGTCGCTGCCAAAACGAGCCCTGACGTTGGACGGACATGTCCATCGCGGCGTGGCCTTCCATTGAGCCGGCGAGGCCGCGGTCGGCTTGCTGGCGGGCGGCGTCGATGAGCCGGGAGCGCACGAACAGCCGGAACAAGACGGCCAGGACCACGATCATCAGTGGGCCGCCGACGAATTCGGCCGCGGTGAACTGCCAGCCCATCAGCAGGGCCATGATGATGCCCAGCTCGATCACGAGGTTGGTGGAGCCGATCTCGAAGGCCATGGCGGCGGTGAAGTTGGCGCCCTTGCGAAACAGCGATCGGGCCAGCGCCACCGCGGCATACGAGCACGACGAGGAGGCGGCGCCCAGCCCGGTCGCGATGGCCAGGGTGCGGGGCCGGTCATCACCCATCAGCCCCACGATCGTCGAGCGACGCACCACCGCCTGCACCACTGCGGACAGCGTGAAGCCCAAAATCAGCGCCCAGAGGATCTCCCAGGTCATCGAGCCCGCCAGCGTCAGCGCGCGGCCGATCGCGTTCATCGCCATCACCTGCCTTTCGAACCGGTCCTCACCAGCGCCCCAAACCTATACCCCTTGGGGGTATAGGTCAAACATGGTTTTTGCCGACCACCGAGCACCGGCCCACGACCGTGATGGGTGCTAGGGCCAGCCACGCCCGTGGTGGTGGGCATACCTAACCGGGGTATTAGCAGGTAGGCTGGGGTGCATGAGGTCCACCATCACCGCCGCACAGCACCCGACAGGTGTGGGTGTGGTGGTGGCAGGTGCGGGCGCTATCACCAGCGACGGCAACACCGATGTAGTGATGGGCATCGTCGCGTCGGATCGCGCCGGGAGCGACCCGATCACCCGGATGCTGGGAGGCTAGATGGCAACCGAACAGGGATATTCGGCGCAGAAGGACAACTACGCCAAGCGGCTGCGTCGCATCGAGGGCCAAGTGCGTGGCATCGCGAAAATGATCGACGAAGACAAATACTGCATCGACGTCCTGACCCAGATCAGCGCGGTCAACAGTGCCCTGCGGGCGGTGGCACTGAACCTGCTCGACGAACACCTGGGCCACTGCGTGAGCCGCGCGATCTCCGATGGCGGCGACGAGGCCGACGCGAAAATCGCGGAAGCCTCGGCCGCCATCGCCCGCCTTGTTCGGTCCTGACCAGTTGCCGCGAGGCGGCCGATGCTTGCCTGCGCCATCACTGCGAATGCCAACGCGATCGCATGGCCGTGGACGCGTTCAGTTCGCGGTATCGGTGACGGGCTGCCAGCGGCTTTCCTCTGCAGGGGTTTACGGCCTACCCGTAGGGGGTATATGTTGGCATGGTGGTTGTCGCCGTGAAGACAACCCCAAAGTGAACTATCGACCGGTGGGTCCTCTGATGGGTCCCCCCACAGATAAGAGGTGAAGCAAATGACGCACCACGGCCATGAGGCAGGAACTGTTTTGACCTGTACCCACGAGGGTTGTGGCTGCCGGGTTCGCATCGAGACCGAATGCCACTGCCCCGGGGCCGACCAGCCGTATCGGTGCACCTGCGGCGAGGAACTCGTCCCCGCCAGCTAGGTAAACACGCTGCGCAACTAGCCACGCCCCGGCCCGGGCGCCACCGCCCGCGACCGCCTGAGCGTGAAATACAGACGCGCCGTGCCACCGTTGATCGCCAAACGATTTCGACATCGGTGGCACGGCGCGCCCACGTCAACCAATCTCACGTCAACCAATCTCACGTCAACCAATCTCACGTCAACCAATCTCACGGCCACGCAACGATGTTCGTAGCTGGCGCGCCTAGCTCGTGGCGGCTGGCGGCTTTCACGTCGAGGAGGACCTTTTCGTGCTAACAGCCGGACACGAGTCGGCAGCCGACAACACCGGCACCGCACATGGATACGCCAGCACCAAGATGGCGATTCTGAACGCGTTAGACGACCCAGGTTCGGCCGCACGTGCCAACACCGGCCGGCGCGTAAGCGGCCGGTAGCGATACGCGCGAATGTTTCACGAGTTCCCGCCTGTTTGGCGCTGGAGCCTGGTCGTCGTGACCGCGATCGCGTTGGGGATCAGCCTTATTCGACTCGGCTGGCGCAGATCCACCCAGCAGACGACGGGTTTCTACGCCACCGATTGTGAATCCGATGCCGGTCACGCCGTGATGCTCACCGGCATGCTCATCATGTTCGCCGCGCCGCGCGCACCTATCCCGGTAAGCGCCTGGCGCAGCGTCTTCACCATCGCCGTAGGGTGTTTTGCCGTCCTGTTGGTGGCTCGGGTCGTTCAATGGCGAACACAGCCGCCAGCCGATCGTCGCAGCGACCACATCGCCGCGGCCGGCTACCACCTCGTAGTGGCGGCGGCGATGCTCTACATGACATTCGGATCAGAACCGATGCCGGCAATGCCCGGTATGCATCACACGCAGCTACCGTTGCCCGCCCTGGCATGGGCGCTGGTGGTGCTGCTGATCGCCGATGCGATCATCCAGGTTGTCGCCGCTACAACACTGCGGATGCCCAGCGGCACCGGAACACGACTCCCACCGTCGATTCGCATCGCGGTCTTTCCGCAAACCGTCATGGATGTCGCCATGGCAATCATGCTCGTCGCCATGCTTTAGACCCAAATTGGCATATACCCCTTGCGGGTATCGGGTATACGGGGTTATTGTCGGGGCGTGAAGCGTTTCCGGCACGTCTGCGTCACGCGCCTCGACCTGCATACAGCGGTCGATGCGGCCAGTGCTCGCGGGCCGGTCACAGCGCGCCGCTCAGTTGCGCAGGCCCCGATGCCGGGCAGCGCTGGTGGAGTCGCGGCATCGTGAGGCTCACCCAGGCCAGCGGATCGGCCCGGCGGCGTGTGGCCCTGCGGCTCGGGATCGCCGCGGGGGTAGTGTGGGTGCTGGCGCTCGGCCTGTGTGGATTGCACCACGCCGCAACGCATCCGGGCCAAGTGGCGCAGCCAGCGTTGGCGTCGGTCAGTGAGGAGCTCGGCGTTCACGCTGATCACGCATATCTTGGCGACGGCTCGTCGCACGCCTGCCCGGATCAGTTCGCGACCGTGGTGCTGCCGCGCTCGGCGACCGCTTTGGCGGCGCTGGGCGTGGTCATGGCGGTGGCGGCCGTCACCGGATGGCTCGCACCACTCATCGTTTCTGCCGGACCCGGCCCGCCGGGAAGGTCCGCGAATGTTCTTACCGGTCACGATCTGTTGACCCGGTTCTGCCTGGCCCGTCGCTGACTGGTCAGCGTCAAGTCGTTGTGCCCTGTCACGACGACTGGTGATCGCTGACCCCTGTCACTGGCCGCTGCATGGTTGGCGGCCCCGGCACCGAAGCGACGATTCCCATGACTAGCGTTGTGTCCCTTGATAATCGCGTCCACCCCATCCACACACTTAAGACCCTCGCCCCGCGCAGCTGCGGGCCCGCGGTCGGCGCCTATCGCCGTCCCGGCGCCCTGGTGGGTCACACCCCGGTGCTGCGGATCTCGGCGCCGCTGACTCCTCCCGACCGCGGCTTTTGGGCCAAGCTGGAAGGATTCAACCCCGGCGGCAGCATGAAAGACCGCCCCGCCATGCACATGGTGGAGATGGCCCGGGCCCGTGGCCAACTGCAGCCTGGGGCCCGGATCATCGAATCCACCAGCGGCAGCCTGGGACTGGGACTGGCGCTGGCGGGCACCGCCTACGGGCATCCGGTCACCGTCGTCACCGACACCGGCATGGAGCCCATCATCCAACGCATGCTGACCGCCTACGGCGCTGACGTCGATCTGGTCACCGAGCCGCATCCGGTCGGCGGCTGGCAGCAGGCCCGCAAAGACCGGGTCGCCCAACTGCTGGCTGAACACCCCGACGCGTGGAATCCCGACCAGTACAGCAACCCCGACAACATCAGCGGCTACCAGTCGCTGGCGTTGGAGCTGATCGATCAGCTCGGTCGCGTCGATGTGCTGGTGTGCTCGGTGGGCACCGGCGGGCATTCGGCCGGAGTGGCACGAGTGTTGCGCCAATTCAACCCGGCCATGCGGTTGATCGGCGTGGACACCATCGGCTCGACGATCTTCGGCCAACCCGCCGCCAGCCGGCTGATGCGCGGCCTGGGATCGAGCATCTACCCCGGCAACATCGACTACGACGCCTTCGACGAGGTGCACTGGATCGCACCGGCCGAGGCCGTCTGGGCCGCGCGCACCCTGGCCGCCACCCACCACGCCAGCGGCGGCTGGAGTGTGGGCGCGGTCGCCCTCGTCGCCGGCTGGGCCGCACGCAGCCACCCCGCCGGCACTACCATCGCCGCGGTCTTCCCCGACGGGCCGCAACGCTACTTCGACACCATCTACAACGACGACTACTGCCGCGACCACCAGCTGCTGGATCGGCAGCCACCGGCAGAACCGGCGGTCATCACCGACCCCCGCCACCAGGTCGTGAGCGCCTGGACCCGCACCACCACCGTGATCAACCCGGCGAAAGTGCTGTCGTGATGGGGTTTATCGGGCGGTTCCGCAGCTTTGATGCACCCAGCCGGATCCTGATGCTCAACCAGTTCGGCATCAACGTCGGCTTCTACATGCTGATGCCCTATCTGGCCGGCTACCTTGCCGGCCCGCTGGGCTTGGCGGCCTGGGCGGTCGGGCTGGTGCTCGGGGTGCGCAACTTCTCCCAGCAGGGCATGTTCATCCTGGGTGGCACGCTGGCCGACCGCATCGGCTACAAGCCCCTGATCGTGGCCGGTTGCCTGCTGCGCACCGGCGGGTTCGCCCTGCTGATCGTGGCCCACTCCCTGCCGGTCGTGTTGATCGCCGCGGCGGCCACCGGTTTCGCCGGCGCGTTGTTCAACCCGGCGGTGCGCGCCTATCTGGCCGCCGACGCCGGCCAGCGCCGGGTGGATGCCTTCGCGATGTTCAACATCTTCTACCAGGGCGGGATCCTGCTCGGCCCGCTTCTCGGAGTCGGCTTGGCCGCCATCGACTTCCGGATCACCGCCGCGGCCGCCGCAGTCATCTTCGCGGCTCTCACCGTGGCGCAGCTTGCGGCGCTGCCCCAACACAGCCCCGACCCGACGCCCGACCAACAGAGCACCTCGGTCCTGCAGGATTGGCGGGTCATCGCCGGCAACCGATCCTTTTTGGTGTTCGCCGCCGTGATGACCGGCTCCTACGTGTTGACCTTCCAGGTCTACCTCGCGCTGCCACTACAAGCGGCGATGCTCACACCACGCTTGCAAACCTGGCTGGTGGCAGCGCTGTTCGCGGTGTCAGGTCTAGTCGCGGTCGCCGGACAACTGCGCATCACCCGCTGGTTCGCCGCCCGCTGGGACCCCGGGCGCAGCCTGGTCATCGGCATGACCGTCCTCGCGGCGTCATTCGTGCCGCTAATCGTCATCCCTGACACCGGGCGTTTGGGCACCGCCGCGGCGGTGGGCGCGCTATTACTCACAGCGGCCCTGCTGGCGATCGGCTCGGCCGCGGTGTTTCCCTTCGAGATGGACACCGTGGTCGCACTGGCCGCAGGCCGGCTGGTGGCGACCCACTACGGGTTCTACAACACCATCGTCGGCGCCGGAATCCTCATCGGCAATCTGGCCACCGGCTCCCTTTTTGCGCTGACACACCGCGTCGGCAACGGCGAACCCCTCTGGGCCGCACTAGCACTCGTCGGTCTCAGCGCCGCAGTGGCCTTGCACCGACTCAACCCCGCACACCACCGGCAACCCGCCCAGCCCGACACCAGCGTTGCCTCCTCGTGCCTCAGCACAAGTCCCGGAAGGAGTTAGGCCATGTCGTTTATGACCACCCGCCCGCAGGAACTGACCGCAGCGGCCGGCGACCTTCAGAACATCGGTGCTGCGGTGAGCGCCGGTAACGCAGCGGCCGCTGCGACGACAGGCGTTATTCCCGCCGCGGCCGACGAGGTCTCGGCGCTGACCGCTGCACAGTTCACCGCGCACGCCCAGCTCTACCAGCACATCAGCGTCCAAGCCGCAGCCCTACACGAGATGTTCGTAACCACCCTGCACACCAACGCCGGCGCCTACGCGGCCACCGAGGCCGCCAACGCCCTCACCGCCCGCTAACCAATTCGGAGCCAAAGCCATGGATTTCGGAGCCCTACCCCCGGAAATCAACTCAGCCAGGATCTATACCGGACCCGGACCGGGCCCGATGCTGGCCGCCGCGGCAGCCTGGGATGCGCTGGCCGAACAGCTATATTTCGCGGCGATCGCCTGCCACTCAATCGTCGAAGCACTGACCACCGGGCCGTGGCTAGGCGCGGCGTCGACGTCGATGGCGGCCGCCACCGCACCCTATGTGGCGTGGATGACCAGCACTGCCACCCAGGCCGAAAAGACCGCGGCGCAGGCTCGTATGGCGGCCACCGCCTACGAGACGGCGTTGTCGATGACGGTGCCCCCACCGCTGATCGCAGCCAACCGCGCTCAGCTGCTCGCGCTGATCGCAACCAACGTCTTGGGTCAAATCACCCCGGCAATCGCGGCCACCGAAGCCGACTACGCCCAAATGTGGGCCCAAGACGCTGCCACCATGTATGCCTACGCGGGCAACTCGGCGATCGCGGCGACGCTGACACCATTCACCTCACCGCAGCCGGGCACCAACCCGGCCGGACTGGCCGGCCAACTTGCCGTCGCTACGCACGCCGCCGGCGCCACCACTACGAATACCCAAGCCGCACTGTCGCAGCTGACCAGCACCATCCCCCAAGCGCTGCAGAACCTGGCCGCACCACTGCAGCCCCCTTCGGGACCCACAGCGATCAGCTCTCTAACACCGCTCATGCAAGCTGGGTACTACCCGGTCTCCATGGTCAGCTCCGGCCTATCGGGAATGTCTTCTCTCAGTTCGACAATGAGGACCCTGGCCCCAACAACCCAGGCGGTCGGCAGCGAAGCCAAGGCCCTGGAATCGGCAACCAGTGTGCTGGGGTCGACGGGCTTAGCAGGCCCCGGCGCCGGCGCGGCTGGTGGCGCAGCAGTATCGGCGGGCGTCGGCCGGGCAGGCTCTCTCGGCGCATTGTCCGTACCGCCGATCTGGGCCACGTCAGCCGCGGGCATAAGTCCTGCGGCCGCGGCGGTGCCAGCCACCAGCACCCTAAGCGCCGCACCGGCAGCCCCGGCGGCTACACCAGACGGCATGCTCGGCGGACTACCCATGGCAACATCAGCCTGGCGCAGGGTCGGAGGTCCCGCTCCCCGGCCCGAGCCCCGCATCACCATCGCGCCACGCTCACCGGTGCCCGGATACCAAAACCCGCTTGCCACGGCGACATAGCACTCAAGATCTCGTCGCCGGCATCGAGTCCTCGCTATCGGCCAACCGGTAACACCCGACGCCATCGCTGTTTCCGGTTAGGCGAAACCGAATCGATTCGCCCAACCGGAAACAGACATACACACCTCAACCCAACCCCAGATAAGATGCGTGGATGCGTGCGGAAAACCCTTAACGTGGAAGATGTTTCGGGCATAGGTCACGGTTCTTAGCGTCGGAACTCCAGCCACGGCCGCCGAGGACTGCATGTAGCGCCTGCTCATCATGTGGCTCGGTTGCGGCCAAGTCCACGTCCGTGGACTCGCTGCAGCCGGGTTCATCGCACTCGATGAGCAGCCACTGATCCGGGACGGCACTGTCGTGAAGATCATTCCAGTGGTCGGTTGCACGATCTTCAAAGAGGCTGGCGCGCCTGGCGATTTCGCCGTCTATCCAGTTCCTGAAGCGAGACGGATCAACGGCCGAGAGGTCGATCGGGGGGAGGTTGCGCAGCTCCGCGAACCCGCCCAGATGCGTGTCGTCGACCACCACAAATTTATGATCGGCCGCAAGCCGGTCGTCGTTGTCGTTCACCTTGGTGCCCTTTCTTTGCCGGTCGCGGGGCTGACTACGTGAAGGTGGGAAACGCCAGCGTTCAGGTGAATACGCCGGGTGATGCTGTTGGCAGGCCGATGTCGCGGCAGCCGTCCAGCAAGCGGTGGTCGTATGTGACAAACGCTGTAAGTTCCCGCCTGATGTGGGCTGCTGCTGCGAGGTGAATTGCGTCAAGGGAGCGTAGGGTGGCTGGGCCGATTGTTTCGGCGAGGGTGATCATGGGTTCGGTGATCGGGAGTATGTCGAGCCCGTCGAGTAGGTAGCGGGCGCGCTCTGCTTGGCTTGGTTCGCCGTATCGGGCAACGACTCTCATCAGCTCGACGCGGGTGAGCGCGCTCGTTGCCGCGTGCTCGCTCTGGTTGCTGTGCGTGGTGAGCCATGTCTGTAGTTCGGGTGTTTCGGGTTCGGTGATGAGCAGCTTGGTCAGGGCTGAGGTGTCCATGTAGATCACTGCTCGTTGCGCATCTCGTTGAGAACATCGGAGAGATTGCGTGTGCGGCCGCGCGTCGGTGCGGGTGTGACGTCGAGAAGGTTGCGCGGCCGCTGGGCCGGGATTAGGGTGCCGGATTCGATCAGGGCCTCGCGTGAGCGTTGTGCGGCCTGCACGGGGACGAGTCGGGCCACAAGTCGTCCTTTGTTGGTGACGCCGAGTTCCTCGCCGGCTTCAACGCGGGCTAGGTATCGCGATGCGTGCTGTCGTAGTTCTCGGACTCCGATTACTTCCACCGCCTTACGGTAGCACGTCGCGTGCTACAGCAGGCGGGTCACTGACCGCGTATCAGCGGGTTTGCAGGTGGAGCTGATGTGTCGCCTCGAGCTGCCAAGATACGGGGCATGGTACTCATTCATCAGCACGCGCGGTCAAACCACATCAAGAGGCACGCGCGGCTCCGAGACCATGACTTCGGTCGGCCCCTGTGGGCCGGCGACGACGACGACTGGAAGGTAGTCCTCGCCAACCGCAAAGCGGTCATCTGCGACGTGCCGGGGTGTCGGCAGCCGCTAGTGCCGAAGGACTGCACCCAAAGTCAGCGGCACCTGGCCTACCCGCGCGGCTCGGCCGGTGGATGCGGCCACCACATCCTCGGATCAGACGAAAAGCCTGAGACCGATCGCAGGATGAGTGAACGGCACCGATGGATGCAAAACCGAATCACCGCAATCTGCCGCCAGCTGGGGTATACGGCCGTGCCAGAACACTGGCCAACCCGCGCCGACGTCTATGTGGAAACCACCAAGACCGCGCTGGAGGTCCAGCAGCGCCCAACCGCCTTCGCTAAGCGGACCGCCGCCCGCGCACGCCATGGCGCATGCCAGACGATTTGGCTGCTATCTCACGATGCGCGTGGGGATTCCGTGGAGCGGGCATTGTTTGGATTGCCGGCGGTTCGGTTCAAGATAGTGGATCTGCGGCGTATTGGTCCTGACAGGACGATCGAATTTGAGCCCTGGACCGACCCAACGGCGCTCAATGAGTTCGCCGTAGTCGATGTATGGGCGACCACGTGGCAACTCGTCGATGAGAAGCCGTATCTGCGACGCTGCAAGATGGATCTTCATATTTTCCTTGACCAGGTGCTGTCCGGGCGCCGTATCTGGGTGCGCGCCAACCCGGTAATGCCGCGAGGCGGCAAGCACAATCAGGCGTATGCCGGCTGGGTGTTACACGAGGACCTGCTTGAGGCGAGCCGGCGCCAGGCCTGCGACGTCGAAGATGAGGCGAAAGCCGTGGCGGTGCAACCGATAACGGCCGACCGAAAGAACACAGCCCTGGTTGCGCCGGATCAGACACCTAAACCCGTCGCGGCTCTGAGGCCTCCGCCTGTCGAGCCACCGATCAGCCCGGAGCGTGCGATGAAGGAATCGGCTGCAGCCCAGACGCAATCGCCAACGACGACACAGGCAAAGCCGCCCAGGCCTCGGCAAGCACCACACCCCGTCAGCGCGCCGCGCGTTACGTACGAAGACGTCGAGAAGGTGCTGGACGTTGTCGCGATAGGCATCGCAATCGTGATCGGTATCGCGTTCGTCGTCCAGCTACTCCACCTGGTCAGCCCGCTGTTGTAGCAGCCGACAGTCCGCAATAACTACTTGGAAGGCGATGTATGACTTCTCAAGACGACAAGCCGTGGTGGCACGGGCGCGAAGACAGCATCGATTTTTTCGCTCTCGATTGGGAACCCGAAAATCTCACTTGTGCGGCAGAAATGCTCGACAACCCGTTCGGTGCCGCTCCCGCCAGTATTGAGCCATGGTTTCGCGGCGGGTTGGGTCTGCTCCGCACATACCTTCGTAACCTCGAGATTCCTCGGCGTGACATCCTGGTTGCTCGACGGGACGAATTCCTGGACCGCCCGCGCCCGTTCTTGCCTACGAACAGCACCGAAATCCGTCAAGTCGGAAACGATGAACAAGTCGCGTGGATCAACCCACGCAGAATCCTCCTGAAACTGCCACACCGTGAGTCGCTAATCCACGACAACAGCAATCGCCGAGACGGCACCATCCCAGCGGTGGAGGGAATTATCGACTTCGCAGAACGCATCGCGCACCAACGCGACGATAGCCGATGCCTGCGAGCGCTTTTTGGCACGCCCGCCAGCGACATCCCATACATCGATGTCGAAGGATGGCCACTACCCAGCGGCAGCATCTTCCGCGTCTTCTTCAATGGGAACCACCGTGTTGCAGCACTGGCAGCTCTCGGTGTGCCATGTGTGCTGGCCCGAATCCATTGGTGCCGAGGGCCTTTCGAAGCACCGTATGCAGAGTCGATCGAAGACGAGAAGGTCGGCGGGCGCATTCACAATTATCGCCGCCTCCTGCACACCTTCGGTGTCGCAGGCTTCGCACACCTGGGTGCATTGAACTGCTTTGATGTCCAAACCGACTGGCCGATACTCCTGAAGTCGCCCGAATCGGCCATCAAATCTCTCTCCGCCGCCGAACGAATAACTGGCCGCAAATACACCGGGCTCATCGGAGAATTGCCACGAGACTGGTTCACCGACGCAGAATTTCTTGATCGCGCCGCGGCCCGGTTAGCCGCGCAACTAACAGACATTCGTGCACGGCCAGTGCAGCCGCACTACTGATGCCGGGTAGCAAGCTAAGCCTGGTTGGTTGCTGGGCAGCGCTTTTGCCACCATAGCAGCCGGCGTAATGCGACGACAAAGTGCGCATGGCTCCGGCGCCGCTATAGCCGGGCGGACCGTCCCGGCGCGTCGCTCTGTGATCGAGCCTGAAGACAAGATGATCTCCGCGTGTGCCACTTTGCGCGTGAAGTCCAATCAGATCGGCCAAGCGCTCGGTGAGAAACTGCACGACGGCGACCGGTGGATCGCGGCGGCCCGCCATCCGCCTGGCGGTCCCATTCGTCTCCCATGATCGTCGCGGACGGCTGCGACCCCAGGGCAGCATCGGATGCTGCTTACCGGGGTGGACACGCCGACGGCCCCACCGCTTTCACTGTATTGCTTGGCCGTCCCAGTAGTTCGTCAGCGTGCTCCACCGGCCTGGCTCAGGTTGAGCTACGACGTCGATCGTCGGCTGAGATGAATGGGCGCTTACGGCGCAGCGTTCGTCGAGGAGCTCGTCCATTGTTGTGATGCGCGGCAGCGGCTCACCCAGCTCGGTAAGTATGCGGCGGACAGCGGCCACCACACGCAACTCGGAATCGATTACGTCAAGATCGCGCATGGATTGAAACGGTAGGAGCGGCTGTCGAATCCGCAAGTCACCCAGGTGAGATCCCCATAGCGCCGCAGGCTGGTCAAGGTCCAATAAGGAGCGAGGTCGTCAACATACGATGCCGGTGTGGGCAGCCTGCGTAGCTATCTCAAGGACCTCCGGGCGATCCATGGGACCGGGGAGGCTGTCCCTGAAACGTCGTATTACGGCCGGCTGGAGGCGTTGATCAATGATGTCGGCGCGTCGCTGACTCCTGCGGTCAGCTGCGTGTTGACCACGAAGAACCGCGGCGCGGGTGTTCCCGACGGGGGTCTTTTTATCGCCCGCCAAGCGGTCGCCGCGGCGGGGGATTCCGCGCTGCTTGCCCGGGCACCCGAGCGCGGCGTGATGGAGGTTAAGGGCGTCGAGCAGGACGCCGCCCGGGTAGCGCGCAGTGCTCAGGTGCGGCGGTATCTGCGCCGTTACGGCAAGGTTTTGGTGTGCACCTACCGTGACTTCTTGATCCTGAGCCTGGACGCGAACGGTGACATGCAGTTGGGGGAGCGGTTCACCCTGGCACCGGATGCGGATTCGTTTTGGGCTTTGGACCCGAAAGCGACCGAGGACGCGGTGGGTGATGAGTTCGTCGACTTTCTGAAGCGCGCGCTGCGCGGGGATGCGCCGTTGAGCGATCCGGCGGATTTGGCGTGGTTTCTTGCTGCGTATGCCCGTACCGGGCTGAAGCGAGTTGAAGAAGTCGGGGACATGCAGACCCTGGCGACGCTGCGCTCGGCGCTGGAGGAGGCCCTGGGGCTGCGGTTCGACGATGAGGATGGCGAGCACTTTTTCCGTTCGGCGCTGGTGCAGACGCTGTTCTACGGGGTGTTCGCTGCCTGGGTGTTCTGGTCGGAACATCAACCAGCGCAGTCCAGTCAGCGATTCACCTGGCGTCAGGCGCAGTGGACCTTGTCGGTGCCAATGGTGCGCGTTTTGTTCCAGCAATTGGCTACGCCGGCGAACCTGCCGGCGGGGCTCGATGAGGTGCTCGACTGGACCGACGACGTGTTGGCCAGGGTCGACCGGGACCTGTTTTTCCGACGATTCGAGGCTGCTGAGGCGGTGCAGTATTTCTACGAGCCGTTTCTGCAGGCCTACGACCCGCAGCTTCGTCGGGAACTTGGCGTTTGGTACACGCCGCCCGAAGTGGTGCACTACATGGTCGACCGCATCGACCGTGCACTGCGCAGCGAACTGTCGTTGCCGCTCGGGCTGGCCGACCCCTTGGTCCACGTGCTTGACCCGTGCACGGGCACAGGCTCGTATTTGACGGCGGTCATCGACCGCGTTGTGGCCACCCTGACCGAGCAGGGCGGCAACGGACTGGTTGCCGCGGAGGTTAAGCAAGCAGCATTGTCTCGGATCCATGGGTTCGAGTTGCTGCCGGCCCCGTTCGTGATTGCGCATCTGAAGATAGGGATCGCGCTGGCGCGGCTCGGTGTGCCGCTCGACGCCGCAGCTGGCGAGCGGGCAAGCGTGTATCTGACCAATGCGCTGACCGGCTGGGTCGACGACGATACCCGGTTGACGTTGCCGTTTCCCGAGTTCGTCAGCGAGCGCGACGCCGCCGATGCCGTCAAGCGTGACGAGCCCATCCTGGTGGTGTTGGGCAATCCGCCGTACAACGGTTTCGCTGGCGTGTCCGGCCGCGAGGAGGGCGGCCTGGTCGAACCCTACAAAGCCGGGCTCGCCGCTTGGGACATCACCAAGAACAAGCTCGATGACCTGTACATCCGATTCTTTCGGGTCGCTGAGCGCCGGGTCGCCGAGCAGACAGGGAAGGGGATCATCTGCTTTGTCAGCAACTCTTCGTGGCTGGGTGACCCGTCCGCGGTGATCATGCGTGAACGGTTACTGACGGAGTTCGACTCCGTGACGGTCGATCACCTCAACGGTGATAGCCGCGAGACCGGCAAGAAAACCCCCGCCGGCGATCCGGATCCATCCATCTTCTCCACGCCGCTCAACCCGGCAGGCATCACCCGCGGGGTGGCGATCAGCATGCTCGTGCGTGCCACCGAACACGCGGATTCCATTGCGAGCGTGCGGTATCGGGATTTCTGGGGCCAGGACAAGCGAGCCCAGCTCGCGGCGGCCACCGCCGACCCGGACGCTGGCACTGGCTACGAGTCGCTGTCACCCGAGGCGGCCAATTGGTTTCGGCTGCTGCGGTGGACACCCCGCGCGGGTTATGCGACCTGGCCGGCGATCACGCAGCTGTGTGCCGTGGATCCGATGCTCGGACTCAATGAGAACCGCCGGTTCGCGTTGATCGACGTAGACCGGCAAGCGCTGGTGTCGCGGATGAAGACCTATTTGGATTCCGCGATTCCGATGTCGCGGGTTGATCCTCGGCTCGCCGGATCGTACGCAGGCTTCGACCCGGCCGCGGTTCGTCAGCGGATGCTGGAACATCACCCGTTCGACGAGAAACGTGTTCAACGCTTCCAGTTCCGGCCGCTGGACATGCGCTACGCTTACGTCGAATCCGGGCCGCCGCTGTGGAACCGCTCGCGGCCTCTACTGGTCGCTGCCGTCGCGGCCGCCTCAGGTTTCTTGCTCGTGCGCCGACGCGCCCCGCGCGCCCTTGACGGTGCAGCACTGCACTTTTCCGACTGCCTGATCGACCAGAAGGTGCTGTTCACCGACGCCTACGCCATACCGCTGTGGCTGGCGGCCGAACAGAACACGCAACCCGCCGATGATCCGGCGCTGTTTCATCTCGAGGTCGCCGAGACAAGCCAAACATGGCGGCCCAACCTTTCCGAGCGGGCGCTGACCTATCTTGAGCACCTCGGCATCGACGACGCCGCCACCAATCGCGACAGCGCAACACTGTTGTGGATGCACGCCCTGGCGATCGGCGTGGCCCCGCTGTATGTGGAACAGAACGGCGAGGCGGTGCGGACGGACTGGCCACGCATCCCATTGCCTGACTCGGCGTCGGCACTGCGTGAATCCGCCGCGCTCGGCGCCCGAATCGCGGCCGTGCTGAATCCCGACCAGCCGGTCGCCGGCGTCGACGCCGCCCCCATCGATAAGTACCTGAAGACCGTCGCAGTGATCGAGCGCATCGACGGCGCGCCGCTGAACCCAGGCAAAGGCGACTTGGCCGTCACCGTCGGCTGGGGGATCGTCCAGCCACGCGCGGTGATGCCCGGCGCCGGAAAGTACCAGATCCGAGAGCGGGTAGACGCAGACAACGACGGACTCGACGACGACGACCTCGAGGCCCTCGGCGAGCAACTGCTCGACATCTATCTCAATGAGCACGTGCGGTGGCGCGGAATCCCGGCCGCCGTGTGGGACTACAAGATCGGCGGCTTCCAAGTTCTACGGAAATGGCTTAGCTACCGCGAAAAGCGCGTCCTGGGGCGCGATATGAGCATCGAAGAGACCCGCGCATTCACGAACATCGCTCGTCGGCTCACCGCTGTGGTGCTGCAGGGACCGGAGCTTGACCGCAACTATCTGCGCATCACCGAGGCAACATTGTCGCTGTAAGCGGTGCGGGCGTGACCGGCTCGCAATGCCTGGTGGTCGAGATGTCTCCAGCGCGGTGAGTCGATGGCGGATCCCGATGGACGCCACCGGGCGATGTCAGCGAAAATATGTGGATGCCCAACGTGAGCGAACCGGCGATCGCCGACCTTCGTGCCGAACTGTTGAGCTTCAAACAAGCGTCGGGCGCTCAGTGGGCGTGTGCGGCGGTGCAGCTTGCGGGCGCGGTGGAGGCGCTGCTGGAGGAAGCGGAAGGCTATTGACCGACGGGTGATCTGCGTCTGAGCGCCGCTGCAGAGAGTTCGTCTGCTTGACTGGGCGGCGTGCCGATCGAGCGGTTTGAGCTCGTCGAGGAGTTCGGCGAGGCGGTTCTGTCCGGCAACGCGGCGCTGTTTATTGGCGCCGGCCTGTCGCGCGATGCTGGTCTTCCGGGCTGGGGAGAGCTTCTCGATCCGATTCGCCGACGCTGCAACATTCCCGAGCATCGCGATCTGCCGCTGGTCGCCGAGTACATCGTCAACGACCCGGGCGGCGGCCGGCGAGCGCTGGAAGACCATATCCTTGCCGCCCTTACTCAGCCGCTGCCAAGCCCGGCGCGGAGTCACTGTCTGGTGGCGCGGTTACGGGTGCCGGAGGTGTGGACGACGAATTACGATCCGCTGATCGAAAAAGCGATGGCCTCGGCAGGGTTTGAGCCGGCGCTGGCCGTCGATGAGGCCACGATCCAACAGATCGCGTCGAACAATCCGCGCACCGTCATTAAGATGCACGGCAGCATCGGCGGGAATCCGCCGGGCTGGGTTGTGCCGCCAGTCATTACGCGCACCGATTACGAACGCTACGAAGCCGACCATCAGCGCATGTGGACGGTGCTGCGGGCGTCGTATCTAAGCCGGGTGATGCTGTTTTTGGGCTTTAGCTTCACCGACCCGAACGTGGAGATCCTGCTGCGCTTGGCCCGCACGCTGGGCACCGCCGCAGAAGACCGGCACATCGCGGTGATCAAGCACCCGGGCGTCGACGCCGGCGACGATGCGCGCCTACATGAGCTGCGCATGGCCGACCTGGAGAACAGCGGGGTGCGGGTATGTGAGATCACGAAATTTGACGAGAACACCGAAATACTGACCCAACTGCTGCGCCGGACCCGCCCGGAGCGGTTGTTCGTGTCTGGGAGCAGTGCTCGACCCGACACCACCGCAGAAGAGGATGAGCAGATTCTGGATGAGTGGTGCTTGGCGATGGCCCGCGAGCTCGACGGTGAAACGACTTGGGAGATCGCCTCGTTGGGGGGACCGGCCGGCTGGCTGATCACACGCGACGTGGCTCGGCTGCGCCGCATTAATGGCAGATATGACCCGGCCAAGCTGACGTTTCACTTTCGGGAGAAAGCGGGTGAGCCGCCGGCGCAACTGCAGGAACGGGTGGGCACCGTGAATTTCACTGATATGTCGCGTGAAACGCTGGTGGTGTCGCTGTTGGCCGAGTCGCGGGCGCTGCTGGCAATCCGCGGCGGTGAGCGCACCGCTGAGGAAATCGATTGGGCCGCCAAGAGAGATGTCGGAGTGGTGCCGCTGGCCTGCTCGGGCGGGGCGGCCCAGGCGTACTGGGCCGCCCACCGCGACAACCCACCGGAGTTGGGTGGCCTACCGACCGATCCGGGCCTGTGGGAGCGTCTCAACAACCCCGACGCCGCTGTAGCTGCAGAGGCCGCCCATCAACTCCTCGCGCAGGCCATGTACCAGCGGTAAGGAGCGCGTCCCGCGGGTTGATGTCGGAGCCGTCCCATACAGTGGCGGTATGGGACCAGGTGACCAGGACTACGCCACGGCCGTCGCCACGGTTATGGCTGCTCAGGAGCTGTTGCCGGCACAGCCCAGCGACCTGACCGCGATCCTGGCAGACCCTGATGAGTTCGCGGCCCTGCTGCGGCCAAGGTGGGATCCCGCGCCGGCGTCCGAGCTTGTGCGCTACCTGCGTGAAAATCTCGATCCTGGCCGAATCGACTGGTGGCACAAGGTGATTGACCAGGTGATCCAGGAACGTATCGCGGTGCCGATCCTGGCCGGGACACCGCAGTATCCGGCCCGGCTGGCGCGGTGTTGGGATGCGCCGCCGGTGCTGTTTGCCACGGCGCCGATCCCGCCCGGGCCCGCGGTGGCCATCGTGGGCAGCCGTGACACCGTGCCAGAGCTGGCGGCGTCTGCCCGGAAACTGGCGGCTGAGGTGGCGGCCGCTGGCGTGGTCGTGGTGTCGGGACTCGCGGCCGGTATCGACGCTGCCGCCCACCGCGGCGCACTGGAGGCCGGCGGGCAGACAGTGGCGGTGATGGGCACCGGAATCCGCCACATCTACCCCCCGCAGAACACTGACCTGGCTGATGAAATCCGCCGCAGGGGGGTGCTGGTGTCGCAGTTCGCCCCCGATGCGCCGCGCACGAGAACGACGTTCCTGCGCCGCAACCATGTCATCGCAGGTCTGGCCGACGTGAGCGTGGTGATCGACGGCCAGCAGCGCAGCGGAAGCCGCCACGAGGTTGAGCAGGCGATCACCTACGGGCGGCGCGTGCTGATGTGGGCGCCGGCGTTGGTTGGGCAGCGATGGGCGCGACAGCTTGCCGCCGCCGGATCCGCGGCGTTTGTGAGCAGTGGCCGGGAAGTCCTTGCCGCCCTGAACTAGATGTGACAGTGGACAAGTGATCGGCCAGCTCGACTCGCGGCTTCTTGGTCTCTCGGACACCGTGACCGCGGAGTTGGTGCCACCACCAGTAGACGGGCAGCCAGCAACGTGTTGGCGATGCCGAACTTGGAATGACCGCCCCGATGAACAAGAGTGCTGGAACTGCGCGCAGATCGCCTCGGAATTAGAGATCGCGGCGGTGCCGCTTGATTTGATCTCGCTGTACCGCAAGCCTTCTCAGCTCCGCCAATGGTTGACCTGCTACAAAGGCCGCCCGGATGGCAGCGAACCGTTCATCCCCGAATACGTCGACATCGTGCAGGCCTTGCTGGGGCGGTTCTTCCATGTGCACGGCGGCCGCATCACTGGGCGGGCGCCGTTCGACTGCATCGTGGTGGTCCCATCCGCCAACCCTGACCGGCCACCACCACATCCGCTGCACACTATCTTGTCCCAGCTCGGGCTGCAGGTGCCGATCCGAGTCCTGCTGCGCCGAGGTCCCGGCGAGCTGGGGTTCAACCGGCCGGCCCGCGACGGGTTCGTCCTCGCCGAGAAGTGCTCGCCCCAGCGGGTGTTTCTTGTCGACGACGTCTACACCACCGGCGCGCGCATCAACAGCGCCGCCGCGGCGCTCACCGATGCCGGGCACGAAGTGCGCGGTGCGTTGGTGATCGCCCGCCGCGTCAACCCCGACTACCAGCCCGCAGCGGCGACGTTCTGGGACCACCAGAGAGCCCAGCCCTTCACCTGGTCGGACAGCCCCGTCGTGAACCGGTTCATCACCTAGTCTGGCTGCCTTCTAGCACACAGCTTCGCGGCCAGAGATCTTCCAGGACCCGCGAACTCCGTCCGGCCCGCCAGGCGGGCCACGTTCGACTGATCCGCCTGCGGCTGCAGATCAAAATCGAGAATCGAACATATGAACATATGATCGGACAGGTGTTGCGTCGGACGCGGCGGGGCTACGAAGAAATCGCACCTCGCTACTGCTGGAGTTGTGGCGGCCGGTTTGGGCCGGGCAGGACCTTGGTCGGCACGGCGCACTGCGCCTGCGGCATCATGCATCGCAGCCATTGGTGTGCAAATTGTGGGGCAACCACCTATACGCCGCCGCTCGGAAAGCATTGCCGCGCACGTAATTTGGACACCCGCTGATGGGACGTGTCGATCTTTAGTGGCGGGGGCGGCGGCGGAAATAGTCGGTGACCGGTCGGCCGTCGCGCATGTGCGGCCGCACCCATACCCGGCCCGGCCGCGCAACCGGTTCGCTGGTGTGGCGCCACACGCCGGAGCGGTGATCCCAGACGCATCCGGCCTGGATCTCCCCGGCTAGCACCGGGTTGAGCCACGCGCCGACGGCCTCGGCGGCTGTGGTGGCGTTGTGTAGCGCTGGCTGCAGGGTGGTCTTGCTGGCGACCCGGCGATACGGCGTCTCCCACGCGTCGGGGACGTCCAGGTGGGTGGGGAGTGGTTGGCCTCGAGCTGCCGCCCGCGCCCGGAGAGCGTCGCGGAGTTGATCGGCGTCGACGTCGACATCACCGGCGTAGAGCGCGAGGTCGACCAGGTCGCGATAGCGGTTGGCTGATCGGCCCTGATCGTCGCGGAAGGCCACGCCGATGATCTTGTCGGCGATTTGGCTGGCTAGCGGAAACAGCGGAATGGCTGGAATAGGGGATAGGCCTCGGATGCCGGGGACGACTGGTTCTGGTCGGCTGTGCTCGATGTCGCTGACGCGGAGTGCGTCGGCGGCGACGTCGAGCCCGAAGATCGCGGCCTGTTCGGCTCCGATCGTGGCGGTCACCCGCAATTTTGTGCCGCGCATGACCCCGGTGAACGGTTCGTCGGCATTGATGGTGAACGCGAATGGGTCGAGCTCGCTGAGGCCGGTGTGCGGTGCAAGGTCGTCGAGCACCTGGCGGCGATCCCCGCTGTGCGGATCGGTGGTGGTCAGATCCAGGTCGCGGGTGGCACGTGCACGCGGCACTCGGATCAGCATTCCAATCCCGCCGGCCACCACCCAGGATGTGTGCGAGGGGGTGAATAGGCGGGTCATAAATCGTTGGATTACGAACTGGCGCAACAGTTCATGCGAGGGTTGGGTGCGCTCGGTGTGTGCTTGGCGTGCGGCGCGGGTGCGCAGGGCAACCCAGAAGGCGCGCTCTGAGGTGTATTCGTCGGCCCAGCTCATCTGCGGCCGGCGAACAGGAGTTCGTTGCCGGCGGCGACGCTGTCAGGTGTGCCGACGACTGCCAGGGCGTGTGTCACGGTGTCGCGTCCGTGACCGCCGGTTGGTGGGTCGAGTTCTGCGGTTATCGCGCGCACGTCGACCACCGCCCGCGATAGCGCGTCGCGCACGATGTCGCCGAGATGTCCGGCGTCGATGCCGGCGCGGTAGATGTCGGCGATGGTCTGCGCGACCGGTGTGACCGGGAGGCCGTCGACGAGCTGCCATGTGGGCGGCCACGATTCGGCGACGTGGAATTCGACCCAGGGGTTACTGGTTCGCCGGGGTGTGGCGATGGTGTAGTCGAGGCGGTCGGGCTGTAGTGAGCCGAGCTCGAAGACGTAGTGAGCGGCCGATAGGTGAGAAACGACTGCGTCTGGTTCGCCGTGGTGCAGGTTGCGCAGTCGCTCGGCGGCGAAGGCGCTGGGCTGCAGGGACAGCCAGGTGGCGCGCAGCGCGTCGAGCACGGCATGTTCGGGGGTGCCGGCGAACCGGTACACGCCGCGGGTTTCGGTGCGGAGGATCCGCTGGTTGCGGGCCAGTTGAGCCAGCCGTACGCGGGTCAGGCCCAGTCGAGTTGCCTGTGCGGCGGTGAACATGCCCCACTGGCCGGCCGCCTCAACGGCCAGCCGATGCTCCGCATCCCGAGGCACGCCGCGATTGTATGCCTATAGGCATATATTCCGGTAGCTCACGGCTAAGTAGGTTAGTGGGCTGCGTTGGGGTCAGGCACCCAGATCGCGGAGCCATCCGACAGGACAGAGAGCCTGATGTAGCCGCGGGGGCCGAGCGCGTCGGATGGCAGTTTTACGATGTCTTGCAGATCGAGCGGGAGTCGGGGCGGGTGGGGGCTATAGCCAGGAGCGGTCGGATCGGGGACGGCCCAGCCGGGCACCAGTTGCATCTCGCCGTATCTGGGGAGCTCTCCGGGGGCCAGTGGGCGAAGGTCAGCAAGGTCGAGCGGGTATTTGGCGGTGGAGCCAACCATGTCTGGGTGGAGCTGGTTCACGGATGGGTCGGGTACCCACACGCCGTCGGCGATGGGCATGTGACCGTAGGGGCCGGGCTGGTTGGGGGGCAGCCGTTTGATGTCGGCGAGGTCCAGCGGGTGGTGTGGTTTGGGCCAGCCGGGTGCGTGTTCGGAATCAAGGGGCTGGACGTGCGTGTCGTCCGCGCCGGTGGAGGAGCGCAGGTCCGCGGTAGTGGCGCTCACCTGCTGGGAAGCGCCTTGGAAACGTTGGGCTGCTGTGTGAATCAGCTGGGTGGCTTCGTGCACGCGCTGCTGGCCCGCGTTGAGTAGGGCGGCCTGGCCCTCGGGGGTGTTGGCCTGCGGCGCCAGGGCGGCCTTGTCGTTGGCCCAGGCGGTTTCGATGGCGCGCAGGCCGGTATGGGCGTCGCGCGAGATCTGGTTGGCCTGCGATACCGCGGTGCTGACGGTCTGATGGGCGTTATTCAGCTGCCCGCGACGCTGGTCGAGTTCATTGCTCGCGACGGCGGCGGCCGTGGCGGCGTTTCCATCCCAGGTGGCCGGGGCGGGCATGCTTTGCGGGCCGGCGTTGATTGCGGCGAGCTGCGCTGGCGACATTGTTCCGAGCAGTTCGCGCGCGCTTTGCAGGAGGGCGTCCACCGGGTGGGTGCTCAAGGCAGCAACGATTCCGCGTCGGGCCGTGCCGCGCCGGCGCCGGTGGGGGAGTGGCGCTCCGTGATGACGTCGTCGATCAGTCCCCGCAGCGCCGCGGTCTGCGCCCCGCTGTCGCTGATACCCGACAGCACATCAGGTGCGGCCGCCACGACCCGGCGAGCACCCGCCTGCCCGAGTTGCACAATATCGTTGGGCGTGACCGGTATCCGCGTATCCGAAGCAGTCAATTCCCGCAGCGGAGCCACCAATGTCTCAACTCCTTGCCGGTAGCGTCGCGCATTCGACGCCGAACCCCCCAGCGTGTATTGCACAAACTGGGTGAACCCAGCGAACGGCGCCCCGGTGGCATCGTGAAGGTAGCGCCAGTCCTCGTCGCGGTAGATCGCGGCCAGCACCTCTAGTACCCCGCCCACGGCGCGCTTGAGCTCCTCGACCCGCCGCGCAGCACGCTCTTGAGGCGTCTCCACCTCAACCGGCCCGGACAATGCCACCGTCACGACCGCTTACATTCCGCCGCGGCCGCCGCCTCCACCTGGGGTCCCACAAACTCGACGACACGCTCGCGCGTGTGCGGATCCGCCAACGCACCGGCAACGACCTGCGCCAACGTCGGCGTAAATACCCCAAGCTCAGCGTCACATACGATTCGCAACCGCCTGCGGGTGCGGCCATCGGGCATCAGCCGCAGCAGCCACACGACCACCGTCCCGGACTCGATCACCGACGGACCGTTGCGCAGCGACCCCATCACCCGCTGCTCAACCAGCGCCCGGGCCAGCGGATCCTGGAAGTCCCCGACGGGGATCGCCTCCAACGGCCCGTCGTACTGGGTCGCGTTGCCCAGCGCGCACCGCTGCTCGTACTCCTCTGCCGCGGCCGCTAACCCCGCCAGATACGTCACCCGAAGCACGCGGCGGTACTGCTCGTCGTCGGCCAGTTCGTAGCGGCGAAACATCTCCGCCGCCCCATCGGGCGTGGCGGCATACTCGATCGCGGCCTGGCGCAGACGCTTGCGCGCCGCACCCAGCTGCCGGCGAACCTCGGCCAGTTCCCGGCGTTGCCGCTCGCGTAGCCCGTTGTCGCTACCCGTCGTCGTGCTCACGCCGGTTGGCCTCATCGACACCCCAGAACTCATCGACCTTGCGCTGCACCGACAACTCGTCGGGTCCTGTGAACACCTGTGTGCTGCCGTCGGTGGGATCGGTCACCTCAAGTTCCACCCAAGTTCTGCCGGCCATCTGTCATCACCCTTTCTAGGAGTCGAACCGCTTGATACGACTAAGGATTCGATCGGACGCCTTCACGACAGCATCCGCGGTGTGCCGCACTTTCTCTGAATCACCCTGCGCCCACCCATCGATATAGGAGAACGAAAAATTCGGAGCGTCCATCCCATAACGCCGGCTCACGACGTAGCTGACGCTTTCGGCCTCAACCTCCATCGTCGAGCGCTGACCACCCGCCCGGGTGTGGTACTCGGCCGTGCGCTCGAGGTGACCGAGCTCGATGTGTGCCAGCTCGTGCGCCAACGTCTTAGCCTGGTGCGCATCGCTGTAGCAGGTGTTGATCATCACCGTCTTCGACATCGGGTCCGTCGCCCCATCCGGGATGTGATCGCCCTGGCCGAGATCCTGATATACCAGCCGGTAGCCGTGGGCCTCCACCTGCGCGCGCAGATCGTCATGCATTCCCTCCGGCGCGCTGCCCTCAGATCGCGTGAACGGCACAACCGGCGGCTCGGGCAGCGGCGCACCGCTCGTCGACGACACATCGAACACTGGCACGACCTTGTAGCCGATTAGACGTTCTTCCTTGGTCTGTTTGCCGTTTTCGTCCTCGACCACAACCCGTTTGAGTATCGGCGCATAAATCCAGATCGCCCTCTCACCCTTGTTCACCGAGCGCCCGAACTCTTTCCATTTGTGAAACCCAGCCACCCGTGTGGCGTCGGGTTTCTGCATCGAAATCAGCAGCTGGTTGTTCAGCGAGTACTGGTGGAAGCGCCGCGACACCTCGAGGAACTCACGCCACCTGTCAGCGGTGGCGAGCTCGCTGATCGCGTTGTCGATCTCCCGGCGGACATCTTCGCTGCGGGTGGCCTTGTCGGCGAACGTCACCGTCCGCCGCTCACCCGAACCGTCCGCACCCGGGCCGCCGACCGTCTCGGCTAGTTCCGTCAGCAGCGCGGCCTCGCGTTTCTCCAGCTGCATGACCAGAGCCGCAGCCCGACCATACGCGGCGCGGGTATCACCCGAACACCGCCGCGGGCCGCCCGGCTCAGTACTGGCCCGACACACCGCTCGTGCTCCCTTCGCCACGGCTTCGGCACACCTCCCGCGGCGACACCAGCATCAGTGAGCGAAAACTCGGTATTCAAGAGGACTTGCTCGACGCTCCTCTTGAATCCGGCGTGGATCTTCGCGAAGGCTTATCCGAGCGACACCAGCGAACAGAATTACGACACATGGGCAAGTACGCGGCCACAACGGAAGTCGGAGCCGACCGCTCCCGGGCTGAAATCGAGCGCACCCTGCAGCGCTACGGTGCTCGCGGGTTTATGTACGGCTGGGACGAGACCCGCGCCGTACTCGGCTTCATCATTCACGACCGCCAGGTCCGCTTCATCCTGCCCCTACCAAACCGCGACGACCCCAACTTCAACCGCACCGCCACGGGCCGCCAACGCACCGCCAAAGCCGCCGGCGAGGCCTATGAACAGGCGGTGCGGCAACGCTGGCGCGCCCTGGCCTTGGTCATCAAATCGAAGCTCGAAGCGGTCGAAACCGGGATCGTCGACTTCACCAGCGAATTCCTCGCCCACCTCGTCCTGCCCAGCGGGGAAACGGTCGGCGACGCCGTTGTACCCCGCGTCGACGAGGCCTACCGCACCGGCCAAACCCCCGAGCTGCTACCAACGCACAGCCCGCGAGCCATCACCCAATAAGGCGAGAAAGGACAGAGGTCGTGACACGGACTATCCGCAGGCATGGCAGATCGAAGTGGGTGAGAGTCTCAGCCCAGCCAAGCCGGCGTGACCTCGAGTACTGCCTGCAGATGGATGCCGCGTTAGCGCGCGGCTGGAGTTACCGACTACCGCGCACCGCCGCGATCGGTCAGTTCGCGTCAGCAATCACGTTCGCCGAATGGTGCGAAGAAGCTGCAGCCCGACTCCGCACTACCGACGTAATTGATCTCGATGCGCTAACCGGAGAATGGCAGACAGAAGCCGAACGATCCGGCGTCAAAGACCACCCACTCTACGTAACCACCCTCTGCCTGTTTGCACTCTTGATGGTGTTTTTCGCTGCCGCTCTGTTGGGCAGCTATGTCGGATTCATAGGCCTGGCAACGGTATTCGCAATTGGCGGCACTACTGTGATCGTCTGCGAGAGCAGGATCGCGCCTCGACTAATTGTCGGGCCAGCCGCACCCAGGAGCGGCCCCCTGTGGTTCGACCGCACTCAGTGGCCAAGGGGCATGGGAGGACGCCGTAGCTAACATGTGTAATCGCCCGCGCCAATGCGCCAAAATCACACAATGATGCCCGTCGATGGCCCTGCCAAGATCGCCGAAGGACAAGCCCGCATCGAAGACTTTGCCTACCAAACCATCAAGGCTTCAATGCTTCACACGCAACTAATATGCGCCCGCGAAGGCTGCCTCGACATCGACTGGCGAACCACGCTCATCGAAACCGCCGCCCAACCCATTAATGACATCGCCGCCGACCATCAACAAATCCGTGAACGCGCCGCCCACGAGGTGGCCAACCTCCCCGACGCCGACTGGGAACCAGACATGAAAGTCGGCTGGCGCGCCTCACTGGAGGCCTGGCACACCGCAAGTAAGAAGTGCCTCGACGACATGGATGAACTCGAAAAACACACCCGCGCCGAATCCGGCAAACCCGTCGATGACATCACTGAGCGATATGCGATGGAGCGCGATCTCCTGACAGCCTCATACCGGGCCGGCCTCACCGCGGGCGGCGTGGTCAGCGACTGGTACGAGTGGCTGCTCAAGCGCGTCAAACAATGGCCTGACACAAACCGCCGCGACAGCCAGCTTGCCGAGATGGACGAACCGGGCTACCGCAAAAACCTGCAAAAGCTGCCGCCCTATTGGGCATAGAACGTTGGGACTCGCCGATTAACGTCAGGAGCTTAGAACGTCGGGACCGAGATAACGGATAACGGGCGTCTGGTCATCGAGATCCCACAGGATTAAGAAATCCTGGCCGCCGCCTGGCTCTGGCACACTGATTGCCCAAATGTGACCGGGGCGGATCAGCCGTCGACGCACGGCTGCGTCGGATGGGTCGTCCTCGATCCGGTCAAGCCAGTCGTCGATACGTGCGGCGAGGGGCTGGTTGGTTTGGTAGAGCGTGATCAGCATGTGGTTGGCCTCGGGATCCATCTCGAGCATGCCCGCAACGGTACCCAAATGCCCCAAATGCATCGACGGGGTAAAGTAACGGTCATGGCTAAGCCGGTCGTCATAGAAGTTGATAGCCGCCGTCGTATCAGCCTTGGAAAGCTCGGTCGCCACGATCAATACCTCGCTACCGAAGAACCCGACGGCACAATAACCTTGCAGCCCGCCGTTGTCTTGACCGCTGCCGAGCACGCCTACCTGGAAAACACCACCCTCCGCCAGCAGATCGAAGACAATCGAGCGCATCCCGAGCGCCGCAAGCCGCGCCCACCGCGCTCCACAAAATGAGAAAGCTGCCGTCGCCGGAGTCCCTGTTCGACCGAACCCACCGCGGGAGTACTCCACTATCGCGCAAGTCCGTCTAGGGCACGGTAGCCAAGGTGTCGCTACCCCTCCCTAGACTGCTACTATGCCGAAACGGACAGAAGTCGTCGAGAAAATCACCAAGGCCGCCAAGAACGCGGGCCTGAGCTTCGACATACAGCGCGAAGGAGGAAACCACACGATCTACAACCTCGACGGGCTGACCATCCCGATCGCACGCCACCAGCAGCTCGACGGCTACCTAGCCATCAAGATCTACAAACAATGCGAACCGAAACTAGGGAAGGGGTGGTGGCGTTGACCACGGCCTTCACGGCGGTCGCCACCCGTGGCGACCGCTACTGGCTCGTGCACGTCCCTGAACTCGACCAATACACTCAGGCCCGAAACCTCACCGAAGTCGAGCCGATGGCGCGCGACCTCATCGCACTGCTCAAGGAAATCCCCGACGACTCATTCCAGCTCGACGTCCGCATCGAGCTGCCAGAGCATGTACGACACCACCTCGAGCTCGCCCGCAAGTACAGCGAAGACGCCGCCCGCGCCCAAGCCGAATCCGCGCGTGAACGCCGCGCCGCAGCACGAGGACTCAAAGCCCGGGGACTCACAGTCCGAGACATCGGCACAGCGCTCGGAATTTCACACCAGCGCGCACAGCAGCTCTTGACGTAAACCATTCCGGCCGAACTGATTGCAAAGCCATGAGCGACGCAGAACATCTGGTTGACGAGCACCTCGCAGCCGCCCGGCGCGTGCTCGGAACAGGCGCAGGCCCCACCGACTGGGCGGCTCCAAACCAAACAGGGTTGCCGGCGGATCGGAACTGGGAGGGAGAGACCGCCGACCGTGCCAGCACGGCCACGCAGCACCTCGAAACTCTTCGCGGTCAACTGCAGCAAGCCCGAAGCACCGCGGCCACCGTCATCGTTGAAGCCGGCACGATTTCACGAGACGCCCACAATGTCCCTGGACGCGATCGAAACCGCTTGGGCCAATGACAAAGCCACGCTGAAACCAATGGCCGAAAGCGTCTTCGGCAAAGGCGCTCTACTTCAGGCTGGCATTGCCCGCGTCAACGAAGCACACGAGGTCGTCGCCACCGCCGCAGCGCAATTCAGCGAAGCGGCCCAACGACTCCCCGACGTTCCGCACACAGCTCCGGCAGTCGCCGCCAACCAGGTAGCACTCCAACCGCCGGCCGGCTACATCATTTGGTGCACCCCGGCGACGGCGGTACCCGGATTTATATGTGAATTCCTGCAAAGCGACGGTTCCATCATCTGGAGACATTCACCGATCGACATCACCGGAGGCATGCCATGAAGATCGAAAACCAGGCTGACGTCGAACGCATTATGGCCGAGCGGAATGTCTCATTCGTGTTCCGCCCATCCGTAACCGCGCAGCCCGACGGAACATGGATTGCCCGCTACCCGGGCGCCGACTGGTCAGTCTCCGGCCGAGACGCCGAAGAAGCGCGCCGGCGGTTGCACGCAGAAGAACTCGCGCGGATGCCCGACCCAAACCACTCTGAGTGGAAGGTTGACGCTGTCCGCCGACACTTGACCGAGGGTCCCATCGACGGCGTCTACGAACTCGACAACGAGACTGCCGACCAAGTCATCAATGCCGGGACACAAACCGCGCTCGACACCGAGATCGCTGCGATCGACCACCGCCGATCCGAAGACGGCATCGCTTTTTGAAAAAGGGGCGTCCCGCGCAACGGGTGAGGGGCGTGGTTCGTCCCACGGGCGAAACCTGTCGGCCACCTGACTCTGCGAAATCAAATCCGGTTTGGCCGTCGCGTAAGCCCTATGGCTCCAATAGCCTGATTCCAAGAGTTCGAAGGAGAGTAGACAAATGGATCGGTTCACTGCGACTGTCCTCGCCCTGATGAGGCGAGCGGCGGCGCTGCCGATCGTCGCAGCGAATCCCCAAGCCTCGCAACGCATCGCCGCAGCTACCACCGAGGTGTCCAGGCTCCACCAAATCGGCGTCGACGACCCAAGGCTGTTAGTCCAGCTGGTCGACGGCAAACTGCGCGAAGTTCAAGACGCCGTCGCGATGGCAAAGAGCAGCGCACGGTAGGCGGCGAACGATTCCGCGGCACCATCGGTAGCCGGCGACAACGGGCACTTAACAACACCAAGAGCGTGCTCCGTGCCGTCTTCATTCGTCGTCGACAACCTTGTCGAACCAAACAACGGCGCCGGCGAAAACCGCAACGCCCGAAATAACAGCGCGGCCAGCATCCCTGCTTCCCAGGTAGATCAGCGCTGCCGCGCAAGCACCGCAGACAAGCGCCGACATCAGCAAGAATGCGGCACGCAGCGTAAGGATCTTTGCCGCCGTCTTGCAGCGGGTGGTGGTCGTCGATTTACGAGACATGGCTCTCGGCTCGCCCTTCCTGTCGTTGGCCCCTCTACTCCTTGAAGTACCGGCGCGACGCCCGGTTTCCGTCATCGCTGGGGGCGCAAGGACAGGTATATGCATCGCTTTCTCGCGATCCGGTCAGTCATCGCTAACCGAGGAGCCATGTACAACGCAGCACGCTGTGCACATGCCGCTGGTGGGGCAGCTGGCCGAAGCTCGCGCGCTGGCCGAAGTTGAGTCCCGCATAGTGGTGTAGCGCGGTTGCTGGGTTCGTCATCGTGTCGGTGATGGACGTAAAGCGGCCACCG
>NZ_LQPE01000009.1 GCF_002101735.1 Mycobacterium kyorinense | reverse complement strand
CTGGTCGGTAGCTTGTTACGCCGAAGGTGTGTGACCTGCGGGTTTAGCCACATCTCGCGGGGTTCTGTCGGCGTGTTCGTGTTGGTTGTAGCGCTTTCCCGAGCTTTAGACTGTGTGCTGAGTGACAATGTGTCGCGGGGGCAACCGGTCCGCAGGTAGGGGGAGACCCGGATGAGCGATGTCGACAAGTCCCAGTCGGATGGTGCCGACGAGGTTATCGGCGACAACTGGCCCACCGACAGCGCCGATGACGCCGCGGCCGCGGCTGATGAGCAGCGGCGCATCGCCGCCCAGATGGACGAAGCCGGGCGTGCTGCAGCCCAGGGTAAGGCCTACGCGTCCCAGGAGATGGAGGGTGCGGCGGCTGAGGCGTTGGCGGCGAAATACGGGATCCACATGGGTCAATTCGCGGATCGGTTGCAGGCGCATCTGTATACGGCTGGTTGGTTGTCGATGTTGGCGATGGCGATCACGTCGACGAAGCAGGCGATGAACGCGGCGGTGGACGGGCACTTGCCGTTTCACATGGCGCCAAAGGCGGACTTCTTTGATGGCCTGGTCGGTAACTCTAGTGCCAAGACTCAGGCGCAAAAGGACGCGAATTTGAATACCGCGCGGGAGGCGGTACAGGCAGCGAAGCAGAATCTCGAGCATGTTAAGACGCAAGTCGCGCTTGGTATTTCGTCCGGAATGAAACCGCCACTAGTTCCCTCACTGCCGAAGAACGGTCAACAAGCACCGACGACAAAGAACACGACCGGAGACCTCGGCACCGGTGGTGCGCCAGGCGATTTCCCTGCAGCCGCGCCTGCTCCCGGTGCGTCGGCGCCAGGTGGGCCCGGTGCCGGCCCAGCAGCTCCAGGGGCGCCAAGCGTGCCGGCTGCGCCGGTGTCGCCGTTGGGTGGTTCGGCTGGGAGGGCGCCTGCGGCGACGTTGCCGCCGCCGACGTTGAATGACCTGCCGGGCGGTGGTGGTTCGGGGCTGGGCGGCTCTCCGATGGGTAGTGGGTCGCCGTTTGGGGGCTCGCCGATGGGCGGCATGCCGATGGGCGGCATGCCGGGTGGGATGCCGCAGATGCCGCAGATGCCGCAGATGCAGCCGCCGCAGATGCCGCAGCTGCCGACGCAAACACCGGGCAATGACATCGCCAAAACCGTTGGGGACACGGTCGGCAAACTGGCCGGGGCGCATAACGGGCAGCCAATCTCGTCGGACACGCTGGGCAAGCTGCTGGACGCCCAGCGCGGCGATGGCACCGGTGCTGGGGGTCCTGGTGGTTTGGGTGACGATAAGGGCACCGTGGTGAAAAACGACGACGGCACCCTGGTCGATGACGGGAAGAACGGGCACGGGTTGAAGCCGCATTCGCCCGGGCTGGGCGGACCGGCGGGTGGGCCGACCGATCCCTATAGCGCGGAGAACCGCAACCCATCGTTGAATAACCCGGCCGCCCCACAGGTGACGGGTCCGCCGTCGCCGGCGGCGCCGACCGTGACACCGCAACCGCCGGTGGTGTCGGCGCCGATCACCCAACTGTCGGCTGATGACGCCACCCCACCCCCGGCCGCCGCGCATACCACGGCCGCTGCGGGCGGGGACCCAACCCAGGCCGCGACACACACCGCAGCCAACGGCAACGGCTCGGTGACTGCGCCGCCGCCGGGTGGGGCTAACGGTGCCCAACCCGCGGCCGCTCAAAACCAGCAGCAGCCGTCGTCGTCGGGTGTTGGGGGCGCGTTGGGTGCCTACCCGGGCGGGGCCGGGTTTGCTCCGTTGCCGCCGGCGCCGCCGATGTCACCGGCGATGATGGGCGGCGGAGCGGCGATGCCCGCGGCGTTGGGTGCAGCCGCGGTCGGAGGGGCGGCGGCGACCCCGGTGATCATGCCCGCCAAAACCGCCACCACATCGACATCGTCGAACACGGGTGGGGCGCTGGCGGCCGATCCGGCCGCGGCGGCCTCGGTGGAGCGGATCACCGTGTTACCGCCCGAACATGCGGTGGCCCATGAGCATTTGGCCGGTGTGGTCAAGGCACTTCGCGACCGCCCGGGTATCGCGTGGACCAGTGCGCGCGCCGCGATCGGGGTGTTTTTGTTTGAGGAGGCGGGGTTGCCGTCGCGGCGGGTCCGCTACATCTTGGCCACCACCGATGGGCTGTCGGTGATCCCGATGGACGTCAAACTGCCGGCCGGGCTGGAATTGCTGTCCGCGGTGGTCGACCTGTCGGGCAGCTTCGCCGCCGATTGGGGTGGCCACGAGCGCCCCGCCCTCAAACTCGCCGCCGCCGCCGACGCGTATGCGAATGTGTTGGGGCAGTTGGATTATCTGGTGAGCAACGACACCGCCGACGGGAGCTTGGCGCCGGCGAAAACCTCCGGTGTGACCGAGGTGGTGCAAACCATGACCCAAACCGATGCGCTGATCGCGACCCGTAAGGCCTCGCCCGCCACCATGCCGCGGGTCAATGCCGCCGCCCCGCATATCCCACCGGGCCGTGCCGCCGACGCCCTGGATGCGTTCGGGCGTGCCTGGCGGTTCGAGGACGGCACCCCCAACGACCTCAAAGAAGCCACCACCCGGTTGTGGGCGGCCCGCTGGGGGGTCGGCAAGCGTCGCCTGGAACGCCCCACCGACTACGCCGCCATCCTGGCCACCTACTGGTA
>NZ_LQPE01000008.1 GCF_002101735.1 Mycobacterium kyorinense | reverse complement strand
TGTGTCTTCGCCCGCATCGCTCAACGCTTACTCGCACTGGCCGCCGTGATCTGGCACAACTGGAAAATCAACACCCCCACCAAACGATCACTGATCGCCTACGACCACTGACCGGGATAGGAATCACTCATCTAGATGGCGGTGATGTCCACGGTGGTGGCCGTTGTCCGTCTAATGATTGACAACACCAGCTCATTTTCGAATTGGAGAAGATCATGCGATTTGCCCGATTCATGCGCGGTACAGCCGGGCGGCTGCTGCGGATTGGTGCCGCGGTGGCGCTGATCCTCGTCGGCTTGCTTTTCGTCGGGGGCACCGCTGGGATCGTTATGGCCGTGGTGGGGGTCGTCCCGCTGGCTGCCGGGACTTTCAACGTGTGCCTATTCGGCGCGCTTTTGGGCGTAGGTCTGCGCGGCGACGGCGCCAAGGCGCGCGCCGCGTAAGCATCGGCCGTCGTCGGCCGTATACCGCGAAAAGCGATCACGGCCGACCGACCAGCAGTGGAACAATAACCTATCGTGGAGGACCTCGCGTTCCGCGACGCCGTCGCCGCGGCGATCCCTCGCCTGAGACGGCTGGCATACCGCGTCGCCTGCTCGGAAACCGATCCTGACGATCTTGTCCAGGACACCCTCGAGCGGGCGTGGCGTTCAAGAGTCCAGTTCCGGGCCGACGCCACCGTCACGACATGGCTGCATCGCATCCTAATCAACCGGGCGATCGACCTGTGCCGGCCGTCGCGGGTCGCGGTGACGCCGCTGGACGTCGACACCCTAGCATCACTGATGGACTTCGAGGTCGACGACGTCGACACCGTGCTGGCCCGCGCGGCTGACATAGCGAAGCTGCGCGCGGCATTGTCACAGCTGCCTGACCTTGAGCGCATGGTTCTGGCGCTTCACGATGGCGAAGAATGGACCGCAAGCCGCATCGGGGAAGTGTGCGGACTCACGACCGCAGCCGTTCACAAGCGCCTACAGCGTGGGCGCATCCGACTCATTCGCCAGTTGAGCGGAGCCGAGGTAAGTGCGCGGCGCCCATCGCCGCAGTGCCGCGCTGCGCGCGCCGACGCATTGGACTACGTCGACGGTCGGCTCGATGACGGCCGCAGGCGCCAGGTCGAAGAGCACATACGCGGCTGCGCCCGGTGCCCGTCGCTGGTGCAGGCGCTCATCGGACTGCGTGCTGCCCTCGAAGACACACCCGGGTCCCGCGAGCCCCCAGAGGACGTTCTCCGCAGGCTACGTAACCTACCTTGACCGATCCGCAGCGTTGGTGTGACAGCGGAGTGCGAGTCTCGATTTAGAACCAGGTCGTCTTCGCAGGGCGGATGTCGGTCGCGTACAGCCAGTCACGTTGTGTAGTCGGGACGCTAACTCGTAGTGCGTGCGCTTCTTAGCCATATATCAAGGAGTTCCCGCATGTGGTGGCTCGCGCAGCAGACGGACCAGCGCATCGATCGCGTCTGCGTCTGCGTCGGCGCCGGCAACGGACCGGCGGACCCCGTTCGGCCTTGTCCACCGCAAGCCCTCGTCGATCGGCAAGGTCGGCGAGCACGTCCGCCGGAGAGAACAACACGGCAGGGTCTTGCGGCCCACCGGTTCCCTCGGTGAGGTTAGTGGTGTCGTGCCCAACCACCAGCAATGTGCCGCCCGGGGCAACCGCCGCGGCCGCCTTGCGTAGCACAGCCGACGGGCTTCCTCAGTGAGGTGCAGATAGGCGACGATGACCGCATCGAACGGTCCGGGCGGCAGCGGATCGGTCACCACGTCTACAACCTGAAAACTGACCCGGTCCGCGACACCGGCGCGACTCGCCAGTTGTGCAGCCCGTTGCAGTCCCACTGCCGAAAAGTCGATGCCGGTCACCCGCCACCCGCAGCTGGCCAGCCAGATCGCGTTGCGTCCCTCGCCGCACGCGAGGTCCAGAGCCCGGCCCGGCATGGCGTCCGCCATTTCGGCCGCCACAAACGTGTTCGGTTCCACGCCCCACAGCAGTTCACCCTCGCCGTAGCGAGCATCCCAGGTTTCGGCGTCCACGCGTCACCCTAACCGGCGCGGGTAGCGCTGAATGCCGCGACAGTTTGGCGCTGCACCCATCTTCGATACGGCAGGCAAAAACGTCCAGGCACAGCGACAGCTGTCAGTCACGGATCAGTTGTGTCCGCTCAAGGCGATGCGCATCATCTTGAGGTTGATGCGGGCAAAACGCCAGAACTGGGCCAGCAGGTTTTGGCGGATCCGCAGCTTGGCGGGGGTGGGTAGCGGGGCGTAGGCGATGCTCTCGGCGGTGCGGAGGTTCGCCTCGGAATCGACGGTGTCGTCATCCATGGGGACGCCTTTCATTCGGGGATCAGCCACCAGAACGGCTTGGCCTTGGCCTTATAGATGAACATGTGGTGCAGCATCAGTTTGATCCAGTGCCCGGCCAGGCCGAGTTCGCCGAACGTGCCGCCGATGTCGCGGCCCGTTTGCGGGTACTTCACCGGGTCGGGCACCACCGGGAACATCGTCATCGAGGCGGCCGAGCCGTTACGTAAGCCGGTACCGGCCGAGGCGACGCACGCCGCGCCCATCGTCGCCATCGAGGCGCGGTGAGCTGAGGCCTGCGGGTTTTTGATGCGGTCGCGGATGGTCTCTGCGACCGTTTTGGCCATGATGCCCGACGGCATGCCGGTGCGTGGCGGGCTGGGCGTGATGACCGTCCCGTTGGCGCTCTTGCGCGGCCGGGAGATCGGGTGCGGCGGGGCGAACGCGATGCCCGGCCCGAAGATGTTCGGGTAGGCGGGCGACTCGTAGGTATGCGGCCAGTCTTCGGCCGCCCACTCGTCGTAGGGCTTGCCCGAATAGTCGGCATCGACCTTGAGGAAGCCCGACGGCGCGAACAGCACCGACGTGATGTCGTTGCCGCCTTTGTCGTAGGCAGTGAGGTTGGCACCCCGAAACGGCGGCAGCAGCATCGCGAAGTCGAAGTCCAGATCGCGTTCCTTGCCGTCGAGCTGCTCGTAGCGCAACTTGCCGTCCATCACCTCATGCACGGCGGCCTGCGTGATGGCTTTGACGCCGCGTTCGCGGAACAGTGACTCGGTCCACATCCGGCTGGACTGCAGGAAACCCCGCTCTTCGAATTGCATGCCGTCGACACCGAAGTCGCCGAGCTCGTACTCGTTGGTGAGGTAGTAGATTTCGGCGAGTTCGCGCACGCCGGCACTGCGTAGGGCGTGCTCGACGTTGAAGGTGTACTCGAACGCCGCACCTTCGCAGGTGCAGGTGCCGTGTCCGACGCCGATGACCAGGCGTTGTTTCTCGCCCGCCTTCAATTTGGCGATCACCTGATCGAGCGCCCGGGCCGCCTCGACCGCGTGTTCGGCAGTGCACACCGAGTAGGAGTGCCCGTCGGGTCCGAGGCCAGGCGTGGCCGCGAAGTTCAGCTGCGGGCCGGTGGCGTTGATCAGGTAGTCGTAGGTGAGGCTGGCGGTCTGGCCGCGACGCTCGTCGTCGGTGTAGGTGAAGTCCACCGACGGCGACGACTGCGCAGCGGTGCCCTCCGGGCGGATCGCGGTCGCGAACCCCTGGTGAAACCGGATGCGTGTGCGCGCATAGATCGGCTTGAGCGGGATCATCACCTTCGTCGCGTCCATCCGGCCGACGCCGACCCAAATGTTCGACGGGATCCAGTTCCAATCAGGATTGGGCGAGACCACGACGATTTCATGTGCGCGGGGTAGCCAGCGGCGCAGGTGCAGGGCCGCGGTGTGTCCGGCGATTGCCGGCGCCGAGAATGACGACTCGTGCCATGTGATGCTCCTCGATGAGACCGAGTGACCAAATGATGCAGTTCCCAAGTCTATACCCTCTGGGGTATAGACCACTACCGGCGAAGAGCCGGTCAATCCGCGTTTGAGGCGAGTCGGATCCGCTGGCGTTTGATCCCAGCGGCATCAGCGACATCCCGACCATCGGCGGGCGCGAACCGGGGGGTCCGTCCCAATCTACGATCTCCGTACGTAGATAGTAGAGTAACGGTTGCCGCTCGCCGCTCCACACATCAGGAAAGGAATCGCCATGCCCCGCCGTCTGACCGCCTCGCTCGCAGCCGCCGCGATCCTACTGGCCGCGTGCGGACCGTCCAACGCAGAGTCTGAACGATCGGACAATGCTGCGTCCACCCCGCCGGCCGCGCACGGCCAAACCGCCCGAGTGCCGACTCAGCTGCAATTTTCGGCCAAAACCCTTGACGGTCAACCGTTTTCCGGGGAGAGTCTGTCGGGCAGACCATCGGTGTTGTGGTTTTGGGCACCCTGGTGCCCGCGATGCCAACGCGATGCGCCGACGGTCGCGCAAGTCGCAGCGGCAAACGCGGCGGTGACATTCGTCGGCGTGGCCGCACGTGCCCAGCTGTCCGATATGCGGTCGTTTGTTGACACCTACCGGCTCGGCGGGATCACGCAACTGGACGATACCGACGGGACGATCTGGGCCAGATTCGGTGTCACACATCAACCGGCATATGCGTTTGTCGACTCGAAGGGCAGCGTCGACGTCGTCAAGGATTCGATGCCCGAGTCGCAGCTAACCGAGCGGGTCCGCGCACTGGCTGCCCGATGATCGATGGCGCAGCACTGGGTTTCGCGTTGGGCGCCGGACTGGTCGCGGCGCTCAATCCGTGCGGGTTTGCTTTCCTGCCAGGTTATTTGGGTTTGGTGATCGCCGGCAATCACGACAGCGCGCGCGGGGCCGCACTGGCTCGCGCGGCTGCGGCCACGGCGACGATGGCGCTCGGATTCCTGACCGTGTTCGGGGTCTTTGGCCTGGTGATCTCGCCGGTGATCGCGTCGACGCAACGGTATTTGCCATTTGCCACCGTAGTCATCGGCGTCCTGATGATGGGGATGGCCGTTTGGCTGATGGCGGGCAAGGACATCAATGCGATCATGCCCAAGTTGGCGGGCAAAGCACCGACGGCGCGGCTCGGATCGATGTATGGCTATGGCGTGGGGTATGGCATCGCTTCGCTATCATGCACGGTGGCACCGTTTCTCGCCGTCATCGGCACCACGTTCAAACAAGGTTCCGCGCTCTCCGGCATCCTGGCCTTCATCGCCTACGCCACCGGGATGACCATCACCGTCGGGGTCGCCGCGCTGGGTGTAGCGCTGGCCGGCTCGGCGGCCGGCGCGCTGTTGCGCCGGGTCCTGCCGTACGTGGGCCGGATCGCGGGGGTCATCGTGCTGCTGACCGGACTTTACGTGACGTACTACGGGTATTACGAAATCCGGTTGCATTTCAGCGACGCCGACGCCGACGACCCGATCATCCAAGCAGCCGGCACTGTGCAAGCCTGGCTGGTGCACCAGGTCGACACCTTGGGCGTGTGGCCCCTGCTGGCTACGGCGGCGGTGCTCATCGCGACCGGGCTAAGTTGGCGTTCGCTAATTCGTCGACACCGACAAAATCAGCTCACCGCCAACGAACCTGAGTGAGCGGTTGCTCGACGACGTCAAAAATGACAGGCCAGTCCGACCGCCAGCGGTGTCAGCAGCGCCATACCGGTCACGGCGCTGAGCACCAACCCGTCGCGCCACCGGATGCGGCGGGGCACCGAAACGGTCAACCGGGTGGCACGGCACAGCACTGCGCTACCGGCGGCCCCGAGCGCAGCCGCGCCCATCGTCGGCTGTCCGGCCAGAGCCAGAATTCCGCGCAGCAACGGCATCGCCCCGTGCCGGCGCACCGCGACATCATCGGCGCACATCTCCAGCAGGCCCGCCACCGCGTCCGTGGCAGCCGTAAACAGCGGCAGCGGCAGACCCGCGGCCATGGCCCGCAGCACCATGAGCAGTTGGTGGTGGCGGCCCGTCAAGTGCGCGGATTCGTGCGCCAGGACCGCGGCTAGTTGCGGTTTGTCGAGCCGTTCCAAAGCGGCGGTGGTGATCACGACCGTGGCGGGCCGACCTGCCACGCAGTAGGCAACGGGGCGACGGGCCTGCACCACCATCACGCCGGGCTGGTAACCGGGCGTACCAACCATCCGGACGCTCGCAGCGTGCTCGCGGCTGCGCGATCGCTGGCGCCGGTAGGCGTAACGGACGCTTCGGCTGACGACGGTTGTGGCGGCCACCCCGGCCGCCAGCAACGTCAAGGCGAGCGCCGATCCGATCTCTCGCGGCAGCCCGACATGACCGGCGAAGCCCAGCACCTTCATGCACAGGCTCAGCGCCCAGTGGCGCCACATGCTCACCAGCACCGCGTCGAGCAGAACGGCGAGCGCGCACACCCAGGCGGCGAGCGCTCCGATCACCGCCGTCAGCCAAGCCGTCACCGCGAGGCGCGGATGTACACCGCTTCCCGTGACCCGGCGCAGCAGCCGCTGCCCCGACCACGCCCATGCGGACCCGTAGAGCAGTAACAAGGCCGCGGCGTTCATGGTTTGTCCGGAGCGTCGATGATGCGGCGCAGCGCAGCTCGAACCCGCATCGCGTCCTTCTCGTCCATCTGGTTGATGAAGAATGTCAGCACCACTTCGGAATCGCCGCCGGCGTCGAAGGCGTCGCGCATCAGTACCGCCGAGTGTTCCTCGCGCGACATGGCCGGCCAGTAGCGGAAAGCCTTGCCGACGCGTTCCCGCTGCAGCCAACCCTTGCGGTGCAGGTTGTCCATGGTGGACATCACCGTGGTGTAGGCGATCTCGCGATCGTGAGTCAAATCGTCAAAGATGTCACGTACTGTGGCGGCCGCCCCGCGATTCCACACGCGGTCCATGACGATCGCCTCAAGCTCACCGAAGCGTCGGATGCGCAATAGCCCCACCCTCCCGGCTACTCGCCTGTACCACAATGAGACATCCTATCGAGACGGCCATCCGCCCCGCCCACAACGCCGAACCGGCGCGACGCACCACAGCCAACGAGGGTCGTGGGCTCCCTTACGTCACGGAAGAGATCCGTCGCAGCGCACTGACCCCGAGAACAACGGATCTCATCCGCACGCCGACAGTGATCGGCCTTGAGGTTTAGCCAGACGGTTTGCGGATCCGGTCGGTTGTCGCATCCGCTTGTTCGCCCAGCAGAAGAGAACGCACCAGCCGACGCGCGCCGAAGGGCCGAAGCATCTGACTGGCCGGACGGGCCCGTACTCGTTGCGGCCACCAGAACCAGCGGCCGAGCAGCGCCGCGATCGACGGCGTCATCAGCGAGCGCACGATGAGGGTGTCGAACAGCAGGCCCAAACCGATCGTGCTGCCGGCCTGGCCGATGGAGCGCACGTCACTGGCGACCATCGACATCATGGTGAAGGCGAATACCAGGCCCGCGGCGGTGACAACTCCACCGGTGCTGCCCATGGAGCGGATAATGCCGGTCTTTAATCCCGCCCCTATTTCCTCCTGGAACCGCGAGACCAGCAGCAGGTTGTAGTCGGATCCGACGGCCAACAGGATAATCAACCCGAACACCGGCGCGATCCAGTTCAAGTCCAAGCCGAAAAGGTGTTGCCAGACCAGCACGGACAACCCGAAGGCAGCGCCCAGCGACACCAGCACCGTGCCGACAATCGCCAGCGAGGCGACCAACGCTCGGGTGATGATCACCATGACCACGAAGATCAGGGTCAGCGCGGCCAGTCCCACGATCAGCAGGTCATATTGTGAGCCGGTTTGGATATCGTTGTACACAGCGGCGGTGCCGGCGAGGGAGAACTTGGCGTCGGTCAGCGCGGTTCCTTTCACCGCTTGATGGGCGGCTTTGAGTTCGGGTTTGACCGCGGAGATACCTTGCGGGGTGGCGGGGTCCGTGTCGTGGGTGATGATGAAGCGCGCGGCCTTGCCGTCGGGTGACAAAAACAGTTTCAGGCCGCGCTGGAAGTCGGGATTGTCGAACGCTTCTGGCGGCAAGTAAAAGTAGTCGCCGTCCTTGGACGCGTCGAAGGCCCGGCCCATCGCGCTGGCGGTGTCGGTCATGCGCGACATCTGGGTGATCAGCCCGGAGAAGCTGCTATGCATGGTCAGCAGGGTTGCGCGCATCGACTTCGACACCGCGATGATGGTGGGAAACTGGGCCAGCATTTGCGGCAGCACCGCATCAATGTTGGTGACGTCTGCAAGCAGCGCGTTCATGTTGTCGCTGAACTTGTCGGACTGGTCGAGGGCGTCGAACATCGATCGCACCGCCCAGCAGACGGGGATGGTGAAACAATGCGGTTCCCAGTAAACGTAACTATGGACGGGCCGTGCGAAGTCGTCGAAATCGGCCAGATGGTCTCTTAGCGCGTCGACGGTGGCCTTCAGCTCGTTCATGTCGCCGAGCATGTGATGGGTGCTGGCGGCCATCCGGCCCATCAGGTCATACATTCGCTCCATCGATCCGATCATGGCGGCAAGGTCGTCGCTCATGGTGAGCATGTCGGCGGCCCGGTCTTTCATGAATTGCAGGTTTTCTCGGATCGGAATCGATTGTGCACTGACTTGGAAAGGTATCGACGTGTGTTCGATCGGACCGCCCAACGGCCGAGTAATGCTTTGCACCATCGCGATACCAGGGGTACGGAAGACGTCCTTCGCGATCTTGTCCAAGATGATCATGTCGCCGGGATTCCGCATGTCGTGATCACCTTCAACCATGAGGATGTCGGGATTCATTGTGGCAGGGCTGAAATGGCGTTCCGCGGCCGCGTAGCCGATGCTCGACGGCATATTGTGAGGTATGTAGAAGCGATCGTCATAGCTGATTTTCATACTCGGCATGACGAGAATACCGACCACCGCGATGGCCAACGAAGCCGCAAGCACCGGAGCAGGCCAGCGCACGGCGGCGGTGCCGATGCGCCGCCAGCCGTGAACTTTGACGGCCCGTTTCGGATCGAGCAGGCCGAATCGGCCGGCCACGGCGACAATGGCCGGCGCCACCGTCAGCGCCCCCGCGACCACGACCAGCAGCCCCAGCGCCGACGGAATGCCCAACGCCTTGAAATAGGCCAGTCGCGCGAAATGCAAACAAAACGACGCACCGGCGATCGTTAGCCCCGAGCCCAAGATGATGTGAAAGGTGCCGCGAAACATCGTGTACCAGGCCGCTTCTCGGTCTTGGCCGGCCTGACGTGCCTCTTGGTAGCGTCCGATGAGGAATATCGCGTAGTCGGTTCCCGCCGCAATGGCCAGCGACGACAACATGGCGACGACGAACGTCGAAAACCCTAATAGGTCGTGGTTGCCGAGAACCGCGACAAGCCCTCGGGCCGTACCCATCTCGAAACCCACCATGGCCAGAACGAGAAGCACGGTGCTAATCGAGCGATAGGTGATGAAAAGCATGATCGTGATGACTAGGCCCGTCACCCCCATCATCTTGAGCATGCTTTTGTCGGCGGCATCGTTCATGTCTGTTGTCAGTGCTGCCGGGCCGGTGACGTAGGCCTTGAGTCCGTGAGGCGGGGCCGAATCATCAACGATCTCCTCGACTGCTTTGACCGATTCGTTTCCCAAGGTGCTGCCCTGGTTGCCAGCCAGATTGAGTTGGACATAGGCGGCTTTGCCATCGCGGCTCTGCACACCGGCGGCGGTGAGCGGATCGCCCCACACGTTTTGGACATGCTGGACATGCTTGGGGTCGGCCTGCAGCTTTGTCACCAAGCCGTCGTAATAGCGGTGCGCCGCCTCGCCAAGTTCTTTGTCGCTTTCCAGCACGACCATCGCGATGCTGTCGGAATCGGACTCTCGAAACTTCTTACCGATGCGTTTGGCGGCGATCATGGCCGGCGCATCCTGCGGCGACATCGTGACCGCGTGATTCCGCGCCACCGATTCAATCGGTGGCACCAGAACATTGACAGCGATGGTCAGCAGAAGCCAGGCCAGGAGTATCAGCACCGCGAATCTGCGAACCATGCGCATGAACCACGGGCGAGCGTCTTTATCGCCAGTCATGCTGCCTTCACCAAGCAGAAGGCCTGGGCGTGATGCCCGGCCGAGGAATGCTCATCTTCGACCTCACCGTTTACCGTGATACGACATCCAATGTCATCGCCATTACCCTGTGCCACCATGTTGGCAATCACCGCCGGGACCGTCGTCGTAATCGCGTAAGTCCAAGGCAAACTGGTGAAGTTGGCTTGCTGCGGCTGGGTATTCTCATCCAAATAGCTCACGCTGCCCGCAGTGTCGGGGGGTCCGAAAACCTCGTACGTCACCCGCTTGAGATGGGAAGGCACCAGCGGTTCAGCACTGCTGCCAGTCGCGGAGAAAATCTTGTCGGAGCCAAAGACGCCGCGAAGCCGTTCGACGCCAAGACCACCCAGAACAACGGCGGCCACGACGATCAGTGGCACCCACCCGCGTTTAAGGATGCTAAGAATTGGAGTTTCCCTTCGCTCGTACCCTCGTCCTGCTCAGCAAGTCGTTGTGCATGCCCTACCGCGCCGCATCGAGTGGCTCGTTGAGCCTGTGGTAAATGGCTTTCTCTGGACAAGCCGCTATTGCCGGCGTAGCTCAGCGGTTCCACGTTGGTAGCCCCGGTAAACGTTTGCCAAAACCCGGGGAAAGCGTGCAACCGCACCCGTTTAGGGCTGAAGTCCGCATCCCACATCAAGACCCCTTAATACCCGGCGGGGTATAGCTTCCCTGAAGGATACAACACCCGTGAGGCATAGTTCCCAGACGCAGCCCTGCTACGGGCTCCTGTGGGGACGGCCAAGCCTGGCCGTCCGCCAGGCGTGGTACCCGGCCTCCGAATACCCCCCCTGGTATCATTGCCAATGTTTACAGGCAGGGTTGTTGAAGGAGGAGTCAGTGGCTGACGTCGACCTTTACCTCGATCCGGTATGCCCCTTTTCCTGGGTAACCTCGCGGTGGCTTCTCGATGCCGCGCACCCAACCGACACGCCGGTCACCTTGCGACAAATGAGCCTGGCGGTTCTGAATGATGGCAACGATGTCGGTGCTCAGCAGCAACGGATGATCGACCGATCACGGCGGCTAGGACGTCTGTTCGCCGCCGTCGCTGATCGCCACGGGCACGACGCATTCTCGCGGCTTTACGACGCGATAGGCACCCGTGTCCATGTGCGGCGAGAAGAAATCACCCCCAGCATGATCAGCGAAACCCTCGCCGACAACGGTTTTGACAGATTGCTGTCCAAAGCCCTGGACGACAACACATTCGACGAGGCGGTCCGGCACTTACACCAAGCCAGCCAGGATGCCCTGGGCGGCCGCGCCGGCAGCCCGATCGTCGTGGTCGACGGCCACGGGTTCTTCGGGCCCGTACTGACCCGGATCCCGAGCGAGCAAGACGGCCTGCGCCTGCTCGACGCGGTTCTCACGGCCGCAACTGTTCCCGGGTTCGCCGTCCTGCAACGTCCCTACCAGGGACCGCCGATCATCACAGAGACCGGCAGCTGACGTGCCACCCCACGCGACGTGTCCGAACCGTTCCGTCGCCGGTCTTTCACATTGCGCTCGATAATGGCGCAATGGCCACCAAGGCCACGCCATCGCGGTCGGCTTCATGCCGAGCAATGACAACCGGGGAACCACCGCGAAGACCACCAACTGCCAGCAAAGCGCCCGTAGTGATGCACAGTAGCCGCTTCGGTGGCGTTAAGACGGGCACGTCGAGCTGCCCCTTTCCGGGTCGCTTACTAAATGTGACTCGACACATCTGGCCGTCGACCATGCCGACGCTTTCTCTGAAGCGAGCGCTTTGACCCGCGATACCGCAGCCGATACCGCAGCACTTGTAGACCCGTCCCGCTCCAGCCAACGCGACAAGCCCTGTCTACGCAGCTAGAAGGAGGTTTGAACGCATCAACGCCAGCCAACGCCCACGTACACCGATTATGAATCCGTCAACACGCTGGGCCGCGGCCTCGAAGCCACTTGGTCGGTAATGGTTTTCCGACCCACGCGATCAAGCTGGGGTGGCGGCGGAAGAGTGTCAGGTTAGTCAATCTTGTTCTGCCACAAGCTGTTCCCTGGCGCACCAAGGGCGAAATTGTGGTGTCGGGCTTGGTGAGCTATCAAGGCTCTAACCTACAGTTCGACAGCGTGCGCCACCTCGCCTCCGGCCTGCGCAGGTCAATCTCTCAGGTCGTCGTTGCCGCACTCAGGAGTGACACGTACAAATCAGTGTTCTGTGAGTGTACGGTTCACGGTGTGGAGGTATCCGTGACCGAGTTGCGCGCGCACCTCAGCGATTGGCTCGATCGAGTTCGGGCTGGTGACGAGGTCGTCATCACCGACCGCGGGATACCCGTCGCGCGACTCGCTGCGGTGGACAGCGCAGGCACCTTGGCGCGTCTCACGGCTGAAGGCGTGATTGGCAAGGCCGCCGCGCAGCGGCCCGTCGCTGCGGGTCGGCGCCGGCCCCGACCGCGGCGGCCGGTATCTGACCATGTCAGCGACCAGCGGCGCTGACCGGTGTCGCTTGTGTACTTCGACGCCAGCGCCTTCGTCAAACTTCTCACCACCGAGACAGGGAGCTCGCTGGCGTCCGCGCTATGGGACGGTTGCGATGCCGCATTGTCCAGCCGCCTGGCCTATCCGGAAGTCCGCGCCGCGCTCGCTGCAGCGGCTCGCAATCGCGACCTGACCGAATCCGAGCTCACCGATGCCGAGCGTGATTGGGAGGACTTCTGGGCGGCCACCCGCCCAGTCGAACTCGCGGCGACGGTTGAACAGCACGCCGGCCACCTCGCCCGAGCCCATGCCTTGCGCGGAGCCGACGCTGTCCATCTGGCCAGCGCGTTGGCAGTCGGCGACCCCGGCCTGATCGTCGCCGTTTGGGACCGACGCCTGCACACCGGAGCCCAAGCCGCCGGGTGCCGAGTCGCCCCCGCGCAACTCGACCCCTAGCCCGACCGATCGACATCAGAGGTGGGTCAACCCCAGCACGAACGACGATCAGGCACCGATTCGCCACGTCAGGACCCGTGTCGCAAATGGCCAAGTCCCCCCTCGGACACACGACCGAGGCGAGCGATGCGAATGCTCGCATTCACACCCGAGCCGATGGAGTGTGTTGAGCGGCGAAGCCGCGATCACATCCGGCGGCACGACTTAGGTTGGCCGTCGCCTTGACTTGTCGGAGGGGCGGGTCGTAGTCGGCTGGATCATGACAGCCCCGCCGAAGCTGGTGCCAGCGCATTGTCAATAGCGACCGCGAACAACTCGGCAAGCTGCTCGATGTACTCGTCGCGTTCCATATCGACGCTTCCCGCCAGCCATTGCGCCGTGGTGTCAGATTGGCCGACAATAATTATCAACGCTGCCAGTACCCTCGGACAGCGGCTCACACCAGCCATGTGATCAGCGCGAGTACCGCCAGGCACCAGGCGACTAGAGCCAGCAGCGCGCAGAGCGACCCCCACGCCGACAGTTTGTCCCCGCGGCCCGCGTTCTCCGCGGTGATGACCCCGATGCTCTTGGGCATGCCCTGGAAGAGATCTCGCCACGGCAGCCGCGACGCGGCGCGCTTGACTCCGGTGGGGTCCTCGGCGGTCCGGTTGTGCGGCGCCACCCCGATACCGTTGGTGAAGAGCACGATGCCGATCGCCGCCAGCACCGCTCCCACGATCACCAGCAGCACGGCAAGCCACAGCATCGCTTCGTCCTCCAATTGCACTGGCCGTCTTGCCGCTTCGCATTGCCCCGATGTGCTGTCTTCAAACGCCGCGGTTTCGTGCAGATGCCGGGTGGGAGCCGTAGGCTGGTATGGTCGGCGTGACAACGGCGGATACGACGAATGAATCGACCCAGCGGCTTTTTGCGGCGACCATCCCGGCGCACGTTCAGTGATCGCCGGGAAGCCGGCCGGGTGCTGGCCGAGGAGTTGACGTCCTATCGCGGCACCGACGAGCTGCTCGTGTTCGGGCTGGCCCGCGGCGGGGTTCCCGTCGCTTGGGAAGTCGCGTCGGCGCTGCACGCCCCCCTGGACGTGTTCCTGGTCCGCAAGCTCGGTGTGCCGCAGTGGTCCGAGCTGGCGATGGGCGCGCTGGCCAGCGGCGGCGTCGTCGTGATGAACGACAATGTGGTGTCGAGCCTGCGCATCAGCGACGAGCAGGTACGCGCGGTGATCGATCGCGAGAGCACCGAACTGAGCCGACGCGAGCAGGCGTACCGCGACGGACGGCCGCTCGCCGACCCCCGCGGCAAGACGGTGATCCTGGTCGACGACGGCATCGCGACCGGCGCAAGCATGCTGGCCGCCGTGCGGGCGCTGCGCGAGTTGGAGCCCGAGGCGATCGTCGTCGCGGTTCCGGTCGGACCGCCGTCAGCGTGTCAGCAGCTGGCGCAGGAGGCCGACGACGTCGTCTGCGCGACGATGCCGCCGGATTTCGAAGCCGTGGGACAGGTTTTCGTCGACTTTCATCAGGTCACCGACGACGAGGTTCGCGAACTGCTCGCCACCCCGACCTAGTGGTCGTCGGCGCCGCTGCCCCGGTCGTGCTCGGCCCGCACCCCGGTCTCTTCGTCGGCTGACGCGGCGCCCGCCTCACCGGACTCGTCCTCGGGATAGTCCGCGTAGTCGTAGTCGGCGCTCGCTTCGTCGGGTACGGGCGTGGGAGCGTCTGCCGATTTCTTAGCGGGGGCGCTGGTTTCGCGACGCTGCCGTTCCTGCAGCGCATCGATGATCAGCAGCACCACGCCGAGCACGCTGGCGGCGATGCACACCCACGCCACCAACTCGTTGCTGGTGACAACGGCGAATACCAAAGCGGCAAGGCCTATCACCGCTAGCACCAGCGCGATAATCAGCATCGCTCAACCTCCAGCCGACGGGGCAAAGACACTAAAGACTGCCAAGCACGCTACCGCCCGTCGGGCCCGGCACCTTCGATCTGTTAGTTATTACCCCGATTGAACTGGTTGAACCCACCGGCGTCGTTGGTGGCGCTAGAGTCGACGGGCGCTGCCGAGCCGCGCTGGCCGAGTTCCTCGAGCTGCGACTCCAGATAGGTCTTGAGCCGGGTGCGGTATTCGCGTTCGAAAGTGCGCAACTGCTCGAGCCGGCCCTCCAGCACGGTGCGCTGCTGGTTGATGGTGCCCATGATCTCGGAGTGCTTGCGCTCGGCGTCGGCCTGCAGCGCGTCGGCCTTCTCCTGGGCCTGCCGCAGCTGGGCTTCCGAGCGGGTCTGGGCGTCGGCCAGCATCGCGTCGGCCCGCTGGCGCGCCTCGGCCACGGTGGTTTCTGCCTCGCGGCGGGCTTCGGACAGGATCTGGTCGGCGTTGGTGCGGGCGTCCGCCAGCAGTTTGTCGGCCTCGGCCTTGGCGGTGCTGGTCAGCCGGTCGGCGGTGTCTTGCGCAAGGCTGAGCACTCGGGCGGCCTTCATGGCCTGGTCCTCGCTGACGGCGGCGGCCGCGGCGGGCTGCGCCGGCGCGGGGGTGGGAGTGGGTCGCGGCTCGGGCTCCGGCTCGGGTTCGTACAACGGCAGCGCCTGGGTGGGCTGGGCAGCGCCACCGCCGCCGGCGCGGGCGGCGGCCAGTTCCTGGTCCAGCTCGGCGACCCGCTGGCGCAGATCGGAGTTCTCCTCGATGAGGCGGGTCAGCTCGTTTTCCACCAGGTCGAGGAAGGCGTCGACCTCGTCTTCGTTGTAGCCGCGCTTGCCGATCGGCGGCTTGCTGAAGGCCACATTGTGGACATCGGCTGGTGTAAGCGGCATTGTTTGCCCCCTCGAGTCTGGACGGTCAAACCGATCTGGAAAGTGTAGATCGGCATGAACAGTGTCGTAGCCGTACTGCAACTGCCGCCCATCCTGTCACACCAGACCCGCCGGTTGCCGATGCGCCCGATAATTAAGACCGAATTTCAAACTTTAAGAGCCGTGAAATCAATGCCTTAAGAATCCAAAAAGCCGCTGCCGCAAACGGTCTTACCCGCCGGGGCCGGGTCAGACGGCGGCGCTGAAGGCCAATTGCATGCCGATGAACGCCACCAGCAGCAGCACCATGATCGACAGGTCGAAGCGGACGGCGCCGATGGTTAGCTGCGGGATGAGCCGGCGCAGCAGCTTCACCGGCGGATCGGTGAGCGACATGATGAGCTCCAGGACCACCACGGTGGCGCCCCGCGGCCGCCAATCGCGGCTGAACGACCGGATGAACTCGATAACTACCCGGGCGATCAGCAGCAGCCAGAAGATGAACAGCGCAAAGCCCAGGATTTTGAAGAACACCGCCAACGAGAGCCCGACCTTACTGATGAGGATGTGACATTCACGACAGCGCCGACGGCGGCCGGCGCGGTGAGTGTCAGCCTACCCGGCCACGGGTAGCGGGCCCGGTTACTGGTAGGCGTAGAAACCGGTTTCGGCGATCCGGCGGCGTTCCTCCGGGGTCACGTCGACGTCAGCGGGCGAGAGCAGAAACACCTTGGTCGCGACCTTGTCGAACGACCCCCGCAGCGCGAACGCCAGCCCGGCGGCGAAATCGACCAGCCGCTTGGCGTCGGCGTTGTCCATGGACACCAGGTCCATGATCACCGGGGTGCCGTCGCGGAAGCGCTCGCCGATGGTGCGGGCTTCGCTGTAGTCCTTGGGCCGCAGCGTGGTGATTTTCGACAGCGGGCTGCCCTCGTCGAACAGCATCGCCATCCGGCGCGGGTCCATCGCCAGCGCGCCGCGCGTCGAGCCCCGCAACGCGCCGAACCGCGGCCGGGCCAGCTCGGTGCGCTCGTAGTCGCGGGACCGGAATCGGTGGTCGTCGGCATAACCGCCGCGGTAGCTGCCCGGCGGGTAGTCGGCGGGCTCGCCGCGCGGGTCGTCGTAGTCGCGCCCCTCGTAGCGGTCGTACCCGTCGTCGCTGAACCGGCGGCGCGAGTAGCCGTGCTGGGTGGGAGCGCGGTCGTCGTCGTAGTACTCGTCGTCGTAGTCCTCCATCGGCGCCATACCGAAGTAGGCCTTGACCTTGTGGAGTGTGCTCATCTCGGGACCCCTTCTTGGCGGCTGAAGATTCGGTGTCTGTGATGAATGTGACTGGAGTGACTAGTTCACGGTGACCGTAACGGTCGGCGGCCCATTAACGCGGTACCGACACGCACACAGGTCGAACCATGTTTGACAGCCGCTTCCAGGTCGTTTGACATGCCGGCCGACAATCCGACCGCGTTCGGGTGCGATTGCAAGACCCGGCGGTGCTCGGATTGCAGCCGCGCGAACGCGGCGTCGGCATCCCAGTCCAGCGGCGGGATGGCCATCAACCCGACCAATTCCAGGGCCTCGGCGGTCTCGACCCGGGCGCAGATTTCGTCGACGGCGTCGGGTTGGTCGACGTCGACGCCGCCGCGAGACACGTCGCCGTCGAGGCTGAGCTGGACATACACCCGCAGCGAGTGCTCGCGTCGGCCTTCCTGCAGCGCCGCGCCCACCGCGCGTTCGAGCGCCGTCACCACCCGGATGCTGCTGACCGAGTGGGCGGTGTGCGCCCAGGTGGCCAGCGACCGGGCCTTGTTGCGTTGGATCTGGCCCACCATGTGCCACTGCACCGCGGCCGAGGCGGGGCCCAGCAACTCTTGGAGTTGTCGCACCTTCGCCGACGCTTCCTGTTCCCGGGATTCGCCGAACGCCGGGCATCCCAATCGCGACAAAATAGCCACATCGGTTGCCGGAAAGAATTTGGTAATCGGCAGAAGTTCAATTTCGTCGACATTGCGGCCGGCCGCCTCGGCGGCCGCGGCGAGGCGTCTCCGCAGTGCGCTCAAGGCGTCGGCCAATTCGGATTCCCGGTTGCGCAGCACGGCGGTCATTCGATCCACACCACCGACGCCATCCGGCCGGTCGGCGCGCCGCGGCGATGGCTGAACAGGCTGGTGTCGTCGACCGTGCAGCGCGGGTCGACGTCGATCGCGCTCACCCCCAAATCCTTGAGCTGGCAGACGATTCCGGCGCGAAGGTCCAACCCCGGGGTGCCGGCCGCCGTGGTGGTGCGACTTCCCGGCAGCGCCGCCTCCACCTCGTCGGCCATCGCGGCGGGCACCTCGTAGTTGCGGCCGCTGACCGCCGGGCCGAGCAGCGCGGAGATGTCGTCGGTGTGCGCGCCGACCGCCAGCATTGTCTCCACGGCGCGGGCCACCACGCCGGCCGCCGCGCCGACCCGACCCGCATGCACTGCGGCCACCACCCCGGCGCGCGCATCGGCCATCAGCACCGGCACGCAGTCGGCGCTCAACACCGCCAGCGCCAAGCCGGCCTCGGCGGTGACCAGGGCATCGGTCGCGTCGACGGCGGTGTCGCGCGGGCCCTCGACGACCTCGACCCGGTCGCCGTGGACCTGGTTCATCCAAATCAGCGGGTGCCCGATGGCCGCGCCCAGCCGGGCCCTGTTGGAGGCCACCGCGGCAGGGTCGTCGCCGACGTGGTCGCCGAGGTTGAAACTGTCGTACGGCGGCGCCGAGACGCCGCCCGCCCGGGTGGTCGTCACCCGCCGGATGCGAACGCTCACGTGCCCAGTATCCGTGCGGCGGCGAGGGGTTAGCGCCGCATGAACGGCGGCACGTCGACGTCCTCGTCGTCCTCCCCGCCGATGTCCAAGGTGGAGCCGTTGGTCTGCAGCGGCACACTGACCGCGTCGGCGGGCTCGAAGAGCGGCGAGGACACCTTGCCGGCCTTGCCGGGGGCGATGGTTTGGGCCTGGCCGCCGCCGACGATCGGCTTGCGGCCCGGCCCGGCGGCGTCGAAGCCGGCCGCGATCACCGTCACGCGGACTTCGTCGCCCAGCGAGTCGTCGATGACCGTGCCGAAGATGATGTTGGCGTCCTGGTGGGCCGCGTCCTGCACGAGCGAGGCGGCCTCGTTGATTTCGAACAGGCCCAGGTCGCTGCCGCCGGCGATCGACATCAGCACACCGCGGGCGCCCTCCATCGACTGCTCGAGCAGCGGTGAGTTGATCGCGATCTCGGCGGCCTTGAGCGCCCTGCCGTCGCCGCGGGCGGAGCCGATGCCCATCAGCGCCGTGCCGGCTCCGGACATGATGCCTTTGACGTCGGCGAAGTCGACGTTGATCAGACCCGGCGTGGTGATCAGGTCGGTGATGCCCTGCACGCCGTTGAGCAGCACCTCGTCGGCGCTGCGGAAGGCGTCCATCAACGACACCGCGGCGTCGCCCATCTGCAGCAGCCGGTCGTTGGGGATCACGATCAGGGTGTCGCAGCTTTCCCGCAGCGTGGTGATGCCGGTCTCGGCCTGAAGGCCACGCCGCTTGCCCTCGAAGGAGAACGGCCGGGTCACGACGCCGACGGTCAGCGCGCCCAGCTTGCGGGCGATGCTGGCGACGACGGGTGCCCCACCGGTTCCGGTGCCGCCGCCTTCCCCGGCGGTGACGAACACCATGTCGGCCCCGCGCAGCAACTCTTCGATCTCGTCCTTGGCGTCCTCGGCGGCCTTGCGCCCCACCTCGGGGTCGGCGCCGGCGCCCAAGCCGCGGGTGGAGTCGCGCCCGACGTCGAGCTTGACGTCGGCATCGCTCATCAACAGCGCCTGGGCGTCGGTGTTGATGGCGATGAACTCCACGCCCTTGAGCCCCTGCTCGATCATCCGGTTGACGGCGTTGACGCCGCCTCCGCCGATACCCACGACTTTGATGACGGCCAGGTAGTTATGCGGGGGGGTCATCATTCCGTCTTCCTCCCTGTGGGACTTTGGCCTGCTCGCGTAGCCGCCTGGCAAACCTCAACCTCAAGTAAAGGGTTAGAGTTATGTCAAGTAGTTCCGCGCAAACAGAACGGTATGGGCACGACGCGCGCTATCGGTGCAGGCGCGCCGACGCGCGGCACGCAAATTTTTCCGGTCGGCGCCTACTTGACCGTCGGCAGATCGGGGCTGGACACGTCGTAGGTGTGCCCGGGCTGGGTCAGCAGCGCCGCCAGCTTCTCGGCCTTCTCCTCGGTGCGGTCGGTGGTCCCCCAGACCACCGCGCGGCCGTCGGTCAAAGTCAGCGTGATCGACGAAACCGACGGCGCCGCGACCCGGCCGACCTGTCCGGCCACCTCCGGGCGCAGCGCGGTCAGCACCTCCAGGGCGGCCTTGGTCGCCGGGTCGCCCGGTCCGGGATTGTCGACGTCGAGGTAGGGCAACGCCGGCGGTGGCGGCGCTGTCGCGAAGTCGACGCCGTCGCGGTCGTAAAGATGCGGGCCGTCGGGAAAGTCCTTGACCACCACCGGGATTCGCTCGACGATGGTGATCCGCAGCGCCGACGGGTACCGGCGCTGGACCCGCGCACTGGCCACCCGGCGGATGGCCGCCACCCGGTCGGCGACCGCGCCGGTGTCAATCTGCAGCAACGGCGTTCCCGGCCGGACTTTCGCCGCGTCGAGCACCTCCTCGCGGGTGACCACCCCGGTCCCGGTGACCACGATGCTGCGCGCCGACATCACCGGCGTGAAATACAGAATCAGTCCCAGCCCGACGGTGACCAGCGACACCAGGATGATCGCCACCGCCAGCTTCAGTCCCCGAACCGCCCCTCGCGGAACGGGTTTCGACTCGCCACCGTGTCCGCGGGCCCGGCGTTTGGCTTCGCGGCGAGCCTGCTCGATCGCCCGCGCGCGGGCCTGCGCCGCGCGGCGCTCGGCGCGTTCCCGGCGGGCCCGCCGGCGAGGCCCCTCGAATTCCCCGGGCGGATCGCCCTCCAGCGGCGGGCCGGCGGCGAAGATCGGCTCGGTCGCGACCTCGGCGGGGGCATCGTTCGGATCGGTCACAGCAACATCCCCGGCCGTCCCGGCGTGCTGCGGTTGGCCCGCACCCGCAGCGCGGTGAGAATCTCGGGCCCCAGCATGGTCACGTCGCCGGCTCCCATGGTGACGACGACGTCGCCCGGCCCGGCGGCCGCGGCCACCGCCTCGGCGACCGCGGAGAAGTCGGGCACGTAGTGCACCGGCACACTGACGTGCTCGACGACGCTGGCGCCGCTGACACCGGCCAGCGGCTGTTCGCGTGCCGCATAGACGTCGAGCACGAAGACCTCGTCGGCCGCGTCGAGCGCCCGGCCGAACTGTGCCGCGAAATCCCTTGTGCGCGAATATAAATGGGGCTGGAACACTGCCACCGACCGGCCGCTGCCGCTCTGCTCGACCAGGGTGCGGACCGCGGCCAGCGTCGCGCTGATCTCCGTGGGGTGATGCGCGTAGTCGTCGAACACCCGCACCGACGCGGCGGTGCCGATCAATTCGAATCGGCGGCGCACCCCTTCGAACCCGGCCAACCCGTCGAGCACGCAGTCGGGCGCAGCCCCGATCTCGACGGCGGCCAGCAGCGCGCCCAGCGCGTTGAGCGCCATGTGCCGGCCGGGCACCGACAGCCGCATCACCCGCGGGCGGGTGTCGCCGGCCAGCTCGATCTGCGCGACCGCGCCGGTGCCCTGCTGCTCCCACGACAGCAGCCTGCCGGCCAACTGGTCGCCCGACGATCCGTAGCGCAACACCCGAATGCCCAGTGCCGCAGTGCGTTCGGCCAGCGCCGCCGCGCCGGGGTCGTCGGTGCAGACCACCAGTGCCCCGCCGGGGGCCAGCCGTTCGACGAACGAGTCGAACACCGCCGCGTAGGCGTCGGTGCTGCCGAAGAAGTCCAGGTGGTCCGATTCGATGTTGGTGACCACGGCGACGTTCGGGGTGTATTCCAGCAGCGAGCCGTCGCTTTCGTCGGCCTCGGCGACGAAATAGTCGCCGCTGCCGTGGTGGGCGTTGGTGCCGGCCTCCCCCAGCTCGCCGCCGACTGCGAACGAGGGGTCTTTGCCGCAGTGCTGCAACGCGACGATGAGCATCGACGTGGTCGTCGTCTTGCCGTGCGTGCCGGTCACCATCAGCGTGGTGCGCCCGGCCATCAGCTTGGCCAGCACCGCCGGGCGCAACACCACCGGGATGCCACGCCGACGGGCCTCGACGAGCTCCGGGTTGGTTTTCGGGATCGCGGCGTGCGTGGTGATCACCGCGGTGGCGCCGCCCGGCAGCAGATCCAGCGAGGATGCGTCGTGGCCGATCCGGATCACCGCGCCGCGCGCCCGCAGCGCGCGCACCCCGCGCGACTCCTTGGCGTCCGACCCCGAGACCATCCCGCCGCGGTCCAGCAGGATGCGGGCGATGCCCGACATGCCCGCTCCCCCGATGCCGACCATGTGGACCCGCTGCAGCTCGCGGGGCAGCGGCTCGGCGGTCATCGCGGCCCCCGGCGCACGGCGCACGCCACGTCCAGCGCGACGCGCGCGACCTGCTCGGCCGCGTCGCGGTGCCCGACCCGCGCCGCCGCCGTCGTCATCGCCGCCAGCCGCGGCGCGTCGGTGAGCAGCCCGGCGACCTGCTCCGCCACGAAACCCGGCGTCAGCTCGGCGTCGGCGACCAGCATGCCGCCGCCCGCGTTGACCACGGGCAGCGCGTTGAGCCGCTGCTCGCCGTTGCCGATCGGCAGCGGCACGTAGACGGCCGGCAGGCCGACGGCCGACACCTCGGCCACGGTCATCGCCCCCGACCGGCAGATCGCCAGATCGGCGGCGGCGTAGGCCAGTTCCATCCGGTCGAGATAAGGCACGGCCACATACGGCGGGTCGCCGGGCGCCGGGGCGCGCAAGTCGAGGGTGTTCTTGGCGCCGTAGGCATGCAGCACGGCCACGCCGGCGGCGGCCAAGTCGGCGGCGGCCGCGGCTACGGCCCGGTTGATCGAGGCCGCGCCCTGCGAGCCGCCGAACACCAGCAGCACCCGGGCGTCGTCGGCGAAACCGAAGTGCGCGCGCGCCTCCGCGCGCAGCGCTGCGCGGTCCAGCGAGGTGATCGCCGAGCGGACCGGCACGCCGACCACCTCAGCGCGCGGCAGCCCGCAGTCGGGCACCGCGGACAGCACGCGGTGCGCGGAGCGGGCCCCGACCCGGTTGGCCAGCCCCGCGCTGGCGTTGGCCTCGTGGATCACCACCGGGACGCGACGCCGGCGCGCGGCCAGGTAAGCCGGCAGCGCCACATACCCGCCGAACCCGACCACCACGTCGGCGGCGACGCCGTCGAGCACGGCGCCGGCTTGCCGGACCGCCCGCAACACCCTCGGCGGCAGCCGGAGCAGGTCCCCAGTCGGCTTGCGGGGCAACGGAACCGGGGTGATCAGCTCGAGGTGATAGCCCCGCTTGGGAACCAGCCGGGTCTCCAGGCCGCGCGGGGTGCCCAGCGCGGTGATGCGGACCTGCGGGTCCAGCGCCGCCAGCGCGTCAGCGACGGCCATCGCGGGCTCGACGTGTCCGGCCGTGCCGCCGCCGGCGAGCACCACCGACAACGACGTGCCGCCCGGCCGGGAGTTGCTGTTCACCCCGCTGGTCGGCTCTGTGACCGAGTCCCTCACCCGTAACGTTGACCTTCCAGTGCGCGAGCACGTCTGCCGCGTGCGTGCCGCTGTTCATGCCATGGTGGCGACCCGCCGCGTCCGGCTGCGCCGCGCCGGCGTTCGCCACGGTTGTGATGCGGCGACCCGCCGCGCCCGGCTGCGCCGCGCTTGCGGTCGCCACCTCCATCATGCCGCCCCCGCGCCCGCGCGGTATCCCCAGACCGCCGGGCGGGCCGGTCGGCCGTGCGGGCCCGGGCCGGCCGAGCAGCCGGCGGCGGGTTCTGCGGGCGGGCACGCAGGCGGTCGCGCAGCGCCTCCACCCGGGTCGGCGAGTACGGCTCGGGCAACGGCAGCCGGAGCAGCCGGTTCATCCGGTCGTCGCGCCCGGCCCGCAGCGCGGCCACCGCCTCGGGTTCGTGGCGCGCCGCGTTGGCCATCATGCCGATCATGAGAAGTGTTGTGGCCGTTGATGTTCCACCCGCAGAGATCAGCGGTAGCTGGATCCCGGTGACGGGCAGCAGGCCTATCACGTAGCCGACGTTGATGAACGACTGGCCGAGCACCCACATCGTGGTGGTGGCGGTCAGCAGCCGCAGGAAGGGGTCGGCGGAGCGGCGCGCGATGCGCATCCCGGTGTAGGCGAACAATCCGAACAAGACCAGCAGCCCGCAGGCACCCACGAACCCGAGTTCCTCGCCGATGATCGCGAAGATGAAGTCGTTGTGGGCGTTGGGCAGGTAATTCCACTTGGCGGTGCCCTGGCCAAGACCATGGCCGAAGATGCCGCCGTTGGCCAGCGCAAACTTCGCCTGCCGAGCCTGATAGCCGGAGTCCTGCGGATCCTGCCCGGGATCCAGCCAGGACCGCACCCGCTCGGACCGGTAGCCCTCCGACATCGCCAGGATCGCCGCGGAGACGACGACCGCGAGCAGCGAGCTGCAGAACACCCGCAGCGGCAGACCGGCGTACCAGAGCAGGGCCAGCAGGATGATGCCCAGCGATACGGTCTGGCCGAGGTCGGGCTGGGCCACGATCAGTGCCAGCGCGATCACCGCCGCCGGCACCAGCGGGATCAGCATCTCCCGCAGCGTGGCCCGCTCCATCCGCCGGGCCGCCAGCAGGTGGGCCCCCCAGATGGCGAATGCGATCTTGGTCAGCTCGGACGGCTGCATCGAGAAGCCGGCCACCACGAACCACTTGCTGGAGCCGTTGGCGACCGTGCCGATCCCAGGAACGAGCACAAGCACCAACAGCACGATGGTGATCGCGAACCCGGTAAACGCCATGCGCCGCATCAACCGCACCGGCACCCGCAGCGCCAGATAGCAGGCCACCAGCCCGATCACGGTCCACAGCACCTGACGCCCGAAAATCAGCCAGGCCGATCCGTCGACGTCATAGGAGCGGACGCCCGAGGCGGAGAGCACCATTATCAGCCCGAGCGTGGTCAGCAGCGCGGCCACCGCGATGATCAGATGAAACGACGTCATCGGCCGGCCCAGCCAGGTGCCGAAGCGGGTCCTTGGCGCGGCTGCGGCGGTGGCCAGCGCCTCGGCCGCTGCCCCACCCTTGCGATCCCGGTGCAGCAACCGGGCCAGCGCGTTGGTCACCACCGCCTACCGGGGCGTGGCGCGCACCGCGGCGGCGAACGCGTCGCCGCGGTCGGCATAGCCGCTGAACTGGTCGAAGGATGCTCCAGCGGGGGCCAGCAGCACGGTGTCGCCGGGCGCGGCCAGGTCACGGGCGGCGGCGACGGCGGCGGCCATCACGCGACTGCCGGACGGCTCGCCGGGCAGAGCAACAACTCTTGTCACAGGAGTCACACGAGACTCAGCAGTCGCATGCATATCAGCATCCTCGCCTGTCACAAGCTCCACGACGGGGACATCCGGCGCGTGTCGCGATAACGCCTCGGCAACCTTGCCCCGGTCGCGGCCGATCAGCACCGCCCCGACCAGCCGCGACGCGATCCTGACCACCGCTTCGTCGACCGAGGCGCCCTTGAGCAGGCCACCGGCGATCCACACCACCCGCGGGTAGGCCAGTACGGACGCCTCGGCGGCGTGCGGGTTGGTGGCCTTCGAGTCGTCGACGTAGCTGATCCCGTCGACGACGGCGACCAGCTCGGCGCGGTGCCGTCCCACCCGGAAGTTCGCCAGTGCCCGCCCGATCGCGTCGGGGCCGACACCGACGCTGCGGGCCAGCGCCGCCGCGCCCAGCGCATCGAGCACCCCCACCGGCCCGGGCACCGGTATCGACGAGACCGCGGCCAGAGCCACGTCGTTGGCGAAGGCCCTGTCGACCAGCTGACCGTCGCGCACGCCCAGCTCGCCGGCGGCGGGTTCGCCGAGCCGGAAGCCGACCCGCACCGGGGCCGGCGCGGTGTCCAGCAGCGCCGCGGCGCGAGCGTCGTCCAGCCCGACCACCGCCACTCGGCCGTGCAGAACCCGCGCCTTGGCGGCGGCGTAGTCGGCCATGCTGCCGTGCCAGTCGAGGTGGTCCTCGGCGATGTTGAGCACGACACCGGCCTCGGGGCGCAGCGACGGTGCCCAGTGCAGCTGGAAGCTCGACAGTTCGACGGCCAGCAGGGCCGAGGACTTTGAGGGCTCGCGCAGCACGTCCAGCACCGGGTTGCCGATGTTCCCGCAGAGCCGGGCGTCCAGGCCCGCCGCGGTCAGCATGGCGTGCAGCATCGACGTGGTCGTGGTCTTGCCGTTGGTGCCGGTGACGGCCAGCCAGCGACGCGGCGGGCCGTAGTGGCCCGACGCGTCGAGCCGCCAGGCCAGTTCCACGTCGCCCCAGATCGGCACCCCGGCCGCCGCCGCCGCGGCCAGCACCGGCGCCGTCGGCCGGAAACCTGGGCTGGTGATCACCAGGGCGTAGTCGGTGATGTGCTCGGCGGCGGTCGACGTGTCCAGGGTTGCCACCGCCGGGTCGTCGTCGCACAGCGTCGCCGTCGCGCCCAGCTGGGCGAGTGCGGCGAGCACCGACTGCCCGGTGATTCCGCCGCCGGTGACCAACACCTGCGTGCCGGACAACTCCACGTCAGCCGCCGGTCGCCGCGAGCCATTCGCTGTAGAACAGCGCCACACCCAGCCCGCAGCTGATCGCGGTCAGCAGCCAGAACCGGATGATCACGGTGGTTTCGGCCCAGCCGACCAGCTCGAAGTGGTGGTGGAACGGCGCCATCCGGAAAACCCGGCGACCGGTGGTGCGAAACGTCAGGATCTGCAGCACCACCGAGACGATCTCGGCGACGAACAGCGAGCCGAGCACCACCGCGAGCAGCTCGGTGCGGCTGGTCACCGACAGCCCGGCGATGATGCCGCCCAGCGCCAGGGAGCCGGTGTCGCCCATGAAGATCTTGGCCGGCGCAGCGTTCCACCACAAAAAGCCGATGCAGGCGCCCGCCGTCGCCGCCGCGATCAGCGCCAAGTCCAGCGGGTCGCGCACGTTGTAGCAGCCCAGCCCCGGCGCGGTGGCGCAGGCGTTGCGGTACTGCCAGAACGTGATCAGCACATAGGCGGCGCAGACCATGGCCATGGCTCCCCCGGCCAGCCCGTCTAGGCCGTCGGTGAAGTTCACCGCGTTGGACCAGGCGCTGACCATCACCACGCAGAACAGCACGAACAGCGCGGGAGCCAGTGTGACAGTGGCGATTTCGCGTACATACGACAGGTCGGCACTGCCCGGGGTGAGGCCGTCGTTGTTGCGGAAACCCAGCACCAGCACGCCGAACAGCACGGCGGCGGTGATCTGCCCGACGGTCTTGGCGGTCTTGTTCAGCCCGAGGTTGCGCGACCGGCGGATCTTGATCAGGTCGTCGACGAACCCGACGCCGCCGAGCGCGGTGGCCAAGAACAGCACCAGCAGCCCCGACGCCGACGGGCCCTCGCCGTCGAATGCCATGCCCGCGACGTGGGTGCCCAGATAACCCGCCCAGATGCCGGCCAGGATCGCGACCCCGCCCATCGACGGCGTGCCGCGCTTGGTCTTGTGGCTCGGCGGACCGTCCTCGCGGATCTCGTGGCCGAAGCCCTGCCGGGTGAACAGCCGAATCAGCAACGGGGTCAGCACAATCGACACCGTCAGCGCAATGGCGACGGCGATGAGGATTTCGATCATCGGGCGGCGTCCCGGCCCGTCATCCCCGGCTCGCCGAGCAGTGCCTCGGCCAGCGCGCCCAGCCCGGCCGCGTTGGACGCCTTCACCAGCACCACGTCCCCCGGCTGCAGCTCAGCCCGCAACAGCGCCAGGGCCGCGTCGGCGTCGGCGACGATGGTGGCCTCGCCTCCCCACGAGCCCTCCATGACCGCGCCGTGGTGCATGGCGTTCATCGACCTCCCGGTTCCCACGACAATGAGTCGAGACACATCTAAGCGCACCGCCAACCGGCCGACGCGATCATGCTCGGTAATCGTGTCGTCGCCGAGTTCGGCCATCTCGCCCAGCACCGCCCAGCTGCGCCGTCCGCCCCGGGCCATCCACGCCAGCGCCTGCAGGCCCGCCCGCATCGAATCGGGGTTGGCGTTGTAGGCGTCGTCGATGACGGTGACGTCGTCGGCGCGGGTGGTCACCCGCATCCGGTGTTGCGAGACCGGTCCTGCGCCGGCCAGGGCGGCCGCCACCTGATCCAGGCTCGCGCCGCATTCCAGCGCGACCGCCGCCGCACACAACGCGTTGCCGACCTGATGGTCGCCGTGCACGGCCAGCGCGACGTCGACGGCCTGTCCTCCGGCGTGCAGGGTGAACTGCGGGCGGGCCAGCTCGTCGAGGTTCACCGGACCGGCCCACAAGTCTGCGGGTTCGTTGCGGCTCACCCGCACCACCCGGGCGGCGGTTTTGTCGGCCATCGCCGCCACCGCCGGGTCGTCGACGTTGAGGACGACCACCCCGGATTCCGGAACAGCTTGCGGCAGTTCGGCTTTTGTGCTCGCGATAGCCTCGCGGGAGCCGAACTCGCCGAGATGTGCGGTGCCGACGTTGAGCACCACCCCGATCGCGGGTGGGGCGATCGCGGCCAGCGCCGCGATGTTGCCGGGGTGGCGCGCCGACAGCTCGAGGATCAAGTAGTCGGTGTTTTCGGTGGCACGCAGCACGGTCCAGGGGTGGCCGAGCTCGTTGTTGAACGACCCGGGCGGCGCCACCACCTCGCCGAGCGGGGCGAGCACCGCGGCCAGCAGGTCCTTGGTCGACGTCTTGCCCGACGAGCCGGTGATACCGACGATGGTCAGCCCGTTGGCGACGAGCTGCGCGGCCACCGCCGAGGCCAGCTTGGCCAGTGCGGCCAGCACCGCCGCGCCCGAGCCGTCGGTGTCGTGCTCGAGAACGCCGGCGCGACTTGATGCCTGCCGGTCGGGGGTCACCACGATCGCCGGCACCCCCACCGGCCGCGCCGCCAGCACGGCCACCGCGCCTGCCGCCACCGCCGCCGCGGCGTGGTCGTGGCCGTCGGCGCGTGCGCCCGGCAGCGCCAGGAACAACCCACGCGGCGTGATTTTGCGGGAGTCGAATTCGACGGTGCCGGTGACGTGCAAGTCGGCGGCGTCGCCGGGCGAGATGTCGGCCAGCTCGCCGCCGACGATCTCGGCGATCTGGGCGACGGTCAGGTCGATCACCGGCGCCGCTCCTCCAGGGCGGCGGCGAGCTCGACGCGGTCGTCGAACGGGCGGGTCTGCCCTCCGCCGCTCTGCCCGGTTTCGTGGCCTTTTCCGGTGACCAGGACGATGTCATCGGGGCCCGCCCATCCGACCGCGTGCCGGATGGCCGCGCGGCGGTCGCCGATTTCGATAACCTCCGCGGTGCCTTCCGTTGTGCCGGAAAGGATTTCGCGACGGATGGCGGCCGGGTCTTCGCCGCGGGGGTTGTCGTCGGTGACGACGACGAGGTCGGCCAGCTGCGCGGCGATCCTGCCCATCGGCGCCCGCTTGCCCGGGTCGCGCTCGCCGCCGGCCCCGAACACCACGGCCAGCCGGCTGCCGGGGCGACGTAGCGACATCAGCACGGCGCTCAGCGCGCCCGGCTTGTGGGCGTAGTCGACCACCGCCAGGAAGTCCTGGCCGCGGTCGATCTGTTCGAGCCGGCCGGGAACCCGGATGTCGCGCAGCCCGGTCGCCGCTTGCTCCGGCGACACCCCCAGCACATCCAGGATGGCCAGTGCGACAAGCGTATTGGCGATGTTGTAGCGGCCCGATAACCCGATGCGCACCCGGTGATGCACTCCGGCGGGGTCGACGGCGGTGAAGTCGTGGCCGCCGGCGCCGGCCGTGATGTCTTCGGCGCGCCAGTCCGCGGCGGCGCCCTCGGCGCTGACGGTGATCGCGGCGGCGGCGCGGTCGGCCATCGCGCGGCCGGCGTCGTCGTCCACACACACCACCGCGGTGCGGGCGTGCAGCGGCGAGGCCGGGTCGAACAACCGCGCCTTGGCCTCGAAATAGTCGGCCATGGTCGGGTGGAAGTCGAGGTGGTCGCGGGACAGGTTGGTGAAGCCGCCCACCGCGAAGCGCACGCCGTCGACGCGGCCAAGGCTCAGCGCGTGACTGGACACCTCCATCACTACGGTGTCCACCCCGCGTTCGGCCATCGCCGCGAGCTGGGCCTGCAGTGCGGGCGCCTCCGGCGTGGTCAGGGCGCTGGGAACGTCGGCGCCGTCGATGCGGATGCCGATGGTCCCGATCAGTCCCACGGTCCGTCCGGCCGCCCGCAGACCGGCCTCGATCAGGTAGGTCGTGGTGGTCTTGCCGGACGTGCCGGTGATGCCGACCACGGCAAGCCGCTCGGACGGATGCTCGTAGATGGTGGCGGCGAGTTCGCCGAGCACCGTGCGCGGCGACGGGTGAATCAGCACCGGCAGCGGCCCCAGGGTGTCGGCCAGTTGCGCGACCCCGTCGGCATCGGTGAGCACCGCCACGGCGCCTCGCGCGACCGCGTCACCGGCGTAGCGCGCCCCATGGGTCGACGCGCCGGGCAGCGCGGCGAACAAATCTCCCGGCTGCGCGTCTTGTGCCCGCAGCGTGACGCCGGTGACCGACAGCTCGGGGACCACGCTGCCCGCCGCGGAGACGGCGCCGATCTGGTCTGCCAGCGCCGACAGCGGCACGCCGGACCCGGCGCTGGGCCGCAGCGCAGTGGGCACCGTCATCACCTCCGTCCGCTGCCTGTTTCAGGCGTCGTATCAACGCCGTTAACGGCCATGACACCTTATCGAGCCGCGCTCGGCAGCGGGTCGCGGAGACGGTCCTTACGGCCGTTAGGCCTGCAGGGTCAGCGGTGGCCCAGGATCGGGCGACAGCGGCACGTTTTCGCGCTGCAGCAGCCAGCCCGCGATGTTGTGAAACAGCGGGGCCGCCGTGTGTCCAGGGGCGCCGTCCGAGGAGCGCTGCGGGTTGTCCATCATGATCCCGACGACGTAACGGGGATTGTCGGTGGTGGCCATCCCGGCGAAGGTGATCCAGTACACGTCGTCGAAGTAGCAGCCACATGCCGGGTTGATCTGCTGCGCCGTCCCGGTCTTTCCGGAGATCTGGTAGCCCTCGATTGCAGCCGCCGGCCCGGTGCCCTGCTGATAGCCCATCGGGTCGCGCTGCACCACGGCACGCAACATGTTGCGCACCGTCTGCGCGGTCTCCGACGACACCACCCGAACACCTTGCGGCCGCGGCTCTTCCGTGCGAGTGCCGTCCGGCGCGATCGTCGCCTTGATGATCCGCGGTGGCATCCGCAGCCCGTCGTTGGCGATCGTCTGATACATGCCCGTCATCTGCAGCAGCGTCATCGAAAGCCCTTGCCCGATAGGCAAGTTGGAGAATGTGCTGCCCGACCACTGGTCGATCGGGGGCACCAGCCCCGCGCTCTCACCGGGCAGCCCGACGCCGGTGCGCTGCCCCAGCCCGAACTTGCGCAGCATGTCGAACCAGCGGTCCGGGCCGACACGCTGGGCCAGCATCAGCGTGCCCACGTTGGAAGACTTCCCGAAAATGCCGGTGGTGGTGTAGGGCATCACGCCGTGGTTCCAGGCGTCGTGCACGGTGACACCGCCCATGTGGATCGAGCCCGGCACCTGCAGCACCTCGTCGGGGTTGGACAGGCCATATTCGATCACCGACGACGCGGTGATCACCTTGTTCACCGAGCCCGGCTCGAACGGTGACGACACCGGCAGGTTGCCCATCTGCTTGTCGCCCTGGCGGCCGATGTCCTGCGACGGGTCGAAGGTGTTGTCGTTCGACATCGCCAGCACCTCACCGGTTTTGGCGTCGAGCACGACAGCGGAGACGTTGCGGGCCCCGGAGGCGTTCTTGGCCTGCTGCACCTGTTGTTGGACGTAGAACTGGATGTCGTCGTCGATGGTGAGTTGCACCGTCGAACCGTTGACGGCCTTGTGCTGGTTGCGGTAGCTGCCCGGGATAACGACGCCGTCGGACCCGCGGTCGTAGGTCACCGACCCGTCGGTTCCGGCCAGCACCGCGTCCAGCGAGTCCTCTAGACCCAGCAGCCCGTGCCCGTCCCAGTCGATGCCGCCGACGATGTTGGCGGCCAGCGATCCGCCGGGGTATTGGCGCAAATCCTGGCGCTCGGCACCGACTTCCGGGAATTTCGTGGTGATCGCGGTGGCAATGGCCGGGTCGACCGCGCGGGCCAGGTAGACGAACGTCTCGTCGCTTTGCAGCTTCTTCAGCACCGTCGCGTTGTCGGGCTTGTTGCTCAGCCGCGCCGAAACCTCTTTGGCGATATCGCGCAACCGCTGCGCAGGGTCGGGGCTGTGGGCATCTTTTTGTTTGGCCTCGGCCAGTTGTTTGCGGATCTTGCGCGGTTGGAAGGTCAGCGCCCGTGCCTCGATCGTGAACGCGAGCTGGTCGTTGTTGCGGTCGACGATGCTGCCGCGCACCGCCTTTTCGACGTCGGTGACCTTGAGTTGCCCCGCGGCCTCGGCCCGTAGCCCGGCGGCGCGCGGCACTTGAAGGTAGAACAGCTGCGCTGCGGCGACGAGCAGCGCCACGAAGATGACCGCGTTGCCGGCTCGGTGCCGAAACACGAACGACGCGCCGCGCGCGCCCAGTTCGGCGGCTTGGCGGGTACGGCGTTGACGTGCCGAGTGGCCCGACGCAGCGTTCTTGACTTCGATTGTCCGCCTTGGCTTCCGGACGTCGTGGCCGCGCTGCGACGAGCGGGCCCCGTTGCGCTTTTTGCCTCTCACCTGGCCACGCCCGGGGTCGTGACGGTTAGCGGGCCGAACTGCTCGCCGTTGGTCGGCGGCGGCGCGACGGGCGGTGCGATCGGAGCAGCGGGCACTGCGAGCGGAGCAGGTGCCGGCGGCGCGGCAACCGGCGGACCGGCCGCGCCGGCCGGGGGCACCACTTCAGGAGCCGCGGGTGCGACGGGCGGCGGGCCGGCCACGGGCGGTGTGCCCGGCACGGGCAGTGGACCCGGGACCGGAGCCACGCCCGGCGCCGCGGGCGCGCCGGGCACCGGCGGCATGTCCTGGGCTGGCAAGTGCGGGCTGCCCAGCGTCGTCGCACTGTTGGGGTCGCGGACCATGACTTCCGGTCCGGCTGGACCCGGGACGACCGGAGCCCCCGGCGTGAGGCGCATCGGCACCTCCACCGAATTGGGCCGAGCCGGTGGCGGGGCGGGTTTTTCGTCCGGCAGCTTGGTGTTCAGCGGTGGCGGCGGGGCGCCCTCGGCCGGCTTGGGCGTGCCGACGACAACCCAGTTTCCGCCTGGATCCTGGATCAGGTGGGCGGTGTCCTTCGTCGGGATCATGCCCAGGCCGCGAGCGGCCTCCGCCAGCGCCGGGGCGGCCTGTGCCTGCAGCACATCACGTTCGAGCGCCTCCTTCTGCTGCTGCAACAGTTGCGTCGTCTTGCGGGCACTGCCCAACTCATAGGACCGCTCGGCGGAGTCGGTGGACAACCACAGCGTGACGCCCAGCCCGGCGCCCAGCGCGCCGATGATCAGCACCACGAACGGCACCTTGGCCGCCAGCGTGCGCGGCCGCAGGTCGATCGACGCCAGCCGGGCCAGTAACCGCTCCCGAAGCGGAGGCCGAATGACCTTGGGCGCCTTGGCTTTCCGCGCCTTGGCGCGCGCCTTGGCCTGGCTGGCGCTCTTGGGTCGTGACGGCCGCTCGACGGGCCGGGGTGTGGGCGTGGTCTGCGGTGCGGACCGGGTTGCTCGCGGTTCGCGGGCCGGGGCCGAGGCCTTTTTCGGACGGCGACCCGTCGTGGGCTCAACCGGGCGACGCGGGCTCTTCGGAGGGGCAGCCTTGCGACGACGCTCGCCGTCGCGGCGCTGCGGCGCTTGGCGTTTGGCCTTCATCGGTCGCCCCTCCTTGACTCCAGTCGTTGCACGGCCCGCAACCGCACCGCGGCGCTGCGCGGGTTGCGCAGAATTTCGGCGTCGTCGGCGCGTTCGGCGCCGCGGGTCAACGACGTGAATTGCGCTGCATGGCCGGGTAGTTCGACCGGTAACCCGGTTGGGGTGCGCGACGCGGTGGCGTCGGCGAAGGCCCGCTTGACGATGCGGTCTTCCAATGACTGATATGCCAGAACCAAGATGCGTCCACCGGCCGTCAGGGCATCCAGCGCAGCTGGTAGCGCGGCAGTCAACGAATCCAGTTCGCTGTTGACCGCGATGCGCAGCGCCTGGAACGTGCGCTTGGCCGGGTGTCCGCCGGTGCGCCGGGCAGGCGCCGGAATCGCCTGGTAGACAAGCTCGACCAGTTCACCCGTCGTGGTAAACGGTGTGGCCGCGCGGCGGCGGACGATCTGCGCGGCGATGCGGCGCGCGAACCGCTCCTCACCGTAGCGGCGCAGAATGTCGGCCAGCGCGGCCTCGTCGTAGTTGTTGACGATGTCGGCTGCGCTCAATGGCGACCCGGGGTCCATCCGCATGTCCAACGGCGCGTCCTGCGCGTACGAGAATCCTCGCTCGGGCCGGTCGAGCTGCATCGACGAAACACCGAGATCGAATAGGATTGCGTCCACCGAACCTCTTGCAGCATAACCGGATTCGGTGAGAGCGTCGGCGATGCCGTCATAGCGGGTGTGCACCAGTGTGACCCGGTCGGCGAAGCGCTCCAGCCGCTTGCCGGCGGTGTCCAGCGCGGTCGGGTCGCGGTCGAGTCCGATCAGCCGAAGGCCCGGCAGCGCGGCCAGGAATCGTTCCGCATGCCCCCCGGCGCCGAGGGTGGCGTCGACGAGTAGAGCGCCTGAGCCGTCGGAGTAGCGGCGGGTCAGCGCCGGGGTCAGCAGCTCGACGCAGCGTTCGGCCAGCACGGGGACATGACCGAAATCGCCTGTGGCGTCAGGCACCGCAACACCTCCCCCACGAGTACAGCGAGCGATCGCCCGGTTGGTCGGCGGGCGACCCGCCGCGCCCGGCTCCGCCGCGCTTGCGATCGCCCGCACATCGAGGTCCCTGTCCGAGAGCACGAACCTGGCGTTGGGGAAGTACGTCAGGGTCGGTTCGGGCAGAGGCCACGGTGCACGGGCATGCGCCTCAGATGATGTCGCCGAGTGCTTCATCGCTGGCCGCGGAGAAGTTCTCTTCGTGGGTCTGTTGGTAGTCGTGCCAGGCCTGGGCGTCCCAGATCTCGAGGTAGTCGACCGATCCGATCACCACGCAATCCTTCGACAGGTTGGCGTAGCGGCGGTGATCGGCCGATAACGTGATCCGGCCTTGAGCGTCGGGATGCTGTTCGTCGGTCCCGGCGGCGAGGTTGCGCAGGAACGCCCGCGCCTCCGGGTTGCTTCGCGACACCTTGCTGGCCCGGCGGGCCAGTTGCTCGAACTCCGCGCGCGGATAGACAGCCAGGCTGTGGTCTTGGCTTTTGGTGACCATCAACCCTCCTGCCAGCGCGTCGCGGAACTTCGCGGGCAGCGTCAGCCGCCCCTTGTCGTCGAGCTTGGGCGTGTAGGTGCCCAAGAACATCTGGCCACCTCCCGCCACGGGGCGGAGCCTGCACTCCGCCTCTCCCCACGACTTCTGCCACCATACCCCACAATCCCCCACTTTGCCCCATTTGTTGAGTAAGAGATATATGTTTCGGCTGGTTCACCCGCTGCCATGGCGGGCGAGAGACCGGCGGCGCAAGCCCGGCACGTCGAAAAAACCCACGTCAGCGGGCAATCAGACGGCTAGTGGGGCGTGGTGGGGCGTCCGAGCCTGCGTTGACGTCACCGAGCCCTGCATGCAGCGCGCGATTTTCCACAAACTCACGCCGTCACGCAGGCTCGGCGGAACAAAAAAGGGCAGCCCTGCGGCTGCCCCATGGTCGGTGTGACGCTTACTCGTCGAAGCGGCGCCGGAACCGATCTTCCATCCGGCTGGTGAACGAACTACCGGTGCCCTTGATGCGGCGCTGTCGCGGTCCGGGGAGATCCGGCTTGGCCGACAGGCGCGGCCCGGTGATGGCGTAAACGACACCGCCGAACATCACCAGGAAGCCGAGCACCGAAAGGATCGGGAAGTTACCGATCATGGTGGCCTTGAACGCCACCCCGGAAACCAGCATGCCCAAGCCGATTACGAACAGCGCGGCACCCTGCAACCGCCGCCGCGCCGTGGGCGCGCGCAATCCACCGCCGCGAACGCTGGAGGCGAACTTGGGATCTTCGGCGTAGAGAGCGCTCTCGATCTGGTCGAGCATGCGCTGCTCATGATCGGAGAGTGGCATTCGTCCCTCCTTGCCGACAAGCTGTGACGTGACGATACCCGTTACATGGGCAACTAACTCAGATGATACGAGGTCGATCTGCGCCGTACCACTGGTTCGTCAGCAGATTGTAACTGCGTCAGATTGCCGGTCCCCACCGAGACCGCCGGTGAAGATAATGGGCGATGGAAGCATGGCACCAATGACCGTCCGAGGAGGACACCGCGAGTTGGCGACATTCCTCATCGATCTGTCGCCGCACGACATGCAGCGCCGTCTCGATGACGCCTTGGGCGTGTACGTCGACGCCATGCGTTATCCCCCGGGCACCGAAAACCAGCGCGCCGCTATGTGGCTGGAGCACATTCGGCGCCACGGCTGGCAGGCCGTCGCCGCGGTGGAGGTCGACGTCGAGCCCGGTGGGATGCCGTCGGCCGAACAGCTGAGCAACGCGCCGCTGCTGGGCGTGGCCTACGGCTACTGCGGCGCGCCCGATCAGTGGTGGCAGCAGCAGGTGGTGGTGGGACTGCAGCGCGTCGGTCTGCCGGCCCCGGAAATCTCCCGGCTGATGACCAGCTACTTCGAATTGACCGAATTGCACATCCATCCGCGGGCGCAAGGCCGCGGCCTTGGCGAGGCGGTAGCACGTCGCCTGCTGGCCGGGCGAGGCGAGGCGAACGTGCTGTTGTCGACACCGGAAATCAACGGCGAAGCCAACCGGGCGTGGCGCTTGTACCGACGGCTGGGCTTCATCGACATCATCCGCGGCTACCACTTCGCCGGGGACCCACGGGCATTCGCGATATTGGGCCGCGCGCTGCCGCTATAGCAACAGGTCTGGCACGATGACCTGGTGCATGCCCGCGGCATCCAGGCCCTCGCCAGACCACTGACATCTCGACGCCTGCTCGCGGCGGCCATGTTGCTGTTGGTGGTGCCGATCGCCACCGGATGCCTGCGGGTCAAGGCGTCGCTGACCATCTCCCCCGACGACACGGTGTCCGGCGAGATCGTCGCCGCCGCCAAACCGCGCAACGACAAGGACGCCGGACCGCAGCTGGACCCCAATATCCCGTTCAGCCAGAAGGTGGCGATCTCGAAATACGACCGCGATGGCTACGTGGGATCGCAGGCCGTGTTCTCCGACTTGACCTTCGCCGAGGTACCGCAGCTGGCGAACATGAATCCCGACGCCCAGGGCGTGAACCTGACGCTGCGCCGAGCCGGCGACCTGGTGATCCTGGAGGGCCGCGCGGACCTGACGTCGCTGACCGATCCCGACGCCGACGTCGAGCTCAGCGTCGCCTTCCCCGGCGCGGTGACGTCGACCAACGGTGAGCGGGTGGACGCCGACATGGTGGCCTGGAAGCTCAAGCCGGGCGTGGTCAGCACGATGACGGCCCAGGCCCGCTACACCGATCCCAGCACCCGCTCATTCCGTGGCGCGGCCTTGTGGCTGGGCCTGGCGTCCCTGGCGGTCGCCGGGATAGTCGCCGGGTTGGCCTGGTATGCCCGCGACCGCTCCCCCCGCTTCGCCGAATCCGGCGACGAACCGCCCGACTAGGCCCGACTTCCCGGCGCCCAGTAATCCAGCAGCTCCGCGAAGGTCTCGAAGGCCGCCGCGCTAACGCCATAGGTGGCCTCGAGGTGGACGCTGAGCGGGTAGCCGAGGTCGGCGACACCGTCGATCACCCGCTTGTACAGGTCGAGCATCAGCTTGCGCCGCTCCGCCGGCTCGCTGCCGGCCAGCGTCTTGACGAACGCCTGCTCCTCGGCGACGGCGGCGTTGCCCGGGTCCTGGATGAGCCAATTGATGAACCCCACCCGATTCTCTACCTTCGGCACGAAGCCGAACGACAGCAGGATCTCGGGCCGGTGGTCGGTCTTCTTGGCGAAGTCGGCCAGAAATCGCACGATCGCGTCGGAGTACAGCAGCTGGGTCTGGGCGAACGTCGCGCCCTGCTCGCATTTGAAGTTGAAGCGACCGGCTTCGCCCTCCCGGGTCGGAATCAAGATCACGCCCCGGTTGGCCACCAGATCGCGATAGATCGACAGCGCGTCGGTCGGCGCCACCCCGGAGCCCTCACCGTCTTGCATGGTGCGCGGAACACCCACGAAGACAACGCCCTCGATCCCGGCGCCGACCAGATCGCGAAGCCGCGTCCGCAGCGTGGCCTCGTCCGAGAAAGCGGTGACCTGGCTGCACAATCCGTGCACCCCCGGCAATTCCGGTTTGATGATCGACCAGAAGTCCAGCACGTCCAGCTTCGGCTTCATCTCGACGGGCCGGTCGTCCTCCTCGGCGATCAGCCCCGGAATCATCACGTGCCCGATCCGCCCGCCCAGGCCGACATCCGCGGAGAACTGCAGCACCTTGCGGGCGTCGTCGAGAGCCTGCTGCGAACCGCGATCCACATTCGGCGGCACCAGCTCGAGCGCAATGGTGTTCAGAGTCACAAGGCTGCTCCTCATCGGATGGCTAGTTTTCCCGCCGCGGCAGGCCGACCGCCGGCGACTCGCCCTGCCGCGTCGTCGCAGACGCCGGGCGACCTGGCGCAGGTCATCACGACAGCATAGGCGCCGGGCGACATAGACTGTCGGCCCAGGGCGGCTCGAGAGAAAGGGGCGTCGCGCTGAGCGTCGAAGCAGCGGCAACCGTCGAGTTCGCCGACGCCATCACCGAACAGTTGCGGGCGTACCTGCGCGGTCGCCGCAATGGCGCCGCCCACATTGGACCCGAATACGACGTGCTGGTCGCTGCGCTGGAAGAGTTCGTGCTCGGCGGCGGCAAGCGGCTGCGCCCCGTTTTTGCGTACTGGGGTTGGCGCGCGGTGTCGTCCGACGACCCGGATGCCCAAGTGCTGCTGCTGTTTTCCGCGCTCGAGTTGTTGCACGCCTCGGCGCTGGTGCACGACGACGTGATCGACGAGTCGGCCACCCGCCGCGGCCGGCCCACCACGCACGTGAAATTCACCGCGCTGCACCGGGACCGGCAGTGGCAGGGCTCGTCGGAGCGATTCGGGATGTCAGCGGCCATCCTGCTCGGCGATTTGGCGCTGGCCTGGGCCGACGACATTGTCGCCGCAATCGAGTTGCCCGACGATGCGCGCCGCCGCGTTCGGCAGGTCTGGGCCGACATCCGCACCGAGTTGCTGGGCGGTCAATACCTGGACATCGTCGGCGAGGCCAGCGCCGCCGAGTCGATTGCCTCGGCGATGACCGTCAACACCTACAAGACAGCCTCGTACACGGTGTCGCGGCCGCTGCAGCTTGGCGCCGCGGCTGCCGCGGACCGCCCCGACGTGCACGCCCTTTTCCATGAGGTCGGCACCGACCTCGGGCTGGCGTTTCAGCTGCGCGACGATGTGCTGGGCGTGTTCGGCGATCCGGCGGTGACCGGCAAGCCCTCCGGCGACGACTTGCGGTCCGGCAAGCGCACCGTACTGCTGGGCACCGCAATCGAAATGGCCGACAAGTCAGATCCGTTGGCGGCCAACCTATTACGATCATCGATCGGTACCGATCTGACCGAACCGCAGGTGCGCGACGTGCGCGCGGTGATCGAAGGGGTGGGTGCACTGGCCGCGGTGGAAGAGCAGATCGACACGCTGACCGGACGCGCGTTGGCCGCGTTGGCCGCCGCACCCATCAACGCGCCGGCCAAAGCAGGGCTGTCCGAGCTGGCCAGGCTGACCGCGAATCGATCCGCCTGATCGCGATGTCCACTCCCACAGCTACTCCCGTTGCCACGCAACATTTTTCGCGACTTCGCGAGTTCGCTACCTCTGCCGAGGCCCGGCCGGCACTTCTGGGTGGCGGCGGCGCCGTGCTCATCACCGCGGGCGGGCTCGGCGCGGGCAGCACCAAGCCGCACGATCCGCTGCTGGAGTCGCTGCACCTGTCCTGGTTGCGCTTCGGCCACGGCCTGGTGCTGTCCTCGGTCCTGCTGTGGCTGGGTGTCGCGCTGATGTTGATCGCCTGGCTTCGGCTGGGGCGGCGGGTAATCGCGGGCGAGGCAACCGAATACACGATGGTGGCCACCACCGGCTTCTGGCTGGCGCCGCTGCTGCTGTCAGTGCCGGTTTTCAGCCGGGACACCTATTCCTATCTGGCCCAGGGCGCGCTGCTGCGCGACGGCTTCGACCCGTATGCGGTCGGCCCGGTGGACAACCCGAATCCGTTGTTGGACAACGTCAGTCCCATCTGGACGATCACCACCGCCCCCTACGGACCGGCGTTCATCCTGATCGCCAAGCTGGTCACGATGGCGGTCGGCAATCATGTGATTGCAGGGACCATGGTGCTGCGCCTGTGCATGCTGCCCGGGCTGGCGCTGTTGATCTGGGCCACCCCGCGAATAGCCCGCCATCTGGGCGCCGACGCGCCGACCGCGCTGTGGATCTGCGTGCTCAACCCGCTGGTGATCATCCACCTGATGGGTGGTGTGCACAACGAGATGCTGATGGTGGGTCTGATGACAGCGGGCATCGCGCTGACCCTGGAGCGCCACCACGTCGCGGGAATCACGCTGGTCGCCGTCGCTGTGGCGGTCAAAGCCACCGCCGGGATCGCATTGCCGTTCCTGGTCTGGGTGTGGATGCGTGATCTCGGCGACCGCCGGGGATACCGGCCGCTGCGCGCCTTCTCGGCGGCCACCGCGACGTCGGTGCTGATCTTCGTGGCGGTCTTCGCGGTGTTGTCGGCCGTGGCGCGAGTCGGCCTGGGCTGGCTGACCGCGCTGGCCGGCTCGGTGAAGATCATCAACTGGCTGACCGTGCCGACGGCCGTGGCGAACCTGGTCCACGCGATCGGCGGGTTGTTCTTCGGTGTCAACTTCTACGCGGTGCTGCAGGTCACCCGGGCCGCCGGGATCGTGATCATCGCGGTCGCGTTGCCGCTGCTGTGGTGGCGATTCCGGCACAACGACCGCGAGGCGCTCACCGGGATCGCGTGGGCGATGCTGATCGTGGTGTTGTTCGTGCCCGCCGCGCTGCCGTGGTATTACACCTGGCCGCTGGCGGTGGTGGCCCCGCTCGCACAGTCGCGGCGGGCGCTCGCGGCGATCGCCGGGTTTTCCACGTGGGTCATGGTCATCTTCAAACCCGATGGGGCCCATGGCATGTACTCGTGGATCCACGTCATCATCGCCACCGGCTGCGCAGTGATCGCGTGGTACACGCTGTACCGGGCACCGGAACCCCGCGTCGACGAGGCCGAAAGTCTCAGTAAGCCATAGCTTGTGCCCGGCGCAGCACTTCGCGCGCCTGATGGGCATGCAACGCGTCCACCGGACGCGCATTGCGGATGGCGTCACGGGTGCCGTCGCGGGTGATGGTCAGCGACGGGTCGGGGGTGAACAACCAGCGCACGATCTCGGTGTCGCGATAACCGCCGTCGTGCAACACCATTAGCAGCCCGGGCAGGCTCTTGACCACCTGACCGGATTCGGTGAAGAAGACCCGCGGCACCACCACGTCGCCGGCGCGGCGCACCGCCACCAGATGGCCCTCCCGCAGCTGCTGATGCACCTTGGTCACCGGCACACCCAAAAGCTTGGCGACGTCGGACAGGTCGTAGGTGGGTTCGTTGGGGTCCAGAACGTCGTCGCCGGCCGGAATGCTGCTCATCGCGCCCAGTGTAGAGCCGATTCCGGCGCGCTGAGTACAGGTTTCGGACTGAATTCGCAGCGGCGCCTACGATGAGCCCGTGACGGATCCCTTGGTCGGCGCGCTGCTCGACGGGCGCTACCGCGTTGCGGCCAAGATCGCCACTGGCGGCACTTCGACGGTGTACCGCGGCGTCGACGAACGGCTGGACCGACCGGTCGCGCTGAAGGTGATGGACGCGCGCTACGCCGGCGACGAGCAATTCCTGACCCGGTTTCGGCTGGAGGCCCGCAGCGTGGCCCGGCTCAAGGATCCCGGGCTGGTCGCGGTCTACGACCAGGGCCTCGACGCGCGCCACCCGTTCCTGGTGATGGAGCTGATCGAGGGCGGCACCCTGCGCGAGCTGCTCGCCGAACGCGGCCCGATGCCGCCGCATGCCGTAGCCGCGGTGCTCCGCCCGGTGCTGGGCGCGCTGGCCGTCGCGCATCGAGCCGGGCTGGTACACCGTGACGTCAAACCCGAGAACGTGTTGATCTCCGACGACGGCGAGGTCAAAATCGCCGACTTCGGATTGGTCCGCGCCGTCGCGACGGCCGGAATCACTTCGGCCAGCGTCATTCTCGGCACCGCCGCCTACCTCTCGCCGGAGCAGGTCCGCGACGGCAAAGCCACCCCCCGCAGTGACGTGTACGCGCTGGGAATCGTGACCTACGAGCTGCTGACCGGGCACACCCCGTTCAACGGTGACTCCGCGTTGTCGGTCGCCTATCAACGGCTTGACACCGACGTGCCGCCGCCTAGCGCGCGAATCGCTGGTGTGCCAACACAATTCGATGACTTCGTGGGGCGGGCCACGGCGCGCGATCCCGCGCGACGATACGCCGATGCACTCGAGATGAGCACCGCGCTGGACGGGCTTGCCGACGAGCTGGACCTGCCCGAGTTCCGGGTGCCCGCACCCCGCAACTCGGCCCAGCACCGCTCACAGGCGGTGTACCGCAGCCGGACCGACCAGCCGACCGAGCAGGTGCGCCAACCGACCCGCCAACTCCCCCGCGACTGGTCGGATGAACCCGAATATTCCGAAACGCCAAGGCTATTCGCGGGCATCGAGATCAGCGAGTTCATCTGGGCCCGACAACACGCCCAGCGCATGGTGCTGATCTGGATAGCGGTGGTGCTGGCGATCACCGGGATGGTCGCCGTCGCCGCGTGGACGATCGGCAGCAACCTCGCGGGACTTCTCTAAGCGCCGCTAGTCGCGCAGCATCTCGGCGACCAGGAACGCCAACTCCAGCGACTGCTGGGTGTTGAGCCGCGGGTCGCACGCCGTCTCGTAGCGGCCCGCCAAGTCGGTGTCCGAAATGTCTTGCGCGCCACCGAGACACTCGGTGACGTTCTCGCCGGTGATCTCCACGTGGATGCCGCCCGGGTAGGTGCCCAGCGCGCGGTGCACCTCGAAGAAGCCCTGCACCTCGTCGACGATGCGGTCGAAGTGGCGCGTCTTGTATCCGGTGGACGACTCGTGGGTGTTGCCGTGCATGGGGTCGCACTGCCAGATCACCTGGTGGCCGGTGGCCTGCACCTTCTCGATGATCGGCGGCAACAGGTCGCGCACCTTGTTGTTGCCCAGCCTGCTCACCAGGGTCAGCCGGCCCGGCTTGTTGTGCGGGTCGAGCCGCTCCACGTATTCGACCGCGAGCTCGGGAGTGGTGGTCGGGCCGATCTTGACGCCGATCGGGTTGGAGATCACCTCCGCGAACGCGATGTGCGCACCGTCGAGTTGCCGGGTGCGGTCGCCGATCCACAGGTAATGCGCCGACAGGTCGTAGAGCTGCGGCTCGCCGTCGTCGGCGTTGGACAACCGCAGCATGGCCCGCTCGTAGTCGAGCACCAGCGCCTCGTGGCTGGCGTAGATCTCGGCGGTCTGCAGGTTGCGGTCCTCCACCCCGCAGGCGCTCATGAACCGCAAGCCGCGATCGATCTCCGCGGCCAGTGCTTCGTAGCGCGCCCCCGCCGGCGACGTCCGGACGAACTCCCGGTTCCAGTCCTGCACCAGGTGCAGCGACGCCAGCCCCGACGACGTCAGCGCGCGCACCAAATTCATCGCCGCGCTGGCGTTGGCGTAGGCACGCACCAGCCGCGACGGATCGTGCTCGCGGGCCGCAGCGTCGGGAGCGAACCCGTTGACCATGTCGCCGCGGTAGGACCGCAGCCCCAGCGCGTCGATGTCCGACGAACGGGGCTTGGCGTACTGGCCCGCGATGCGGGCCACCTTCACCACCGGCAGGCTGGCGCCGTAGGTCAGCACCACCGCCATTTGCAGCAGCGCGCGAATGTTGGCGCGGATGTGCGGCTCGGTGTTGTCGACGAACGTCTCCGCGCAGTCGCCGCCTTGCAACAGGAACGCCTCACCTCGTGCGACCTGGGCCAGCAGCTCCTGCAGCTGCACGATCTCCGATGCCACCGTCACCGGCGGGACGCTCTCCAAGACCGTGCGCATCGCCTTGGCCTGATCGGCCGGCCAGCTGGGCTGTTGCGCCGCGGGCTTGGCCAGCGCCACGTCGAGCTGGGCCCGCAGATCGGCCGGCAGCGGCGGCAGCGCGGGCAGCTGGTCGATCGGTACGTCGACGGTCCAGTTCACCCGTATATCGTAACCGGCCGCAGCGGCCTCTTGAGCAGGACGAACGCTATCCTGCGTTAGTGATCAGCCGGAACCGCCGCAGTTGATCGCGTGCGTCGACCAGGGCGTCGTGCACATCCGGCGGGCGGCGCGGCATCCGCGGGCGTCCGCGGTCCTCCCACAGCTGGCGCAGCTCCCGGGTGAAGCGGGGAATCGCGGCGGGCAGCTCGGTCATCGGGCCCCACAGCTGACATAACGCGACATGGTCGTAGGCGCCGACCCAGGCCCACAGCTCGATCGGCTCGTCGCCGCCGACACCCAGAAAGCTCTCCAGGTCCGAGCGGATCCGGGCGCGAGGCCGCCACAGCGGCGACGCGGGAGGCGGCAGCTTGGGCAGCACATGGGTACGCACCCAGCTTCCGGCGCGCTGCGGGTCGAATTCGGTGGACACGGCGTAGTACTCGCGGCCGTCCTCGGCCGCCACCCCGATGGAGATCAGGTCGATGGTGCGGCCGTCCTCGATGAATTCCGTGTCGTAGAAGTACCGCACGACGCGGAAGCCTAGCCGCGGCCGCCGGGCACCAGGACGCGCAGCGGGCCCGTCGGCGGCGGCGCGGCATGGACCTCGAGGTCCAGCGCCGCATCCACGGTGCGCTCGTCGGGAACGCGCGGCGTACCGGCAATGGTGCTCTGCACCCACAGCTTGGCGCGTATCACCGGCCGGCGCAGCTGGCGTTCTCGCTGCACCGCCCGTCGCATCTTGTCCTGCTGATTGGTATAGCGCCACCGGGCCCACGGCGCGTGCGGACGCGACAGCCGGATCGCGCCGATGACCAGCAGCACCACGAAGAACATGCCGATCAGACCGGTCCACACCTTGCCCTTGAGCAGCACGACGATCGCCAGCGGCGGCGTCAGCACCAGCCCCAGGATCACCGCGGCGTGCAGCAGCGGCGAGTGGGTGTCCTGCCAGAAGGACAGGAAGAACATCAGCGGGTGCAGACCCAGCACCAGCAGCCCGCCGACCGCGACCGCGGCGAACACCGCGTCCACCGAAGTCCGCCCGTCCTCCTCCCAGTACACGTCGGACAGGTGCAGGATCAGCGCGTACTCGTCGAGCACCAGCGCTGCGCCGATACCGAAAAAGATTGCCGCCGTGGTCAATTCAGCTTGATTGCCCTCCAGAGCCAACGTCACCAGGGACACCCCGGAGAGCATCACCAGGACCACCCCGATGACCACGTGGTGGATGTGCATCGACCCGATGTGGATGTTGCGCGGCTCCCACCATCGCGGCGGGGTGGCGCGGTCGGCGCGATGACGGATGTAGCGCACGAACGTGCGCGTCACAAAAAACGTCAGGATGAACGCGACCAGGCAGCACAGCAACGGCAATCGTCCGCGGTCGATGATGTCATGCCGCAACCAGTCAAGCACCTTAAAAAAGTACGCCCACATCGCACGTATCGCCCGTTGCAATACCGCGTGGCGCCAAGGTCACCGATAGGCTGTCTGCGACATGAGTAGACGGCAGTCGCCCGACGTGGGCAGTGTGCGCGGGCGAGTCGCCGTCAGGCAGGCCGCCGTGTGGGTGTTGCTGCTGGTGGTCGCCGCGGCGGTGTTCGGCTACGCGGCCTGGCAGCTGATCTGGCACGCGCAGTACCGCATCGACATCGACGTGTACCGGATGGGCGGTCAAGCCTGGCTGGACGGCCGACCGCTGTACGCCGGCGACACCAAGTTCCACACGCCCATCGGCCTGGACCTGCCGTTCACCTATCCCCCGCTGGCGGCCATCGCGTTCTGCCCGTTCGCCTGGTTGGGGCTGCCAGCGGCCAGCGTGGCGATCACGCTGACGACGCTGGCGCTGCTGATCACCTCGATGATGATCGTGCTGACCCGCCTCGATGTGTGGGACAGCTCGCGTGTGGTGCCCGGCCCGGCCTGGCTGCGACGGTGTTGGCTGGCCGTGGTCATCGTGGCGGCGGCCGCGATCTGGCTGGAGCCGATCAGGTCGAACTTCGCGTTCGGGCAGATCAACGTCGTGCTGATGACGCTGGTGCTCGCCGATTGCCTGCCGCGTCGCACCCCGTGGCCGCGCGGGCTGATGCTGGGTCTGGGCATCGCGCTGAAACTCACGCCGGCGGTCTTCCTGCTGTACTTCCTGCTGCGCCGCGACGGCCGTGCCGCGCTGACCGCGCTGGCGTCGTTCCTGGTGGCGACCCTGGTCGCGTTTGCCCTGGCCTGGCGCGACTCGTGGGAGTACTGGACGGACACCGTGCGCAAGACCGACCGTATCGGCGCCGCTTCGCTGAACACCAATCAGAATGTCGCGGGCGCGCTGGCCCGGCTGGGGCTCGGCGAGCACGAACGCTTCCCGCTGTGGGTGGCCGCGTGCCTGCTCGTGTTGGCGTTGACGGTCTGGGCTGCGCGGCGCGTGCTCGCAGCCAACGAACCGACTCTGGCCGTGATCTGTATTGCCCTGTTCGGGTTGGTGGTGTCGCCGGTGTCGTGGTCGCACCACTGGGTGTGGATGCTGCCTGCGGTGTCGGTGACCGGTGTGCTGGCGTGGCGGCGCCGCAGCCCCGCGCTGGGCGTGGTCGGCGCTGCGGGGGTGGCGGTGATGGTGTGGACGCCGATCGACCTGATGCCCAAACACCACGAGACGACGGCGGCCGGCTGGCGCCAACTCGTCGGGGCGTCCTACGTGTGGTGGGCGCTGGCGACCATCGTCGCCGCCGGAGTCGCCGTCACGGCGCGCACCGCGCCGCGGGAATTCGCCGCGCCCGAACCTGCACCGGTCGGCTGATGCCGCGGGTCTAGCCGGCGGCCGTCTCCGGGATGCGGGCCGGCGCTTCGTTCGCCGGTGCCGATCCGTTGCAGCGGTCCTTGACGGTGGCGGCGTAAATGTCGACGTACTCCTGGCCCGAAAGGCGCATCAGCTCGTAGATCACCTCGTCGGTGACGGCCCGCTCGATGAAGCGGTTGCCGGCCAGTCCCTCGAACCGGGAGAACTCCATCGGCTTGCCGAACCGGACGGTGACCCGGCCGAACCGCCACATCTTGCTGCCGGGCGGGTTGACCTTGTCGGTGCCGATCATCGCTACCGGGATGACCGGGACGCCGGTGTGCAGCGCCAGCCGGGCCAGCCCGGTCTTGCCCTTGTACAGCCGCCCGTCGGGTGAGCGGGTGCCCTCGGGGTACATGCCGAGCAGCTTGCCCTCTTTGAGCAGTCGCTCGGCGGTGCGCAGTGCCGCGTCCGCGGTGTCGGCGTCGGTGCGGTCGATCGGAACCTGGCCGGTAGTGCTGTAGAACCAGCGCAGGAACCATCCCTTCAGGCCGGTCCCGGTGAAGTATTCCGCCTTGGCCAAAAAGGTGATGCGGCGTCGCACCACCAGCGGCAGGTAGAAGCTGTCGGCGACCGCCAGGTGGTTACTGGCCAGGATTGCCGGCCCGGATTGCGGGATGTTTTCCAGTCCTTCGACTTTCGGGCGTCCCAACAGCGCGAGCAGCGGGCCCATGAAGATGTACTTGAAAAGCCAGTACCACATGGCCCCTCCCTCTCACCCGCGCCGGATAGTACTGCGCCAACTGTACCGATCGAGTGTCGATGCGACCACAGCACGCGACGCTCGGCTACTCCTCGACGGTGATCGTGATTGGCTCGTAGCGACTCTTCGCGGCCGTCTCGGGCGCGGGCTCCGCAGTGTCACCGCCGCCGGGCGGGCCCTCCGGCGGCGACGGTGGCACCGATCCGTCGACCTCGGCGATGATCGCGCGGATGATCGCCAGCAGTGCGACGCTGTGGTCGGCGATAACGGTCAGCAGCGGATGGTGTTCGCCGGTGACCAGCGCCGCCAGCGCACAGACCGGACACCACACCTGTTGGCATTTGCCGGTTTCCGGACCGCCGCCCGACGCGCGCACCGCCGCCGCGCGCACCGCGGGGTCGATTCCGTCCAGGATGGTCTGCGCCAGTTTCCGCAATTCCGGACCGATGTCGGGGTGCACGCCACTCACGCCGGCCACACCTCCGGATTGGGTCGAAAACGCACCGTCAGCTCACTACCTCGAAGATGAGCGTCCAGCACCGTGCACCGCCGCAGTACGGACGCCAACCGAACTCGGCGCCGCATGCCGCCGGCGCTGATGATCAGGTCGTCGTCGACTCGGCCCAGGCTGAGCGCGCCGGAATCGACTTGCGGCAACTCTAGCCGTAATCGGTACACCGACTGCAGTCCTGAGCCCGATTCGAGATCCACGAGTGGACGCAACGGCCCCGGCGGCGCCGATCCGTCGCGCCGACGGGCGCTGTCGAGCAGTTCGGCCAGCGCCTTGGGGCCGATCGGCTCGCCCGCCAGATGCGGGGTCAGCACCAGCGCGACGTCGCCGATCGTGGCCTCTAGTTCGTCCAGCACGGCACGCTGCTCACCGATGCGCTCGGCATACCAGTCGAAGGCCGGATGCTCCGGCAGGTTGCGGTATTCATATGAATCGTCTTGCAGCAAAATCTGATTGACGATCAACTCCTCGACGCGAACACCCATCAGCGCCAGCGAGCCCAGCGTGCGGACCGCCTCCGCGGCCACCACCCGCTCCGCGGTCAGTACCAGGTGCGCGCCGACCAGCGCCGGGTCGGTGAGCAGTGCCGAGAGCCGTTCGACGCTGGCGCTGATGCGCTCAAGCAGTTCCACCACCGCCGCCGAGCGGTCGTCGGCGGCACCGGACAGTCTGCGATGGCGCGGCCAGGCGCGCTCCACGTAGAGCGCGAACGTGGCCGGCAGCGTGAGCATCCGCAGCGCGTCGGCGGTGGATGCGCAGTCGACGACGACGTGATCCCACCTGCCGGACGCGGCCAGCTCGCCGACCTCGTGCAGCCCGAGAACTTCCTGGATGCCGGGCAATGCCGAGAGCTCTTCGGGCGCAACGCTATCCAGCTCCGACTCGGGAAACCGCCCGCCCAGCGCGTCGACGACGTCACGCCAGCGCGCCTCCAGCAGCGCCAGGGTGTCCAGCGCCAGCGCGTCCAGGAAACCACCGCCGGTCTCCACGTCATCGGCAAGTACCCGGACCGGGTCGCGCCGACCGGTCGGCGGAACTGCCACGCCCAGCACGTCACCCAGCGAATGCGCCTGGTCGGTGGACACCACGAGCACCCGCCGGCCGGCGCGCGCGTCGGCGACGGCCGTGGCGGCCGCCAGGGTGGACTTTCCTACCCCGCCCTTGCCGACGAAGAGACTGATCCGGGCCAGGACGGGTGTTGCCGACTCACTCAGCCTCGACTCGTTTCTTCAGATCCTTCAACGCGGTGTCGGTCAGCCTGCGCTCGGCCTTGCGCTTGAGCAACCCGATCATCGGAATAGCCAGGTCGACCGTGAGCTCGTACGTCACGTCGGTGCCAGACCCCTTGGGCGACAACAAGTATGCCCCCTCAAGGGAACGCAGTATAGAGCTGGAGACCAGTGACCAGCGTACCGAGCCGCGGTCTTTCGGCCAGTCGTAGGAGAACACCAGGGTGTCTTTGAGCACCGTGGTGTCGAGCACCATGCGCGCGACTTTCGGGTAGCCGTCGGCGTCGGCCTCGAGGACCTCGGCCTCCTTGTACTCCGAGACCCACTCCGGATAGGAGCCGATGTCGGCGATCACGCTCATCACGGTGCTGGGGTCGGCGTCGATGTAGATCGTCTGTGCCGTCTTCTCCGCCACCTGGCTGCTTCCCTCTCCCCCGCAAGCGGGTGCTCCCCCAGTGTCTGTCGCAGAAACGGTACTCCCCGCGTCGGCCCGAGCGGGGGTCAAGCCACGGGCGCGACCCCGACGGGACGCGACCGCTCCAGCGTCGCCTTCACTGCGAACGCCATATTCTTGCCCGCAACCCGGCGGCGGTGGGTCATTCGGGCGAGGTTCATCCGGGCCAGCTGCCAGGCCGCCGCACCGGAGGGCTCGGCGTGCAGGAAGTAGTGCAGCAGGACCCCGTCCAGCACCGGTTCGAGCCAGATCTCCATCGTGCCGGTGAGCGGGCCGGTCACCGTCCAGCGGATGCCCTTCTCGGCGCGGTCCTCGACAACGTTGAGCCGCAGATCGGGCCACCAGCGCCGCCAGCTGGCCCGGTCGGCAACCGCCGCCCCGACCTGTGCTGCGTCGGCGGCGACGAACGTCTCGTCCGCGACTTGAATGCTGTGCACGGCGTTAGCTTCACATATCGTCGCGCCGACGCATTACCGCGGTCGGCAAGTGAACGGCGTCACGTCCGGACTAGGCTGGAGCGCACTCAGCCGCCTACATCAAGCGAGGTCACAAGAGTGCGAGAAATCAGTGTTCCCGCCCCGTTCACCGTGGGCGAGCGCGACAACGTCGTCGCCGCGGTATTCGAGCATGAGCGCGACGACCCCGACTTCGTGATCTTCCAACGCCTGGTCGACGGCGCCTGGACCGACGTCACCTGCGCCGAGGCGGCTGCTCAAATCCGTTCGGCCGCAGCGGGATTGATCGCGGAGGGTGTGCAGGCCGGCGATCGGGTGGCGATCTTCTCGGCCACCCGCTACGAGTGGGCGATCCTCGACTTCGCGATCCTGGCGGTCGGGGCGGTCACCGTGCCGATCTACGAGACGTCGTCGGCCGAGCAGGTGCGCTGGGTGTTGCAGGACTCGGGGGCGGTGCTGGTGTTGGCCGAAACCGACGCCCACGCGAAGATCGTCACCGAGCTCACGGGCGAGTTGCCGGCGCTGCGGCGGGTGATGCACATCGACGGCTCGGGTCCCAAGGCAGTCGACCAGCTCGCCGAGGCCGGCGCTTCTGTGGACCCGGCCGAGCTGACCGGGAGGCTCGAGGCGTTGCGGGCCGAGGGCCCGGCCACGCTGATCTACACCTCCGGCACCACCGGCCGGCCCAAGGGCTGTCAGCTCACCCATTCCAACCTGGTCTACGAGATCCGCGGCGCCAAGGAGTCGCTGCCGACGCTGCTGGGCGAAAACGAGCGGATGCTGGTGTTTTTGCCGCTGGCGCACGTGCTGGCCCGGGCGATCACCCTGGCCGCGTTCACCAACAAGGTCACCGTCGGTTTCACCAGCGACATCAAGAATCTGGTGCCGATGTTCTCGGTGTTCAAGCCGACGATTGTGGTGTCGGTGCCGCGGGTGTTCGAGAAGGTGTACAACACCGCCGCGCAGAACGCCGAAAACGACGGCAAGGGCCGGATTTTCCAGATGGCCGCCCAGACCGCGGTCGACTGGAGCGAAGCCCAGGATCGTGGCGGTCCCGACCTGGTGCTGCGCGCCAAGCATGCGCTGTTCGACCGGCTGGTGTACCACAAGCTGCGCGCGGCGCTGGGCGGCAACTGCCGCGCCTCCATCTCGGGCGGCGGGCCGCTGGGCGCCCGGCTGGGTCACTTCTACCGCGGCGTCGGCCTGACCATCCACGAGGGCTACGGCCTGACCGAGACCAGCGCGGCCATCACGGTCAACCGGGTGGGCGACCTGAAGATCGGCACCGTCGGGAAGTTGTTGCCCGGCAACAGCATGCGGATCGCCGACGACGGGGAACTGCTGGTGCGCGGCGGAGTGGTGTTCCGGGAGTACTGGCACAACGAGCAGGCCACCGCCGAGGCGATGGCCGATGGCTGGTTCAAGACCGGTGACCTCGGCGCCATCGACGACGACGGGTTCTTGACGATCACCGGCCGCAAGAAGGAGATCATTGTCACCGCGGGCGGCAAGAACGTGGCGCCCGCCGTGCTGGAGGACCAGTTGCGGGCGCACCCGCTGATCAGCCAGGCCATGGTGGTCGGGGACGCCAAGCCGTTCATCGGGGCGCTGATCACCATCGACCCCGAAGCGTTCGAGGGCTGGAAGCAGCGCAACAGCAAGTCGTCGGGCAGCTCGGTGGGCGACATGGCCACCGACCCCGACCTGGTCGCCGAGGTGGACGCCGCCGTCAAACAGGCCAATCAGTCTGTCTCCCACGCGGAATCGATCCGCAAGTTCCGCATCTTGCCCGTCGACTTCACCGAGGACACCGGCGAGCTGACGCCGACGATGAAGGTCAAGCGCAAGGTGGTGGCCGAAAAGTTCGCCACCGACATCGAGGCGATCTACGCCTGACGAAGCAGCTCGGCCAGCCGCGCGGCCAAGCTGTCCCAGCGCCACTGCGCCGTCGCCCAGGCCCGGCCGGCGGCGCCCATCGCCGCGGCGCGGTCGGGGTCGGCCAGCAGCTCGGTGACGGCGTCGGCGACCTGCTGCTCCGAACGCCCGTCGACCACGAGTCCAGTTTCGTTGTGCCGCACCGTTTCCGGTGCCCCACCCGAGCATCCGGCGATCACCGGCACCCCGGTGGCCGAGGCCTCCAGAAACACGATGCCCAGCCCCTCGACGTCCAGCCCGGCGCCGCGGGTGCGGCACGGCATCGCGAACACGTCGGCCATCGCGTGGTGGGCGGGCAGCTCGGCTGCGGGCACCCCGCCGGTGAACGTCACGTGGTCGCTGACGCCGTAGCGCTGCGCCAGCTGGCGTAACGACGCCAGGTAGGGGCCGCCGCCGGCGATTACCAGCGCGGCGCCGTCCACCCGCCGCCGGATCGCCGGCAGCGCGCGGATCAGCATGTCCTGACCCTTGCGCGGCACCAGCCGCGACAGGCACACCACGGTGGGCCGCTGCCCCAGCCGGTAGCGGGCGCGCAGTTCGGCGCGGCCGGCCGCATCCGGCCGGAACCGGTCGGTGTCCACGCCGGGCGGCAGATATTCCAGCGCGGCCGCGGGACCGAAAGCCGGGGCGAAGCGGGCCCGGGTGTAACGGCTGACGAAGGTGACGACGTCGGTGTCCTCGCCGATGCGGCGCAGCACCGACCGTGCCACCGGCAGCATCGACCAGCCCACTTCATGGCCGTGGGTGCTGGCCAGCACCCGGCTCGCCCCGGCCCGGCGGGCGCGGCGGGCCAGCAACGCCAGCGGCGCGGCCGCCCCGAACCAGACGGTGTCGATGCCGTGCTCGGCGATCAACCGGCGCATCCGCGCGTCTACGGCGGGCCCGGGCAGCATCAGCGTGCCGGGGTGACGCACCACCCGGTAGCCGGCTGCGCGGGCGTCGAATGCGTCGGCGCCCTTCCACTGCGGCGCATACACCGTCACGGCATGCGACCCGGTCGCGGCCACCCGGGTGACCAGCTCCTGCAGGTAGGACTGGATGCCGCCGGGCCGAGGGGGAAAGTCATTGGTAACCAGCAGGACCCGGGACACCGGGATAGGCTAGCCGGTCGGCGAAAGCCAGCGCTGCCAGCTGGCGAGCAGGCCGGCCGGGTCGGTGCCGAGCACGTCGTGCGCGGCGGCGCGCAGGTCGGCGTGCCCGGCTCCGCACGCGGCAACGTAGAAGGCGCGCAGCGTCGCCGTCCCGTAGCTGTCGGCGACGAAGCGGGCGAACGACCAGGCCCGGTCGTAGGCCAGCGAGCGCGCCGGCCCGGGTGTGTCCAGGTCGGCGTCCGACGGCAAAGCCGTCGGCAACGCGCCAGGCACGGCGGCAGGTGGGCGGGCCACGAAATCGGCCACGCCCTCGGTCAGCCAGCGGGGCGCGTCCAGCGCCGTGTCGGCCCGGGCCGCATAGTGGAAAAGCTCGTGGCGCAACACAACTCGCAGCGCCGCGTCAGTCATGGCGGCCGCGCCGGGGGCGAACACGATGCGCTGACCGACCGCGACCCGCCGGCCCGGATCCACCCGATCGGCGACTGCCACCGCCGCGATATCGGACCACTGCGGGGCCGGTCCGCCGCCGGCCTGGGCCTCGAACTGGCGCTGCGAGCCGGTGGCCACCACCACGATCTCGCGCGGCCAGTCGGCGCCCCAGAACGCCTGCACCGCATCGACAGCGGCCGGCATCTCCGCCGAGACGCGACCCAGCAGCGGCTCGGCGCCCGAACCACCGAGGTTGACCGCCCGAACCACGTGTCGGGCCGCGACGGGCGGCGGCGAGGCCGACGGATGAACCAACAGCGCCGCGGCGAGGATCAGCTCGGCGACAAGGGTGCCCGCCAGCAGCCGGCGGCGGAACTCAGTAACGGCGGGCGTTGTAGATCGGGCCGGACGAGGTCATCGGCACCACCCGTACCGGCTGACCGTAGGTAGAGGAATGCACCATCAGCCCGTCGCCGACGTAGATGCCGGCGTGTGAGGCGTCGGAATAGAAGGTCAGCACGTCACCGGGCTGCAGGTCCGACAGCGCCACCGGCTGCCCGCCGTGCGCGAGCGCCTGGCTGGAGTGCGGCAGCGGGATGCCGGCCTGCTGGAATGCCCACATCACCAGCCCGGAGCAGTCGAAGCCGCCCGGCGCGGCACCGCCCCAGGCGTAGGGCTGGCCGACCTGGGTCAAGGCGGCCTGAACGGCGATGGCGCCCTGGCCGCTACCACCGGCGCCGCCCGGCAACGCCTCCGGCGCGGCACCGTCGGGGCCACCGCCCGGGTGCAGTGCTTCGGGTGCGGGCGGGGGCGCGGCCGCGGCCAGCGCGACGGCCGGCGGAGGCGGCACCGGCCCCGGGTCGGCCAGCGCCGTGCGCTGTCCCGGTGTCAGCGACTGATACTGCGACTTGACGACGGCGATCTGCAGCTGCAACTTGCTCTGCTTGGCCTGCAGACCGGCGCGCACCGCCGCGGCTTGCTCGGCTGCGGTCTTGGCGTCGGCGGCCGATTTCGCCGACGCCTGCTCGGCTTTGGCGGCCTGCTCGCCGGCGGCCTGGTAACTGGCCATCTGCGCGGACATCTCGCTGGCTATCACTCGCTGCACGGCGAGCTTGCCGATCAGGTTCTGCGGCGACTCGGCGGTCAGGATCGCGTCCATGCCGTCGGTGCGGCCGCCCATGTACATCGCTGCAGCAAATTTGTTGACCGAGGACTGGAAGGTTGCCAACCGCGACTTCGTGGCGTCCACGGCGGCTTGGTCGTCGGTGTGCTTCTTTTCGGCGGCACGCTGCACGGCCAGCTTCTCGTTGAGATCGAGCTGGGCGCTGTGCATGGCCTCGGTGGTCTGCTCGGCTTGGCGGGACAGCTCGTTGAGCTTTGCCACGGCATCTTCAGCCGGGTCGGCCAGCACAGTGGTGGCGGTGATGCCCGAGAAACCAACGAGCCCCGCTATCGCGGCGACAGCAAACCGCTTGAGGGCACGTCCAGTCCAGCCTCCATCGCGTAGCCCCGACCCCAAGATTTCGTGTCCTTACCCGTCGACAAAACCGTCACATCTGCTTTAGGTCTCAGACAGGTTACGAAACGGTATAGGCAATGTCCAACAGCGGAACATTAAGAAATCAGCAAGACTTCCGGCCGTCAGGCCATCCCGGGGCGGTGGCGGTGGATCGGCACCAGCCTAAGCCGGGGCGCCATCCCGGCATCGGCGAGCACCTCCAGCGCGGCGCGCTCGTCGTCCAGCAAAGTTTCCGGTACCCCGAGTAGCACGCTGACGACGCAGTCGCGGCACCCCGGCCCGCGTACCGCGCAATCGTCGCAGTCGATGGTCACCGATCCGGTGGGCCCGCCGGGGTCATCTGGCCTGGTCGTTTGCGCCATCTGGCTGTCCTTTCGGTCTCATGGCTGATCTGAGCGCAGGCTAACCGCCGCCACCGACAAGTCCCGGACCTCGATGTCGGTATGCGTGCATAACGTCTCCGCCATGGGTGTGCCCGCCCCCGAGCAGCTGAGCTTCGCCGAGGTGGAGCGGGCCGCCGAGCTGCCGCTGCGGGAAACCACCTTCGTGGTCGTCGACCTGGAAACCACCGGCGGCGCCGCCACCGACGCCATCACCGAGATCGGCGCGGTCAAGGTCCGCGGCGGCGAGGTACTGGGCGAGTTCGCCACGCTGGTCGACCCGCAGCGGGACATCCCGCCGCAGATCGTGCGACTCACCGGCATCACCACCGCGATGGTCTGCGACGCGCCGACCATCGGCGCGGTGCTGCCGGCGTTTCTCGAGTTCTCCCGCGGCGCGGTGCTGGTGGCCCACAACGCCCGCTTCGACGTCGGGTTCCTGCGAGCAGCCGCCGAGCGGTGCGGGATCCCGTGGTCGCGGCCGCAGGTGCTGTGCACGGTCCGGCTGGCCCGTCGGGTGCTCAGTCGCGAAGAAGCGCCCAGCGTGCGGCTCGCTGCGTTGGCGCGGCTGTTCGCGATCGCCAACCAGCCGACCCACCGCGCCCTTGACGACGCCCGCGCCACCGTCGAGGTGTTGCACGCGCTGATCGAGCGGGTGGGCAACCAGGGCGTGCACACCTACACCGACCTGCGCTCGTATCTGCCCGGCGTCACCGATGCCCAGCGCCGCAAACGGGTGCTGGCCCAGCGGCTACCGCACCGGCCGGGTGTCTACCTGTTCCGCGGACCGACGGGTGAGGTGCTCTACGTCGGCACCGCAATCGACTTGCGCCGCAGGGTATTTCAGTACTTCAACGGCGCCGACCCGCGAGGCCGCACTAAGGAGATGGTCGCGCTGGCCGAGACCGTCGACCACATCGAATGCGCCCACGCGTTGGAAGCCGGGGTGCGCGAGCTGCGGCTGCTGGCCGCGCACGCCCCGCCCTACAACCGGCGGTCCCGGTTCCCGCACCGCTGGTGGTGGATTGTGTTGAGCGACGAGGCATTTCCGCGATACTCGGTGGTACGCACCCCGCGGCACGACCAGGCGATCGGCCCGTTTCGCTCCCGCGCCGACGCCGCCGACACCGCCGCCCTATTGGCCCGCTTCACCGGGGTGCGCACCTGCACCACCCGGCTGGCGCGATCGGCGCTCCACGGCCCGGCCTGCCCGGTCCGGGAAGTGTCGCCGTGCCCGGCCGGCCGCGACCTCACCGCCCAGCAGTACGCCCCGACCGTGCAGCACGCCGCCGCACTGATCGACGGCCGCGACAACGCCGCGCTGGCCGCCGCCGTCGCACAGATCACCGCCCTGGCCGAGCGGCGCCGCTACGAGACCGCGGCGCGGCTGCGCGACCACACCATGACCGCCGTCGAGGTGCTCTGGCGCGGCCAGCGCCTGCGGGCGCTGGCCGCGCTCCCCGAGCTGGTGGCCGCCGCACCCGGGCGCGGCGGCTGGCAGCTCGCCGTCGTCCGCTACGGGCAGCTCGCCGCGGCCAGCACCGCCGCCCGCGGCGTGCCGCCGATGCCGGTCGTGGACGCCCTGCGGGCCGGTGGGCAGGTGGTGCTGCCGCGCCCCGCCCCCCTGGGCGGGGCGCTGGTCGAGGAGACCGCGCTGATCGCACGCTGGCTGGACGCGCCCGGTGTGCGGATCGTCAGCGTCGACGGCGACACCGGCTGGTGTTCGCCGCTGCATGCGGCGGGCCGATGGGCGGCGTGGGCGGCGGCGGCCCGCTCGGCGCGGGCCGCCGCCGCCCAGGCCGAGTCAGAGCTGCTGACCGAACCGCACCCATCGCGCGAGCAGCTGTTCGGCCGCACCGGAATCGATCGCGTCGGTCGCGCGGCGCAGCCCGTCCTCCCACGCCGGCAACCACTCGGCGCGGCTGGATAGCCCGGCATGGGCCACGATCGCGCCGGCGGCGTTGAGCACGACGGCGTCGCGCACCGGGCCCTTGGCGCCGGACAGCACGGCCCGCGCCTCCGCGGCGTTGGCGTCCGCGTCGCCGCCCAACAAATCGCCGAGATCGGCGCGGGCGAACCCGAACCCGGCAGGATCGAACGTCAGCTTGTCGACCGTGCCGGCCTGCACCCGCCAGATGGTGCTGGTCGTGGTGGTGGTCAGCTCGTCGAGCCCGTCGTCGCCGTGCACCACCAGCACGCTGGAGCGCCGCGCCGCGAAGACCGTCGCCATCACCTCGGCAAGGTCTGCGAACGCGCAGCCGATCAGCCCGGCCCGCGGCTGGCCCGGATTGGTCAGCGGCCCAAGCAAATTGAAGACCGTCGGGACGCCGAGCTCGCGCCGCACCGCCGACGCGTGCCGGTACGAGGGGTGAAACGCCGGAGCGAAGCAGAACCCGATCCCGAGCTCGGCGACGCTACGGGCCACCTCGTCGGGCCCCAGGTCGATAGGCACCCCGAGCGCCTCCAGCGTGTCGGCGCCGCCGGCCAGCGACGAGGCCGCGCGGTTGCCGTGTTTGACCACCGGCACCCCCGCGGCCGCGACCACGATCGCGGCCATCGTGGACAGGTTGACCGTGGACACGCCGTCGCCGCCGGTGCCGACCACGTCGACGGTGTCGGCGCCGATCTCGTCGGTGGGCAGCCGGCGCGCGTGCTGCAGCATCACCTCGGCGAGCTCGCCGACCTCGGCAGCAGTGGGGATCTTCATCGTCAGCGCCACCGCGAACGCGGCGATCTGGGAGGGCGCCGCGGCGCCGGTCATGATCTGCTCCATCGCCCAGGCGGCCTGCCCGCGGGCCAGGTTCTGGCCCGCAGTCAGGCCTCCCAGCACCCGCGGCCAGGACAACCCGGAAGGTGAAGCCGCCACGCGCCGATGGTCGCATATGCGCCGATTGCCGCCCCCGGGTGGAGTTCGACAACTACAAAGCGTCATACTTGCGGATGTGACGAGTGCTGTAGGGACCTCGGGTACTGCCATCACGTCGCGCGTGCATTCGCTGAACCGACCGAACATGGTCAGTGTCGGCACCATTGTGTGGCTTTCCAGCGAGCTCATGTTCTTTGCTGGCTTGTTCGCGATGTACTTCACGGCGCGCGCTCAGGCCGGCGGCGACTGGCCGCCCGAGCCGACGCACCTCAACCTGTATCAGGCCGTCCCGGTCACGCTGGTGCTGATCGCTTCGTCGTTCACCTGCCAGATGGGCGTGTTCGCGGCCGAGAAAGGCGACGTATTCGGCCTGCGCCGTTGGTATGTCGTCACGTTCCTGATGGGGTTGTTCTTCGTGCTCGGGCAGGGCTACGAGTACTACCACCTGACCGGGCACGGCACCACGATCCCGGGCAGCGCCTACGGCAGCGTCTTCTACCTGGCCACCGGCTTCCACGGGCTGCACGTCATCGGCGGCTTGATCGCTTTCATCTTTTTGCTGGCCCGCACCACGATGAGCAAGTTCACCCCCGCCCAAGCGACCGCGTCGATCGTCGTCTCCTACTACTGGCACTTCGTCGACATCGTCTGGATCGCGCTGTTCGCCACGATCTATTTCATCCGTTGACACGTAAGGACAGGAGCGTTCGGTTGAAGACTTCTGCGTCATCACGCGCGAAACGTCGGCTGCGCCGCCGGCTGTCCGCCGGACTGCTGCTGTTGGTGGCGCTGGCGGTTGCCGGCGGGCTGGCCGCGGTGTTGACGCCGACCCCGCAGAAGGCCGTCGCCGACGAGTCGTCCTCGGCGTTGCTGCGCACCGGCAAGCAACTGTTCGAGACCTCCTGCGTCACCTGTCACGGCGCCAACCTGCAGGGCGTGCCTGACCGCGGCCCGAGCCTGATCGGCGTCGGCGAGGCGGCCGTGTACTTCCAGGTCTCCACCGGGCGGATGCCCGCCGTGCGCGGCGAGGCGCAGGCGGCCCGCAAGGACCCGATTTTCGACGCCGGGCAGATCGACGCGCTCGGCGCCTACGTGCAGGCCAACGGCGGCGGCCCGACCGTGGTGCGTAACCCGGACGGGAGCATCGCCCAAAAGTCGCTGCGCGGAGACGATTTGGGCCGCGGCGGCGACCTGTTCCGGCTCAACTGCGCGTCGTGCCACAACTTCACCGGCAAGGGCGGCGCGCTGTCGTCGGGCAAGTACGCACCCGACCTGGAGCCGGCCACCGAACAGCAGATCCTCACCGCGATGCTGACCGGGCCGCAGAACATGCCGAAGTTCTCTGACCGTCAGCTGTCCTTCGACGCCAAGAAGGACATCATCGCCTACGTGAAGACCGTGAGCGAAGAGCGGCAGCCGGGCGGCTACGGCCTGGGTGGTTTTGGACCGGCCCCCGAGGGCATGGCGATGTGGATCATCGGGATGGTTGCCGTCATCGGCGCAGCACTGTGGATTGGGGCGCGATCGTGACCAACGCGAAGGGCACCGACACACCCGGTCAGAAAGGCGTGCCGGGCGAACCCAGCGAGGCGGAACTGAACGCAATGTCGCGGGAGGAGCTCGTCGAGCTCGGCGGCCGGCTCGACGGCGTCGAAACCGTATATAAGGAATCGCGCTGGCCGGTCGCCGGCACCAGGGCCGAAAAGCGCGCCGACCGCCAGGTGGCCCGCTGGCTGCTGCTGGGCGGCTTTTTCGGGTTGGCGCTGCTGCTGGTGTTTTTGTTCTGGCCCTGGGAATACAAGCCCAAGGAGGCCGAAGGCAGCTTCCTCTACACGCTGGCCACTCCCCTCTACGGGCTGACCTTCGGGTTGTCGATCCTGTCGATCGCCGTCGGCGCGGTGCTGTTCCAGAAAAAGTTCATCCCCGAAGAGATTTCGATCCAGGAACGCCACGACGGCGACTCGCCGGAGATTCACCGCAAGACCGTGGTGGCCAACCTGACCGATGCGTTCGAGGGCTCGACGTTGCGGCGCCGCAAGCTGATTGGCGCGTCGCTGGGTATCGGGCTGGGCGCGTTCGGCCTCGGCACACTGGTGGCCTTTGCCGGTGGTCTGATCAAGAACCCGTGGAAACCGGTGGTGCAGACCGCCGAGGGTAAGAAAGCCGTGCTGTGGACCTCGGACTGGACGCCGCGCTATCACGGCGAAACGATCTATCTGGCCCGCGCCACTGGTGAGCACGTCGGTGCGCCGTTCGTCCGGATGCGCCCGGAGGACATCGACGCGGGCGGCATGGAAACCGTGTTTCCTTGGCGGGAATCCGACGGCGACGGCACTACCCCCGAGTCGCACGAACGGCTGAACGAGATCAAGATGGGCGTCCGCAACCCCGTGATGCTCATCCGCATCAAACCGGGCGACATGCCTCGGGTGATCAAACGCAAGGGCCAGGAAAGCTTCAACTTCGGCGAGTTCTTCGCCTACACCAAGGTCTGCTCGCACTTGGGTTGTCCCTCATCGCTGTACGAGCAGCAGTCCTACCGCATCCTGTGCCCGTGCCACCAGTCGCAGTTCGACGCGCTGCACTACGCCAAGCCGATCTTCGGTCCCGCGGCGCGCGCGCTGGCGCAGCTGCCCATCACGATTGACAGCGACGGATATCTGGTCGCCAACGGCGACTTCATCGAGCCTGTCGGACCGGCATTCTGGGAGCGCACCTCATGAGTCCGAAAATTGATGTTGGCAATTTGCTCGCCCGCCAGGCGCAGGACATCGACACCCGGTATCACCCGGCAGCGGCGGTACGCCGCCAGCTGAACAAGGTCTTCCCCACGCACTGGTCGTTTTTGCTCGGCGAGATCGCCTTGTACAGCTTCATCGTGCTGCTGATCACCGGGGTGTACCTGACGCTGTTCTTCGATCCTTCGATGACTGAGGTGACCTATCACGGCGTGTACCAGCCGCTGCGGGGGGTGCAGATGTCGCGGGCCTACGAATCGGCGCTCGACATCAGCTTCGAGGTGCGCGGCGGGCTGTTCGTGCGCCAGATCCACCACTGGGCGGCATTGATGTTTTCCGCCGCGATCATGGTGCACCTGGCGCGCATCTTCTTCACCGGCGCGTTCCGCCGGCCGCGCGAAGCCAACTGGGTCATCGGGTCACTGCTGCTGATCCTGTCCATGTTCGAGGGGTACTTCGGTTATTCGCTGCCCGACGACCTGCTGTCCGGAATCGGGCTGCGGGCCGCGCTGTCGTCGATCACGTTGGGGATTCCGGTGATCGGCACGTGGCTGCACTGGGCGCTGATGGGTGGCGACTTCCCTGGCAACATCCTGATCCCCCGGCTGTACGCGCTGCACATCCTGCTGATCCCCGGCATCATTTTGGCGCTGATCGGCATTCACCTGGCGCTGGTGTGGTTCCAGAAGCACACCCAGTTCCCCGGTCCGGGCCGCACCGAGCGCAACGTCGTCGGGGTGCGCGTGATGCCGGTGTTCGCCGTCAAGTCCGGCGCCTTCTTCGCGCTGACCACCGCCATCCTCGGTCTGATGGGCGGCCTGCTGCAGATCAACCCGATCTGGAACCTGGGACCCTACAAGCCATCTCAGGTTTCGGCGGGTTCACAGCCGGACTTCTACATGATGTGGACCGAGGGCCTGGCCCGCATCTGGCCGGCGTGGGAGTTCTACTTCTGGCACCACACCATCCCCGGCGCCGTCGGCGTCGCGCTGATCATGGGCCTGGTTTTCGTGCTGCTGACCATCTACCCCTTCGTGGAGAAGCGGCTGACCGGCGACTACGCGCACCACAACCTGCTGCAGCGGCCGCGTGACGTTCCGGTGCGCACCTCGATCGGCGCGATGGCGATCGCGTTCTACATGGTGCTGACGCTGTCCGCGATGAACGACATCATTGCCTACAAGTTCCACATTTCGCTCAACGCGACGACGTGGATCGGCCGCATCTCGGCGGTGGTGCTGCCGCCGCTCATCTACTTCGTCACCTACCGGTGGTGCATCGGGTTGCAGCGCAGCGACCGCGCGGTGCTCGAGCACGGAATCGAAACCGGGATCATCAAGCGGCTGCCGCACGGTGCCTACATCGAACTGCACCAGCCGCTGGGCCCGGTCGACGAGCACGGTCACCCGATACCGCTGGACTACCAGGGGGCCCCGGTGCCGAACAAGATGAACAAGCTCGGCTCGGCCGGCTCGCCCGGCTCGGGCAGCTTGCTGTTCGCCGACCCGCCGTCGGAGGACGCTTCGCTTCGCGAAGCGGCGCACGCCGGTGAGCAGCGTGCCCTCACCGCGCTGCGGGAACACCAGGACAGCTCCAACGGTTCGGTCAACGGCGAACACTAGGACGCCGCTGATGTAATGGGCTCTGGTGGGTCGGCGTCGATGGCGTGCGGATTCTGGCCCCTGAGGGCGTCTGAAATTTGGCCTTTTGGATGGAGTCGGCGGTGGGTCAGGCGATCGCC
>NZ_LQPE01000007.1 GCF_002101735.1 Mycobacterium kyorinense | reverse complement strand
GGTGTGGTCGCCCGCATCGCTCAACGCTTACTCGCACTGGCCGCCGTGATCTGGCACAACTGGAAAATCAACACCCCCACCAAACGATCACTGATCGCCTACGACCACTGACCGGGATAGGAATCACTCATCTAGTAGGCGTTTTTCGGAGGAAACGGGGAAATTCACTTTTTCAACTTTCATCCCCGGCATTCTGTTCGGGCGAGGTATGCTCCTAATCCAACTCAGAACACTCTTTTGTAGTTCGGCGTCGGCAAAGGAGTTCCCATGAGCTATCGCCGTGTGTTGTGGGTGCTCGGTGTCGTGGCGGTGACGGTTCTCGTCCCGGTCCCGGCTCATGCGGACCCGCCGGCGCAGTGCTTGAGCAACACTCCCAAGGGCAAGCAGGTCTACATCCCCTGCGATCTGATGAATGCCCGCGTCAACTACCCGCCAGGGCAGCGCTGTGTTGGACCGCTCGATGACTATCCGGACGATGTGCGCGAGTGGTGTGGCTAAAGGAGGGTGAGCCGTCCAGCCCGGCCAGCCGGCGCCACGAGTCGATTGCGTGGCCGGTGACCTCGACGATGCGGTTCGCCGTGCTGCCGCGCGCTGCCAACGCGTGGGCATGCACGGCATGAGCGGTCACTTCCTCGACCGTCATCCGAAGGCGGGTGTCCACCAGCGCTGTCGATTCGTAGGCGGCCCGCAGTGCATACGCCCCGGCGGCGTCGAGGGTGGGGGTTAGCGAGCGGGCGGCGCGCTCGGCAGCTTCCCAGGCGGCTGCGGGCGGCATGCTTCCCGACGCGGCGGCGCGATGCAGCTCGGCAATGTCGAGAATCGCCTTGACCGCAGTGATTTTCGCGTAGCGCAGCACACCCCACGTCGGATTGGTCAGCAGTTCGGCCAGCCATGCGTGAACGACGGCGTCGGGGACATCAGCGGTTCCCACCGTCCGCCAGGCAAGGTCGAGGGCGAGCACGCTGTTTTCCGGCGACAAGTACCCGTCAGGTCCGGCCAACAGGTCGTTGCTGGATTGGACGAGCAGGCTCAGCGGCCGGGCCGAGCACGCCGGAAAGTCGGTGATCTGCTCGTCGCCGTTGATGTAGGAAATCACGTTCATCGCGCAGCCTTTGCCCGAACCAGGCTGGTGGGATCCCTTGGCCAACCTCAGCGGGTGGGTGATGCGGTAGAGGTCCATACGGGTTGGCTCCTTTCACCTTCCGTATACGGCGCCTGGTTACGCAGGTAAGACGTTTGAAACGGCCGCCCGGTTCACGCCCGCTCGACTTTGTAACCGTATTAGGCAGTTACAGCTTGCACCTGACAGTGAAACCTGTCAAGGTGGTTACTCGTGAAGTTCGTCTACCTCAGCGGCCGCCTCTGCCTGGACTTCGCGGGCACCGTGAAGCGCCGCGACTCGGGGCCTGAAGACCTACTGACGCACCCGAAACTGCTGTCGGACTGGGCAATTCAAGCCGGGCTGCTGGATGGGGCCACCGATGTCACCGACAGCGATCTCGCGACCGCCGTCGCGCTGCGCGAAGCCATCTACCGGACCGTCATCGCCCGGATCGAGGGCCGTCGGCCCGCTGTCGCCGACGTCAACCTCCTCAACGAGTGCGCATCCCGGCCGCAGCTCACACCGCGGTTGCTGCGGACGGGATCCGTGCGACGCGAGGGCACCGCATCACAGCTGCTGGCCACCCTGGCCGCGGACCTACTCGACCTGGTCGCCGGCGCCGATATCGACAACGTCAAGCGTTGTGTCCACCCGGGCTGCACACGCCTGTACCTGGATTCGTCGCGGGCCAGGAACAGGCAGTGGTGTGGGATGAGCACCTGCTGCAACCGCGCCAAGGTGCAAGCCTTCCGCGCCCGTCAGCGCAGCCGGGAACAAATGCCGTCCAGCCAAGGTTGAGCGCATCAGGCTTAACTTTGGAGGATTGATGGCTGAAGCCAAATCAGTGCCCGTTTTGTTTGTCAGCGACCCGATCGTGCTGCCCGGCATGGTGGTGCCGATCGCGCTCGACGAGGCCGCCCGGGCGGCCGTCGACGCAGCCCGCGCCAGCGAGTCTGGGAAGCTGCTGATCGCGCCGCGGCTCGAGGACCGCTACCCGTCCTACGGCGTGCTGGCGACGATTCTGCAGGTCGGGCGCATCGCCGGCGGCGGTACCGCCGCCGTCGTGCGCGGCGAGCAGCGGGCGCACATCGGCGTCGGCGCCAGCGGCCCGGGCGCGGCGCTGTGGGTCGAGGTGACCGAGGTCGCCGAACGCGAGCCCAGCGACGAGACCCGCGCTCTGGCCGCGGAATACAAGAAACTGCTGGTGGCGATGCTCCAGCGGCGTGAGGCGTGGCAGATCGTCGACGTCGTCAACCGCATCACCGACCCGTCGGCGCTGGCCGACACGTCCGGGTACGCGTCATATCTGACCGACGTGCAGAAGCGCCAGCTGCTGGAAACCGAGGACGTGGCCGAGCGGCTGCGCGTGCTGATCGACTGGACCAGCGACCACCTGGCCGAGGTCGAGGTCAACGACAAGATCGCCGAGGATGTCCGGACCGGCATGGAAAAGCAGCAGAAAGAGTTCTTGCTGCGTCAGCAACTGGCCGCGATCCGCAAGGAACTCGGCGAAGACGATGCCGACGGCTCCGACGACTACCGGGCCCGCATCGAGGCCGCCGATCTGCCGGATGAGGTGCGCGAAGCCGCACTTCGGGAGGTCGGCAAGCTGGAACGCACCAGCGAGCAAAGCCCCGAAGGCGGCTGGATCCGGACTTGGCTGGACACCGTGCTCGACCTGCCCTGGAACGTCAAGACCGAGGACTCCACCGACCTGGCGGCCGCGCGAGAGATCCTCGATGCCGACCACCACGGTCTGGACGACGTCAAAGACCGCATCGTCGAGTACCTGGCCGTGCGGGCGCGTCGCGCCCAGCGCGGGCTGCAGGTGGTCGGCGGCCGGGGTTCCGGCGCGGTGATGGTGCTGGCCGGCCCGCCCGGCGTCGGCAAGACCTCGCTGGGTGAGAGCGTGGCCCGCGCGCTGGGCCGCAAGTTCGTCCGCGTCGCGCTGGGCGGCGTGCGCGACGAGGCCGAGATCCGCGGACACCGGCGCACCTACGTCGGCGCGCTGCCGGGCCGCATCGTGCGGGCCATCGGCGAAGCCGGGTCGATGAATCCCGTTGTGCTGCTGGATGAAATCGACAAGGTCGGCTCCGACTTCCGCGGCGATCCCGCGGCGGCGCTGCTGGAGGTGCTCGACCCGGCGCAAAACCACACGTTCCGGGACCACTACCTGGACCTGGACTTGGACTTGTCCGACGTGGTGTTCCTGGCGACGGCCAACGTCGTCGAGAACATCCCGTCCGCGCTGCTGGACCGCATGGAGCTGGTGACCATCGACGGCTACACCGAGGACGACAAGCTGGCCATCGCCCGCGACTTCCTGTTGCCGCGGCAGCGCGAACGGGCCGGGCTGAGTGCCGACGAGGTCAGCATCACCGACGCGGCGCTGCGCAAGATCGCCGCCGACTACACCCGCGAACCCGGTGTGCGGCAGTTCGAGCGGCTGCTGGCCAAGGCGCTGCGCAAGGTCACCACCAAGATCGCTGAGGATCCGGTGACCATCGACGAGCCCGACCTGGTCGGCTACCTGGGCCGGCCACGGTTCACCCCCGAGTCGGCCGAACGCACGGCGGTGCCGGGGGTGGCGACCGGCCTGGCCGTGACCGGTCTGGGCGGCGACGTGCTCTACATCGAGGCCAGCGCCAACGACGGCGAGCCCGGATTGCAGCTGACCGGTCAGCTCGGTGACGTGATGAAGGAATCCGCGCAGATCGCGCTGTCCTATGTGCGCTCGCACGCGGCGGAGTTGGGCGTCGACCCCGCGGCGCTGGACCGGCGCATCCACGTGCACGTCCCCGCCGGCGCGGTGCCCAAGGACGGGCCGTCGGCGGGTGTGACGATGGTGACCGCGCTGGTGTCGATGGCCACCGGCCGGCAGGTGCGCGCCGACGTCGGGATGACCGGCGAGGTGACGCTGAACGGCCGGGTGCTGCCGATCGGCGGCGTCAAGCAGAAGCTGCTGGCCGCGCAGCGCGCCGGGCTGTCGACGGTGTTCATCCCGGCGCGCAACGAGCCGGACTTGGACGACGTGCCCGTCGAGGTGCTCGAGGCGCTGGATGTCAAGCCGGTGACCGACGTCGCCGACATCGTCGCGCAGGCACTGGAACCGGCAGATGTGGAGCTGGCGGCGGCGTAACGTTCGCGGGCGTGGACAACCTGAAACAGCGCCTGGTTCATGGCGCGCAGCGGCTCGTCGTCAACCCGGTCGGCCGGAAGATGCCGGTGACCATGCTGGAAACCATCGGCCGTAAGTCCGGCCAGCCGAGGCGCACCGCGGTCGGCGGCCGGGTGATCGACAACCAGTTCTGGATGGTCTCCGAGCACGGCGAGCGCTCCGACTACGTGCGCAACATCAAGGCCAATCCCGCGGTGCGGGTGCGGGTGCGCGGCCGGTGGCGCAGCGGAACCGCCCATCTGCTGCCCGACGACGACGCGAAAGCGCGGCTGCGCAGCCTGCCGGCGCTCAACAGCGCCGTCGTCCGCGCGGTGGGCAGCGACCTGCTGACCATCCGGGTCGACCTGGACTGACCGCCGCGTCCGCTCGGCGCTAAACGGGTACACCGTGCGGTATGGACAAGCACGCCCAGGCGGTCCGACGGCTGCTGAAGGCCGCGGGCACCACATACGCCGCTGAGGCGGGCGTAACGATTGCCGACAAGCCGATGCCGCTATTTCAGCTGCTGGTGCTGTGCATGCTGGCCAGCAAGCCGATCGACGCGTCGATCGCGATGCGCGCCGGACGCGAACTGTTCAAAGACGGCCTGCGGACGCCGAAAGCCGTGCTGGCGTCGAATCGGCGCACGATGATCGCCGCGTTCGGTCGCGCCCACTACGTGCGCTACGACGAAAGCTCGGCCACCCGCCTCACCGACATGGCTGAGCGGGTCCGCGACGAGTACTCCGGTGATCTGCGCGAACTGGCCCGCCGCAGCGACCACGATGTGCGCGCGGCCGCCGGCCTGCTCAAGCAGTTCAACGGCATCGGTGCCACCGGCGCCGACATCTTCCTGCGCGAGGTGCAAGACGTATGGGCTTGGGCGCGGCCGTATTTCGACAAGCGGGCGATCGGCGCGGCCAAGAAATTGGGCCTGCCCGCCGATCCCAACGAACTGGGTTCGCTGGCGCCGCGCGCCAACGCACGCCTGGCCGCCGCGTTGGTGCGGGCCTCGCTGGACGCCGACATCCGGCGGCAGGTGACCGGTTGAGCCGCCGGTGACGATACGGATCGGCACCTCCGGATGGTCCTACGACCACTGGGCCGACGTGCTCTACCCGCGGGGCCTGCCGTCGGCGCGGCGGTTGGCCCGCTACATCGAGGTGTTCGACACCGTCGAGCTGAACGCCAGTTTCTATCGCTGGCCCAAGGATTCGACGTTCGACGGGTGGCGCCGGCAGCTGCCGAACGGGTTCGCGATGTCGGTGAAGGCGCATCGCGGCCTGACCCACTACCGCCGGCTGTCCTCGCCGGAGCCGTGGATCGAGCGGTTCGAACGTTGTTGGCAGACATTGGGTGATCGGCGCGGTGTGCTGTTGGTGCAGTTGCATCCCGAGCAGCGCCGCGACGACGAGCGGCTCGATTCGTTTCTGGCGAGCATGCCGGCATGGATACGGGTGGCCGTCGAGTTGCGCCACCCGTCGTGGAACGACGCGGGCGTGTATGCGCTGCTGGAACGACGCAATGCCGCATATGTGGTGATGAGCGGGGCCGGACTGCCGTGTATCCCCCGCGCCACCACCGATTTTGTGTACATCCGGATGCACGGCCCGGATCCGGATTCGATGTACGCCGGCTCCTACCCGGACGACGAGTTGCGGCGCTGGGCCGAGCGGATCGCCGGCTGGGACCGCGAAGGCCGCGACGTGTGGATGTACTTCAACAACGACCCGCACGGTCACGCCGTGCGCAATGCGCTTTTGCTCAAGGACCTTTTGCGCTGAGTGCAGCCGAGTAGGGTGGACGCCATGGCCAGCTCAACCACATTCGTCATCGTCGGCGGCGGGCTCGCCGGAGCAAAAGCCGCAGAAGCATTGCGTGACAAAGACTTCGACGGCCGCGTCGTCCTGGTTGCCGAAGAAGAACATTTGCCCTACGAGCGACCGCCGTTGTCGAAGGAGTTTCTGGCCGGCAAGAAATCGCTCACCGATTTCACCGTGCACGAGTCGGCTTGGTACACCGACCACGACATCGATCTGCGGCTGGGCGCCCGGGCCGTCGCGGTCGATGCGTCCGCGCGCAGCGTCAGTCTGGGCGACGACACCGCCGTCGGCTACGACAAACTCTTGCTGGCCACCGGGTCGCGGTCCCGGCGTTTGCCGATGTCCGGAGCCGACGCGGCAGGGGTTCACTATCTGCGGACGTTCGAAGACGCGTCGGCGCTGAATTCCATTCTGGCCGAAGGGTCGTCGCTCGCGGTGGTAGGCGCCGGGTGGATTGGCCTGGAGGTAGCCGCCAGCGCCCGCCAGCGCGGCGTCGACGTCACCGTGGTCGAGACCGCAAAACTGCCGCTGCTGGCCGCGCTCGGCGAAGAGGTCGGCACGGTGTTCGCCGCTCTGCATCGCGACCACGGTGTCGACCTGCGGTTGCAGACCCAGGTCGGTGAGATCACGACCGCAGACGGGAAGGCCACCGGCCTCAAGCTGGGTGACGGGTCGACGGTTAGCGCCGATGCTGTGCTGGTGGCCGTCGGCGCCCAGCCCAACATCGAGCTGGCACAGGAAGCCGGGCTGTCGATGGGTGACGGCGGCGTGCTGGTCGACCCGTCGTTGCGCAGCAGCGCCGCCGACATCTACGCCGTCGGCGACATCGCCGCTGCGGAGCATCCGCTGTACCGCACCCGCATCCGCACCGAGCACTGGGCCAACGCGCTCAAGCAGCCCGCGGTGGCCGTCGACGGAATGCTCGGAAACCCGGGCGAATACGCCGAGCTGCCATACTTTTTCACCGACCAGTACGACCTGGGCATGGAGTACGTCGGCTATGCACCGAGCTACGACCGGGTGGTGTTTCGCGGCGACCTCGACGGCCGCGAGTTCGTCGCCTTCTGGCTCGACGCCGAAAACCGGGTGCTGGCCGGGATGAACGTCAACATCTGGGACGTGCTCGACGACGTCAAAACCCTGATCCGCTCGCAGAATCCGGTCGACCCCGACCGGCTGGCCGATCCGCAGGTTGCGCTGGCCGGACTGATCAGCTGACGTCGAGCGGCCGCCAGCTGTGGTCGATGACGTCGGGTAGCCGCAGCGCCTGCAACCGTTCCCGCTCGGTGCGGCGCCGCTTGATCCGCAGTCGGGCGTCGCCCGGCATGGTGAGCAGTTCGTCGCAGGTCAGGTAGTACACGTCGTCCACCGCGTCGATCAGGTCAGCCGCCAGTCGTCGAGACCCGAACTCACGCAAGGTCATTCGCAATTCGTGGGTGAACCGCATGGTGGTGTCGTGCGCCAGCTCTCGGGATGACCGGGCGTTGGCCGCCATCCGCTCCGGGAGTGTTTCTGCGAATACGTCCGGGGGCGACGCGGCATCGATCGGTGCCGCCGCCGCACGTGCGGTGGCAATGAGCAACCTGGCCGGATCATCGCCGAAGACGGGGTTTGCCAGTTCGGCGTCGCCCGGCCCCCGGTGGGAAATCCGGGCCATCACCGCCTTGATTTCGGCGGAAGCACTCAGCGACAGCGCGCGAACGCTGTCGATATCGCCCTCGGCCGCCAGCGCGCACACCCGCGGGTCGCGCCGCAGCACCGCCTCCAGGGCTGCGGTCTCGGTCGCGATGCGTCCGCTGTCCATCAGCGCCTCGACGCCCGGCACCGGCGCGTGAGAGTCGGTGCGCTCCAGCGCCGCCGCGGTGACGCCGCTGTCGATCAGCCACAGCGCGGTCAGCCGCCACCCCTGGTGAATCCGGTCGCGCAGCAGGCAAATGCGTGCCTGCAGGGCAGCTTCGGACAACGAGGACAGCTGCGCCGCGTCGAGATGCTCGGCCGTCGCCGCCGCGCTGTAGGCCTGCGTGTCGGCTTTCAGATGACGCAGCATCGCCACTGCCCGGGTGACGACGACGGCCTTGGCCGCCGATCCCAGCAGCCCACCGGCCAGCGGTGGACGGCCCAGCGGCAACAGTTCTCCGACCGGGGTGTCGCCCAGCGAATGCTGCAGGACCGCACTCTCGTCCCAGCCGGGCAGCTGACCGGCCGCGATCACGCCGGCCGATACCCCGACGTAGGGCCGATGGCCGAACACCGCGATGGCGCGGCTGCCCCACTCGGCGGCCATCACGCCGCCCAGCGCCATCACCTGACCCATCACCCGGTTGGCCATCCGCAAGCCGGACAACTGGACGTCGAGCGTCATCGGCGTCAACGGGCCCGGCAGCGCCTCGGCCAGTGTCGAGGCGGCGAAGACCGGGAACCGGGGATCGATCCGGTCGTCGAATTCGCCCTCCAGCCCGTCCGGCGCCGCACACTGCAGCGGTGTTCCGTCGGGCGGGCCGGAGCGCGGCACCGGCTCAGACGGCAGCGGCAGATGGCCCGGAAGGTCGACGGCGCCGCCGGCGTCGAGTTTGCGGCCGCACAGGCCGCGCGCGGTGTCGGCGAGGGCGTCAGCGGCTGACCAACCGAGCTCGAACTGCCAATCCTCTTGCAGCGCAGCAAGATCCATGTCCGGCGTGAGCTCTGCCCAGGTGGGAAGCCGGTGCGGTCGGGGCCGCTGGTCTGCGGCGCGCAGCAGGTGTCGCGCGACAACCATGTTGGTGGTGTCCGTGGTGGCGACATCCACGACACCGGTGGTGGTGGCGGTCGCCGCGATCACCAGGAAGCGGACCAGGTCGTCGACGTGCAGCAGCCGCACCGGCCGCAGCGACTCCTTGCCGCGCATCACGGTGGCCACGGTGCGGCATACCGCCCAGTCGAGTTGGCGGCCCACCAGCGGCGCCACCCGGACGATCAAGCTCGGCGCCCAGCCGGTGGACACCAGCTTCTCGGCCTGCTGGTACAGCTCCGGTTCTCCGGCAGCCTGCGATACGAAGATCAACCGGGCACCGGCACGCGCGGCGGCGTGTGCGACGTGCACCAACCCGTTGATGCCGGCGGTGCCGGGCGCGGTCGGATCGACCGGGGCGAGGTGCACTACCACGTGCGACTCGTCGCAGAGCTGTTGCAGAACCGGCCCGCCCAGCCGCGCGCAAACAAAATCGACCTCGGGATCCAGGTTGTCGTGCGGATGTCGTGCGATGCCATTGACTGCGTGTCCGGCGGCGATCAACTGCCGGGCCAGTGTGCGACCCATCATCCCGGTGGCGCCGGTGACCAGGATCCGCATACTGCTCACCTCCCCGTCTACCCCGACAATAGGCGCGCGGTGAGGGTTCCCAGCAAGCTTTGGACACCCTGACGTCGATTTCGTGACCTACCTAGCGCAAAGTGGCCGTGCCATCGGGGCGGACGGTGACCTTGGCGCCGGCGATGTCGTCGTGCGCCGTCGCCTCGGCCGCCGCCGCATCGGCGATCACCGCCAGCGTGCGCGACTCGTCGGGGGTGCGAACCGCCACATACGCCTTCTCCGGGCGGCCGTCCCGGTCGAACGGCGTGGTCCACGATTCGACGGTCCCCACGCCGTCCCATTCGACCAGCGCCGGTCGGGTCGGTTCCCGATCGACGACGGATTGCACGTCCTCCCAACGGAATTGCGATGCCGGCGGCTCGGTGCCGTACACACCGAAGCTGTGCTTGGTCAGATAGCCGCCGTTGGCGGTGATCAGGCCGCGACGGCCGGGGTTGGCGATCAGCAATTCGGCCATCGTCGCAATCGAGTGCGTGACGTAGTTGCTCCACGGCCCACCCGCGAACGTCAGCCCACCGGTTACGGTCAGCGGCCGGCTCGGGTCGTCGACCGGCAGCCCGAGTTCGGCTGCCGCGATCTGGACCGCGGACGGGAAGCACGAATACAGGTCGACGTAGTCGACGTCGTCGACACCGAGTCCGGCTAGTTCCAGCGCGCGGGCGCCACCGATCCGGATCGCCGGGCAGCGGTGCAGTTCGGCCCGCTCGCTGATCGCGTAGGTGTCGTGTGCGTCGGTGCCGGCATACGGGTAGACCCAGCGGTCGGCAGGGATCTGCAGGCGGGTCGCGGCCTCCGCCGAGGCCAGCACCAGCACGGCGCCCTGGTCGACCATGTTGTTGGAGTTCATCAGCTTGGTGTAGGGCCAGCTGATCATCCGGTTGGTCGGACCGGCCTGCCAAATCTCCTCGGCGGCAAGGGGTTTGCGGATCCAGGCATGCGGATTAGCTACGGCGACGGCGTTGAACCGTGCCCACAGCTCGCCGATGCGCCTGCGGTGGTCCTCGATCGGCTCGCCGGTGCTGATCCGCAGTGCCTGTTCGAACAGCGGGTAGACGTGGGCCGGGCGGGCGAGTTCGATGCGTTCCTCGGCGGGCCCGGCCATCGGGACGTTGTCGTCACCGCCCGGCGCGATCGGAACCGATTCGTCTTGCTCGGTCCAGGTCAGCCGGCGGCCCTGCGCCTTCAACTGCATCCTGGTGCGCCAGGCTTCGGCGCCTGCCACCAGCGTCACGTCGGTGCGCCCGTGCTGAATGTCCAGGCAGGCCTGGTTCACCAGCGTCTGTGGGACGTTGCCGCCCACGCCGCTGTAGCGGGTGGCCGGGTTGTCGGCGCCGACGCGCTGCCCGAGCAGCAGGCCGGGGTCGCGGTAGCGTGCCGACAACAGGTTCACCACCCGAATCGAGTCCACCGCGGCGAGCACCCGCTGGTCGGCGGCCTCGCGGGCGGCGGCGACCATCAGGTCGACGGGTTCGATGTCCGGGTTGTCCTCGAGCTGGTTGACCTGGCCGTAGCCGATCAGCACCGGTGTCCGCGGGTCGACGGGCATGCGTTGAGAACCTTTCACGAGCGCGAGCGTGCGTGTTTGTACGGCGACACGCCGTAACTGCCGTACCTTTGTGCACGCTCGCAGAGGAGTCTAAATGGCTGCAAACAATACGCCGTCGTTGATCAGCTGCTCGGTTTCCTCGCTGCTCATCTGCAGCACCTTGCGGCAGATCTCGCGGGTGTCCTGACCGGGCAGCGGCGCGGGCCGCTGCGGCGCCGGGGGGATGTGGCGAAACGGCGCCGGGCCGGTTTCGGCCGGCAGCGGGTGGTCGAACAGCGGATGGCTCATGGGGCTGAACAACTTTCGGTGCAACAGCTGCGGGTCTTCCAGAACGTCAGGTGGGCGGTTCATCGGCCCGGCGGGAACTCCGACCGACTGCAGCGCTTCGGCGACCTGCGCCGGGGTGCGCGTGCGGGTCCAGTCCGAGATCGTCGCGCATTCGCCGAAAACCCTTGCGGCAGCGCGCCAATCGGTGTCGTTGCGGATGGAGATGACGCACCACTCGTCGTCGCCGGCGCAGGGGTAGACGGCGTGCACGCTGACGTCGTCGCGTACCTCAGCCCGGCCGGCCGCGCGCGCCGCCTCGGCGACATACAGGGTGTCGAGCTGGTTCACGACGGCCGCGGCCTGCGAAACATGAACGCGGCTACCGGAACCGGTGCGGTCGCGATGAATCAGCGCGGCCAGCGCCCCGATCGCGGTGATCCGTCCGACCACGTGGTCGGGAAAGATCGTCGTCGCGTCGTAAAACGGGTGCCGCGTGGTGTCGGCGGCGGCCTCCTCGGACGTCCACAGCTTGGTGACCCCGGTGGTCGCCCGCACCAGCGGGCCGTAGCCCATCCGGGTGCTCCAGGGGCCGGCATCGCCGAACGCGCTGCTCTCGGCGAGCACGATCCGTGGGTTGAGGTCACGCAGCGCCTGGTACGGGAAACCAAGTGCGGCAAGAGTTCCCGGCTTGAAGTTGGCGAACACCGCGTCGGCGTTCGCGACCAGGCGGCCGAAGACTCTTTTACCCGCTGTGCTGCGCAGGTCCAGTCCGAGCCCGAGGTTGTTGCGGTGCGCCCAGGCGAACGACTCGCTCATCGCCTCGCCGGCGCGGGCCTGACGCAATCCGTCCGGGTAGGCGGCGCTTTCGACCTTGATGACCTCGGCGCCCAGATCACCGAACAGCCGGCTGCATTCGCCGCCGGCCACGATGATGCCGAGGTCGACGATCCGCAGCCCGTCGAACGGGAGGGCAGTCTTCTGGCGCGTCGTGCCGGGCGGCGAATCGGCCCGCCAGGACGCTTCGTCACTGCCGGGCGCGGGAGCGGGTGCACGAAAACCGCTGTGCCGGCCGTCTATCGAGAAGTAGCCGACCGGGATCGTGGTGCGCACGCCGGGGACGAGTTCGGTTTCGGTGACGGCCCCGACCGATCGAAAGTGGTCGGAGGCAAGGATTTGCGCCGGTGAGAGCACCGCCGCGATCGGCACACCGTTGGCCTGCCCGGCCGACACCAGCTCCTTCATCGTCCGGCCGGCGAACAGCTTCGCGATCAGCACGCTGATCTGCGGCCAGGCGGCGAACCGCGCGGCGATCACGTCGTAGCGAGGATCCTGGAATTCCTCGGGCTCCCCCAGCCACCGCCGCAGGCCGCGCCACTGCCGCGGCGACATCACACAGATCCGGACGTAGCCGTCCTTGCAGGGGTAGATCGGGTAGGCGTCCTGGTTCCGCGGCCGCCCCCGCCACCGATTCGGGCGACGGACGCCGGCGGCGGCCTGCCCGTGCGTGCCGAACGCCGGGTCGAGCGCCATGACGACGGCGTCGAAGCGAGAGAAGTCGATGTAATCGCCTGTGCCGCAACGTAACCGGTTGTAATAGGCGACCAGAGCGGCCCAGGTGGCCTGCACGGCGGCGGTGGCCGACGCGATCCCGTCCGGCGGCAGCACCGGTGTGCCGGTGGTGGGACCCGAGCGCGACAGCGAGCCGGACAACGCGTAGAAGACGGGGTCGGTGGCCTGCCATGACGACCGCGGGCCCGTCGCACCGAAATCGGTGACCGACAACGCGACCAGATGCGGATACCGGTCGGCCAGTTCGGCGGACGACGCGCCGTAGGCGATGGCCTGACCGCTGTCGACGACGACGTCGGCGCCGGCCGCCAGCTCGAGGAAGCGAGCGCGGTCCGCTGCGTCGGACGGGTCGAGCACGGTGCTGCGTTTGTTGGCGTTGTGCAGCGCGAACGGCAGGCTGTGCCCATTCAGCGACGGCAGCCGGGTGCGTGACGGACTGCCGCCCGGCGGCTCCACTTTGAGCACGTCGGCGCCCAGGTCGGCGAATATCCGGCCCACCGCGTCGGCGTCGTCGCCGGCCAGGTCGAGCACCCGCAGCGATGCCAGCAGACCCTCGACCATGGCTTCAGCGTAGTTGGCGGGTTTTCGTGACCGTCGGGACAATCGGACGGATGAGTCTGCCAACCGCGACACCGGCCACCCTCTCCGACTACGAACTCGCCCTCATCGACGCCTACTGGCGCGCCGCCAACTACCTGTCGGTCGGCCAGATCTATCTGCTGGACAATCCGCTGCTGCGCGAACCGCTGACGCCCGAGCACGTCAAGCCGCGGCTGCTCGGCCACTGGGGCACCACCCCGGGGCTGAACCTGATCTATGCGCACCTGAACCGGGTCATTCGCACCCGCGACGCCAACGCAATCTTCATCACCGGACCCGGGCACGGCGGCCCCGCACTCGTCGCCAACGCGTACCTGGAAGGCACCTACAGCGAGGTGTACACCGGGATCGAAGAGGACGCCGAGGGGATGCGAAAGCTGTTCCGCCAGTTCTCTTTTCCCGGCGGCGTGCCCAGTCACGTGGCAGCCCAGACGCCGGGTTCCATCCACGAGGGCGGCGAGCTGGGCTATGCCCTGGTGCATGCGTACGGCGCGGCGTTCGACAACCCCGATCTGGTGGTGGCCTGCGTGGTCGGCGACGGGGAAGCCGAAACCGGGCCGTTGGCCGCCAGCTGGCATTCCAACAAGTTCCTCAACCCGGCCCGCGACGGCGCGGTGTTGCCGATCCTGCATCTCAACGGCTACAAGATCGCCAACCCGACAGTGCTGGCCCGCATCCCGCACGACGAGCTCGAGTCGCTGCTGCGCGGCTACGGCTATCGGCCGATCACCGTAGCGGGTGACGACCCGGCCAATGTGCACCAGCAGCTGGCCGCCGCGCTCGATGACGCGTTCGATGACATCGCGACCATTCAGCGCGACGCCCGCAGCGGCGCGACCACCGAGCGGCCGGTGTGGCCGATGATCGTGCTGCGCACCCCCAAGGGCTGGACCGGGCCGAAGGTGGTCGACGGCAAGCAGGTCGAGGGCACCTGGCGCTCGCACCAGGTTCCGCTGGCCGAGACCCACGACAACCCCGCCCACCGCGCGCAACTCGAGGAGTGGCTGCGCAGCTACCGGCCCGGGGAGCTGTTCGACGACGACGGCCGGCTGCGTCCGGAGCTGCGCGCGCTGGCGCCCAGCGGGGAGCGCCGGATGAGCGCCAACCCCCACGCCAACGGCGGTCTGCTGCTACACGACCTGGACCTGCCGGACTTTCGCGACTACGCGGTGGACGTCTCGAAGCCGGGCACGCAGACCCATGAAGCCACCCGGGTACTGGGCGCCTTCCTGCGCGACGTGATCGCCCGCAACCCCGACCGGTTCCGGCTGATGGGCCCCGACGAAACGGCCTCCAACCGACTGGACGCGGTGTACGGGTCGACCGACAAGGTGTGGCTGTCCGAGACGCTGCCCGACGACGAGCACCTGGCGCCCGACGGCCGGGTGATGGAGGTGCTCTCCGAGCATCTGTGCCAAGGCTGGTTGGAGGGCTACCTGCTGACCGGCCGGCACGGGCTGTTCAACTGCTACGAGGCGTTCGTGCACATCGTCGACTCGATGTTCAACCAGCACGCCAAATGGCTGGCCACCTGCCGCGAGCTGTCGTGGCGGCGGCCGATCGCGTCGCTGAACTACCTGCTGACCTCGCACGTGTGGCGGCAGGACCACAACGGCGCTTCCCACCAGGACCCGGGATTCATCGACCTGGTGGCCAACAAGCGTGCGGAGATCGTGCGCGTCTACCTGCCGCCGGACGGCAACACGCTGCTGTCGGTGGCCGACCACTGCCTGCGCAGCCGCGACTACGTCAACGTGATCGTCGCCGGCAAGCAGCCCGCGCTGGCCTACCTGAGCATCGAGGAGGCGATCGCGCACTGCACCCGTGGCCTGGGCATCTGGCAGTGGGCCAGCACGGCGACTGCCGAGCCCGACGTCGTATTGGCTTGCGCCGGAGACATTCCGACGCTGGAGACGCTGGCCGCCGCCGACATCCTGCGACGCGAACTGCCCGACCTGGCTGTGCGGGTGATCAACGTCGTCGACATCATGCGGCTGCAGCCGGAATCCGAGCATCCGCACGGGCTGCCAGACAGCGAATTCGACGCACTGTTCGGCGCCGACACGCCGGTGATCTTCGCCTACCACGGCTACCCGTGGCTGATCCACCGGCTGACGTATCGCCGCGCCAACCACGACCACATGCATGTGCGCGGGTACAGCGAGCGCGGCACCACCACGACGCCGTTCGACATGGTGATGCTCAACGATCTCGACCGGTTCCACCTGGTGATGGATGTGATCGACCGGGTCGACGGGCTGGGCAACCGCGCCGCCGTGCTGCGTCAGCGGATGGCCGACGCCCGACTGGCCGCGCGGCGTTACACGCGTGAGCACGGGGAGGACGACCCGGCTATTGCCGGGTGGAGGTGGGTAACCTAAGGAAATGGCCACCGAACCACACCCGCTGGCGGTGCAGCTTTCGGCGCTGCACCGCTTTCGGGTGTACGTCGACGTTGCCGTCGTCGTCGTGGTGTTGGCGCTGACCAACCTGATAGCGCACTTCACCACGCCGTGGGCGGGTCTGGTCACCGTGCCGGCCGCCGCCGTCGGCTTGGTAATCCTGCTGCGCTGCAACGGTTTAGGCTGGGCCGAGCTCGGCCTCGGTCGCGAACACTGGCGGGCGGGGTTGGGTTATGCGCTGGCCGCCGTGACCGTCGTGATGTCGGTGATCGCGGTCGGTGTGGCGCTGCCGATCACTCGGCCGATGTTCATGAACAACCACTACGCGACGATCTCGGGCGCACTGATCGCGTCGATGATCATCATTCCGCTGCAGACGGTGATCCCGGAGGAGCTGGCGTTCCGCGGGGTGCTGCACGGAGCGTTGAACCGGGCGTGGGGATTTCGCGGTGTCGCGGTGGCGGGGTCGCTGCTGTTCGGACTGTGGCACGTCGCAACGTCGTTGGGACTGACCAGCAGCAACGTCGGCTTCACCCGGCTGTTCGGCGGCGGGATTGTCGGCATGCTGGCCGGAGTGACGTTGGCGGTGTGCGCTACGGCCGTGGCGGGCTTCGTGTTCAGCTGGCTGCGGCGGCGCAGCGGAAGCCTGATCGCGCCGATCGCATTGCACTGGTCGTGCAACGGGTTGGGCGCCTTGGCCGCCGCGCTGGTGTGGCACCTGTCCACGTGATTTCGGCGCGGTTTTGTGCGCTGAGCGACGATTATCGCGCCTAAACCAGCAGAACCGCCGCCCCGGCGATGCGGCCCTCGCTGAGATCGGTGAGCGCCCGATCTGCTTGGCCCAGAGGGTATTCCGGTGTGGTCACGTTGATGTGATGCTGGCCGGCGAACTCGAGGAAGGCCCGGGCGTCGGCGCGGGTGTTCGACGTCACGGAGCGAATCTGGCGCTCCTGGAACAGGTGTCGCTGGTAGTTGAGGGTCGGGATGTCGCTGAGGTGGATGCCGGCGATCGCCAGCGTGCCGCCGCGGTCCAGCGCTTCCAGCGCGGGCAGCACCAGGTCGCCGACCGGGGCGAACAGGATCGCCGCGTCGAGTGGTACCGGCGGCGGGTCGGCGGCGCCTTGCGCGGAGGCGGCGCCCAGTTCCAGCGCGAGCTCTCGTGCTTTGGCGCCGCGGGTCATCACATGTAACTCCGCGCCTTGCGCCACCGCGACCTGTGCGGTGATGTGGGCGCTGCCGCCGAATCCGTAGAGACCCAGCCGGCCACCCGGCGGCAACTCGGCGCGCAACAGCGAACGGTAGCCGATGATGCCGGCGCACAGCAGCGGCGCCAGTTCGCTGTCGCGGTAGCCGCTCGGCAAGTGGTGGGCGAAAGCCGCAGGCACCGTGGCGAATTCGGCATACCCGCCGTCGGCATCCCAGCCCGTGTAGCGGGATTGCGGGCACAAATTCTCGTCGCCGCGGCGACAGTATTTGCACGTCCCGCAGGTGTGGCGCAGCCACGCGATCCCGACCCGGTCACCGACGGCGAACTCGTCGCCGGCGTCGGCTCCGACCTCGACGACCTCCCCGACCACCTCGTGCCCCGGCGTCACCTGCTCACGGTGCACCGGCAGGTCGCCCTCGGTGACGTGCAGGTCGGTGCGACACACCCCGCAGGCACGCACGGCCACCAGCAACTCGGACGGCTCGGGACGCGGCACCTCGGCGGTGACCCGTTCCAGCGGCCCGGTGTTCATTGGGCCGGGTTTGCGCACCCGCCACGCACTCATCGTGGGGGTAACCGGCTCGGACGCCATCACTCCATCATGCCGCGGCGGCGAGAGGCTGGCGGCCGGCCAACAGCCGCAACGGGTTACGCGTCAGGTCCGTCGCACCAGACGCACCAGCCAGAGCAGCACGATGGCCCCGCCCAATGCAACGAAGAAGGTGAACCAATATCCGCCGCTGTTGACGTCAACGCCGAGCAGGTTGAGTACGAGGCCGGCAATGAATGCGCCGACGACACCAATCACGATGTCCATCAGGATCCCGGAGCCGCCGCCCTTGACGAACTTGCTCGCGAGCCAACCGGCGATGCCTCCGATGATGATGTACCCGATCCAACCGATACCGGTCTTTCCGTTGAGATTCAGGGCGAGGAACTCGGTTGCTGCCGTGACGTACATCCGGATCTCCTTGCTGTCGGAGGCAAGTCCAGCGCTTCCGCTGGCCTGTCACTCGGTATACCGCGTCAGCGTAACGATTCGGCAGCCATATTGGACACGGGTCGACTTAACTGAAGCCAGCCGCGTAGCTAAAGGGTTCGTGTGCGCGAGGTGACGAACTTGTAGATCAGCAGCAAGATCACCGCGCCGACCAACGCACCCAAGAAGGAGTGTTTTATCGGCGGGTGAATGTCGAATTGGTGCGGCGGGAACACCACGCTGCCCAGCGTGCCGCCGACGTAGGCTCCCACGATCCCGAGCACTGCCGTTGCGATCAAACCCATGGACTGCCTGCCGGGCACGATAAGCCGCGCGACGGCACCGACGATGAGACCCAGGATGATCATCCAAATGATGTGCAAGACCACGGCCAGCTCCTTTGACTATTGGCCTGCAAGCAGGACGGCGAGACGTTGAGCCCGCTGCTGGACTGCTATTCGATACACCGCGTCAGCGTAACCATTTGTCGGCAACAGTGGACGCGGTCGATCACGCTGTGCGCGTGGTTCCCGTCGCCGAGGTCGTGACCGGACCTTGTTCCCCGGCGGGAGCCGGAGCCGGCTGCTGTTGCGGAGCGTTGGGCGCCGGAGCGTTGGGCGCCGGTGCTGGTGCTCCCGGCGCGGCAGGCGGGGCTGCCGGCGGCGCTGCCGGTGCTCCCGGAGCCGGGGCTGTGCCCGGCGCTGCGGCCGGTGGCGCGCCGATCGGGCGGACCGACTCGGCCAACACCTTGGCCGCGTTTTGGTCCACCGGGTCATTGGACGTACCCAGCCACACCACGAACCAGCGCTGCTTTTGTGCGCTTTGCGCCGCGGTCGGGTTGCTCGGACCGATTACGCCCGTCCAGATCTGGCCGTTCGGCTTGCTGGCGTCGCTGAACTTCACCTCGTAGTACGACGCGCTGCCCGAGACGCCGTTACCGGCCAGCGGGACATTCGCCTGGTTGATCCGGGTGCCTGGGTAGGGCATGAAGAACTCACCCATGTCCGAGGCCAGCCGGGTGGCGGCCTTGGCGTTGTCGGCTTCGGCGCTGGCATAAAGCTTTTGGTCCAGCTTGCCGAGCACGATGCGGGTGTCGTTGGCGACGGCGGGCGGCTGCCCGGGCGCGGGCGGCGGGCCGGTCTCCTTGCTCAACAGCGCCGACCCGTAGTCGAGGTGGGTGGCATCCGATTCCACCCAGCCGGCCGGAATGACGTAGCTGAACCCGCCCGGCGGGTTGTCGACGCGGCCGGGTTCGGGTGCGTTGGGTTCGGCCACCGGCGGCGTCGCGTTGGGGTCCGTTGCCGGCGGAGCGGCGACGGGGTCGGCGGTCGGCGGCGCAGCGCTCGGGCCGCCCGGCCCGGGCGCGGTGTCGGGCGCCGCGTTGGCACCCCCTGGCGGCGGGGGCGCCGGTGTAGTGGTGCCGGGCGGCGGTACCGGATCGGCGCTCGCTGTCGTTGCCGGCAATGCGATCGTGGCGGCGCTGGCGCCGGTTATCGCGGCGGTTGCCAGCATTGCCCAGAAGGCCCTAGGACGTGTCGAGGTTGAGTCCACCTGCTTCATGGCGACGAACCTACCGTGTTACAGCCGTGACGCAAGTGTGGATTGCTGACATTGTGATTTGTTTGCCAGCTGTTATGCAGGCGCGGCGCGGCGATGCGCCGGTGCGGTGTAAAACGCCACCTCTTGAGCCTTGACCGAGAACCAGACGGCCTGGCCGGGGGTCAGCCGCAGCTCGGCGGCGGCCTCGGCCGTGACATCGGCGGCCAGGCCCGGCGCGCCATCCGGTTGGTCCGCGCCGCGCACGCGAACGGCAGGTCCACGGGTGTCCAGCTCGGCGACGGTCTGCTCGACGGTATTGCGGGGGCTGCCCTGCGGCGGATCCCGGTATACGGCCACCGCCGCCGGAGTGAATACCGCCACCGCATGCTGTCCTCCGGCCAGTTCGTCGACCGCGGTTCCGTGCCAGTGGTTCCCCGCGCAGTCCCGCAGACTGCCGTCGTCGCCGATCGTTCCGTTGACCAGATTGACACCGGCGATCCGCGCGCCGAAATGGCTGCGCGGCGCTGCCAAAACCTCAGCCGCCGAGCCGATTTCGGCGATCTTCCCCGACTCGAGCACCAGCACCCGATCGGCCAGCGTGACGACGTCCAGCAGGTCGTGCGTCACCAGGATGGTGGCGCGTGCGTCCCGGGTGACGATCTTGCGGAGCAGCCCGCGGATGCCCGCGGCCGCCGCGACGTCGAGACCCGACAGCGGCTCGTCGAGTAGCAGCACGTCGGGTTCGGCGGCCAATGCCCGCGCGATCGCCACCCGCTGAGCCTGGCCGCCGGAAAGTTGACGCGGCCGGCGATCGGCCAGTTGCTCGGCGTCCACCTCGCGCAGCCAATGCATCGCCGAGGCTCGCCCCGCGCCGCGCATCCCCCGCCATCCGCGGCGACGGCTGTGCGGTCCGAACGCCACATTGGCCGCCACGCTCATGTGCGGAAACAGCAGCGGATCCTGCAGCAGCAGCCCGACACGGCGCCGATGGGTCGCCATGTGCAACCCGATAGCGGTGTCGGTGAGCGTGCGATCGCCCAGCCGGACATGCCCCGCATCGGGCCGAACCAGCCCCGCGATCACATGCAACGCCGTCGACTTGCCGGCCCCATTCGGTCCCAGCATGGCCAGCACTTCGCCCGGGGATACCGAGAACTCCACGTCCAGCTGGCGTTCGGCGACCACGGCACGAAGCTGCAATGCGGTCATCCGGCACCGACTCCGGTCAGGCGGCGGCTGCCCACCCCGAGCACCACGACCGCCGCGACCACCACCAACAGAATCGACAAGGCGACCGCCGCGTCGGCGTCACTGACCCGCTGCAGATAGATCTCCAGCGGCAGCGTCCGCGTCACGCCTTGGCGCGAGCCGGCGAACGTCAGCGTCGCACCGAATTCCCCGAGCGAACGGGCGAACGCCAGCACCGCACCCGAAACCAGACCGGGCAACAGCAGCGGCAGCGTCACCCGCCACCACACCGTCCCCGGCCGGGCACCCAGCGTCGCCGCCACCACCTCGTAGTCGGCGCCCGCCGTGCGGGCCGCGCCCTCCAGCGCGATGACCAGAAACGGCAGCGAGACGAACGTCTGCGCCAGCACCACCGCGGTGGTGGTGAACGCGATGCTGATGCCCGCCGCGTCCAGGTACCGTCCGATCAGCCCGAGCCGCCCGAACGCGTACAGCAGCGCGATGCCACCGACCACGGGCGGCAACACCAGCGGCAGCAGGATGGCCGGTCGCAGCCACCGCACCAGCCGCGCGCGGCTGCGTGCCAGCACCAACGCCATCGGTACGCCGAGCAGCACGCACAGGGCGGTGCTGGCGGCCGCCGTCTTGATGCTCAGCAGCAGCGCCGTGCGCGACGACGGGCTCGTGATCAGCGACCAGAAATGCGGCCAGTCGACCTTGACCGCGACGGCCAGCAGCGGCAGCACGACGAACACCATCCCCGCGGCGGCGGGGAGATACACCCAGCGCGGCAGTCCCGATGGCGCGTTCAACGCTGCTCGTCAGGGCTTGGCGAATCCGGCCTGGTCCAGGATCTTCTGCCCGGTTTCGCCGGTCACCAGGTCGACGAACTTCTGCGCCAGCGCGGCGTGGGGTGCCTTCTTGAGCACCGCGATCGGATAGACGTTGACCGCGTCGGCGGACTCGGGAAACTTCACCGTCGCGACCTTGTCGCCGGCGTTGACCGCGTCGGTGATGTAGACCAGCCCGGCGTCGGCCTGCCCGCTGGTCACCTTGCCCAGGACGTCGGTCACATTCGGTTCCTCGCTGACCGGGCTGAGATGCACGCCCGTCTTGTCCTCGATGCGCTGCGCGGCGGCTCCGCAGGGAACCGGCTGCTGGCACACCACCACGCTGAGCCCCGGTTTGGCGAGGTCGGCGAACGACTCGACCTTCTTCGGATTACCCGGCGCCGTCACGATGACCAAGGTGTTCGACGCGAAATTGACCGGAGTTCCGTTGAGCAGTCCGGCGCTGGCGACGGTGTCCATTTGCGCGGTGTCCGCCGATGCGAAGACGTCCGCGGCGGCGCCCTGCGTCAGCTGCGTCGCCAGCTCCGAGGAGCCCGCGAAATTGAAATCGACGCTGGCGCCGGGGTTGTCGGTCTTGAAGTGCTCACCGATCTGGGTGAACGACGGCTTCAGCGAGGCGGCGGCAAACACCAGGATCGACTGCCCGGGCGGCGGCGCTGACGACGACGTCGACGCCGACGGGGACGAGGATTTCGAACCACACCCGGCCAGATTCGCGACCACGAGCAACGACGCAAAGCCGGCGAGCAGCCAGGACCGACGCATGCCGTCAAACCTAGCTGGTCGCGGAGGCCGTCGCGCGACGGTCGAACCGTTATCCAATGTTGTCCGCTTCGGTGGCGCGTCCGGAGTTCCGCGGGTAGCTACTGTCCAGTAACATTGACCGGGATCGACGCCATCATGCGCTGAGCTCTAGCTGGATTCAGCGCTAACACGAGGAGGTCATGGCGGTGGAGGTGCTGGTCACCGGGGGCGACACCGAACAGGGGCGCGTCGTTGCCGAAGGCTTTCGCGATGCCGGCCACAAGGTGACGCTGGTCGGCGCGCGCCGCGACGACCTGGAGGTGGCCGCCAAGGAGCTCGACGCCGACGCCATCGTCTGCGACGTCACCGACCCGGAAAGCCTGACCGAGGTCCGCGGCCTGTTCCCGCATCACCTGGACACGATCGTCAACGTGCCGGCGCCGCGGTGGGACGCCGGTGACCCGCGGGCCTACACGCTGGCCGACCTGGCCGGCGCGTGGCGCAGCGCGCTGGACGCCACCGTGCTCTCGGCGGTGCTGACCGTGCAGGCCGTCGGCGACCATCTGCGGTCGGGCGGTTCGATCGTCAGCGTCGTGCCGGAAAACCCGCACCCCGGCAGCGCCGACGCCGCGGTCAAGGCCGCGCTCGCCAACTGGGTCGCCGGCCAGTCAACGGTGTTCGGCACCCGCGGCATCACGATCAACGCCGTCGCGGCGGGCCGCAGCGCGCAGCCCGGCTACGAGGGCCTGAGTAGCACGCCGCCACCGGCCGCCGCCGAGGTCGCCCGGATGGCGCTGTTCCTCACCACTCCGGCGGCTCGCCACATCACCGGCCAGCTGCTGCACGTCAGCCACGGCGCGCTGGCGCATTTCGCGTAGCTGTTGTTGACGCTACGGTACGTAGCGTGACTATTCGGCTGGGATTACAGATCCCGAACTTCAGCTACGGCACCGGCGTCGAGCAGCTCTTCCCCACTGTGATCGCGCAAGCTCGCGAGGCCGAATCCGCTGGATTCGACGCGGTTTTCGTGATGGACCACTTCTACCAGCTGCCCATGCTGGGCTCTCCTGACCAGCCGATGCTGGAGGCTTACACGGCATTGGGCGCCTTGGCGACAGCCACCGAGCGAGTTCAATTGGGCGCCTTGATAACTGGCAACACCTACCGGAACCCGACGTTGCTGGCAAAGATCATCACAACGTTGGATGTGGTCAGCGCCGGCCGGGCGATCCTCAGCGTAGGTACCGGCTGGTTCGAGCTCGAACATCGTCAGCTGGGCTTCGAATTCGGTTCCTTCACCGACCGGTTCAACCGGCTGGAGGAGGCATTGAAGATTCTGGACCCGATGATCAAGGGCGAGCCGTCGACGTTCTCCGGCGACTGGTACACGACCGAATCGGCCATCGCGAATCCCCGTTACCGCGACCGCATCCCGATCCTGATCGGGGGCAGCGGCGAGAAGAAGACGTTTTCCATCGCCGCGCGCTACGCCGACCACCTCAACATCATCGGCGGCTTCGACGAGCTACGGGGCAAGCTCGACGCGCTGGCCAAACGCTGTGACGAGGCCGGCCGTGACCGGTCGACGCTGCAGACCAGCATGCTGCTCACCGTGCTGGTCGACGAGAACGCCAAACCGGACCAGATCCCGGCCGAGATGAGCGGGCGGATGCTGGCGGGCAGCCCGGACTACATCGGCGAACAGGTACAAGCCAAGGTGCTGGACGCCGGAATCGACACCGTCATCATCAACATGCCGTTCTACACACCCGGCGTTATCGCCGCGGCCGGCGAGGCCCTACTGCCGCTGGTCGCCTAGCTCGACTTCTTGCCACCCTTGCGGCCGGCGGCCTTTTTCTGGGAGGTGTTCCCGCCGCTGCCTGAACCGCTGCTGCGTTTGCTTTGGCTGCTGCCTGAGCTCTTGCCGCCTCGACTGGATGAGCCGGGCGAATTCGAAATCGCCGCTGCCCGAGACTTGCTCATTCCTTTCTTGCGCAAGCCCTCATATTGCTTGTCGTTTTTGACGCTTGGACCGTGATCTTTTGCCATTTGCGCCTCCTTTGACATTGCTTCGGATACCCGCTATGGCGCCGCGAGCCACGTCACGATCCAGGGCACTGGTGTGGCTGATCACACAGCGTCGGCGTCGATTGCGGCCAACGCGGGCGACTACCGTATTAATGAACGCAGTCGCCGTCGAGGAGCAACCCCCACCATGAGTGCCCAACCCGAAGACACTGCTGCACCCAATCGCCGCCATCGTGTCGTCGTCATTGGATCCGGATTCGGCGGGCTGAACGCGGTCAAAAAGCTCAAGCGCGCCGACGTCGACATCAAGCTGATCGCCCGCACCACCCATCACCTGTTCCAGCCGATGCTGTACCAGGTCGCGACCGGCATCGTGGCCGAAGGCGCCATCGCGCCACCGACCCGCGTCATCCTGCGCAAACAGCGCAACGTCCAGGTGCTGCTCGGCGACGTCACCCACATCGACCTGGCCGGCAAGTTCGTCGTCTCGGAGTTGCTCGGCCACACCTACGAAACCCCGTACGACAGCCTGATCATCGCCGCCGGCGCGGGCCAGTCGTACTTCGGCAACGACCATTTCGCCGAGTTCGCTCCGGGAATGAAGTCGATCGACGACGCGCTGGAGCTGCGCGGTCGCATCTTGAGCGCGTTCGAGCAAGCGGAACGGTCCAACGATCCCGAGCGGCGAAAGAAGCTACTGACTTTCACCGTGGTCGGTGCCGGTCCGACCGGTGTGGAGATGGCCGGTCAAATTGCCGAGCTTGCCGAGTACACGCTGAAAGGCACGTTCCGCCACATTGATCCGACCAAGGCACGAGTGATCCTGCTCGACGCCGCCCCCGCGGTCCTGCCGCCGATGGGTGAGAAGCTCGGCAAGAAGGCCGCCGCGCGGCTGGAGAAAATGGGCGTCGAAATCCAATTGGGCGCGATGGTCACCGACGTCGACCGCAACGGCATCACGGTCAAGGACTCCGACGGAACCATCCGGCGCATCGAGTCGGCGTGCAAGGTGTGGTCGGCCGGGGTGTCCGCCAGCCCGCTGGGCCGGGATCTGGCCCGCCAATCGGGTGTCGAACTCGACCGCGCCGGCCGGGTGAAGGTGCTGCCCGACCTGACCATCCCGGGCCATCCGAACGTGTTCGTGGTCGGCGACATGGCGGCCGTCGACGGCGTGCCGGGCGTCGCGCAGGGCGCCATCCAGGGCGCCAAGTACGCCGCCACCACGATCAAGGCCGAGCTCGCCGGGGCCAATCCGGCCGAGCGCGAGCCGTTCCAGTACTTCGACAAGGGCTCGATGGCCACCGTGTCGCGGTATTCCGCGGTGGCCAAAATCGGCCCGCTGGAATTCGGTGGCCTCATCGCCTGGCTGGCGTGGTTGATGCTGCACTTGGTCTACCTGATCGGCTTCAAGAACAAGGTCACCACGGTGTTGTCGTGGATGGTGACGTTCTTGAGCGGCCGCCGCGGCCAACTGACGATCACCGAGCAGCAGGCGTTCGCCCGCACCCGGCTCGAGCAGCTGGCGGTGTTGGCCGCCGAGGCGCACCAGGGCGAGACGACCAAAGCGGCGAGCTAGCCCGGCGGCGTTGCCAGGTTTTGCAGCCGGACCTGCCCGCGGGCGACCAGCCGCTCGTCGGCTCCGGTGATCGTGACCAGCCACAGTTGCTGCAGCCGGCCGCGGTGCACCGGTTCGGCCCGGCCGTACACCATGCCGCTGCCGATGGCGCGCAGGAAGTCGGTGTTGTTGTTGACGCCGACGACGGCGCCGCCGCCGTGTTGGCTCAGCCAGGTATAGGCGGCCACACTGGCCATGCTCTCGACCATCGAGCAGTACACACCACCATGCACAATCCCGAAGGGCTGCAACAGTTTTGGTTGAACCTCGAGCTGCGCACGCGCGCCGTCTGCAGTGAGCTCGGTGAAGACCAACCCGAGGTGGTTGTCGAACGGTGCGCCGAATTCGGGCGGCACCACGGATCCTGGCAGCGGTTGCACGCCCTTGTGTCTACACCAACACCGGCGTGTCCCACGCACCAGGCACGGGGGGTCGTCGCGCGAAAGGGCCGCGCACCGGCAGCCCGAAGCCGACCAGCGCGTCGAGCACGGCTTGGCCTCGCCGCATGGCGCTCAGTTCGTCGACGGCGGTCAGCTGCGGCAGCTGCGTTGCGGTCGCCACCACGGTGGACCCGACGATCTGCCACATCGCCGCCACCGAAAGCGCCCCGAAGCTGATCGTGTGCAGCCGGGCGAACAGCGCTGCCAACGTCCGGTGGCAGCGGTGCGCGACCCACGTCGTCAACGCGGCCTCGCTCGGCAGTTGCACGATTGCGTCGGCAGGCTCGCCGGCCAAGCAGGGGTCGCCCGGCAGCGCCCGCAGCGTCGGGTCGACCACTGCCGCCCAGTCGATGGCTCCGTCGGCGTCGGCATGGACCCACAGGTTCTCGATCCCGGTGTCCCACGCCCGACCCTCCAGCACCACCAGCGCCACGACGCGCCCGATCACGGTATGGACCAGCATGGTCGCCAGGTCCCGGGCGGCCGAGCGCACGTCCATGTCGGTGGCGGCACCGTCGAACATCACCTGTAACCGGTCGGTGGTGCAGGCCGACGCCAGCGGCCACCAGCGGCGCAGCGAGACGTCAGAGAGCACCGCGACGCCGTACGCGCGAGGGCTGTGGGGATAGATCTCGCGGAGCCGCCGGCTGGATTCGTGCAGCGGCAGCGTCCGCCTGATGGTCATTGCCGCGATCAGCGGGTCGTCCACCTCGGCCAGCACGGCACTACCTCCCTGTCCGTTAGGTTTGGTTAGGCTAACCATAGTTCGCCCGGGACGACCGAAGGAGCGCTGTGTGACGACTTTCACGTCGGCCTGCAATAGCGTGGGTTATGGCTGGTTCCCGCAGGCCGATAGATCGTGTCACGATGGATTGACGGTCGACGGCAGAGCGCTCGGTACGACGGTCGGTAGTAAGCCGGAGTACGCTGGCGTCATTGCTCAGGAGATGAACGGATATGGCTAAGCTGACGCGTCTGGGGGATCTCGAACGGGCGGTGATGGACCATCTCTGGTCTGCGCCGGAACCGCAAACTGTTCGCCAGGTGCACGAGGCGTTGTCTGTGCAGCGCGACCTGGCCTACACGACCGTGATGACCGTCTTGCAGCGGTTGGCCAAAAAGAACCTGGTCTCCCAAATCCGCGACGACCGTGCGCACCGGTATACACCGGTGCATGGTCGCGACGAGCTGGTCGCCGGGCTGATGGTCGACGCGCTGGATCAGGCCGCGGACTCCGGCAGCCGGCAGGCGGCGCTGGTGCATTTCGTCGAGCGGGTCGGCGCCGACGAGGCGGAGGCGCTGCGCCGTGCCCTCGACGAATTGGAATCCGGGCATCCCAACGCCCCAACCGCTGGCGATCAAGCCGAGGAGTGAGGGAGACTGGCAGCGTGTCCGCGCTGGCCTTCACCATCCTCGCGGTGCTGCTGGTCGGCCCGGCGCCGGCCCTCCTGGCACGAGCGACCTGGCCGTTGCGCGCACCCCGGGCGGCGATGGTGTTGTGGCAGGCGATCGCCGTGGCCGCGGTGCTCTCTGCGTTCAGCGCCGGCATCGCGATAGCCAGTCGGCTGTTGATGCCCGGACCCGACGGGCGGCCCACCGCGAGCATTCTCGGTGACATCGGACGGCTCGGCTGGCCGCTGTGGGTGGCCTACGTCAGCGTTTTCGCGATTACCGTGCTGGTTGGCGCGCGGTTGGCGGTTGCCGTGCTGCGGGTCGCCGTCGCCACCCGGCGCCGAAGGGCCCACCACCGGATGCTGGTCGATCTGCTCGGCGTCGGCCACGACACGATGCCCGCCCGGGCCGGTGCCCGCCCCCGCGACCTGCGGATCCTCGAGGTGGCGCAACCACTGGCCTACTGTCTGCCCGGCGTGCGCAGCCGCGTGGTGCTCAGCGAGGGAGCGCTGACCAGCCTTACCGACGCCGAGGTCGCGGCCATCCTCAGCCACGAGCGGGCGCACCTGCGGGCCCGCCACGATCTAGTGCTGGAAGCATTCACCGCCGTCCGGGCCGCCTTCCCCCGGTTTGTCCGCAGCACCAGCGCGCTGAACTCGGTGCAGCTGCTCGTCGAGCTGCTGGCCGACGACGCCGCGGTGCGGGTGGTCGGCCGCACTCCCCTGGCCCGCGCACTCGTGGCCTGCGCGTCTGGGCACGCGCCGTCGGGAGCGCTGGCGGCCGGCGGGCCGACCACGGTGGTGCGGGTGCGCCGGCTGTCCGGGCGCGGCAACAGCCTGATGCTGTCGATCGGCGCCTACCTTGCGGCGGCCGCCGTGCTGGTGGTGCCGACGATCGCGCTGGCCGTGCCGTGGCTGACCGAGCTGGAGCGGCTGTTCATCGGCTAGCGACGGCCGGGCGTGTGCCACAGTGTTCGGTGCAAGGCTTGGGCATGGCCCCCGAATCTGAGAGGCGGATACATGAGCTCGTCGCAGTCGAACGGTAGCGCGCAAATCGGGGTGACCGGGCTGGCGGTGATGGGTTCTAACATCGCCCGCAACTTCGCCCGGCACGGCTACACCGTGGCGCTGCACAACCGCTCGGTCGCCAAGACCGACGCGCTGCTGAAAGAGCATGGCGCCGAAGGGAAATTCGTGCGCAGCGAAACCATCCCAGAATTCCTGGCCGCGCTGGAAAAGCCGCGACGGGTGCTGATCATGGTCAAGGCGGGCGAGGCCACCGACGCCGTTATCAACGAACTCGCCGACGCGATGGAAGAAGGCGACATCATCATCGACGGCGGCAACGCGCTCTACACCGACACCATCCGCCGGGAAAAGGCGATGGCCGAGCGAGGGCTGCACTTCGTCGGGGCGGGCATCTCCGGCGGCGAGGAGGGCGCGCTGAACGGGCCGTCGATCATGCCGGGCGGCCCCGCCGAGTCCTACAAGTCGCTGGGGCCGCTGCTCGAGGAGATCTCCGCGCACGTCGACGGCGTGCCGTGCTGCACGCACATCGGCCCCGACGGCTCCGGGCACTTCGTCAAGATGGTGCACAACGGCATCGAGTACTCCGACATGCAGCTCATCGGCGAGGCCTACCAGCTGCTGCGCGACGGGCTGGGCCTGACCGCGCCGCAGATCGCCGATGTCTTCACCGAGTGGAACGGCGGCGACCTGGACAGCTACCTGGTCGAGATCACCGCCGAGGTGCTGCGCCAGACGGACGCCAAGACCGGCAAGCCGCTGGTCGACGTGATCCTCGACGAGGCCGAGCAGAAGGGCACCGGCCGCTGGACGGTCAAATCGGCGCTGGATCTCGGGGTGCCGGTGACCGGCATCGCCGAGGCGGTGTTCGCCCGCGCGCTGTCCGGGTCGGTCGAGCAGCGCAAGGCCGCCGTCGGGCTGGCCTCCGGCCGGCTCGGTGAGCAGCCCAGCGACCCCGACACCTTCACCGAGGACGTCCGGCAGGCGCTGTACGCCTCGAAGATCGTCGCGTATTCGCAGGGCTTCAACCAGATTCAGGCCGGCAGCACCGAATACGGCTGGAACATCACCCCCGGGGACCTGGCGACCATCTGGCGCGGCGGCTGCATCATCCGGGCGAAGTTCCTCAACCGCATCAAGGAAGCCTTCGACGCCGACCCGAATCTGGCGAGCCTGCTCGTCGCGCCCTACTTCCGCAGCGCCGTCGAATCGGCGATCGACAGCTGGCGCCGCGTGGTGTGCACCGCCACCCAGCTGGGTATCCCGATCCCGGGATTCTCCTCGGCGCTGTCGTATTACGACGCACTGCGCACCGAACGGTTGCCCGCCGCGCTCACCCAGGCGCAGCGCGACTTCTTCGGCGCGCACACCTACGGGCGGATCGACGCGCCGGGCAAGTTCCACACGCTGTGGAGCGGAAACCGCAGCGAGGTAACGGCTTAAGCCACCGGCGACGATGCAGAGCGGAGCGATGAGGAGAAGCCGGACAATCAAGGGAAGCACCGATGAGGTTTCTGGACGGGCACCGGCCCGGCTATGACCTGACCTACGACGACGTCTTCATCGTCCCGAACCGTTCGGACGTGGCGTCGCGGTTCGACGTCGATCTGTCCACCGGCGACGGCTCGGGCACCACGATCCCGGTGGTGGTGGCCAACATGACCGCGGTCGCGGGCCGGCGAATGGCCGAGACGGTGGCCCGTCGCGGCGGGATTGTCGTTCTGCCGCAAGACCTTCCGATCACCGCGGTGCAGCAGATGGTCGACTTCGTCAAAAGCCGCGACCTCGTCGTGGACACCCCGGTGATGCTGGCGCCCGACGATTCGGTGTCCGATGCCATGGCGCTGATCCACAAGCGCGCACACGGCGCGGCGGTGGTGGTGTTCGAGGGCCGCCCGATCGGCCTGGTCACCGAGGCGGCCTGCGCGGGCGTGGATCGCTTCACCCGGGTGCGCGACGTCGCCACCACCGACTTCGTCAGCGCGCCGGTGGGCACCGAGCCGCGAACGGTTTTCGACCTGCTCGAGCACGCCCCCGTCGACGTCGCCGTGCTGACCGCCGACGACGGCACCCTGGCCGGCGTCCTGACCCGCACCGGGGCGATCCGGGCCGGGATCTACACGCCGGCGGTGGATTCCGCGGGCCGACTGCGGGTCGCCGCCGCCGTCGGCATCACCGGTGACGTGGCCGCCAAGGCGCAGGGGCTGGTCGAGGCCGGCGTCGACCTCCTGGTCATCGACACGGCGCACGGACACCAGGTCAAGGCGCTCGACGCGATCAAGGCGGTGTCGTCGCTCGATCTGGGCGTGCCTCTGGTGGCCGGCAACGTGGTGTCGGCGGAAGGCACCCGGGACCTGCTGAGCGCAGGCGCGGCCATCGTCAAGGTCGGTGTGGGGCCCGGCGCAATGTGCACCACGCGGATGATGACCGGCGTCGGTCGTCCGCAATTTTCCGCTGTGCTCGAATGCGCCTCGGCGGCAAGGCAACTCGGTGGTCACGTGTGGGCCGACGGCGGGGTGCGCCATCCGCGCGACGTGGCGCTGGCGCTGGCGGCCGGCGCGTCCAACGTGATGATCGGCTCGTGGTTCGCCGGCACCTACGAGTCGCCGGGCGACCTGATGCGCGACCGCGACGACCAGCCGTACAAGGAGAGCTACGGGATGGCGTCCAAACGCGCGGTGGTGGCCCGCACCGCGGCCGACAGCGCGTTCGAGCGCGCCCGCAAGGCGCTGTTCGAGGAGGGGATTTCCACCTCGCGGATGGGCCTGGACCCCGACCGGGGCGGTGTTGAGGACCTGATCGACCACATCACCTCCGGGGTTCGCAGCACCTGCACCTACGTCGGCGCGTCGACGCTGGCCGAGCTGCACGAGCGGGCGGTGGTCGGGGTGCAGTCGGCGGCGGGTTTCGCCGAGGGACATCCGCTGCCGTTCGGCTGGTGAGCAAGGCTTTTCGCTAGGATGTGAACTTCACGCTCAGCCGCAGCGAGGGAAAGGGATCACGTGCCGCAGGCACCCGTCGAGGCCGTTGGCTTCCGGGCCGAGCGGCCGTGTGCGGAATCCGACGAGCCCGTTTCTAGACGGCCGGGCCGGCGGCCCGGCGGATTCGACTGCCGATGAACCTCGTCGTCACCCTGCTCAGCCTGCTGGCGATCGTGGTGCTCACGGCGGGCACAGCGATGTTCGTGGCCGCCGAATTCTCGTTGACCACGCTGGAGCGCAGCACCGTTGAGGCGAACGCACGCCACGGCTCCCGGCGCGACCGCTACCTGCGGCGCGCGCACCACACGCTGTCGTTTCAGCTGTCCGGCGCGCAGCTGGGCATCTCGATCACCACGCTGGTCACCGGGTACCTGACCGAGCCGCTGGTGGCCGAGCTGCCGCACCCGGCGATGGATGCGCTGGGTGTGCCGGACCGGATCGCCGACGCGGTGATCGCGTTCGTGGCGTTGGTGGTCGTCACGTCGCTGTCGATGGTGTTCGGCGAGCTGGTGCCCAAATACATCGCGATCGGCCGGCCGCTGCCGACCGCCCGTTTCGTTGCGGGCGCACAACTCTTGTTCTCGCTGGTGATGACCCCGGCGATCCGGCTGACCAACGGCACGGCGAACTGGATCCTGCGCCGGCTGGGCATCGAGCCCGCGCAGGAGCTGCGCTCGGCCCGTTCGCCGGCCGAACTGGTGTCGCTGGTGCGCAGCTCGGCGCGCAGCGGCGCCCTGGACCCGGTCACCGCGGCGCTGGTGCACCGGTCGCTGCAGTTCGGCACGCTGACCGCTGAGGAGTTGATGACGCCGCGGTCGAAAATCGTTGCGCTGCAAAAAGACAACACCGTCGCCGACCTGGTGGCCACCGCCACCGAGACAGGGTTTTCGCGCTTCCCGATCATCGACGGCGACCTGGACGAGACCGTCGGCATCGTGCATGTCAAGCAGGTCTTCGAGGTGCCGGCCGCAGAGCGGGCGCGCACACCGCTCACCGCCGTCGCGCAGCCGGTCGCGGTGGTGCCGTCCACGCTGGACGGCGACGCGCTGATGTCACAGATCCGGGCCAACGGCCTGCAGACGGCGCTCGTCGTCGACGAATACGGCGGCACCGCAGGCATGCTCACCGTCGAAGACCTGATCGAGGAGATCGTCGGCGACGTGCGCGACGAGCACGACGACACCACCCCGCACGTCGTGGCCGCCGGCAACGGGTGGCGGGTGTCGGGGCTGCTGCGCATCGACGAGGTGGCCGCCGCCACCGGCTACCGGGCCCCCGAGGGTGAATACGACACGATCGGCGGGCTGGTGCTGCGAGAACTCGGCCACATCCCGGTGGCCGGGGAAGCGGTGGAGTTGACGGCGTTCGACCCGGAGGGGCCCTCGGAGCGATCGGCCCGCTGGCGCGCCAAGGTGGTGCGGATGGACGGCCGGCGCATCGACCTGTTGGAACTCACCGAGGTTGGCCGTTGATGGCGGGAGATCTGGGCGACGTGCTCGCCATCCTGGCGACCATCCTGCTGGTCGCCGCCAACGCGTTTTTCGTCGGTGCCGAATTCTCGCTGATCTCGGTGCGCCGCGACCGGCTCGTGGCACTGGCCGAGCAGGGCAGGTCCAGCGCGGTCACCGTGATCCGCGCCGGCGAACAGCTGCCGCTGATGTTCGCCGGTGCCCAGCTGGGCATCACGGTGGCGTCGATCCTGCTCGGCCGGATCGGCGAGCCCGCCGTCGCCGACCTGCTGCAGGACTCGGTCGGCCTGCTCGGTCTTTCGGATGCCCTGCTGCACACCGCGTCGTTCGTGATCGCCCTCGCGATCGTGGTGACCCTGCACGTGCTGCTCGGCGAAATGGTCCCGAAGAACATCGCGATCGCCGGCCCGGAGAAGGCGGCGATGCTGTTGATCCCGGCCTACCTGGTCTACGTGCGGGCCGCCCGGCCCTTCATCGCGTTCTACAACTGGTGCGCCAGCGCGATACTGCGGGCGCTGGGGATCCCGCTGCGCGACGAGCTCGACGTCACGGTGTCCACCGTGGAGCTGTCCGAGATGATCGCCGAATCGGTGTCGGAGGGTCTGCTCGACCCCGAGGAGCACACCCGACTCACTCGCGCTCTGCAGATCCGCCACCGGGTAGTCTCCGACGTCGCGGTGCCGGTCACCGATATCCGGGCGGTGCCGGTGGCCGCCGCCGGGCGCGGGCCGACGGTCGAGGCCGTCGAGCAGGCGTTGACCGATACCGGCTACTCCCGGTTTCCGGTGACCGACGTCGACGGCGGCTTCATCGGCTATCTGCACATCAAGGACCTGCTGTCGCTGGATCTCGCGGACTCGCGTGGCGCGATCGACCCGGCGATCGTGCGACCACTGCCCGAGGTTCCCGAGACGATGCCGCTGCCCGAGGCGCTGTCGCGGATGCGGCGCAGCAAAAGCCATTTGGCGCTGGTCACCGGCGACGACGGGGCCGTCGTCGCGATGGTGGCCCTGGAAGACCTGGTCGAGGATCTGGTCGGCACCGTGCGCGACGGGACGCATCGTGTCTGAGCTGCTCGAACCCGATCAATGGATGCCCCGGGCGCAGGCCTATCGCGAGCGCATCGAGACCTTCCTGAGTTCGCATCGTCCTGGCGAGCCGCATCCGGTGTGGGACTTCTTGTTCAGCTACTACAGCCTGCGGCCCGGCCAGCTGCGCTGCTGGCATCCCGGCTATGGCGTGGTGTTGGCGGGCGACCGGGCGGTCCGCCGGTATCGCGGCCGCCGCGGCTACACCCTCTGCACCCGCGGGATCACGGTCAGCGACGCCTTCCTGCGCAGCCGACTGGACACGCTCCGGTTTGTGGCCCGGCTGCAGCGCGCGACCGCGCAGCGACCGGCCCGGCTGAACTGCTTCGGCCTGCACGAGTGGGCGATGGTGTACCGCTCCGGCGCCGTACGCCACGACCGGGTGCCGCTGCGGCTGGGCGCCGCGGGCACCGACGCCGTCGTCGACTCCGAGACCTTGCGCTGCACCCACTTCGACGCGTTTCGCTTCTTCACGGCCGAGGCGGCGGCGCGCAACGCCGGCGCACCCAGCCGCCCCACCCAGCCGGACTGGGAGCAGCCCGGGTGTCTGCACTCGAACATGGATTTGTATAAATGGTGTTACAAGCTGAGCCCGTTGATCGACTCTGAGCTGCTGCTGGACTGCCTGGAACTGGCCGCGGCGGCGCGCGAAGTCGACATGCGGGCCAGCCCGTATGACCTTCGCAGCTACGGGTACACCCCGATCGCCGTCGAGCACAGCGCCGGCCGCGCCGAGTACGTGCGTTGCCAGCGCGTCATCATGCTGCGCGCCGCTCCCCTGCGGGCGGCGCTGTCGGCCCGGTGTGACCTGCTGCTGCGGGCCGCCGGGTGCGGGTAATCAGGCTACTGGCCGGTAGGCTGACTTCATTGCCGAGTGCAGAGGAACCGAGGAGAAAAAAGATGACAGATCGCGTGCCGGTGGGGAACCTGCGCGTCGCCAAGGTGCTCTACGACTTCATCAACACCGAAGCTCTGCCCGGCACCGACATCGACCCCGACAGCTTTTGGGCCGGCGTCGACAAGGTGGTCACCGACCTGACCCCGCAGAACCGCGACCTGCTGGCGCGCCGCGACGAGCTGCAGGCCCAGATCGACAAATGGCACCGCCACCGCGTCATCGAACCGCACGACGCCGACGCCTACCGCCAGTTCCTCACCGAAATCGGCTATCTGCTACCAGAACCCGACGACTTCACGATCACCACCGCCGACGTCGACCCCGAGATCACCACCACGGCCGGGCCGCAGCTGGTGGTGCCGGTGACCAACGCGCGGTTCGCGCTGAACGCCGCCAACGCCCGCTGGGGCTCCCTGTACGACGCGCTGTACGGCACCGACGTCATCCCGGAAACCGACGGCGCCGAGCAGGGCAGCGGCTACAACAAGGTGCGCGGCGACAAGGTGATCGCCTACGCCCGCAAGTTCCTCGACGAGGCGGTGCCGCTGGAATCCGGGTCGTGGGCCGACGCGACGGGGCTGTCCGTCGACGACGGCCAGCTCAAAGTCGCCACCGACGACGGCTCGGTCGGGCTGGCCAGCCCGGAGAAGTTCGCCGGCTACACCGGGCAGCTCGGTGACCCCGACTGGTCGGTGCTGCTGGTCAACAACGGCCTGCACATCGAGATCCTGATCGACCCCGAGTCGCCGATCGGCAAGACCGACCGCGCCGGGATCAAGGACGTGGTTTTGGAGTCGGCGGTCACCACTATCATCGACTTCGAGGACGCGGTGGCCGCCGTCGACGCCGACGACAAAACCCGCGCCTACCGCAACTGGCTGGGCCTGAACAAGGGCGACCTGTCCGCCGAGGTGGACAAGGACGGTAAGACGTTCACCCGCGTGCTCAGCCAGGACCGCACCTACACCGCGTCCGATGGCAGCGAGTTCACCCTGCCCGGGCGGGCGCTGCTGTTCGTGCGCAACGTGGGTCACCTGATGACCAACGACGCGATCGTCGATGCCGACGGCAACGAGGTGTTCGAGGGCATCCAGGACGCGCTGTTCACCGGGCTGTGCGCGATCCACGGGCTGAAGGCCTCCGATGGCAACGGCCCGCTGAGGAACAGCCGCACCGGCTCGATCTACATCGTCAAGCCCAAGATGCACGGGCCCGACGAGGTGGCGTTCACCACCGAGCTGTTCAGCCGGGTCGAAGACGTGCTCGGGCTGCCGCAGAAGACCCTCAAGGTCGGCGTCATGGACGAGGAGCGGCGCACCACCGTCAACCTCAAGGCCTGCATCAAGGCCGCCGCGGACCGAATCGTCTTCATCAACACCGGTTTTCTGGACCGCACCGGCGACGAGATCCACACCTCGATGGAGGCCGGGCCGATGGTGCGCAAGGGTGCCATGAAGACGCAGCCGTGGATCCTGGCCTACGAGGACAACAACGTCGACACCGGTCTGGCCACCGGATTCGCCGCGCACGCCCAGATCGGCAAGGGCATGTGGACCATGACCGAGCTGATGGCCGACATGGTCGAGCAGAAGATCGCCCAGCCGAAGGCCGGTGCCAGCACCGCATGGGTGCCGTCGCCGACAGCCGCCACCCTGCACGCCATGCACTACCACTACGTGGATGTGGTTGCGGTGCAAAAGGAACTGGCCGGCAAGAAGCGCGCCACGATCGATCAGCTGCTGACCATCCCGCTGGCCACCAAGGAATTGGCCTGGGCGCCCGAGGAAATCCGCGAGGAGATCGACAACAACTGCCAGTCGATCCTGGGCTATGTGGTGCGCTGGATCGACCAGGGCGTCGGCTCGTCCAAGGTGCCCGACATCCACAACGTCGCGTTGATGGAAGACCGTGCGACACTTCGGATTTCGAGCCAGCTGCTGGCCAACTGGCTCAAGCACGGCGTGATCACCGCCGAGGATGTGCGCGCCGGTCTGGAGCGAATGGCGCCGATGGTGGACCAGCAGAACGCCGGCGACCCGGCGTATCTGCCGATGGCGCCCAACTTCGACGACAGCATCGCCTTCCTCGCCGCAGAGGAGCTGATCCTGTCCGGCGCCCAGCAGCCCAACGGCTACACCGAGCCGATCCTGCACCGGCGCCGCCGCGAATTTAAGGCCCGCTCGAGTGCCTGATGGGTAGGCACAGCATTCCGGACCCCGACGAGTCCGAGGGCGGACCGGCCGACGACTACGTCGAGCCCGGCGATCACGACACCGGTTGGCCCCCTGTCGATTCCGGGGGCACCCGGCGACGCTACGCCGATCAGGCGGCCGACGAGTACCCCGACGAGCTTCCCGACGACCCGGGCTACGCCGACTTTGACGAGTACCTCGAGGAGCCGGTGGATCATCGCTACGCGGATGCCGCCGACGAATCCGACGACTACCCGGATTTCGCGCGGCTGGCCGCGCAGCCGCCGACCCCGCCGCCGCGGCGCGGCGGCCATCGTGGCGCCGCCGACTGGGTGCGCCGCCACCGCAGCGACGGCGGACGGCGCGGCGTCAGCATCGGTGTGATCGCTGCGCTGGTGACCGTCGTCGTGGTGGTCGCCGCGGTCATTCTGTGGCGGTTCTTCGGGGATGCGTTGTCGCACCGCTCCCACACCGCCGCCGGGCGGTGCATCGCCGGCAAGGACACGGTCGCCGTCATCGCCGATCCGTCCATTGCCGAGCCGGTGGCCAAGCTCGCCGAACGCTACAACGCCACGGCGACGCCGGTGGGCGATCGCTGTGTCGCGGTCAGCGTCAAATCCGCGGGTTCGGACGCCGTCGTCAACGGGTTCGTCGGGAACTGGCCGGACGACCTCGGTCCGCGACCGGGCCTGTGGATCCCGGGCAGCTCGGTGTCGGCGGCCCGGCTGACGGCCACCGCGGGGCAGAAAACGGTCACCGACAGCCGCTCGCTGGTCAAATCGCCTGTGCTGCTGGCGGTGCGACCCGAACTGCAACGCGCGCTTGGCAGCCAGAACTGGTCGACGCTGCCCGAGCTGCAGACAAAACCCGACAGCCTGGCCGCGCTGAAGCTACCGGCGTGGGGATCGCTGCGGCTGGCGTTGCCGACGACCGGCAACGGCGACGCGGCCTACCTGGCGGCCGAGGCGGTGGCCGCGGCGTCGGCGCCGCGCGGTGCACCTCCCACTGCGGGCACCGGCGCCGTGCGCACACTGGTTGGCGCCCAACCGAAGCTGCCCGACAGCTCGCTGGACGAGGCGATGAAGGCCCTCCTCACATCCGGCGACCCGGCCGGCGCGCCGGTGCACGCCGTCGTCACCACAGAACAGCAGCTGTTCGCGCGCGGCCAGTCGGTTCCCGACGCATCCAGCACGCTGGCCTCGTGGCTGCCCCCCGGGCCGGCCGCCGTCGCCGACTATCCGACGGTGCTGCTCAGCGGTTCGTGGCTGTCGGAGGAGCAGGTGACCGCGGCCAGCGCGTTCGCCCGATTCATGCACAAGTCCGACCAGCTCAGCGAGCTGGCCAAGGCCGGTTTCCGCGCCGAGGGCGTCAAGCCGCCCAGCAGCGACGTCACAAGTTTCGCGGCGCTGCCGTCGACGCTGTCGGTGGGCGACGACGCAATGCGCGGCACCCTGGCCAGCACACTGAGCGCGCCGTCGAACGGCCCGGCCGCCACCATCATGCTCGACCAGTCGATGACCACCGACGAGGGCGGCAAGTCGCGGCTGGCCAATGTGGTTGCGGCACTTGACAACCGGATTCGCGCGCTGCCGCCGGGCTCGGTCGTCGGGCTGTGGACGTTCGACGGCAAGGAGGGCCGCACGGAGGTGTCGGCCGGCCCGCTGGACGATCAGCTCGACGGCCGGCCGCGCTCCGCCGCGCTGATCGCCGCGCTGGACAAGCAGTACTCCTCGGCCGGCGGGGCCGTCTCGTTCACCACGCTGCGGATGGTGTACCAGGCTGCGCAGGCCAATTTCCGTGACGGGCAAACGAATTCGGTGCTGGTGATCACGGCCGGCCCGCACACCGATCAGACGCTCGACGGCCCGGGTCTTCAGGACTTCATCCGGCGAAGCGCCGACCCGGCCAAGCCGGTGGCCGTCAACATCATCGACTTCGGCAACGATTCCGACCGGTCGACCTGGGAGGCCGTCGCGCAGCTGTCCGGTGGCAGCTACCAGAACCTGGCCACGTCGGCCTCCCCCGACTTGGCGACGGCGGTGAGCACCTTCCTGAGCTGAGCCTCAGCCGGGCGGCAGCTTCTGGGCGAATTCGATGACGTTGCCGTCGGGGTCGGCGATGTGCAGCGTCCGTTCGTGCCATGGCCGGTCGACCGGTCCCGTGAGGATCTCGGCACCCAGCCCGCGCAGCCGCTGCGCTTCGCTGTCGACGTCGTCGACCAAGAAGCCGATCTCGCTGCACGGCGGGGTGCCGCCCTCGCGGTCGATGAGCATCGGCAGCTTCGACCGCTCGAAAAGCGCGAACTTCGTGTTGTCGGTGGCGAATTCGACGTAGCCGTCACCTTCGATGCGCACCCGCAGACCGATCACGTCGCGGTAGAACGCCACCGACCGCTGCAGCGACTCGACGTAGTGGATGACGTAGTCGACGCGCATGCTCTACACGCTAGGCGTAGGCCTCCACCGGCGGGCACGAGCACACCAGGTTGCGGTCGCCGTAGGCGCCGTCGATGCGACGAACCGGCGGCCACACCTTGGGCCGGAAGGCCTTGCCGAGCGGATAGGCGGCCTGTTCCCGGGTATAGGAGTGCTCCCACCTGTCGACAAGCAGGCATTCGGCGGTGTGCGGCGCGCCGCGCAAGGGGTTGTCCTCGACCGACCAGTCCCCCGCGCCCACCTTGTCGATCTCGGCGCGAATCGCGATCATCGCCTCGCAGAAGGCGTCCACCTCGGCCAGGCTCTCGCTTTCGGTGGGCTCCACCATCAGCGTGCCGGACACCGGGAAGCTCATCGTCGGGGCGTGAAAACCGTAGTCCGCCAAGCGTTTTGCGACGTCGTCGACGGTCACGCCGGTGGCCTTGGTGATAGGCCGCAGATCCAGGATGCATTCGTGGGCGACCATGCCGTTCTCGCCGGTGTAGAGCACCGGGTAGTACTCGTCGAGCCGGCGGGCGATGTAGTTGGCGGAGGTGATGGCGCTCAGCGACGCTTTGCGAAGACCGCCGGCGCCCATCATCCGCAGGTAGGCCCAGGTGATCGGCAGGATCGACGCCGACCCGTACGGCGCCGACGACACCGGCCGGCCAGCCGGCAACTCCGGCACGAAGGGATGTCCGGGCAGGAACGGGGCCAGATGCGACCGCGCCACTACGGGCCCTACCCCGGGGCCGCCGCCGCCGTGTGGGATGCAGAACGTCTTGTGCAGGTTCAGGTGGCTGACGTCGCCGCCAAACTTGCCGGGCCGCGCCAACCCGACCAGCGCGTTGAGGTTGGCGCCGTCGACGTAGACCTGGCCACCGGCGTCGTGCACGGCCGCACAGATCTCGGCGATGTCGTGCTCGTACACCCCGTGCGTGGACGGGTAGGTGATCATCAGCGTCGACAGCCGGTCGGCGTGCTCGGCGACCTTGGCGCGCAGGTCGTCGAGGTCGACGTCGCCAGCGTGACCAGGATCGTCGCGGCAGTCGACGATTACCACCCGCAGACCGGCCAGCGCCGCGGACGCCGCGTTGGTGCCGTGCGCGCTGGACGGGATCAGGCAGACGTCGCGGTGCGGTTCGCCGCGGCTGGCGTGGTAGGCATGGATCGCCAGCAGGCCCGCGTACTCGCCCTGCGAACCGGCGTTGGGTTGCAGCGAGACCGCGTCGTAGCCGGTCAGCTGCACCAACCAGGTCTCCAGTTGCGCGATCAGCCGGCGCAGTCCCGCGGTGTCGGAAGCCGGCGCGAACGGGTGCAGCCGGGCGAACTCCGGCCAGGTGATCGGCTCCATCTCGGCGGCGGCGTTGAGCTTCATCGTGCACGACCCAAGCGGAATCATGCTGCGGTCCAACGCCAGATCCTTGTCGGCCAGCGCGCGCAGGTACCGCATCATCGACGTCTCGGTGCGGTAGTTGGTGAACGCGGGATGGGTCAGGAATTCCGACGAGCGCGTCTCGATCGTGGCGAACTTCGGCTCGGCGGCCCGCACGCCGAAGGCCTCGAGCACCGCGGCGACGTGGTCGTCGGTGGTGGCCTCGTCGCAGGACACCGACACGTGATCGTCGTCGACCCGCCACAGGTTGACGTTGTTCGCTTTGGCGGCGGCGATCACACCGTCGGCACGGCCCGGCACCCGCGCCAGCACGGTGTCGAAGAACTCCTCGTGCACCAGCGCGTCACCCAGTGCGGCGGCGATCTTTTCGGCGTGTGCATGCACCCGGCGGGCGATGCCCGCCAGCCCGTCCGCGCCGTGGTAGCTGGCGTACATCGCGGCCATCACCGCCAGCAGCACCTGCGCGGTGCAGATGTTCGACGTCGCCTTGTCGCGGCGGATGTGCTGCTCGCGGGTCTGCAACGCCAGCCGGTAGGCCGGCGTCCCGTCGGCATCGACCGACACCCCCACCAGCCGGCCCGGCAACTGCCGGGCATGCTTGGCGTGCACCGCCAGGTATCCCGCGTGAGGGCCGCCGAAACCCATTGGCACACCGAATCTTTGACTGCTGCCGAACGCGACGTCGGCGCCGATGTCACCGGGCGGGGTGATCAGGGTCAGCGCCAACAGGTCGGCGCCCACGGCCACCAGCGCGCCGCGCTCGTGGGCCTGGCTGATCAGCGCGGTCCAGTCGGTGATCCGGCCGCTGGCACCGGGTAATTGGGTGATCACGCCGAAGAACTCGCCGTCGGGCAGCCCGTCGCGCAGGTCGGCGGTGACGATCTCGATGCCCAGCGGCTCGGCGCGGGTCGCCAGCACCGCCGCGGTCTGCGTGAAAAGGTCGACGTCGACTGCCAACCGGTTCGAGCTGCCCTTGACGGCGCGGTGCATCAGCGTCATCGCCTCGGCGGCCGCGGTGCCCTCGTCGAGCATCGACGCGTTGGCGATCTCCAGGCCGGTCAAATCGGCCACCATCGTCTGGAAGTTCAGCAGGGCCTCCAGCCGGCCCTGGCTGATCTCCGGCTGGTACGGCGTGTAGGCGGTGTACCAGGCCGGGTTTTCCATGATGTTGCGCAGCAGCACCGGTGGCGTGAGCGTGTCGTAGTAGCCCTGGCCGATCATCGACACCGCGACGGTGTTGGCGTCGGCCATCTGCCGCAGCTCGGCCAGCGCTTCGGTCTCGGTGGCCGGCGGCGGCAGCCGATCCAGGCCGGGCGCGGCGCCGGACTCGGTCAGCGCATCGAGGATGTCGTTGGGCACCGCGCGGCGTGCGAGGTCGTCGAGCGAGTCGACGCCGATAACCTCGAGCATGCTCGCGACCGCTTGGTCGTCGGGGCCGATGTGCCGGTCGGCGAAAGTCGTGTGATCGGACACTGGGTCTCCTGACATGGGTAGAGGCTTGCGTGCCCTCTCCCTCTGTCGCTACCCCGCGCCGGGCGCCTGAGAGATTCGGCGCCGCTGTTGTCGGCGGGCGCCTTTCCCCGTCGGCGGGTGACAGTGTCACCGCTTTCCAGAGGCATCGTTATCTCGCGCGGTCCGGGTGCCTGAGAGGTTGACGGAGAGGTGTTGCTCCTTCGGCGTCCGTGGCTGGCCGCCACGGAACTCTCCCGCTCGAGCGCGATGCGGGGCCCAGTCTACCGGGAAAAGGGTGTCAGCCGATCTTGCGGTCGCGGTGCTTGCGACGGGAGGCCAACTCGTCCTCCGGGGCGGCGATCGACTCGCCACCGTCGGCGCGTTCGCCGGGGAAGTCTGCGATGGCTCCGGTCAGCTCACGCATCGCGCCGGAGACGGCGATGCCGAACACGCCCTGCCCGCCCTGCAGCAGGTCGACGACCTCCTCGGCCGAGGTGCACTCGTAAACCGTGGTGCCGTCGGAGAACAGCGTGATGTTGGCCAGATCCTGCACGCCGCGCTGGCGCAGGTGGTCGACGGCGACGCGAATGTTGTGCAGCGAGATACCGGTGTCGAGCAGTCGTTTGACGATCTTGAGAACCAGGATGTCCTTGAACGAGTACAGCCGCTGGCTGCCGGATCCGGCGGCGCTGCGGATCGACGGGACCACCAGCGAGGTGCGGGCCCAGTAGTCCAGTTGGCGGTAGGTGATTCCGGCGATCTGGCAGGCGCTGGGTCCGCGGTAGCCGACCAACTCGTCGGGCACCGAGTCGTCAGGGAACAGTCCGGCCTGCACGGGTTCGGCCGGTGCACCGGCCGAATCGTCCGGGGTGGCGGAGCCGGTCTCGAGGTCCAACTGATCCTGACGTGGTTGGTCGCCCACAGTACTTCCTCTCGCCGATCGCGCTCGTTCATGGCTGCCCGGCAGCCGCGTTTGCTCAGGCCGAGTGCTTGTGAGCATACGCTTTTCGACTCGCTGTCGTGTTGGCCGTCAACATCAAAGTATGGCCGTCGCGGCGATCACTCCATGCGATCCGGCGGGCGTGTCGAGGCCGAACTCCCAGATGAGACGCTTCCGTGATCTCAGATTACGGGTCAGGTGGCCTTGAAGTCGTCGGGCGACACGCTGTCCAGAAATTCCTTGAACTTCTCCACCTCGTCCTCGCGGACCGCGCTGCTGGGCTCCTCGTCGCTCTCGTCGGGAATCAGCAGACCCGCCTCGGCGAGCACCGCCTCTTCCACGTAAATCGGCACACCGACCCGCAGCGCGATGGCCACCGAGTCCGAGGGGCGCGCCGACACGGTGATGTTGCGGTCGAAGATCAGGTCGGCGTAGAAGGTGCCTTCCTGCAGGTCGACGATCCGCACCTCTTTGAGTGAATGCCCAAGCGCGGCTATGAGATCCCGGATCAGATCGTGGGTCAGCGGCCGCGGCGGCTCGACGCCCTGCTGCTCCAGGGCGATCGCCGCGGCCTCGGACTGGCCGATCCAGATCGGCAGATAGCGGTCACCGTTGGCCTCGCGCAGCAGCAACACCGGCTGGTTCTGCGGCTGCTCGACGCGAATGCCGACCACGCGAACTTCACCCATCTGTGTCTGCCCTCCGCAACATGCTGGCGTGTCCCACAGACCTGGTCCGGCGTCGCGGTGAAACCCCTCTGTCGTGGCCGTGCCGCCGCACACCAAGCTGTCGAGAAAAGTCTAGTCCTTTAACGGTGAAGAACGTCGCGCACGGCCGACTTGACCAACGACGTGTGCAACGTGATCGCCAGCGCGGCAACCTCACGCGCCAGATCGTCGGCGCGGTCGCGGGCCCCCGCCTTGCCGGCCTTGCCCGCCCCGAGCAGTGGCGCGGCGATTTGCGCGATGAGGTCGGATTGCCGGTCAGCCGCCGAGCGGAAGGCCCGCAGATGACGCGGCTCGACACCGTACTCCGACAACGCTCGCGCGCATTGCAGGATGACCACCGAGTGCTCGTCGAAAAAGCCGCCCGGCCCGGTGGTGATCACTCCGGCCTTGAGCAGCGCGGTCAGCAACGCCTCGTCCACCCCGGAGCGCTCCAGCAGGTCCTCGCGGCTCAGCCTTACCCGGGTGGGCCCAACCGCGGCCGGGTCGGGGCCGGGCGCGCCGTCGTTGACCGACACCAATCGCGGTACGCCGTAAGGCGATCCGGTTGGCGGCAGTTCGCCGTCGGGCTGTGCGTCCAGCTGTGCCTTGATCACCTTCAGCGGCAGGTACTGATCCCGCTGCGCGGTCAGAATGAACCGCAACCGCGCGCAGTCGTAGGCGGTGAACCGGCGATACCCCGACGCGGCGCGTTGCGGCGTCACCAGGCCCTCGGCCTCCAGGAAGCGGATCTTAGAGATCGTCACATCCGGGAAGTCGGGTCGCAGCGCTTCGAGAACCGCTCCGATCGACATCCCGGCCGGCCCGGGGGTATCCGGCGCCGTCACTAGCTTCCCGGTCCCCCGTCGTCACCGGGCTTCGGGCCGGTCAAGAACACCAAGCGGAACTTGCCGATCTGAACTTCGTCGCCGTTGGCCAGTACCGCCGAATCGACCGGCTCCCGGTTGACATAGGTGCCGTTGAGGCTGCCGACGTCGACGACGTGGAACTCGTCGCTCTCCAGCCGGAATTCGGCGTGCCGACGGCTCACGGTGACGTCGTCGAGGAAGATGTCGCTGTCGGGATGGCGGCCGGCCGAGGTGACCGGCTGGTCGAGCAGGAAGCGCGACCCCGCGTTGGGTCCGCGTTTGACGACCAGCAACGCCGAACCGGCCGGCAGCCCTTCGACGCCGGAAACCGCGCTCTCGGCGCCCGCTTGCGCGGGAGCATCCAGCTCATTGAGGAAGTCGGCCCGGAAGACGGATGTCGTCTCCACCGTCACTTCATCAGAGGTCTGGTCGTTGTCCTTCTCCGTCACCCGCTGCTCCTCACTGGCCGCTGTGGCGCTGTCTGATCGGGCCCGGCCGGCCGGTTTCCCACCTGCATCACCGTCGATGTGTCGACCGTACCGCGCACAGGTCCGCAATGTGCCCACCACCGCCGGATCGGCGGCGGCGTCTGATTGCCCGGCTCCTCCTCGCGCCGCATCACGGCGCGCATCGTCGCCGGGCGCATGGCACCCTAACAATTCTCATTCGGTCAGCGTGCCGCGGTAGGCCTCGGCATCCAGCAGCTCGGCGAAGCCCGCGTCGATGGCCGCGCCGTCGAGCTGGAGATCCAACAACCAACCCGCGCCATACGGGTCGGAGTTCACCAACTGCGGGCTGCCTTCCAGATCGCCGTTGACGCCAATGACTTTCGCCGAGACTGGCGCGTAGAGATCCGACACCGACTTGGTCGATTCCACTTCGCCGAAGGATTCGCCCGCGGTGAGGTCGGTGCCCACGTCGGGCAGCTGCACAAACACCACGTCGCCGAGCGCCGACTGCGCGAAGTCGGTGATCCCCACCCGCACAGTGTCGTCGCCGGTGCGGCGAACCCACTCGTGCTCGGCGGTGTAATGCAGGTCCGGCGGGATATCGCTCACGGTGTTCCTTTGCTTCGCTGGCGGCTCACTTGACGGGCTGAGCGTATTGGCGTGGTTTTGGTTGTCGCAAGGCGGTGACGTCCACGCGGTCGGCTTGTTGCACCGACATCGTGCCGCCAACGCGTTTGACGCTGTCGACGGCGCCGCCGGGAATGTTCATCGCGGCGGCCAACGTCGGCGCATCACCAATGGCCAGAATCGAATACGGCGGCGACAGGGTTTTGCCGTCGATGGTCAGCGCGCCGGGTGCACCGATCACCCAGGTGTCGACACCGACCCGCACCGCCTGCTGCCGGTCCCGGATTTCCAGGGCTTCGGCGCCCGCGGCCCGTAGTTCGTTGATTACGTCGAGCATCGCCTCGGGCGCAACCCCCGGACCCGGGTCCTCGATCGTCACGGTGACGCCGGGACCGGTCGCACCGACGGTGCCGATCAGGATCGACAACGCCGCGAGCCTGGCCTGGGCGTTTTCGATGGCGGCCTGGTCGCTGCTGCCCGAAGCCTGTAACGCCGTCAGCGTCCGTTGCAGCTCGGCCACCTCGGTGTTGAGCGTGGCCTCGCGTTGCCGCAGCGAATCCAGCAGCACCAGCAGATCGGCCGGCCTGGCGGTGTCCAGTGCATCCCCGGATTCGTTCTGGCGCACCTGGGTGACGATCGCGACGCCCAGCAGCAGACACAACAGGGCGGCCAGCGCGCCGAACAGCGTGCGGCCACGTCGCAGCAGCCCCGAAAACCCGCGCGGCTGAAGCTGACCGATCTCGGGGCGCGGGTGGTGCGGCGGCAACTCGTGCCGGCCATGGTGCTCACCCTCGCCCGTATCCGGCTGGGGCGCTGCGTCTTTGGCGTCGGAGTCGCTCATTGCGTCCTAATGTCAGGCCCCGAACAGCCGACGCCGCAGCGCGGCCGCGTTACCGAAGATGCGGATGCCCAGCACGACGATGATCGCCGTGGATAGCTGTGTGCCGACGCCCAATTGGTCGCCGACGTAGACGATCAGCGCGGCCACCAGCACGTTGAACACGAACGACACCACGAAGACCTTCGGGTCGAAGATGCGTTCCAGATAGGCCCGGAGTCCGCCGAATACCGCGTCGAGCGCGGCGACGACGGCGATGGGCAAATACGGTTGGATGGCCTCCGGCACGCTGGGGTGAAAGACCAGCCCCAGCACGATGCCTACGACCAGCGCCGAGACACCGATCATCGACGACTGTCTCCTGCCGTTGACGTTTTCTTCACGAAGACCCAATCTGTTTGGCGAACTTGACATCTCGGACCGTGCCGGCGGGCAATGTGAGTCCGTCGCGGGCGCTCACATTCACACCCACACCATAGGAGGCCTCCAGCAGCCGCAGGCGGTGCAGCCCCGGGCTGCGGTCGAAGGCGTCCTGCATGGCGTGCGGCGGCCCCACCGCGAGGATCGTGTACGGGCTGCCGACCGGGTTATTGTCGACCAAGATCGCGCCGCCCGCCTGGCGGATGGTCACGTTGGGCCCGATCCGCACATTGCCGACGGCGACCGCCTCGGCGCCGCTGGCCCACAACGAATTGACGACGAGCTGCAGGTCGCGGTCCAGGATGATCTGCCGGCTTCCGGCGACCCGCTGCTTGGAGACGTCGGAGAGGTTGGGCCCGGCGCCGGGGTCGGTGACCGTCACGGCGAGCCCCGGCCCGATCACCGGCCCGCTGGCGGCGGCCAGGCTGAGCGCGTCGAGGCTGGCCAGGAGCCGCTGGCCCTCGGCGTCATCGACGAGGGTGCGCCGCTGAACGTCGTCGACCTGTGCCGCCAGCGCGTTGCGGCGCGCGCTCAGCTCACCCGTGGATGTCTCCTCGGCGCGCACACTGCGCAACAGCACCTGCTGGGCAGAGCTCACGCCGGGGGCCACCAGCCGGGCCTGGGCGACGGCCGCGGCGAACACCGCCGCCACCAGCAACGCCGCCAGCGCCTGCCAAACCCAGCCGGTCACCCGGGTTCGCGGCGCATCGGAGCGCTCGCGACGGGCGGCAGCCGCCGCATAGCCGGGATCCAAGTGCTCGGACAGCAGCGCGCGCAGCAGCGACGGCACCGGGATGAGCTGCGGGCGCCCCGCCTCGTGCACGTTGCGGCCGGCATCGGGGTCGTAGCCGCCCAGCGACGGGTTACCCATGGGCGCCCCCGGCTTGCACCCGGGGCAGCCGGCGTACCACCAACACCATCTGGGCCACGTACAAGACGAACGACCACAGGTACATGTAGAGACCCCAGATCAAAAACGCCCAGCCGCAGGCGAGTATGACCCGGCTCCATTGTGCGTCCCACTGGCCCAGCAGAATCAGCGGGAAGGCCGACATCAACGCGAACGTCGCGGCCTTGCCGATGTACAACACGGGCAGCGCCGTGAACCCGCGGGTGCGCAGCACCGGCAGCTCGGCGGCCAGCAGCGCGTCGCGCGCGAACAACACCGCGATGATCCACCAGGGCACGATGCCGCGCAGCCCGAACGCGATTGGAATGGTCACCATGTAAAGCCGGTCGACCGCCGGATCGAGCAACTCCCCCAGCCGCGACGACTGGTCCAGCAGCCGGGCGATCTTGCCGTCGGCCCAGTCGGACGCGCCGCTGAACACCAGGATCGCCACCGCCCAGGCGTCGGCGTGCGCCACCAGCAGCAGATAGTAGAAGACCGGGATCAGCGCCAGCCGGATCACGCTCAGCGCGTTGGGCACCGTGAGGACCCGATCGGCGCGCTCCATGAGCCGAGACCCTAGCTGGGCGGCGGCGACCCTGTGCGCCCGGCTCCGCCGCGCTTGCGATCGCCGCTAGCGGAACACCCCGGGCAGGCTCAGCGCCGAAAGCGTGTCGTCGGCCAGCGGGTTGTCATGCACCATGTAGGTCCACGTCGACGTGGGCCGCGCCAGCTTGGACAGGTCCACGCCGGGCTCCTCCTCGACCGCCGGTGAGGTCTCGAAAGTCTGCTGGGCGGCCTCGATCGCGTCGGCGGCCAGCGACGCGAACGCGTCGACCGCCATCCGGTGAAACTCGTCCAGTGGGTTCTGCCGGCCCAGCGCCCGCAGGTGGATGCTCTCCCGGATGTCGGCCAGATAGGCCAGATGGTCGGCCCAGCCGCGGTCGAGGTGATAGAGCATGATCAGCCGGCAGATCTTCTCCAGCTGTTCTTCGGACAGCGTTTTCGACAGCTCTTCGTAGCGTTTGGGCGCCAGCTCGGCGAGCTCTTCACGCGCAGTTGCCGTGGACAGCAACGTGTTTCGCCGCTCGACGATGATGGCGCGCTGCTGGGCGATCAGCTGGTTGTAGCGCCAGGTGTTGGCGTGCACGTCGAGCATCCGGCCCTCGGCGACGCGCTGCGCGTGGTCCAGCAGCCCGGCCGCCTTGGGGCTGGTGATGCGGCCGTCCTCATCGGTTTGCGTCGGCAGCTTGCTCGACTCGAGGTTGGCGACGACAACGTCGTCCTCCCAGCTGGAGAAGAACACCGTCGAGCCTGGGTCGCCCTGGCGCCCGGCGCGGCCACGCAGCTGGTTGTCCAGCCGTTCGGTGTTGTGCCGCCCGGTGCCGATCACATGCAGCCCGCCCAATTCGGCGACCTTGTCGTGATCGGCCTCGTCGGAACCGCCCAGCCGGATGTCGGTGCCGCGCCCGGCCATCTGGGTCGACACCGTCACCGCGCCGAGCTTGCCGGCCTCGGCGATGATGCGGGCTTCCTCGGCGTCGTTTTTCGCGTTGAGCACCACCGCCGGGACGCCGCGGCGCAGCAGCCGCTCGTGTAACTCCTCGGATTCGGCGACGTCACGGGTGCCGACCAGCACGGGCTGGCCGGTCTCGTGCACCTCGATGATGTGCGCGACGACCGCGTCGTTCTTGGCTGCCGCGGTGATGTACACCCGGTCGGCCTCGTCCTCGCGGATGTTGGGGGTGTTCGGCGGGATCGGCGAGACACCGAGCTTGTAGAACTGGCGCAGCTGTTCCCCGGCCGCCAGCGCGGTGCCGGTCATGCCGCACACCGTCTCGTACCGGTTGATCAGGGCCTGCACGGTGATGGTGTCGAGCACCTCGCCGGTCTCGGTGGTCTCGATACCCTCCTTGGCCTCGACCGCGGCCTGCAGACCGTCCGGCCAGCGCTGCAGCTGGGCGATACGCCCGCGGGACGCGTTGATCAGGTGGACGGCGTCGTCGCGCACGATGTAGTGCACATCGCGCTGCAGCAGCACGTGCGCGTGCAGCGCCACGTTGACCTCGGTGAGCGTGGTGCCGACGTGCTCTTCGGAGTACAGGTCGATGCCGCCGAGCTTGGCCTCGACGTAGCGGGCGCCGTCCTCGGTCAGGTGCACGTTGCGGCCCTCGGCGTCGGTCTCGTAGTGCTTGCCCGGGTGCAGCTCGCCGACCAGCCGGATGATCTCCAGCCGCGGCGTCTCCCGGTGAGTGGTGCCGGCCAGCACCAGCGGCACCAGCGCCTCGTCGACCAGCACCGAGTCGGCCTCGTCGATCAGCGCCACGTCCGGGTTCGGCGAGACGAGGTCCTCGACGTCGGTGACCAGCTGGTCGCGCAGCACGTCGAAGCCGATCTCGTTGACCGAGGCGTAGGTGACGTCGCACTTGTAGGCTTTGCGACGCTCGTCGGCGGCCGATTCCGCGGTGATCCAGCCGACCGTCAAACCCAGTGCCTCAATCAGGGGGCCCATCCACTCGGCGTCGCGGCGGGCCAAGTAGTCGTTGATGGTGACGACGTGCACGTGCCGGCCGGCCAGCGCGTACCCGGCGGCCGCAATCGCCCCGGACAGCGTTTTCCCTTCGCCGGTGGCCATTTCGATCACGTCGCCGGCCAGCATGCGCAGCGCGCCGAGCAGCTGCACGTCGAACGGCCGCAGCCCGGTGGCCCGTTCGGCCGCTTCGCGGGCGATGGCGAGGAACTGCGGGATGTCCTTGGATTCGGAGAGGTCGTCCAGCTTGAGCAGGCCGGCGGCCTTGCGCAGCTGCTCGTCGTCGAGGGCGGCGGCCTTCTCGTCGTACTCGGCCGACGCTTTGACCTCGGCGAGCGAACGGGTTTGGTTCTTCTCCGTGCTGGCGCCGAGCAGTTGCCAGAATTTGCTGCTCAGCCGACCGGTGTTAGCGCTGGTGGTCTTCGGCACAGCACAACGGTACGCGGTGTCCCCCACCTGCCGCGAGCGTGCGTGTCGCCGGTCGACACGCCGGGCGAATCGCCGGGTTTGCGCTCACGTTCGCGGCGAAGGGCGGCGCTCAAGCCAAGTTGGAGCGCCGGGGGTAGGCCACGGCCGGGTCGGTCAGCACGTTGACGACGGCGGGCAGCCCGCTGCCGAACGCCCGCTCAAGCGCGGGCCGAAGCTCGGCAGGCGCGGAAACCAGCTCGCCGTGGCCGCCCAGCGCGCGCACCACCTCGTCGTAGCGGGTGCCGGGCCGCAGCTCGGCCACCACCGAATAGCCGTACAGCGCCTCCATCGGGTGCTTTTCCAGCGCCCAGATGCCGTTGTTGCCGATCACCGAGACCACCTGCACGCCATGCCGGACCAGCGTGTCCCACTCCATGCCGGAAAACCCGAACGCGCCGTCGCCCTGCAGGAGCACGACTTGCCGGTCCGGCCGGGCCAGCTTGGCAGCCAGCGCGTATCCGGGCCCGGAGCCCAGGCAGCCGAACGGGCCGCTGTCCAGCCAGGCGCCGGGGACGTAGCTGTCGATCACCCGGCCGGCGTAGGAGCCGAAGTCGCCGGCGTCGACGACGACGATCGCGTCGCGGTCCAGCAGCGGCGCCAGCTCGGCATACACCCGCATCGGGTGCAGCGGCGCCCGGTCGTCGGCCAGCTCGGCCTTTTCGGTGTCGCGCGCCGCCGTCTCAGCCGACCACAAATCCGCGACCCAGTCGTCGTGATGCGGCTGCGCCGTGTCGCTCAACGCCGACAGGATCGCCGACAGGTCGCCGTACAGCCCCGCCGCGATCGGCCGCGGATGGCCGCGCTCCGGCTCGACGCGGTCCGCCACGATGAGCTGGGTGTCCGACCCGAAGACCCCGCCGAACCCCAGCCGGAAATCCATCGGAACCCCGAGTACCACCGCAACGTCGGCCTCCCGCAACGCTTTTGAGCGGGCCCTCGAAAACGCCATCGGGTGATCGGCGGGCACCGTGCCGCGCGCCATCCCGTTCATCAGCACCGGTATCCGCCGCTGCTCGGCCAGACTCAGCAGCGCGGCTTCCGCGTGGCCCCACCACACGTTGGTGCCTGCCATGATCACCGGCCGTTGGGCGCCGGCCAGCAGGCTCGCGGCCCGGTCGAGGGCATCGCCGTCGGGCTTAGGCGCCGATGGCAGGTCGGTCAGCGCACCCGGGGCGCCGTCGTCCTCGGCGACCGAAAACACGTGGTCCATCGGGAAATCGACGAATGCCATGCCCGACGGCGCGGTCACCGTGGCGCGCAGCGCCTCGTCGACCAGCCCGCTCACCGCGTCGGCCGACTGCGCGGTGGCCGCGAATCGGGCCAGCGGCGCCACGAACGGCACGTGGTCGATCTCCTGCAGCGATCCCATACCCCACCGCAGCGCCGGCGCGCGGCCGCCGAGCACCAGCAGCGGCGAGGAGTTCTGCTGCGCGGCGGCCATCGCGCTCATGCCGTTGGTGACCCCGGGGCCGGCGGTCAGCGCCACCACGCCGGGCAGCCGCGTCACCTTCGACCAGCCTTCGGCGGCAAAGGTGGCGGTCTGTTCGTGGCGGGTGTCGATCAGCCGGATGCCCTCGCTGCGGCAGCCGTCGTAGATAGAGAACAGGTGGCCTCCGGACAGCGTGAAGACCGTGTCGATGCCGCTGGCTTTCAGTCGGCGCGCGATCAGCTGCCCGGCGTGCAGCGTAGTACTCGGGGCCTCGGTGCTCATCCGGCGAGCGTAGCGGCGATCGCAAACTCGGCGTAGCCGAGTGCAGCGGGTCGCCGCCGTCCGATCCAGCCACCGTTGCGGTAGCTTCGCGGAAAAGTTTCGCCGGGCCCCGTCGAAGGACGTGGGCTGTGAGGACCGAAGAGGTAGGCGCACCGTGGAGTTGTTCAAGCCGTCCATCGATTGGGGCCATGCCCTGGTGGACTCGTTGTCCTGGGTGGCACTGGCGTGGCTGATCACCGCTGCGTGCGTGGTCGCAGTGCTGGCGGTGCTGCGGTTCGTCACGCCGTGGGGCCACCAGTTCTGGCGAATCACCGGCGGCTATTTCACCGGCCGGCACAGCATCTCCGTGTGGCTCATGCTTGGCGTGCTGCTGTTGTCGGTGATCGTGGCGGTGCGCCTCAACGTGTTGTTCAGCTACCAGGCCAACGACCTGAACTCGTCGATACAGACCGCCGTGCAGGGCATGGCCACTGGCGACAATGCCGTGAAACGCTCTGGGATGCATGGCTTTTGGATGTCGATCCTGATCTTCAGCCTGATGGCGGTGTTGCACGTGATCCGGGTCATGCTCGACATCTACCTGACTCAGCGGTTCATCGTGGCGTGGCGGGTGTGGCTGACCGACCGGCTCACCGGCGACTGGCTGGGCGGGCGGTCCTACTACCGCGGCCGCTTCATCGACTCCACCATCGACAACCCGGACCAGCGCATCCAGCAAGACATCGACGTGTTCACCGCCGGGGTTGGTGCCACGCCGAACGTGCCGTCCAACGGAACTGCCACCACTTTGCTGTTCGGCGCAGTCCAGTCGGTGCTGTCGGTGATCTCGTTCACGGCCATCCTGTGGAACCTGTCCGGAACGCTGACGGTGTTCGGCGTCAGCATGCCCCGGGCGATGTTCTGGATCGTCATCCTCTACGTCTTGGTGGTGACGGTCATCGCGTTCTGGATCGGCCGGCCGCTGATCTGGCTCAGTTTCCGCAACGAGCTCACCAACGCCGCCTTCCGCTACGCGCTGGTGCGGGTGCGCGACGCCGCCGAGGCCGTGGGCTTCTACCGCGGCGAGCGGGCCGAACGGGTGCAGCTCTCCGAGCGGTTCCGGCCGATCATCGACAACTACCTGCGATTCGTGAACCGGACCATCGGGTTCTCCGGCTGGAACCTGTCGGTGAGCCAGGCGATCGTGCCGCTGCCGTGGGTACTGCAAGCCCCGCGGCTGTTCTCCGGGCAGATCAAGTTCGGCGACGTCACCCAGACCGCGACCGCGTTCGGCAGCATTCACGACGGCCTGTCGTTCTTCCGCAACGCCTATGACCAGTTCGCCAGCTACCGCGCCGCGATCATCCGGTTGCACGGGCTGGTCGAGGCCGACGAGAAGGCCCGCCAGCTGCCCGAGATCTTCACCACCGCAAGCGCCGACGGCGACGTCGACATCGAAGGTGTCGAGGTGCGCACCCCGGATGGGGACCAGCTGATCGAGTCTCTCGACGTGCACCTGTCGGTGGGCGACGCGTTGGTGATCACCGGGCCGTCGGGCAGCGGCAAGACCACGCTGTTGCGCAGTCTCGCCGAGCTGTGGCCGTACGCGTCGGGCACGTTGCGGCGCCCGGCTGCCGAGAACGAGACGATGTTTTTGTCGCAGTTGCCCTATGTGCCGCTGGGTGATTTGCGTGCCGTCGTGTCCTACCCGGCGTCGTCCGGCGAGATTCCCGACAGCCAGCTGCGCGAGATTTTGGTCAAAGTCGTTCTGCCGCATCTGGTCAACCGCCTCGACGAGGAGCAGGACTGGGTGAAGGTGCTCTCTCCCGGCGAGCAGCAGCGTGTCGCGTTCGCCCGGGTGTTGTTGACCAAACCCAAGGCGGTGTTCCTCGACGAGGCGACCTCGGCGATGGACGAGGGCCTCGAGTTGGCGATGTACCAGTTGCTGCGCAACGAATTACCCGACACGATCGTGGTCAGCGTCAGCCACCGCAGCACGGTCGAGCCGCATCACGACCATCGTCTGCAGCTGCTCGGCGAAGGCCGCTGGCGGCTCAGCCGGGTCGAGGAAGAGCCGGCTCGGGTGTAGTCCCCATCTGCCGCGAGCGTGCGTGTTCCCGGCAATCGTCCGTATTTGAACCTGGGACACGCACGCTCGCGCCGAGGGCGCTACCTCGCCGCGGCGTGGGCGCCGGCGCGGCGGCCGAAGAACGAGCCTTCGCCCAATTGTGTGCCGCTGGCGTATCCTTTGCCGTCCTGCGCGATGTTGGACGCGCACGCCCCGACCGCGTACAGCCCGGGTACGACGCTGCCGTCCTCGCGCAGCACCTGGCCGTCCACCGATGTCGCGAGCCCGCCGATAGTGAACCCCGCGTACATGGCTTTGCCCAGCGACAGATCGAACGCCCCCCACGGTCCTTTGTCTTGCGGCGCAAGGAATTCCGGTTGCTTGTGGAAGTCGGGATCCTCGCCGCGGGCCGCGAACTCGTTGTAGCGATCCAGCGTCGCCGCCAGGTTACCAGACGGAATGCCAAGCGCTGCTTCCATTTCCGGTACCGTCTCCCAGCCGTCGATCAACGGCACCAGCGGCACCTGGGGCCGATCCAGGTGGGCCTCGTCGACGATCAGGAACGCCGCGCTGTCGGGCTGGTCCATCACGAAACCCGAAGTGCGCGAATGATAAGAATCCTCGGCGACGAACCGCTTGCCCAGCTTGTTGACGATGATCCCGGTCAACAGGATCGACGGCGGGTAGGCCGGCGCGGTGATGAAGATCTGATCCATGTGCTGGGTGGCGCCGCCGGCCGATACCCCCAACCGGATACCGAGCCCGTCATCGTAGGTATTGCCCAGCACGAACGGCTTTTCGGCCAACTTGGGCGTGTAGGCCGCCACCATATCCGGGTTCATCACGAACCCGCCCGCGGCGATGATCACGGACTTGGCCCGCACTGCACCGGTTTCGGCGAACTGCTTCCACGTCACGCCGGTCACCGCGCCCGCCTTGTCCACCACCAACGCCGTCGCACCGGTTTGGTAGCGGATCTGCACACCGAGGTTTTCGGCGCGCTTGAGCAGCAGGTCGATCACCAGCTTGGCCCCTTCGGTGTCGCCGGGCACCGGCACCTTGTGACCGCGCGGCGCGGGCACCGCCTGGTCCTTGAACGGCCAAACCTTCTCGTTGCCGGTGTACATCAGCCCCTCGGTGTTGGGCTGGATCACCGCCTTCTCGGGGTAATAGCTTCGCTCGAACTGAAAACCCAAGTCCTCCAACCAGTTGAAGTGCTCGACGCTGCCGTCGCAGTAGGTGCGGATCTTCTCGTGGTCGGGCTGGCGCGACACCGCGACCAGATACTTGTACATCTCCTCGGGAGAGTCGGGGTGACCTGTCGCCTGTTGGACCGCGGTTCCGCCGCCCAGATAAAAGTGCCCGCCGGCCATCGCCGTGGTGCCGCCCGCCGCGGCGGCCCGCTCCAGCACCAACACCCGGGCGCCGGCGGCGGCCGCACTGACCGCCGCGCAGCCGCCGGCGATGCCGAAGCCGATCACCACCACGTCGACGTCATCCGACCACGACGACACCTCGTCCGCGCTGACCGTTGCCGGGATCTCGGTACCGCTCACTGCTGCTCCTGTTTGATGTAGTCGAAAAACTGCCGGATCTCCGGACTGGTGTGAGCGATCTCGATGAACGGCACACCGGCGTGCCGGGCAGACACGTAGGCGAAGCGCATATCGCCCGGCATCACACCCTGCTGCGCCACAGTCGCGCCGTGCTCGGTTGCCGCGGCCACCATCGCGGCAAAGTGCTCAGCGTTGTCCGCCTCGAAGCAGACGTGGTGCAGACCGGGCCCGCTGTCCCGCAGAAAGTCACTATAGATGTTAGGGCCGCGGACGGGCTGGATCAGCTCCAACTGCATGTCGCCGAGATAGCTAAGAGAGATGCTGGCGACGAAGTCGGCGGGCTTCCCGTAGTAGCTGCAAGAGTCGGGCGCAAAGTGCACGTCGGGCATCCGAACCCACTTCTTGACGCCTAACAGGCCGGTGAGAGCCGTTTCGGTGGCGTCCAGGTCATGCGTCACCCAGGCGATCTGCACCGGCGACTCGGCGGAAAGGCTCATCGCCTCGCAGAATAGCCCAGTGCCGCCCCCGGCAGAAAGATGTTGCCACGGGCGGGCGCCCACGGCCCTGTCCAGGCACACTGAACACGTTCTAATTCAGATCCGCATCAATGCTGGGTGAGCATCCCGACCAGCAGTCGCACCTGCGCGTCGAACACCGCCCGCGGGTCGGTCAGCCTCGTCGCGCCGTACTGTCCGAACACCTCGAGGCTGATGGCGCCCACCACACCGGCCCAGATCACCAGACACTTGGCGACGACGGAATCGTCGCCGGGAAAACCGAACTGGTGGCGCAGCCTTTCGAAGTCAGTCGACATCGGCTGCGGCGCAAGGTTATTCGTCAACACGATGTCGCCGGTGGTGATTCCGGCCGCGACCGCGTCGAGCAACGCGCCGACCACCCGGCTGCTCGGTGCGCTGTCCTCGGCCGGCGCGGGGCTGCCGTACAGCAGCGCCCAGCCGGCGGGATGGGCGATGGCCCAGCTGCGGGCCGCATGCGCAATCGCGATGACGTCGTCGCTCCACAGCTCGGGCATCGCCTCGCGGGCCCGGTCCACGGCGTCGGCGAGATCGGACCGTGCGTCGGCCAGCAGCATCGCCAGCAACTGGTCGCGGCTCGAGACGTATCGGTACACCGCCGAGGACACCATGCCCAGCTCGCGGGCGATCGCACGCAGCGACAACCCGGCCGCACCCCGGTCCACCAGGTGGCGACGGCCGAGCTCGATGATCTGCGTCTCGATCCGCTCCCGCGACTCGCGCCGTGTGCTCATCGGGCCAAGTCTGACACGGAAGAGATCAGTGCTCTTGTGTTCTCGGCAACCCGGTACCAGACCCTTACGCGGCGCCCCCGACGTCCTCCAGCACCTGCTGCGAGGTCACCCGCCAGGACACCGCCGCGGGCAGGTCACCCCAGGTGCTGTTGAATATTCCGACGATCCGGGCCGGGCCGGGCCCGTTGATGTAGACGGGTCCGCCCGAATCGCCCCTCTCGGTCACCACGCCGTTGCCCATGGTGAACCAGCCGTTGTTGACGCTCTCGACCGTTCCGCAGCTTTCGCCGGTGACGACGCCGAAATGGCAGACCGGGTCGCCGGGCTTGACCGTCAGACCCGGATCGGATTGCAAGGGCCGCCCGCCGGGCAGCACATTGTTCGCCGTGACGTCGCCGGCCAGCACGATCGACTCGTAATCGGTGATTTGCTGGTCGGTGGCCACCGTCGAGCCGTTCGGGGTGTTGTCCCGAAACGTCGCGAGGTTACCGATGACGTGGTTGTCCTTGTCGGTCACCACCGGACCGTCACCGCGGCAATGTCCGGCGGTGAATGCGATGTGGTACGCCGCGTCGACATAGCCCATCGTGCACAGATGATTGCCCTGGTGGATCTCCATGCCCGGGAACACCGGCACCGGCTCGGCTCTGGCCACTGTCGGCGGCAATCCGGCCGCCAGCAAAGCGGCGGTGAGTATCGCGGCAAACGCATGGCGGCGCACCGTCGACTCCGATCCGTCGGGGCCGGCATGGTGCCGGCCGGCTGGTGAGGTTATCGACGCAACGCTGTCAAACGTTAGCGACGGGCGGCGCGGCGGCCCATCCGGTCGGGAAAACCGCCGCGCCCGCCGTCGGCTGCGGTCAGGGAATGGTCAGCACCTGTCCGGGCTGGATCAGGTCGGGGTTGGAGATCCCGCTGGCGTCGGCGATCGCCTGGTATTTGCTCCCGTCGCCGTAGAATCGCTCGGCGATGGCCCACAGCGTGTCGCCGGATTCGACGGTGTAGGTCCGCGCGGCCGGCTCGGGCTCCGGGGCGGGCTCGGGTTCCGGCGCCGGGGCGGGTGTGGGTTCTTCGGCGGCGGGTGTCACCTGGGCTGCTTCGGGTTCCGGTGGCGGCGGCGCGTCGGTCTCGGTCTTGGTCGACCAGGCCGCTTGGTCGCCGGAGTACAGCACCAGGTTGCGGTCGTCCTGCAGAACGAGCTTGACGTTCTTCTTGCCCTTGGTGTTGCTGGCCCACACCGGCTTGTCGGCGGTGTACACAACGAAGTTGCCATCGCGCTGCACCTCGGCGCGCACCACGTCCTGGCCGTTGGTACCGGTCGACCAGATCGCCTTGCCGCGCGACGCCAGCACCAGGTTGCCGTCGTCCTGCAAGGTCAGCGTGTAGGCACCGTTGTTCGAAGTGAGCGATTCTCCCTTAACGAGCTTTTGTCCTTCGGTGAGCGTGTCTCCCACGGCATTCCCTTCTCGTCGTCGCGGTCCGGCCGAGGTTCGACCGGGCCTCGTCGCGTGTGCACGACGTGCCAGAGCTTACTGATCTTGCTTTTGCTACGGGCGGTTTCGGCTCGCCGCAATCGGAACCATTCGTCTAACGCCGGGTTAACGCGCCGGCTGCCAACCCGGTGGGCCGAACACATAGCCCAGCCGATCACGCAGCCCGGTCGCTGCCCGGAAATCGCGGGCTATCGCCAAATATTCGTGGGTTTGCAGTTTCCAGATGTTGAACGTGTCGACTTGCTTGGTCAGCCCGTAGTGCGGGCGGAACGTCTCCGCCTGGAAGCTGCCGAAGAGCCGGTCCCAGATGATCAGGATCCCGCCGTAGTTCTTGTCCAGGTATTCCGGATCCATTCCGTGATGCACCCGATGGTGCGACGGGGTGTTGAACACGAATTCGAAAGGCCGCCACAACCGGTCGATCCGTTCGGTGTGTACCCAGAACTGGTAGATCAGGTTGACCGAAAAGCTGACGAACACCATCCAGGGCGGAATTCCCAACAGCGGCAACGGAATCCACATCAGGATCTCGCCGCTGTTGTTCCACTTCTGGCGTAGCGCGGTGGCGAAGTTGAAGTATTGGCTGGAATGGTGCGCCTGGTGGGTGGCCCAGATCAGCCGGACCCGGTGGGCGATGCGGTGATAGCAGTAGTAGAGCAGGTCGACCCCGAGGATCGCGATCACCCAGGTGTACCAGCGGGTCGCCGACAAGTGCCAGGGCGCCACATAGGCATAGATGGCGGCATAGCCGAGCAGGGCCACGAACTTCCAGCCGGCGGTCGTGGCCACCGAGACCAGCCCCATCGAGATGCTCGCCCAGGAGTCGCGCGTCAGATAGGCGCCGCAGGCAGGCCTATCGGCCCGCTCGAGCTGTTCGAGTTTGCGCGCCGCGGTCCATTCGAGGATCAGCAGCAACAGGAAAAACGGAATTGCGAACAGCACCGGGTCGCGCATCTGCTCCGGCAGCACCGCCAGGAAATCCGCGATCGCATTCACAGCCCACACTGTATGCCCGCCACTAATTCGATTGCGCCGCAGGCGGCATGGGCTCGCTCTGGTCACCTGCATACCAGTGCACCGCGTAGACCCCCGGCTGCAGTGACAATTCGGCGACAAGCTGCTCGAGGCGGGCCGGCGCGTGGCCGTCGGCCAACAGGTAGGCGGTGAGCGTGATGTTGTCGTCGGCGGCACGCCCGGTGTGAATCCCGCGCAGGGTGAGATCGTTGCTGCTGGTTCGCTGCACGATCTGGGCGCGCGCATACTTCTCCGACTTGCGGCGGCAAACCAGCTGAAGCTGATACGGCTGCTGGTCTTCGTCTTGTTCGACGACGTTGTCGCGGTCGATCAGGTGACCGAGCGGACGTCCGAGCAGGTGGATGCCGACGACGGTGCCGGTGGCGATCAGCGCGAACACCAGGTGCCCGGCGGCGGCCAGTACACCCACTGCCGCCGAACACCACAGTGTCGCAGCGGTATTGAGTCCCTGCACGTTGAATCCGTGGCGCAGGATGACGCCGCCGCCGAGGAAGCCGACGCCGGATACCACGTAGGAGGCGACCCGGGTGGGGCTGGTGTCGTTGGTGGCGACGGCGTAGAGCACGAACAAGGTTGATCCGGTGGCCACCAGTGCATTGGTGCGCAGCCCGGCCATCCGGGCCCGCCACTGGCGTTCGAGCCCGATCAGCGCGCCGCAGCCCACGCCCACGGCCAGCCGCAGCGCGAAATCGGCGATGCTCAGCGTCTGCATTACCCCGCTCTCCTGTCGTGTCGACCGTCCTGCTCTAGTGTGGACGACTTCGACGACGACGGCGCGTTGGCGACGGCGAGAACTCGGCGCGCCCGTTGCCGGTCATGCATGCCAATATGTTCTCCCGGAGCGTCGGCCTGGCGGCCCTGCTTCGGGCAATGTAGCCTTCCGCCGCTGCGGCGTCTGCCTGCCGTCAGTCGGCGAACGATTTGCGAGCCCCTCTACGAGTCAATGTCGAGGTACGCGGCGGGCTCGCCTCCCGCGGCGGTAAACGCCGTGAGTGCACGCACCAGTCCCTGACGTTCGGCCTGCGGCATTTTTTCCACGATCCGGGCGATCTCGGCGCGCCGATGGGCAGTGACCTCTTGCACGACTTTTCGTCCGTGTGTGGTCAGCGTGGCCAGCAGTTCGCGGCGAGAGTTGGGATGCGGTAAGCGGTCGATCAGCCCAGCACCGACGAGTCGATCCACCATCCGCCCGGCGGCTGACGGTTGTACATCCAATAGACCAGCCAGCGTGGCGAGGTTGATCGGACCTCGATTGGACAAGATCACCAGTGTTCGGAATTGGGGAATCGTGATGGTCTCGTCGACCAATGCGATCGAGTGTGCCGAGATTGCCACTAGGAGCCGCGACGCCGTAAGCAAGGCGTCGGTGATCGTATCTAGTGACTCCTCGAGTGCGGTCGCATTTTTGGTGGGCATTGTGGCTCCCTAGTCCGTCCCCGTTTCCCAGCCGCCAGTCGGCTGTCGCATTACACAGATTACTCACAGACTAGCAGGCATCTAGTGTGGTGGACGTAAACTATTTCTTAGCACTACTATAGCCGGGGAGCAGGATCGGGTGCGGTGTGAGAATTCGGTTGCCGCGCCGACGACAACGACGTCGCAGTAGTAGACACCGCTTTCCCCTCAGGAGGCCCAATGAGCATCGACACCACGACAGGCGAAGACCACACACTGGCGAGCGACCACCGGTCGGTATGGGCGCTGGGCGACTACGCGCGCATGGCCGAGGAGGTGATGGCTCCTCTCGGCCCGGTATTAGTCAGTGCCGCGGGCATCGGCCCGGGCACTCGGGTGCTCGATGTCGCCGCCGGATCCGGGAATATCTCGATCCCGGCAGCCGAGGCGGGTGCCACCGTGGTCTCCAGCGACCTCACGCCCGAGCTGCTCCAGCGTTCTCAGAAAAGAGCTGCCGAACAGGGCGTCACGATGGAGTGGCGGGAAGCCAACGCCGAAGCCCTGCCGTTCGCCGATGGCGAGTTCGACGCGGTGATATCCGCGATTGGCGTCATGTTCGCACCGCACCATCAGCTAGCAGCGGATGAGCTGGTCCGGGTCTGTCGACCCGGGGGGACGATCGGTCTGATCAGCTGGACATATGAAGGATTCTTCGGTCAGATGCTGGCCACCATCAGACCCTATCGGCCGGTTATGTTGCCGGGTGTACCGCCGGCGGCACTGTGGGGACGCGAGGACTATATCGCCGGGCTGTTGGGTGACCGAGTTAGCGATATCAGCATGGAACGGGGCACTTTGAGGGTTGACCGGTTCGACAGTGCCGAGGCGGTGCACTCGTACTTCAAGAACCATTACGGTCCGACGATCAACGCCTACCGCAATATCGGCAACAATCCAGTGCTGGCCGCCACGCTCGACGACCAACTCACCGAGCTCGCCCAGCAACATTTGGTGGATGGCGCGATGGAGTGGGAGTACCTGCTCGTCACCGCACGAAAAGCGATGAACTAGCTACCTACATCGGCGGCAGATGGGCATGAACATTGCCCGGTACAAAGAGCCATGTCTTTCGTTCCGGCACAAGCTACTTCGGCCGTGGATCGGGATGCGGCCCTGGCTCGATTTGCGTGTGAGTGATCCGTAAAGCTCCCGAGCAATGTGACAGGCGGAGAGGCAGTAGTGAGCTTTAACGCACAAGCAACTGAAACCAGCACGGCGCGAAGGTATTCCGATCCGTGACCGCATTGCTGTTGTTCGCGATGCAGTGTGCAACTGACTGCCGATCACACTGCCTGCTATCCGGATATGGAGGTGCGTCTCATCGTCGGCAGCACCTACTCGTTAAGAACACCACGCAGGAAGGGCGAAGAGTAAATGGTCCGCTCGCATCGCATCCCATACTGGGATTCTGAAGACTCGGTGACCTGGGAGGCCGGCAATAAAGCGATCGCCCGCCGAAACCTGCTCTGGATCGTCGCATGCGACCACATCGCGTTCGGGGTCTGGACCTTATGGCCGGTCATGGTGTTGTTCATGCCGCAGAAAGTGTACGAGTTTTCAGCGGCCGACAAGTTCCTTCTCGGTGCCACCGCGACACTGGTCGCGGCCTGTCTGCGCATCCCATATTCGTTGGGTATCGCGCACTTCGGTGGTCGTAACTGGACCGTCTTTTCGATTGTGATACTGCTGATTCCCACTGTCGGCACGATAGTGTTATTGGCTCACCCGGGGCTGCCACTGTGGCCATACCTTCTGTGCGCGGCACTGACCGGGTGCGGCGGCGCCAACTATGCCGCATCGATGACGAACACGAATTCCTTTTACCCGCACCGGCTCAAGGGCTCCGCACTCGGATTCAACGCCGGAGCAGGCAATCTCGGCGTGCCGGTGATCCAACTCGTGGGCCTGATAGTGATTGCGATCGCCGGCCACCGCCAACCATATTGGGTATGCGGGCTCTACCTCGTGCTGCTGACGGTTGTCGCGTTCGGGGCGGCGCATTTCATGGACAACCTGGAGCACCCCACCGAGGTGAGCCACTTACGCTCGATCCTCTCCGAGCGGGACACGTGGCTTCTCGCGCTGCTTTACCTAGGCACCTTCGGCTCATGGATCGGGTTCTCGTTTGCCTTCGGTCTAGTGTTACAGGTGAACTTTGCCGCTGGTGGGCAAACCCACGCCCAGGCGGCGCTGCATGCCGCCGAGTTTGCTTTCATCGGGCCGGCACTGGGGTCGCTGGCCCGAATCTATGGCGGCAGACTCGCCGACCGTATTGGCGGGAGCCGCGTTGCCCTCGCGGTCTTCGTCGCCATGGGGCTGGCCACCAGCCTCCTAGTCGCCATCAGCACCATCGATGATCACAACCCCGGTCCGACGACTGCGCCCACAATGGTCGGCTATATCGGCGGCTTCATGGCCTTGTTCGTGCTGTCCGGGTTCGGCAATGGGGCGGTGTACAAGATGATCCCCTCGGTCTTCGAGGCACGCAGCCACCTGCTTACCGCCAGTGAAGCCGAACGCCGCCACTGGTCGGAAGCCACTTCGGGAGCGGTGATCGGATTCGTCGCGGCGTTCGGCGCACTTGGCGGCGTGGCAATCAACATGGCACTGCGCCAGTCGTACCTCACCACGGGCACAGACACGCCCGCGTACTGGATTTTCCTCGCCTTCTACGTCGCGGCAGCCTTCCTGACCTGGGCGAGATACGTGCGCCGGCCGGCCTCAACTCGTTCCGAACAGCAGAATGCGGCTGCACAGAAAGCGGTGTCGCGACCGTGAGCCGACCCCATAATCGAACACCTATCTTCGGCGGCTAGACACAGCGGCGTCACCATCCGGCACGGTCCGCACCATGTGGCCCAAAAGTCAACCAGCACAGGCGTATTGCTGGACAACACCTCGGTTGCGAAAGTCGCGTCAGAGACTTCCAC
>NZ_LQPE01000006.1 GCF_002101735.1 Mycobacterium kyorinense | reverse complement strand
CTGGTGAACAGCCGCCGATACGGGACGGTCAGTCCGTGGGCGTCGGCGTGGTAGCGGTAGCAGGCCAGAACCGCTGCAGCCCGCAGTTGGGTGCTGGCCGGGCCCAACCACGTCGGCGGGGCGCCGATGCGGGCGGTGCCGGGCAGATCCCCGCTGCGCAGGTAAGTCAAGAACTGACCGAACATCGCGGTGCTGACATCACGCCAATCGGTGCCGGTGTGCTCCAGTAGTGTCCACCAGGCCGCCAGCCCGGCGGCATAGGCCTTCACCGTGTTCGGGGAGGCCGCGTCGTCACGCAGGAACTGCAGGTACTCCTCAGCCGGATCAATCGGTAGATGATCGGCGCCCAGCACGGTGTAGGTGTCGGGGCGATCGGTCAGTGCGATCCGCTGTGTGCGTGCCATTGTGTGCTGACCGACCCGTGGCTTTCTGCTAGGCCTGCCGGGGAGCCCGGTGCAGTGGCACCACGATGTCGCCCTGTCGGGCACCGGCGTCAGCGGTTCTGGCGTGCTCTGCCCGGGTGCGGCCGGGGGCATCGCTTTGGCCGGCCAGGATGTCGGCGAGCAGATCGGTGGGATAGATCAGGTTGTGGGCGGCCAGGGCTTCGGCCGAATCGGCCCCGGCGTAGCAGACCCCCATCCACCGCCGCAGCAGCCGGGGCCGCTCGGGCTTGTAGGTGTCCCAGCCCGGTTCGGTTTTGCCCCAAGTGTGCCCGGTGTCGGTGTTGATCCGGGTGTAGAGCTGACGCTGCAGCGTCTGCGCGCGGGCACCGTCGATCAGTTTCGATTCGCGAAGGTGAATGATCAACGCCCCGATCGAGATTCGCCATTTCAACTTCACCTCGATCAAGTCATTCAGTGTCGGTGAGGCCGGGATCTCGGCGGCGATCGCCTCGGCGGGCGCGAGCAGCTCGGAGGCAAAGCGGGAGGCTTCCCGTTCCTCCTCATCGCTGATATCGCCGTAGCGGTGCAACACCAAATGCCCGATCTCATGGGCAACCGTCCAGCGGGTGCGCTCCCAAGACTCCATGCCACGCAACAAGACAACGGGGCGGTCGCGATAGTCGCCGGTCCGCGCCGAACAGCCCAGATGCTTCTCGGTCAACAAGCCGACCGGTTCGTCCTCGGCATTGTCCCAATCGATCAGCCCGGTGGAGCGCGAATGCTTCATCCGCAGCACCACCGGCACCCCGGCGGCTTCCAGTTCGTAGGTCAACCGTTTGATCGGCGTCAAAGGCTCCACGCCCAGCCACCGACGGGCCTGCGCGGCCGCGGCGACCACATCGGTGCCCGCCGGCAGCGGCTCCAGCCGCACCGCCGGCAGGGTGGCCTGCCGGTTGAGTTGATGAGCCAGATCACCGATGACGTTGGCGAACACCGCCAGGTACTCCTTCTCGGCGGCCGTGGTGGACTTCGGCGCCCGGAACAA
>NZ_LQPE01000005.1 GCF_002101735.1 Mycobacterium kyorinense | reverse complement strand
CCCGCAGGCCCGCCCCCGCCACCGGCGCTTCCGCCGCCGCCGGCATTGCCCGCTCCGCAGTTGCCGGTTCAGGTGCCCGCGCCGAGGCCACCGGGTCCGCCCATCCCGGGGCCGGGCCTGCCGGGTCCTGGCATTCCGGTTCCGGGCATTCCCCACGGGGGCGGCCCGCATGTTCCCGGGCTACCGGGTCTCCCGGGCATCCCCGGCCTGTAAAGCCATTGGGCCAGTTGCTATTTCCCCGATCCGGGCGATGAGTTTGCCAGCCACGGTTTAATAGTTTGATGGAGCTGATAACGCCCACCGATTCGATATTTCTGCTGGGTGAGTCTCGTGAGCACCCCATGCATGTCGGTGGTCTGCAACTGTTCGAGCCGCCGGAGGGCGCCGGACCGGACTTCGCCCGGGAGACTTACGAAGCTCTGGTCGCCAACAAGGAATTCCAGCCCGCCTTCCGCAAACACCCCGCCCGGATGTTCGGTGGAATCGCCAACATCGGCTGGGCCTACGACGACGAGAACGACATCGACATCGACTACCACGTGCGGCGCTCGGCCCTACCGTCACCCGGGCGGGTCCGCGACCTGCTCGAGCTGAGCTCCCTGCTGCACGGCAGCCTGCTCGACCGCCACCGCCCGTTGTGGGAAGGCCATTTCGTCGAGGGGCTGAGCGACGGGCGATTCGCCCTGTACACCAAGTTCCACCACGCGCTGATCGACGGCGTCTCGGCGCTGAAGCTGATGCAGCGCTCGCTGTCCACCGACCCCAATGACCCAGAGCTGCGCGCGATCTGGGATCTGCCTCGCCGGCATCGTCACTCGCCGAGCCGATCCCGGTGGCAGACCCTCACGCAATTGGCGGGATCGGTTGCCGCCCTTGGCCCTTCGACGTGGACACTGGCCCGCGCCGCGCTGCTCGAGCAGCAGTTGACGCTGCCGTTCGCCGCACCCCGCACCATGCTCAACGTCCGCATCGGCGGCGCGCGCCGCGTTGCGGCGCAGTCGTATTCGCTGGACCGGGTGAAAAGCATCAAGCAGGCCGCCGGGGTGACCGTCAACGACGTCGTGCTCGCGATGTGCGCCGGTGCGCTGCGCTACTACCTGGCGGACCAGAATGCGTTGCCGGACACGCCATTGGTGGCGATGGTGCCGATCAGCCTGCGCAAAGAGCACGAGGCCGATAGCGGCGGCAACATGGTCGGCACCATCCTGTGCAACCTGGCCACCGATGCCGACGATCCGGCCAACCGGCTGCAGACGATCAGCGACTCGATGCGCAAGAACAAGAAGGTGTTCTCCGAACTGCCGCGGCTGCAGGCCCTGGCGTTGTCCGCGTTCATGATGGCGCCGCTGGCGCTCGCCGTGGTGCCGGGCGTCGTCTCGTCGGCGCCGCCGCCGTTCAACATCGTGATCTCCAACGTGCCCGGGCCGACGCAACCGATGTACTGGCGGGGCGCCCGGCTCGACGGCAACTACCCCCTGTCGATCGCCCTGGACGGGCAGGCGCTGAACATCACATTGGTCAACAACGCCGGCAACCTCGACTTCGGTCTGGTCGGCTGCCGGCGCAGTGTGCCGCATCTGCAGCGGCTGCTCGGGCACCTGGAAAACTCCCTCAAAGATCTGGAACGCGCGGTCGGGGTTTAACTGCGTGCCCAAGCTCAGTGCGGGACTGCTGCTGTATCGGGTGCGCGACGGGGTCGTCGAAGTATTGATCGGACACCCGGGCGGACCGTTCTGGGCACGCAAGGACGAGGGCGCGTGGTCGATCCCGAAAGGGGAGTACAGCGACGGCGAAGATCCCTGGGTTGTCGCGCAACGCGAATTCGAAGAGGAGCTCGGTCTGCCGGTGCCGGTGGGCCCGCGCATCGACTTCGATCCGCTCAAACAGCCCAGCGGCAAGGTGATCACCGCGTTCGCGGTGCACGCCGATCTCGACGTCACCGACGCGCACAGCAACACCTTCGAACTGGAATGGCCCAAAGGCTCGGGGACCGTCAGAGAGTTCCCCGAAATCGACCGGGTCGGCTGGTTTCCGGTTGCGCAGGCCAGGGTCAAGCTGCTCAAAGGCCAGCGCCCGTTCCTGGATCGGCTGTTGTCGGCCCTGGCCGACTGATCGAGCGGTATGTTCACCGTCATGCAAACATTGCGGACACCCGAGGAGCGGTTCGCGGATCTCCCTGAATTCCCTTACGCCCCAAGGTATTGCGATATTCCCGACGACGACGGCGGCACGCTGCGGATGGCCTGGGTGCAGGACGGCCCCGACGACGCCGACCCGATACTCATGCTGCACGGCGAGCCGTCGTGGTCGTTCCTGTACCGCAAGATGATTCCGGTGCTGGCCGAGGCAGGGCATCGGGTCGTCTGCCCGGATCTGGTCGGGTTCGGCCGCTCCGACAAGCCGACTCGACGCGAAGACCACACCTACGCGCGTCACGTCGAGTGGGTGCGCAGCCTGGTGTTCGACGAGCTGGATCTGCGGCGGGTGACACTGGTCGGCCAGGACTGGGGCGGGCTGATTGGGTTGCGCCTGGCCGCCGAACATCCGGACCGGTTCAGCCGGATCGTCGTCGCCAACACCGGCCTGCCGACCGGCGATATCCCGATGCCCGAAATCTGGTGGAAGTTCCACGAGGCGATCCAGGGCCTGCCGTCGCTGGACATCGGCCGGTTCGTCCAGTCCGGATGCCGTCGGCCGATGAGTGAGGCGGTGCGGGCGGCGTACGACGCGCCGTTCCCCGACGACTCGTATTGCGCCGCGCCGCGAGCCATGCCCGGACTGGTGCCCACTGCACCCGACGACCCCGCCGCCCCGGCCAACCGGTCGGCGTGGGCCGCGCTGTGCGAAAGCCCGACGCCGATGCTGGTCGCCTTCAGCGACGGCGACCCGATCACCGGCGCGATGGCACCGATCTTCCAACGCCAGATGCGCGGCGCCCAGGGCATCGACCACCCGGTGGTGCGCGACGCCGGGCACTTCCTGCAGGAGGACGCCGGCGAAGAGCTGGCCGGCTACATCGTCGATTTCCTTGCTTCTCACCGCGAGCGTGCGTAGTTGTACGCTCAACCGCGCCAAATGGCGTACATCTGCGCACGTTCGCGGCAGACTAACCGCGCTCCCACGGCGGCGTTTCGTCCATCTTCTTGTAGTACTTGGCCAGATGGCTCTTGACCCGGTCGATGTCGCTCTTGGGTAGATCGATGCCGCCGCGTGCGCCGTCCATGATCGCGCCGGCGATCATCACCCCGCGCGGCACCGCCTTGAGCTTGCCGCCGATCACGTCGGCGATCAGCAGCTTGTACGCGGTGAAGTTGTCCTTGTTGGCGCTGTCGTACCAGACATGCGCGTCGCGGTATCTCTGATTCGGCTTGTCCTGCGCGTCGGCCCACTTACGGACGCGTTTCTCGGCGGCGGCGCCGTCCCATTTGCGGTCACGGTCGGCCAACGGCAGGTCCTGAAACGCTGTCACTGACATATGTGTCGCGTGCCCGATCGCGGTGCGGGATAAACACCCGGCTTCAGGCGTGACCCAGACCCGGCAGGATATCGCCCAAGCGGAAGGTGAGCGGACGCTCGAGTTGAGCGTAGGTGCACGAACGGGGGTCGCGGTCTGGTCGCCAGCGCTTGAATTGCGCTGTGTGGCGGAACCTTTCGCCTTCCATGTAGTCGTAGCGCACCTCGACCACCCGCTCGGGCCTTAGCGGTACGAAGGACAGGTCCTTGCCGGCGTTCCACCGGGAGAACTCGTTCTTACGTGGGGTGCGCTGGCCTGCTTCGTGGGCGGCCCAGTTCCACGGGTGACCGTCGAATGTGGTGACGAGCAGTTGCAATTCGGTGAACAAGCGCCGCCGTTCGGCCATCGGGAAGGCGCCGATGACCCCGACCGAGGCCAGGGTGCCGTCGTCCTGGTAGAGGCCGAGCAGCAGCGAGCCGATCGCGTTCTCACCGGACTTGTGTAAGCGATAGCCCGCCACCACGCAGTCGGCGGTGCGTTCGTGTTTGATCTTGAACATCACGCGCTTGTCCGGCTGATAGGTGAGGGTCAGCGGCTTGGCGATGAGCCCGTCGAGACCGGCCCCTTCGAATTCGTCGAACCAGCGTTCGGCCGTCGCCAGGTCGGTGGTCGCCGGTGTGAGGTGAATCGACGGACCGGAGTCGGCCAACGCGTCGACGAGTGCGGCGCGGCGCTCCTCGAACGGCCGCGCGGTGTAGTCGTCGTCGCCGAGAGCGAGCAAGTCGAAGGCGATGAACGACGCCGGTGTTTTCTCGGCAAGCATGCGCACCCGCGAATCGGCCGGGTGGATGCGCTGTTGCAGAGCCTCAAAATCCAGTCCGTGGCCGGTCGCGATGATGAGCTCGCCGTCGATCACGCACTGCTCGGGCAGCTCGGCTTTGATCGCTGCGACGAGTTCGGGAAAGTAGCGGGTCATCGGCCGTTCGTTGCGACTGCCGAGCTCGACGTCGTCGCCGTCGCGGAAGCATATCGACCTGAACCCGTCCCACTTGGGCTCGTAGGACGCGTCGGGCGGGATCGACGTGACCGGTTTGGCCAGCATCGGCGACACCGGCGGCATGACAGGCAGGTCCATGGATTCATTGTGCTGGAATCAGGTATGGCCGCGGCAGCAGAGGAACTCGACGTCGACGGGGTCAAGGTCCGCTTGACCAACCCGGACAAGGTGTACTACCCGAAGCTGGGCTCGGCCGGCACTAAACGCAAGCTCGTCGAGTACTACCTGGCGGTGGCGCGCGGACCGATGTTGTCCGCACTGCGCGACCGACCCACCCACCTGCAGCGGTTTCCCGACGGCATCGACGGCGAGGAGATTTACCAGAAGCGGATTCCGCAGCACCACCCCGATTATCTGCAGACCTGCCGCGTCACGTTCCCTTCCGGGCGGACCGCCGACGCGCTGACGGTGACCCATCCGTCGTCGATCGTGTGGGCCGCGCAGATGGGCACGATCACGCTGCATCCCTGGCAGGTGCGCTGTCCGGACACCGAGCACCCCGACGAGCTGCGAATCGACCTGGATCCGCAGCCGGGCACCGGTTTCCAGGAGGCCAGCGCCATCGCAGTGGACGTCCTCAAGCCGCTGCTCGACGAACTCGGTCTGGTCGGCTACCCGAAAACCTCGGGTGGGCGAGGGGTACATGTGTTCCTGCGGATCGCGACGGACTGGGACTTCATCGCCGTGCGCCGGGCCGGGATCGCGCTGGCGCGTGAGGTGGAGCGCCGCGCACCCGAGGCGGTGACGACTTCATGGTGGAAAGAAGAACGCGGCCAACGGGTGTTCATCGACTTCAACCAGAATGCCCGCGACCGGACGTTCGCCTCGGCGTACTCGGCGCGCAAGACGCCGATCGCGACGGTGTCCACGCCGCTGACGTGGGCCGAGCTCGCCGGCGCCGATCCGGACGACTATACGATCGCGACGGTGCCGAAATTCGTTGCGGGACGCGATGATCCGTGGGCAGACATTGATTCGGTGAGGCAGTCGATTACGCCGCTGCTGGACATGGTCGCCGCCGACGAGGAGCGTGGGCTCGGCGACCTGCCCTACCCGCCGAACTATCCGAAGATGCCGGGCGAGCCGAAACGGGTTCAGCCGAGCAAGGACACGGATCGAAAGTCATAACGTGTCGGAGATCGGCAGGATTCTCGGGGTGTCCAAGCAGCTGCTGCACCGTCGTTACGGCTCGTCTAACACCCGCAGCGGGTGCAGGCCGTCGACCGCGCCGATGAACGGCGGGTGGATGCTGTAGCCGAGCATGCGGCGAATGTCGTCGGACACCGTTCGGGCTATCTCGCGCGGGACCGAGAGCAGGTAGGCCTCCATCGGCCGCAGCCACGGCTGGCAGTACTGGGCGGTGATCGCAAGGCGGTCGCCGCTGCTGGTGTTGGCGCCGCCACCGTGCCACAGGGTGCCGACGAAAAAGACGCACGAGCCGGCGGGCATCACGACGGGCATCGTGGGGTCGTCGGGGCCGGGCCGGCGCTTGCCCCAGCGATGGCTGCCCGGGACCAGCACGGTAGCGCCGTTGTCGGCGGTGAAGTCGTCGATGGCCCAGATGGTCGCGGCGGCCAACGGCGCCCGCGGGCGCGGAACGGGATAGAACCCGTCGTCGTGGTGCAGCAGTTGCGCCGACTCGCCGGGCTGAATATTGATGGCCTGCGCCGCCGAGAGCAGGTAGTTGGGCATCAGCAACCGATCGAGCACCGCCAGCACCCGCGGATGGTCGACCAGCCGGTCGCACACCCGCGTCCTGCTCAGCACGCTGTAGATGCGCTGGGTGCGACGGCCCTCGAACGAGTTGCGCCCGGTGTGGCCCAGCCACGGGCGCACCACCTCGCGGATCTGTTTGCATTCCCCGGGGCTGAGCAGGTTTTCCCACACGACGTAGCCGTCGCGGTCCAGGGCTGCCCAGTCGGCGTCGACGACGGCGGGGTCGACCGAGCTCCCGCCGGTGGGTGTCCACTTGTAGCGCTGCGCCAGATCGCCCCGCAGGTCCTCCAGCGTGGTGGTGGACTGGTCATCGTTGGTCATAGCCGCTCCGCAGCAAATACCGCGGCCTGATCGATCAGGTCCGACCCCACGTAGGATACGTGCGCAATCGGATTGTTGCCCTCGGAGCAGATGGAATCGTCGGGAACGCAGAAGTCCATTGTTTTCGGCTGGTAGGCCGGGCTGATCACCGGCAGCGGACCGCCCCACGAGTTGCTGGCGTAGGTGCTGGCAGGCCGGCCGAACAGGACTACCGCGGCCACATGGTCGGCCGTCGGAGGCGGGATCTTCCCGGTGGCCGACGTGGCCACTCCGGCGCCCTGCGAGTAGCCGCCGAGCACGGTCTTGGTATTCGGGCAGGCGGCCACCGTGTCGCGGATATGGGCGCTCGCGTCGTCGGCGCCTTCTGCGGCGCTCTCGGCGTAGTTGGGGGTCGCGGGATAGTTGACCGGATAGACCGTAACGGACCGCCCCGGTAGGTGCGAGCTGAGCGAGTCGACGAACGCTTGACCGACCCCGCCGGGCCCAGGTGGTTCGCCGGTGCCGCGAGCGAACACCACCTCGACGTCGGGGCAGGGCGGGTCGGCGGAAGCGCACGGAATCTCGATGACGGCGGCCCATCCCGCCATCGCCACCACGGCCCCGAGGATGCGACTGACTCTCATTGCTAAATGCTCACATACGGCCTGGGTGTGGCGGGCATGCAAACCGGGATAACCAATCGTAAGAACGACTAACCATGGCCGTGACAAGAGCGTTATAGTAGCCGCATGCGTCTTTCTCGCCTGAGCCCTGGTGTCCGCGCCGGTGTCGCAGCCCTTGCCCTGGGCGCCGCGGCAACAGCGTTCGCCGGCACCGCCCGCGCCGACTCCACCGAGGACTACCCGATCCCGCGGCGGATGATCAACACCACCTGCACCGCTGAGCAAATACTCGCGGCGGCAAGGGATTACGCGCCCGTGTACTACGAGCGGTACATGAACGACTACCACAATCACCAGAATTTCCACCAGACCGTGCAAGACAAGGCACATTGGTTTTTCTCGTTGTCGCCCGCGGAGCGCCGGGACTACTCGGAGCACTTGTACGACGATCAGCGAGACCCGATGACGCTGTCCTGGGTCAACAACTTCAAGATCTTCTTCAACAACAAGGGGGTCGTCGCCAAGGAAACCGACCACTGCGCGGAGTACCCGCCCGGCGACATGTCGGTGTGGGACTGGTAAACCGGCGCTCCTAGTCCGCTTGGGCGACGAGCCCCAGACACGTCGCGGTGAGTAACCGGGTCAGCGACGACGCGAAGTCGATGTTCCAGTCGGGTGGGACGTCCACTTCCTCGGCGTAGGCCTCCCTGAGCCCCTCCGGCGGATGAGCGATCTGCCACAGCGGTGCCGCCAGTGAGTAAGCGGCAAGTAGCACGTCGAAGGCACCGGTGCGTCCCAACGTCGGCAAGGCCTGCTCGATGGCATCCGCGAGCGCGATCACCGCGGCATTACTGGCTTTCCTGACCTCGATCACCCGGTCGAGATCCACTTCATGCTCGAGGTGAAGATGCAGGTTGGCCAGTAGATCGCAAAACAGCGGGTCGGCGGCCAGCCCCGTGGCCAATGTTTCAGCGACGCGCGATGGCGACATCGGCCCGGGCTGCCGCAGACCCTCACACACGGTGTCCGACCACCGAACCCAGCCTTCGGCGGCGAGGTGCAGCAGCACCTCCTTGTGCGAAGTGAAGTAGCGGCGCACCGCCGAATAGTGGATCCCGGCGCGGCTGGCTATTTCGGTCAACGTCACGGACGCGACGCCGACCTCCAATGCCAGCGAGCGAGCGGCCTCGACGAGCGCCGCCGCCCGCTGCCGTTTCTTCTCTTCCGTCCGGGCGCGCTGAAAATTAAGTTGCGCCACGGCCAGAGGATAACGCACGCCGTGTGCTTTTCAGGCACTCTGGCAAAAGCGCAACCTAGGATCCGTCAGCGGGAATCGCTCGTCAGCAACTCGCGCACCACTGGTCGCGGCGGGTACGGCCGAAGCAAGGCGCTGGCCGGCCGTGGGCGCACCTTCTGCGGCCACCAGAACCAGCGGCCGAGCAGCGCGGCGATTGCCGGCGTCATGAACGAGCGCACGATCAGCGTGTCGAACAGCAGACCCAGCCCGATCGTCGTGCCGACCTGCCCGATGACGCGCAGGTCGCTGACGACCATCGCCATCATCGTGAACGCGAACACCAGACCCGCCGACGTGACGACCGAACCGCTGCCGCCCATCGACCGGATGATGCCGGTCTTCAGTCCGGCGTGGATTTCTTCCTTGAACCGCGCCACCAACAGCAGGTTGTAGTCCGAACCGACCGCCAGCAGGATGATCACCGACATCGCCAGCACCATCCAGTGCACGTCGAGCCCGACGATGTGTTGCCAGATCAGCACCGACAGCCCGAACGCACTGCCCAGCGACAGCAGCACGGTGCCAACGATGACGGCGGCGCCGATGATACTTCGGGTGATCACCAGCATCACGATGAAAATCAGGCACAGCGCGGCAATTCCGGCGATCAGCAAGTCATACATGGACCCGGTGGACATGTCTTTGTAGATGGCTGCTGTGCCACCCAGGTAGACCTTGGAGCCCTCCAACGGGGTGCCCTTGATGGCCTCGTGGACGGCGTGTTTGATCGGCTCGACGTGCGAAATGCCTTCGGGCGACGCGGGATCGCCCTCGTGCGAGATGATCATCCGGACCGCATGGCCGTCCGGCGATAAGAACATCTTCAGGCCGCGCTTGAAATCGGGGTTGTCGAAGGCCTCCGGGGGCAGATAGAACGAATCGTCGTTTTTCGCATCGTCGAACGCGTGACCCATCGCCGACTGGTTGTCCATCATCGCCTGCATCTGATGCTGCAGCCCGCCCATGGTCTGCTGCATGGTCAGCATCATGGTCTTCATCGTCTGCATAGTGGCGATCATCGGCGGCATGATCGTGAGCATCTGCGGCATCAAGGTGTCCAGCCGGTCCATGTCCGGCATCAGGTTCTGGATGTCGTCGGTCATGATGTCGACGCCGTCGAGAGCGTCGAAAACCGACCGCAGCGACCAGCAGATCGGGATGTCGTAGCAGTGCTTCTCCCAATAGAAGTAGCTGCGGATGGGCCGCCACATATCTTCGAAGTCCGCCATGTTCTGCCGCAGGTCCTGGATGTGGCCCTCCATCTCGTGCATCTTGCCGACCATGCTGTGTGTGGTGTCCGCCATCTGCCTGGTGATGTCGAGCATCTTTTCCATGTTGTTGATGGTCTTCTGCATTTCATCGGCCTGCACCAGCATGTCGTCCATGCGGTCGAGCATGTATTTCATGTTCAGTTGCTGGGTGGTGCCCTGCATGCTGATCATGAAGGGGATGGTCGAATGATTGATCGGGGTGCCCTGCGGTCTGGTAATTGCCTGCACACGCCCGATTCCGGACGTCCGGAAGACCGCCTTGGCCACTTTGTCGATCACCAGGAAATCCGCGGGATTACGCATATCGTGGTCGGTTTCGATGAGCAGCAATTCCGGGTTCATCCGGGCCTGTGAGAAGTGCCGGTCCGCGGCGGCATATCCGACATTCGCCGGAATGTCGGACGGCATGTAATTGCGGTTGTCGTAGCCGGGCCGGTAACTCGGCAGAGTGATCAGGCCGACGAGCGCGATCGCCACGGTGGCGGCCAGGACGGGCCCCGGCCAGCGCACCACCGCCGCGCCGATCTTCCGCCAGCCGCGGATCCGCATCGCTCGCCTTGGCTCCAGTAAGCCGAAATGGCTTGCCACCGCTACGACACCCGCGCCCAGGGTCAGCGCGGCGAACACCACGACGAGCATGCCGATCGCCAACGGGACACCGAGACTCTGGAAATACGGCAGCCGGGTGAAGCGCAGGCAGAAGGTTGCGCCGGCGATCGTCAGGCCCGAGCCGAGGATCACATGGCCCGTCCCGCGGTACATCGTGTAGAACGCCGACTCGCGATCCTCGCCGTTGGTGCGGGCCTCCTGATACCGGCCGAACAAGAAGATCGCATAGTCCGTCGCCGCCGCAATCGCCAGCATCACCAGCAGGTTGACCGCGAACGTCGACAGCCCAATGATGTTGTGGTAGCCCAAAAATGCGACCACACCGCGGGCGGCGGCCAGCTCCAGAAAGACCATCGCCATCACCAGCAATACCGTGATGACCGACCGGTAGACGAACAGCAGCATGACGATGATCACCAGGAAGGTGAGCCCGGTGATGAGCTTCAGGCTGCGGTCGCCGGCGAGGTGCTGATCGGCCAGAAGCGGGGCCGCGCCGGTCGCGTAGACGTGTATGCCAGGCGGTGGCGGGTTGTGCTTGAGAATGTCCTGGACGGCCTCGACGGACTCGTTGGCCAGACTCTCGCCCTGGTTACCGGCGAGATACACCTGGACGTAAGCGGCTTTGCCGTCGGGGCTTTGCGATCCGGCCGCGGTCAGCGGGTCGCTCCAGAAGTCCTGGACGTTCTCGACGTGCTTGGTGTCCGCCCGGAACTTCTTGATCAGGTCGTTGTAGTAGTTGTGTGCCGCGTCTCCGAGCGGTTGGTCGCCCTCCAGCACGATCATGGCCGAGCTGTCGGACTTGAATTCGTGGAACACCTGACCGACGCGCTTCATCGCGATCATCGACGGCGCGTCTTTGGGGCTCATCGACACCGTGCGCATCTGGCCGACGACATCCAGTTGCGGGACAACGACATTCAGGATGACGGTGATCGCCACCCACGCGATGATGATCGGTACTGCCAGTCGGCGAATCCAGCGCGGCAGCCGCTCGCGGACCGCCTGGACCGGTACCGGCATGACGTCGGTGGGTGTGTCGCTCGGGGGGTAGATGCTCATCCGGATTTCACCAAGCAGAAGGTCTGGGCGTTCACGCCGTTCGAGATCCTTTCGTCTTTGACGACGCCGTCGACGCTGATTCGGCAGCCGATCGTGTCACCGTCGCCCTGAGCCACAATGTTGGGGCTCACCGCGGGGTCGGTCGTCGACAGCTTCAACGACCACGGCAGTGACGCACCGTCGACGCGCTGCGGCGTGGCGTTGAGGTCCAGGTAATTGATGTCGGCCATGGCCCCGTTTTGGCCCCAGATCTCGTAGATCACCACTTTGGGGTTGAACGGCTTGGTGTCTTCGTACTTTACGGAATTGCCGCCCGCATTGCCCGCGCCGAAGTACCCGTGAACCCGATACACCGCGAACACACCGACTGCGACAACCGCCGCGACCACCAGCGGCAGCCAAGTGCGTTTGAGAAGCGCAAACATCGATAACCTCGTTACCCTCTGGTGCGCAACGGCTCGGACAGTGTCATGGCTGCTTCCATCCTTAACGGGGGCGAAGAACCGCAACTAATTAGCTTGTGTGTAACCTTAGCTACTCTAATCGGAAGTTGCGATACACGGAAACCGGGTAGGGAGGCGACTCGATGCGCTGGTGGAACTGTCGAATTGGTGGCGCAGAGGCCGAACGCGGTCGGCTGATGAGCGGTAGCATCCAGCCCATGAAGGTAGCGAGGCTTGCCCCAGTCGCCATTGCCGTCGCGATCGGCCTGGCAGCGCCGGCACATGCCGACCCCGACACGGACTTCAATTACCAGATCAACGGGTACGGCATTTACGGTCCGCACGACTACAACCCGTATATCGCCAAGATCGCGTGCCGACGGCTCGGCGACGGTGTCGACCCCGACGCTGCCGCGTCTGCCCGATTCCTTTCGCACAACCTGCCGCGGGGCACCACCCAGGTGCAGACATACCAATTCCTGGGCTCCGCCATCAGCTTCTACTGCCCCGACCTCGCACCTAAGCTGCAGAACATCCCCGGTACCTAGGCCCGGCGTGTTGGGCACTCGCTCAGCATATGAAAGTGCAGGCGAGTTCGATAGCCCTACTTATCTTCGACGGCTACTCCGCCGCGTGAGCGTCTGCGCCGACGCGACGACTTACCGCTCGGGCGGCGGTTACGCAGTCCACCCCGGGGTTCCTCGGCTGCCACGGTGTCCTCGGCGGCGGGCAACTCCTCGGCGGCGGGCTCTGGTTCCTGCGCCGTCGACTCGCGTTCGCCGGCTTCGGCCGTGGCGGCCTCGGCCGATTCTTCTCCTTCGGTCTCCTCGACGGTCTCGGTCTCCTCGGCCTTGTCGGTCTCGGCCGTCTCCGCTTCTTCTTTTTCTTCCTTGCGCTTGCGACGCAGGCGTCGCCGCGGCTTCTTGGGCTTGATCGGTTTCGGCGGTGGCGGCGGCAATTCGGCGACGAACGACAGGTAGAACGCGGCAATTCCCAACACCGCGATCGCTGCGGCGGCGCCGTAGATCCCGAACAACCATTGCCCGACGTTGTCGAGGCTCAGCCAGATTTCGCTGATTGCGGTGCCGACAATCAGCGCACCCGCCAGCACGTGCGCCACGATCGACCAGGTGCGCAGGTTCAACGCCAGTTGCGGGGTCCCGAATTCGGGCTTGCGGGTTCGCAACAGGGTGAACACCACCGGCAATGCGGCCAGCGCGACCACCACGCCGGCGACGATGCGCAGCGTCGTGCCCAACGCGTGCGAGGTGTCGCCCATCAGCTCAGGCCAGCGCGGCAACACGAAGAAGAAATAGAGGACAAAGGCAGCAAGCGAGAACAACGCGTGCCAGAGCGTGGCGGCCGTGCGGCCCATACCCCTCCTCAAGCTGAGGTCCGGGGCGACCAGACTGCGACTATCGTGCCTGGCCGCGCCGCGGACCGAGTGCGGAGGATGCGGGATTTGAACCCGCGAGGGCTATTAACCCAACCCGCGTTCCAGGCGAGCGCCATAGGCCACTAGGCGAATCCTCCGTCGGCCATGGTAGCCGAGGCAGGTTCGCCCAACCCAGGTACTAGACTCGCCGTGGACCCCGCGCGGCGTTTATCCTGTGAACTCCCCCAGGGCCGGAAGGCAGCAAGGGTCAACGGGCTCTAGCGGGTGCGCGGGGTCCCCCCACATTCCACGGCGTTGACGGTGAAAGGCGCATGGTGTCGTTTCATTCACTCGGCCGTGAGGAACTCGCGGCCCAGCACGCGCGCCACCAGCAGGACTACGCCGAACTGCAGGCGATGAAGCTGAGCCTCGACCTCACCCGCGGCAAGCCGGCGCCCGAGCAGCTCGACCTGTCCAACGCGTTGCTTTCCCTGCCCGGCGACAACTACCGCGACGAGGAAGGCACCGACACCCGCAACTACGGCGGCCTGCACGGTCTGCCCGAACTGCGGGCCATCTTCGGCGAGCTGCTCGGCATCCCGGTGCCCAACCTGATCGCCGGCAACAACGCCAGCCTCGAGTTCATGCACGACGTGATCGTGTTCTCGATGCTGCACGGCGGTGTGGACTCCCCGCGGCCGTGGATTCAGGAGCCCGCCGTCAAGTTCCTCTGTCCCGTGCCCGGCTACGACCGGCATTTCGCGATCACCGAGACGATGGGCATCGAGATGATCCCGATCCCGATGCGCGACGACGGGCCCGACGTTGACCTGATCGAGGAACTTGTCGCCGTCGACCCGGCGATCAAAGGGCTGTGGGCGGTGCCGGTGTTCGCCAACCCCACGGGCGTGACCTACTCCTGGGAAACGGTTCGTCGGCTGGTCCAAATGCGCACGGCGGCAAACGATTTCCGCCTGTTCTGGGACAACGCCTACGCCGTGCACACCCTGACGCTGGACTTCGTCCGCCAGGTCGACGTGCTCGGGCTGGCCGCCGCCGCTGGCAACCCGAACCGGCCGTACGTCTTCGCGTCGACGTCGAAGATCACCTTCGCCGGCGCGGGGGTCAGCTTCTTCGGCGGATCGCTGGGCAACATCGCCTGGTATCTGCAGTACGCCGGCAAGAAGTCGATCGGCCCGGACAAGGTCAACCAGCTGCGGCACCTGCGCTTCTTCGGCGACGCCGACGGAGTGCGCCTGCAGATGCTGCGCCACCAGCAGATCCTGGCGCCGAAATTCGCGCTGGTGCAAGAGATCCTGGAGAAGCGGCTGGGCGATTCCAAGATCGCGTCGTGGACCGAGCCCAAGGGCGGCTACTTCGTCAGCCTCGACGTGTTGCCCGGCACGGCGCGGCGCACTGTCGCGCTGGCCAAGGACGCCGGTATCGCGGTGACGGAAGCGGGGGCGTCGTTCCCGTACCGAAAAGACCCGGACGACAAGAACATCCGGATCGCGCCGACATTCCCGTCGCTGCCGGACCTGCGGAACGCGATCGACGGGCTGGCGACCTGTGCGCTGCTGGCGGCCACCGAGTCGCTGCTGGACCGCGCCGGCGTCGGACCGCGTCGGTAACCTGCTGACCGTGGCCCTCTACCGCAAGTACCGACCGGCGACCTTTGCCGAGGTGGTGGGGCAGGAGCACGTCACCGAGCCGCTGTCCACCGCGCTGGCGGCGGGCCGGATCAACCACGCGTATCTGTTCTCCGGTCCGCGCGGCTGCGGCAAGACGTCGTCGGCGCGCATCCTGGCCCGGTCGCTGAACTGCGCGGAAGGTCCGACGGCCACGCCCTGCGGCGTGTGCGAGTCCTGCGTGGCACTGGCACCCAACGGGCCGGGCAGCATCGACGTCGTCGAACTCGACGCCGCCAGCCACGGCGGTGTGGACGACACCCGCGAGTTGCGGGACCGGGCGTTCTACGCGCCGGCCCAGTCGCGCTACCGGGTGTTCATCGTCGACGAGGCGCACATGGTGACCACCGCGGGATTCAACGCGCTGCTCAAGATCGTCGAGGAGCCGCCGGAGCATCTGATCTTCGTGTTCGCCACCACCGAGCCGGAGAAGGTGTTGCCGACCATCCGCTCGCGCACCCATCACTATCCGTTCCGGCTGCTGCCGCCGCGCACCATGCGGTCGCTGCTCGAGCGCATCTGCGAGCAAGAAGGTGTCGCCGTCGACGAGGCGGTGTACCCGTTGGTGATTCGCGCCGGCGGCGGTTCCCCGCGCGACACGCTCTCGGTGCTCGACCAGCTGCTGGCCGGCGCCGATGGGAATCATGTCGGCTACCAGCGGGCGCTGGGGCTGCTCGGCGCCACCGATGTCGCGCTGATCGACGACGCCGTCGACGCCCTCGCTGCCGGGGACGCCGCGGCGTTGTTCGGGGCGGTCGAATCGGTGATCGATGCCGGGCACGATCCCCGCCGATTCGCCACCGACCTACTGGAGCGGTTCCGCGATCTGCTTGTGCTGCAAGCGGTTCCGGATGCCGCGGCACGCGGTGTGGTCGACGCGCCGGAAGACGTGCTCGATCGGATGCGCGACCAGTCGGCCCGGCTTGGCGCCGCGACGCTGACCCGCTACGCCGAGGTGGTCCAGGCCGGCCTGGGCGAGATGCGCGGTGCGACGGCGCCCCGGCTGCTGCTGGAAGTCATCTGCGCGCGGCTGCTGCTGCCGTCGGCCAGCGACACTGAATCGGCGCTGCTGCAGCGGGTCGAGCGGATCGAGACCCGGCTGGACATGTCGATCCCGGCGCAGCCCAAACGCCCGCAAGCGCAGCCGAAACCCGCCGAGCCGCAGCGTGATCCGACACCTGAACCGGCGCCGCCGCCGGCGCCGGCCCCCGGCGCGGGCGAACCGAACGCGGCCGCGGTGCGAACCCTGTGGCCGACGGTGCGCGACAAGGTCCGTCAGCGCAGCCGCACCACCGAGGTGATGCTGGCCGGGGCGACGGTACGCGCGGTCGAGGGCAACACGTTGGTGCTGACGCACGAGTCGGCGCCGCTGGCCAGGCGACTGTGCGAACAACGCAACGCCGACGTCATCGCCGAGGCGCTCAAAGACGCGCTGGGCGTCGACTGGCGGGTGCGCTGCGAGCCCGGTACGCCGACGCTCAGCGATCCGCCCGCCGCGGCGGCCAGCGAAGAAGACAGCATGCTGGCTGAGGCGGGCCAAGACGACGTGTCGGCACCGCGGCGCGACCCCGAAGAGGCAGCGCTGGAATTACTGCAGAACGAATTAGGCGCCCGCCGAATCGAAAACGGCTAGCCGCTACGGCTTCCACCAGGGGCGCAGCGGCAGGTCGTCGTTGCCGCGGGCATCGACTTTGCTGGCCAGCACATGGTGCAGCTGAATCTTGTTGTACTCGAAGCCAACTCGCGAGGCAGCCATGTACAGGCCCCAGATCTTGGCGGTCGCCAGTCCCACCTCGTCGACGGCTTCGTCCCAGTGCGCCACCAGGTTTGCACACCAGTCGCGCAGCGTCATCGCGTAGTGGTGCCGGAAGTTCTCCTCGTGCAGCACCTCGAAACCGATGTCTTGGATTTCGGTGATGATGCGGCCCGAACCGGTCAGCTCGCCGTCCGGGAACACGTAGCGGTCGGTGAAGCCGCCGGCCCGGAACATCGACCGGTTGTCGTGTCGGGTGATGCAGTGGTTGAGCAGCAGGCCGCGGGTGCGCAGCTTCGACTTGAGGAAGCCGAAATACGCCGGGTAGTTCTTGACGCCGATGTGCTCGGTCAGCCCGATCGACGACACCGCGTCGAAGCCGGTTTCGCGGACGTCGCGGTAGTCGGAGTGGCGCACCTCGGCCAGGTCGGAAAGGCCCTCTTCCTGGATCTTGTTTTGCGCCCACTTCGCCTGCTCGGCAGACAGCGTGGCGCCGATGGCGCGGACCCCGCGGCGGGCGGCGTAGCGAACCATGCCGCCCCAGCCGCAGCCGACGTCGAGCAACCGATCGCCCGGCTGCAGGCGCAGCTTCTCGAAGACCAGCCGATACTTGTTGTCCTGCGCTTCCTCCAGCGTGGCGTCGGCGTCGGGGTAGACCGCGCAGGTGTAGGTCATCGACGGGCCGAGCACCCATTCGTAAAAGGTGTTGGAGACGTCGTAGTGGTGATGGATGGCCTCCGCGTCGCGAGTCTTGCTGTGCCGCAATCCTTCCGCGAGCCGACGCCAGCGCGGTAGCGCCTCCTGCGGCGGCGGCGGGATCGGCACCAGCCGCTCCAACCCGATCGAACGGACGATGTTGGCCAGAACCAGCGGCGACGGCCGTTTGAAGTCGAGCTTGTCGGCCAGCGCCTTCAGCAGCGGATACGGGTCGCCCGGATGGACGCCGCGCGCCTCCAGATCGCCCGAGATGTAGGCGCGGGCCAACCCGAGCTCACCGGGCGCGGTGGCCAGATACGTCGTGCCGCGCGGCGTCAGCAGATCCAGGCCCAGCACGGCGTCGTCGGGACCGGCGCTGCTGCCGTCGTAGGCAGTGAACTTCAGCGGCTGCTGACCGCCTTCGGTGAAAATCGCCAAGATCTCGGCCAGGCTCAGCTTGCCGCTGGCCGAAGCGTGTGCCCTAGTCTCTTTGATCGTCGTCATCGCCGTTGCACCGCCTTTGCGTAGAGGTCGAGAAGACGCGAATCCGGGTCATAGGTTTTCTTTACCGTTTTGTAGGCCTCGCCGCCGTAGAGTTCGTCGAACTCCTCGCGGGTGTAATACGAATCCGAGTACAGCGACTTGTGGCCGTCGAGTTTGCTCACCTTGGCCTCGATCAACCGGTTCGTCGCGCCCTCGGTGGCACCGACCGGCACCGACGACCAGAAGCCGACGTTGACGTAGGTGCGGCCCGGCCGGATCGGGTACAGCGGCCAGCCGTCCTGGTCGCGTAACCGCAAGGGGCACAGCCAGACCGGTGAGATCGGCACGTTGTCGAGGAACCACGCCAAGAACTCTTCGGTCCGTTCGATCGGCACCTCGATGTCTTGGACCACCCGTTCCCGCGGCGGTCGGCCGTTGCGCTTTTCGATCCGGTCGGCGATGTTGAACCGCTGGTCCAGCGCGACCAGCTTCCAGTAGACGCTGCTGCGCCGGTAGCGCCGCGGCCACAAGCGCCGGATGCGGGGATTCTGGGCGCCGAATGACCGCGAGCACCAGAACCAGTCGGTGTCCCAGCGCCAGAAGTAGTCGTGGATGGTCAACCGGTCTTCTTTGACACCGCTGTCGTGCTGGATCGAGCGGTAGTAGATGTGCTGGCCGGTGTAGTCGCTGACCGGCCCGGGCGTGCTGGTCCGTACTCCGACGCACAGGTAGCTCTCGTCGGCGCCGAACACCACACCGTCGAGGTAGTCGACCGGCACGCCGTCGTATCCGCCGGTGTCGATGATGCGGTCCATCGCCGCCACCATGTCGGCGAGCGTGCGGAAGCGGATGTGCCGCAACGCCACGAACGGCTTGACCGGCTCCAGCTCGATCCGCAGCCGTGTCGAATAGCCAAGGGTGCCATAGGAATTCGGAAACGCCCGATACAGATCGGGGTGCTTTTGCGGCGAGACGGTGAGCAATTCGCCTGCACCGGTGAGGATGTCCATCTCCAGCACCGACTCGTGGGGCAAGCCGTTGCGGAACGACGCCGACTCGATACCCAGGCCGGTGACCGCCCCGCCCAGCGTGATGGTCTTCAGCTGCGGGACCACCAGCGGCGACAGACCGTATGGCAGCGTCGCGGCGACCAGGTCTTCGTAGGTGCACATGCCGGCCACGTCGGCGGTGCGCGCGTCGGGGTCAACCGAAATGACGTTCGTCAGGCCGGACGTATCCAACCCGGGCGCACTGCGTTTGGCCCGCGCGCGGAACAGATTCGAGGTGGGCTTGGCAAGTCGGACGGACGCCGTCGCGGGAATGGAGCGATAGCTCCCCAACAACCGCTCGACGCCCGCCCGGTGAACCTCCAGTGCGGCTTCGGGGACAGGCACCACATATACCCTAGTCCCCGAAAGCGGCGGTCGCAGCGTGCGGCGCGCGGTGTCAGTACATCCACAGCAAAGGAGTCTTGCCTGATGGGACAGGTCAGCGCGGCCAGTACGATCTTGATCAACGCGGCGCCCGACGCCGTGCTGAATGCGGTGGCCGATTACCGGAATGTGCGCCCGAAAATCCTGTCCTCGCACTACAGCGATTACCAAGTGCTGCAGGGCGGTCAGGGGCAGGGCACGGTCGCCAAGTGGAAGCTACAGGCCACCAAGTCCCGTGTCCGGGACGTGCAGGCCAGCGTCGACGTCGCCGGCCACGCCGTGATCGAGAAGGACGCCAACTCGTCGATGGTCACCAACTGGACGGTGGCTCCGGCCGGGCCGGGGTCCAGCGTCACCGTCAAGACCACGTGGACCGGCGCGGGCGGGGTGAAGGGCTTCTTCGAGAAGACGTTCGCGCCGCTGGGGCTGAAGAAGATTCAGTCCGAGCTGCTGGCCAACCTGAAGAAGGAACTCGAGGCTTAGCTCGCCCGGCCCTGGCTGCCCAGGAACCCGGCGATTCCTTTGACGACGGCGTCGGCGTACTTCTGCCGGCCTGCCTCGGTTTCCATCAGCGCCGAGTCGGCGGGGTTCTTCATGTTGCCGCATTCGACGAGGACCGCCGGATACTGCGCGAGGTTCAGCCCGGCCAGGTCGGAGCGCCCATAAAGGCCGTTCTGGCCGATGTAGGTGGCCGGCGGGATGCCCGACGCCTGTAATTGGTCGCGCATGATCCGGGCGAACTGCACCGACGGCCCGGCCTGAACCTGGTTGAGCGGCGGCGCCGAGTAGTTGACGTGGAATCCCCGACCGGTCGGAGGACCGCCGTCGGCGTGGATGGACACGATGGCGTTGGGGCGCAACGAGTTGGCCATCTCGGCGCGCTGGTCGACGCAGGGGCCGAGTGCGTCGTCGTTGCCGCGGGACAGGGCCGTGCGGGCGCCCAGCGCGTTGAGCGCGGCGCGGATCCGCAGCGTGGTGTCCCAGGTGAACGTGTGCTCCGGATAGCCGCTGTTCGTCGAGGTCCCGCTGGCCTGACAGTCCTTGGTGCCGCCGCGGCCGGTGGGCACCTGTCGGCTGATGGACGCGTCGTTGGCGCCGTTGTGGCCGGGGTCGAGGAACACGATCATGCCGGCGATGCTGGTGGGGGCGGCGGTGGCGGGTGCCGGAGCGGCAGCGAGCACGGCAAGGGTCATGGCGATCCCGACACGCAGGCAAACAGGTACGCGCACGGCGCCACGGTAGCGCGGCGCCGTCTACGCTGGAAGTTTCGAACCGCCCGAAAGCTTGAGGCGAAACCAACTCGAGACCAAGACGCAAGGGGACTGTCATGCAACCCGGAGGCCAGCCCGACATGTCGGCGTTGCTCGCGCAGGCGCAGCAGATGCAGCAACAGCTGATGGCCGCTCAGCAGCGACTCGCCAACTCCGAGGTCCACGGCAAAGCCGGCGGGGGTTTGGTCGAGGTCACCGTCAAGGGCAACGGCGAGGTGGTCGCGGTCAAGATCGACCCCAAGGTCGTCGACCCCGACGATGTCGAAACCCTGCAGGACTTGATCGTCGGCGCGTTGGCCGACGCTTCCCAACAGGTCACCACGATGGCGCAGGAACAGCTCGGCCCGCTGGCCGGCGGGATGGGCAGCGCGTTGGGGATGCCGGGGTCCTGACTTGTTTGAAGGGCCGGTCCAGGATCTGATCGACGAGCTCGGCAAGCTGCCGGGGATCGGGCCGAAGAGCGCCCAGCGCATTGCCTTCCACCTGTTGTCCGTCGAACCGGCCGACATCGACCGGCTGACCGCGGTGCTGGGCAGGGTTCGCGACGGCGTGCGGTTCTGCGCGGTGTGCGGCAATGTCTCCGACGACGAACGCTGCCGGATCTGCGCCGACCCGCGCCGCGACGGCTCGTTGGTGTGCGTCGTCGAGGAGCCCAAAGACGTCCAGGCCATCGAGCGCACCCGCGAATTCCGCGGCCGCTACCACGTGCTGGGCGGGGCGTTGGATCCGCTGTCCGGGGTCGGTCCCGAGCAGCTGCGGATCCGCGAGCTGCTGAACCGAATCGGTGAGCAGGTCGACGGCGTCGACATCACGGAGGTCATCATCGCCACCGACCCGAACACCGAGGGCGAGGCGACGGCCACCTACCTGGTGCGGATGCTGCGCGACATCCCCGGCCTGACCGTCACGCGGATTGCGTCCGGGCTGCCGATGGGCGGGGATCTGGAATTCGCCGACGAGCTGACGCTGGGCCGCGCGTTGACGGGCCGCCGCGCGATGGCCTAGCTGCGCCGACACTTAAACGTCTGCGACGACACGCCGGGGCGCCTCGCAATGGTTTAAGTCTCGGCGGACGTGTCAGTAGGGCGTGACAACGTTCGGCCATGGACGACGTGTTTGTGGGCAGCGAGGCTGTACAGCAGGGGAGGCTGAGCCCATATCAATTGCGGACCGAGTGCCGCTCGATCTATCCCAACGTCTATGTGGCCGATTACGCAGTCCCATCGCTTCGAACGCGTTCGACGGCAGCGTGGCTGTGGTCGGGTAGGCGCGCAGTGCTGGCCGGACTAGCCGCCGCAGCGCTGCATGGCGCCAAGTGGATCGACGATGACGAGCCCGTCGAGTTGATCTGGCGCAACCCAAATCCGCCGGCAGGCCTGATAACCCGTAATCAACGTTTGGCGGAGGACGAGGTCACCCACGTCGCACGGCTGCCGGTTACCACTGTCGCGCGCACCGCCTATGACCTGAGTCGGCAACTACCGCGCGGTCAGGCGGTCGCCCGCCTCGACGCTCTCATGCGGGCCACACCGTTTTCAGCGGAGGACGTGTTGCTGCTGGCCAAGCGCTATCCGGGTGCTCGCGGTCTACGGAGGTTGCGTACAGCCCTCCCCTTGGTCGACGGCGGGGCGGCGTCACCCAAAGAGACGTGGCTACGGCTGCTCCTGATCGACGCCGGATTGCCCAATCCGACCACGCAGATACCGGTGCACGAGAACTGGCATCTGGTTGCCCTGCTCGACATGGGTTGGGAGCAGTACAAAGTCGCGGCCGAGTACGACGGCGATCACCACCGCAGCGACCCCAAGCAGTGGCGGAAGGATCAACGGCGGCTGCGCAAGCTGGACGCGATGGGCTGGATCGTTATCCGGGTGATCGCCGGGGACACGCCAAACGATGTCATCGGGCGCGTTCGCGCCGCCCTGGTCCGTCGGGGTTACCGCGAGACTTAAGTCAGCCGCGCAGGCGTTCGCGGCGCAGCAACTCCACCTCGGGCAGCTCCAGCGGCGGCAAGTCCCCGACAACCCGGCTCAGCAGGTAATCGGCGAGCTCTGGATTGCGGGCCAGACACGGCCCGTGCATGTAGGTCGCGACGACGCTGCCCTGCACCACGCCGTCGAACCCGTCGCCGGCCCGGTTGCCGGCGCCCTTAACCACAGCGCCGAGCGGCCTCGCGGCCGGGCCCAATACCGTCCCGCCCCGGTGGTTCTCGAAACCGGTCAGCGGCTGCGTCAACGCGTCCAGCAGCGGCTTGCTGACCACCTCGCCGATCGTGCGCTTGGCCTGCGGCGAGGTCGTCGCGTCGAGCAGGCCGACACCGTCGACCCGCTCGCCCGCCGACGTCTCGTACCACTGCCCCAGCACCTGGATGGCCGCGCAGATCGCCAGCACCGGCGCACCGCGTGCCACCGCGCGTTGCAGGCCCGGATGCTTGATCAAGTGCCTGGTCGCCAGCCGCTGCGCGTAGTCCTCCGCGCCGCCGAGCGTGTACACATCGAGACTTTCCGGCACCGGGTCGGCCAGCGTGATCTCGACGATCTCCGCGGCGATGCCCCGCAACCGCAGCCGCTGCCGCAGCACCACGGCGTTGCCGCCGTCGCCGTAGGTGCCCATCACGTCGGGCAGCACCAGCCCGATCCGCACGGTCATCGCTCAAGCCTTCGCTGCAGCTGCAGAAACGCCGTGTAGTTGGCGACGACCTCCACGCGCCCCGGCGGACACGACGCGATGGCCCTGACGGTGTCGTGCACGAGGCTGTGCTGCACCCCCGCATACCCAAGCCGTACCGCCAGATCCGTGCCCCGCTCGCCGGCCGCGACGACGGTGGTGTCCTCGAAGTGCTCGAAGTGCACGTCCCACAGCCAGGACAGGTCTTCGCCGTCGGGCACCTGCCCGTTGACCGCGATGACGACGCCCGCCGCGTGTTTGTCGACCATCGACAGCGCCTCCTGCCAGCCGGCGGGGTTTTTAGCCAGCAGGACCCGGACATCGTGGTCGCCCACCTGGACCGTGCGGTACCGCCCCGCCACCTCTGCGACCCCCGAGACAGCCTCGACGGCCGAAGCCGGGTCGGCGCCTAGTGCGACGGCGGCCGCCACCGCCTGGGCGGCGTTGCCCCGGTTGACCGCGCCGGGCAGCGCCAGCCGCATCGGCAGCGCCAGGCCGTCCGGGCCGTAGAGCATCTCGTCGTCGAACCACCACTGCGCGCTGGGCCGCTTGAAGTCCGCGCCGGTGGAATACCAGTGCGCCTTGTCGCGGACGATCACCTCGCCGCTGCGCGGGCAACTCACCGAGTCGGCTGCCCAGCCGCCGCCGGCCGCCACCCACACCACCTCGGGGCAGTCGTAGGCCGCCGACGTCATCAGCACGTCGTCGCAGTTGGCGACGACCACCGTCTTGGGGTGGCGGGCCAGCCCGGTCCGCAGCGTCCGTTCGATCACGTTGATCTCGCCGACCCGGTCGAGCTGGTCGCGGGACAGGTTGAGCAAGACGACGACGCTGGGCTCGACCGCATCGGCGACGTGCGGGACGTGCATCTCGTCGACCTCCAACGCGGCCAGCCCCGCGTCACGCCGGGCCGCCAGTGCGGCCACCAGGCCGGCGTCCATGTTGGCGCCTTCGGCGTTGGTGGCCACCACGCCGAGTGTGCCGAGCGCCGCCGCGGTCATCCGGGTGGTCGTCGACTTGCCGTTGGTTCCGGTCACGATCACCGTGCGCCGGCCCGACCCCAGCTGACGCAGGATCGAGCGGTCCAGCGTCATCGCGACCAGCCCGCCGACCATGGCGCCGGCCCCGCGGCCGGTCGCCCGCGATGCCCACCGCGCGCCGGCTCCGGCGGCCAGCGCCAAGCGTCCACGGGCGGTGATCACCCGCAGGAGTTTAGGGCGATCGCGAGCGCGGCGCTTGCGCCGGGCGCTGCGGGTCGGCCTCGGTGACTTAAGTTCACGACACGAGCCGCAGCGAACCGGCGATGTCGGTCCGCCGTGCCATCCTCCCTTTATGGGGACGATCTGGGGTCGGCCGGCCGATGAACCCTGCACCGGCTGGGCCGTCATCGATGTCGAAACCTCGGGCTTCCGGCCGGGCCACGCCCGGATCATCAGCCTTGCGGCGCTTGCCCTCGACACCCACGGGCGCGTCGAGCAATCCGTGGTCAGCCTGCTGAACCCCGGAGTCGACCCCGGCCCCACCCACGTCCACGGCCTGACCGCCGCCATGCTCGAAGACCAGCCGCAGTTCGCCGACATCGTCGACGACGTGGTCAAAGTGCTCGACGGCCGCACGCTGGTCGCGCACAACGTCGCGTTCGACTACTCGTTCCTGGCCGCCGAGGCCGAGATCGCCGACGCCGAACTGCCCATCGACTCGGTCATGTGCACGGTCGAGCTGGCCCGACGGCTCGTGCTTGGCGTCGACAACCTGCGGCTGGAGACGCTGGCCGCGCATTGGGGCGTGGCGCAGCGCCGGCCACACGACGCATTCGACGACGCGCTGGTGCTCACCCGGGTGCTGGGCGCCGCGCTCGAGCGGGCACGCGAGCGCGACGTGTGGCTGCCGGTGCGGCCGGTCACCCGCCGCCGCTGGCCCAACGGCCGTGTCACCCACGAGGAGCTGCGGCCGCTGAAGATGCTGGCGTCCCGGATGCCGTGCCCGTATCTCAACCCGGGCCCGTACGTGCGAGGCCGGCCGCTGGTGCAGGGCATGCGGGTGGCGCTGGCCGCCGAATGCAGCCGCACGCACGAGGAATTGGTCGAGCGGATCCTGCACGCCGGGCTGGCCTACACCGACGCCGTCGACCTCGACACCTCGCTGGTGGTCTGCAACGAGCCGCGGCCGGAACACGGCAAGGGCTACCTGGCGCGCGAGCTCGGTGTCCCGATGGTTTCCGACGCGCAGTTCATGGAGAGCGTCGGCGCCGTCGTCGGCGGCACCGGCGTCGAGGACTTTACCGAACCCGACGACGTCGGCGAGCAGTTCGCGCTGTTCTAACGGATCGCCTTGGCCTTCAGGGCGTCGAACTCGGCCGGGGTGATGGTTCCGGCGTCCAGCAGTTCCTTGGCATGCGCGATCTCCTGGGCCGGTGACGGCCCAGCGGCTTCCCGCGCCCGCACGGTCATGCTCTGACCGCGGGTGATCAGGTAGATCAGCGCGGTCAGGTACGGAAACAGGATCAGGCAGGCCACCCACAGCGCCTTGACCCGGCCCGAGGTTTGGTGGTCACGCCAGAACAGGTCGCCGATGATATTGAACAGGATCAGCAGGTAGGCAATGAAAGCGAACGCCACGATCGCCGACCACAAGAAGTCCCAGAACGTGTGCAGCATCTTCGGCTCCTAACGGGATGCGCGGTTGACCGCCGAGACCACGGCACGCAGCGACGCGGTGGTGATCGACGGGGCGATGCCCACGCCCCACACCGTCCGGCCGGCTATCGATGCCTCCACATACGCGGCGGCCTGCGCCTCCTCGCCGGCCGACATCGCGTGCTCGGAGTAGTCCAAAACGTGGACATGGATGCCGACATGGCTCAACGCGTCGACGAACGCCGCCAGCGGGCCGTTGCCGGTGCCGCTGATCTCGGTCTCGGTCCCGTCGATCTTGACGACGGCCTCGATGCGGTCGGTGCCGCCGTCCACCTCGGAGGCGATCACCCGCTGCCGCATCCGCTCCAGCGGCCGCACCGGGGCCAGGTACTCCTCGGCGAACGCATCCCACATCTCCTTGGGGCTGACCTCGCCGCCCTCGCCGTCGGCGATCTTCTGGATGACCTGGGAAAATTCGATCTGCAGCCGCCGCGGCAGCGCCAGCCCGTGGTCGGCCTTCATGATGTAGGCCACCCCGCCCTTGCCGGACTGCGAGTTGACCCGGATCACCGCCTCGTAGGTGCGGCCGACGTCGCGCGGGTCGATCGGCAGATACGGCACCTGCCACAGCATGTCCTCGACATCGGTGTCCGCGGCGTCGGCGTCGACCTTCATCTGGTCCAGGCCCTTGTTGATGGCGTCCTGGTGGCTGCCGGAGAACGCCGTGTACACCAGGTCGCCGCCGTAGGGGTGACGCTCGTGCACCGGCAGCTGGTTGCAGTACTCCACGGTGCGACGGATCTCGTCGATGTTGGAGAAGTCGATCTGCGGGTCGACGCCGCGGGAAAACAGGTTCAGCCCCAGCGTGACCAGGCAGACGTTGCCGGTGCGTTCGCCGTTGCCGAACAGGCAGCCCTCGATCCGGTCGGCGCCGGCCTGATAACCCAATTCGGCTGCGGCGACGGCAGTTCCGCGGTCGTTGTGCGGATGCAGGCTCAAGATCACTGAGTCGCGGCGTTTCAGATTGCGGCTCATCCACTCGATCGAGTCGGCGTACACGTTGGGCGTGGCCATCTCGACTGTGGCCGGCAGGTTGAAGATGATCGGGTTGTCCGGCGTGGGTTCGATGACGTCGCCGACCGCGTCGCAAACCTGCTTGGCGTACTCCAGCTCAGTTCCGGTGTAGGACTCAGGCGAGTACTCGAGCCGCCATTGTGTGCCAGGGTATTTCGCCGCCTCCTCGACGCACTTGCGGGCGCCTTGTACCGCGATCTCCTGCACGGCGGGCCGGTCGGCGCGAAAAACCACGCGCCGCTGCAGGATCGACGTCGAGTTGTAGAAGTGCACGATCGCCCGAGGCGCGCCCTCGCACGCCACGAAGGTGCGCTCGATCAGCTCGGGCCGGCACTGGGTCAGCACCTGGATCGTGACGTCGTCGGGAATGGCGTCCTGCTCGATGATCTCGCGGATGAAGTCGAAATCGGTCTGGCTGGCCGACGGGAAACCGACCTCGATCTCCTTGTAGCCCATCCGGACCAGCAGGTCGAACATCCGGCGCTTGCGGGCCGGGCTCATCGGGTCGATCAGCGCCTGGTTGCCGTCGCGCAGGTCGACCGCGCACCACATCGGCGCTGTGCTGATGACGCGGTCCGGCCAGGTGCGGTCGGTCAGCCGGACGGGTTCGACTTCGTCGGCGAACGGGCGGTACCGGTGGATCGGCATCGCCGATCCGCGCTGGGTGTTCCAGGCCGGCTGGCCGGGGTTGGGCGCGCCGGCCGGTTTGGTGATGGTGCGACTGGCCGAAAACGCGTCAGGCGAGTCGGGAGGAAAGCTGGTCACGGTGATTGCTCCGGGGTGTCTAGAGGGATCTCAGACCGGCGCATCGCGAACACCCGCGACGGGAAGCCGGTCTGCGATCAGACCCCGTCGCGGCGTCCGAGAAGGAGCACCCGCTGCACGTCGAACACTTTACCGCGCCCGCAGCGCTCACCCAAAACGGTGCTCAGCGCATCCACGTATTCTGTTGTCGACCAAAACCCCGGGAAAGGACGACAGTGGCGCTCGTCGTGCAGAAGTACGGCGGATCGTCGGTGGCCGACGCCGAACGGATCCGCCGCGTCGCCGAGCGCATCGTCGAAACCAAGAAGCAGGGCAACGACGTCGTCGTGGTCGTCTCCGCGATGGGCGACACCACCGACGATCTGCTCGAGCTGGCCCAGCAGGTGTGCCCGGTGCCGCCGGCACGCGAACTGGACATGCTACTGACCGCCGGCGAGCGCATCTCCAATGCGCTCGTGGCCATGGCAATCGAATCGCTGGGCGCCAAGGCCCGCTCGTTCACCGGCTCGCAGGCCGGTGTGATCACGACCGGCGCGCACGGCAAGGCCAAGATCATCGACGTCACCCCGGCGCGGCTGCAGACCGCGCTCGACGAAGGGCTGATCGTTCTGGTCGCCGGGTTCCAGGGCGTCAGCCAGGACACCAAGGACGTCACCACGCTGGGCCGCGGCGGCTCGGACACCACGGCGGTCGCCTTGGCCGCGGCGCTGGGCGCCGACGTCTGCGAGATCTACACCGACGTCGACGGCATCTTTTCCGCGGACCCGCGAATCGTGCCCACTGCCCGCCGGCTGGAGACGGTCACCTTCGAGGAGATGCTCGAGTTGGCGGCCTGCGGCGCGAAGGTGCTGATGCTGCGCTGCGTGGAATACGCCCGCCGCTACAACATTCCGGTGCACGTCCGCTCGTCGTACTCGGACAAGCCCGGCACCGTCGTCACCGGATCGATCAAGGACAAGCCCATGGAAGACCCCATCCTGACCGGCGTCGCGCACGACCGCAGCGAGGCCAAGGTGACCGTCGTCGGCATCCCGGACATCCCGGGGTACGCGGCCAAGGTGTTCCGCGCCGTCGCCGACGCCGACGTCAACATCGACATGGTGTTGCAGAACGTCTCCAAGGTCGAAAACGGCAAGACCGACATCACGTTCACCTGCCCGCGCGACAGCGGGCCGTCGGCGGTGGAGAAGCTGGACTCGCTCAAGGAGGAGATCGGCTTTTCCCAGGTGCTCTACGACGACCACATCGGCAAGGTGTCGCTGGTCGGCGCGGGCATGCGCAGCCACCCCGGCGTCACCGCCACCTTCTGCGAGGCGCTGGCCGGCGTCGGCGTCAACATCGACCTGATCTCCACCTCGGAGATCCGGATTTCTGTGCTGGTCAGGGACACCGAGCTGGACAAGGCCGTGCTCGCGCTGCACGAGGCGTTCGGATTCGGCGGAGCCGAGGAAGCCACCGTCTACGCCGGGACAGGACGCTAGATGGTTGCCATCGGAGTAGTGGGCGCCACCGGGCAAGTGGGCCAGGTTATGCGCACGCTGCTGGAGGACCGGGACTTCCCGGCAACCAGCGTGCGGTTTTTCGCCTCGGCCCGCTCGCAGGGTCGCAAGCTGGCGTTCCGCGGCCAGGAGATCGAGGTCGAGGACGCCGAAACCGCGGACCCGACCGGGCTGGACATCGCGTTGTTCTCCGCGGGCGGGGCGATGTCGCGAGTTCACGCGCCGCGGTTCGCGGCCGCCGGAGTCACGGTGATCGACAACTCGTCGGCATGGCGCAAGGACCCCGACGTGCCGCTGGTGGTCTCCGAGGTCAACTTCGCCGACGCGCGTAACCGGCCGAAAGGCATTATCGCCAACCCGAATTGCACGACGATGGCCGCGATGCCGGTGCTCAAGGTGCTGCACGACGAGGCGCGGCTGGTGCGCCTGGTGGCCTCGACGTATCAGGCTGTTTCCGGCAGCGGCGTCGCGGGGGTGGCGGAGCTGGCCGGGCAGGTGCGCTCGGTGGTCGACGGCGCCGAGCTGCTGGTGCACAACGGCAGCGCGCTGGCGTTCCCGCCGCCGAAAACCTACGTCGCACCGATCGCGTTCAACGTGGTGCCGCTGGCCGGATCGCTTGCCGACGACGGCTCCGGCGAGACCGACGAGGACCAGAAGCTGCGCAACGAAAGCCGCAAGATCCTGGGCATCCCCGACCTGCTGGTCAGCGGCACCTGCGTGCGGGTGCCGGTGTTCACCGGCCACTGCTTGTCGATCAATGCCGAGTTCGCCCAACCACTTTCACCCGAGCGGGCCCGCCAGCTGCTCGACGGCGCCCCGGGCGTCAAGCTGGTCGACGTGCCCACCCCGCTGGCCGCCGCCGGCGTCGACGAATCGCTGGTCGGCCGGATCCGGCACGATCCGGGGGTTCCCGACGGACGCGGTCTGGCCCTGTTCGTCGCCGGCGACAATCTGCGCAAGGGCGCGGCGCTGAACACCATCCAGATCGCTGAGCTGCTGGTCGCCGAATTGTGACCCGGGCGTGAGCTCGCCCGCCCGCCTAGCGCTCCTCGTTCTGTGTTTGCTTGCGCCGCTTAGTGTTTCGCGTGCCTACGCCGATCCGCCCGCGCCGATGCCCGAGCCCATCCTGCAGCCGCTGGCAGAGGGCCAGGTGATCCGGATCGGTCCGACCGCCGGAACCGGTACGCCCACCCGCGATTACGGAATCGGCGCCACCGATCTGTGCGAGTTCATGGAATTCCCCAGCGAAGTGCTCCAAGTCTGCGGCGACAGCTTCGCCGGCGAGGGTGTCGGGTTCGGTGGCTGGTATTCGCCGATCGCATTGCGGGTCGACACGGCATCCGTCGACGACCCGGCAGGAGTGCGCTACACCGGAGTGACGGGCGTATGGCAGCCGCTGCTGGCCGATCCGACCCCGCCGGGTTCGTCGCAGCTGCCGGCCGGCGTCGTGCAGATCAACCGGCAGAACTACCTGCTGGTCACCACCACCAAAGAACTGGCGCCGCAGAACTCCCGATTGGTGAAAGCCCAACCAGCACATGGACTTTGGCAGACAGTAGCCGGTTCGGTACGGGACGCGTCCTACCAGGACGGCGGCCAGTCGCAGATCAGCGGCTACTACGATCCGATCCCGTCAGCCGAGTCGCCCAGCGGCTGGGTTTACATCGTCGCCGACAGTTTCCAGCGCAACCACCCGGTGACGTTGTACCGGGTGACACCGGAGAACTTCGGTGACCGGTCCCGGTGGCAGGGCTGGGCATCCGGTCCGGGCGGAGGTTGGGGCAAGCCGCCGACACCGTTGTGGGACGACCAGGTGGGCGAGATGAGCTTTGCGCAGATCGACGGCAAGGCGGTGCTGTCGTATTTCAACGCCACCAACGGAAACATGGAAGTACGGGTGGCCAACGACCCGACATCGCTGGGTACCGCGCCGGTGACCACGGTGGTCCAGCACGACGAGTGGCCCGATCCGGCCGAGAGCCTGCCGCCGCCGTATGACAACCGGTTGGCCCAGCCGTACGGCGGCTACATCTCGCCGGGTTCGACGCTGGACGAGTTGCGGGTTTTCATCAGCCAGTGGAATAACGCCGATCCCCGCGCCCGGGCGCCCTATCGGGTAATCCAGTTTGCGGTCAACCCGTTCAAGCCCGACTGAGCGGGTTGCACTCATAGCTGTTTCATAGCCGGCACCTAGCGCGCGCTGGCCGTTGCCCGCGCATCATTCAGGCATGAGTGAAACACCTGAAACACCTACCACGCGGACGCCCGCCGCTACGGCGCCGGCGTCACCTGCAAAGCCGTACTGGCTCTACCGGCTCGCGGCCTGGGTCGTGATTGTCGCCGGCATCCTGTACATCGTCACGACCATTTTCTTCGCCGGCTACCGGATCGCCGGCCATCACGGTCACCACGGCCACCACCACGGGCATCACCACCCCGCGATGTTCCATCAACGCGGGCCCGGCGGTCCGCAGGGCGGCCCGGGCGCCGGCGTCCCCGGACCCGGGCAGCCGCCGGCGTCGATTGCTCCGTCCACCGCTCCTGCCCGCCCATAGCACCGCGACCACGAGCCCGGCGTCCCGACGATGGGACGCCGGGCTCCCGACTCTCTGATCGCGTGCATGGTTGCGATCGCCGCGAGGGCGCATGATCGAGCTATGACCGAAACACCCGAACCCCCCACTCCTCCGCCACCACCCCCGCCTTATGCGGCACCGCCGAGCAGGCTCTACCAAGTCGCCGCGTGGGTGGTGATCGTCGCCGGCATCGTGTTCATCGTCGCGACGATCTTCTTCACCGGCGCCGCGGTCGCCGGGCATCAGCACTACCGCCATCACCACCACGGCATGTTCGGCCCCGGCGGTCCGCCGCCACCCGGAAGCGGGCAGTGGGTGTTCGTCGTCCCCGGTGGCCCCGGCGGGCCGCCGATGATGCCGATGATGCCCGGCGGCCCGGGCATGGGACCGGGCATGAGCCCCGGCCCGTCGCCGTCGACCACCGCGCCGGCGCCTCCTCCGCCGCCGCGCCCATAGCGGCCCGCCGCGGAAATTAATGCCGCCAAACAGAAGCCAGGGCTGCGCTCGAGCTGGAATCGCTGCCCTAGGTTCTGTTTCACGGGCAGGGTTGGCATGATCGAGCCCATGAGCATCGAACTCGTTTTCACCACGGAGTCCACGGCAACCGGCGGCGGCCGCGACGGTCATGTGAAGTCATCGGACGGTCGCATCGACCTCGACACCCGGCCGCCGAAGGAGATGGGCGGCAGTGGCGACGGCACCAACCCCGAGCAGCTGTTCTCGGCCGGGTATGCGGCCTGTTTCCTCGGTGCGCTCCGGCTGGTCGCCGGCAAGTCCAACGTCAAGCTCGACGACGCCACCAACGTCACCGTCGAGGTCGGGTTCGGCAAGGATCCCGCGGGTGGTTTCGGGTTGACCGGCAAGATCATCGGCTACCTGCCCGGCCTGGAGCAGAAGGCCGCCGACGACCTGATGCACCAGGCGCACCAGGTGTGCCCCTACTCCAAGGCCACCCGGGGCAACGTCGACATCGACGTGTCGGCCAAGGTCTAACCCGTGGGGCGAACCGCTGCCGCGGCGGTGGGCATCGGCCTTGCCCTTGCAGCGGCCCCGACCGCGGCCGCCCGCCCCTCGGATCCCGGCGTGGTCAACTACGCGGTGATGGGCAAGGGTTCGGTGGGCAACATCGTCGGTGGTCCGATGCGTTGGGAGTCGGTGTCCACCGAGCCGTACCAGGGATATTGGGTCGACGACCCGGTGTGCAACAACTGGGCCGACATCGGGTTGCCCGAGGTCTACAACGATCCCGACCTGGCGTCGTTCAACAGCGCCATCACCCAGACGTCGGCCACCGACAAGGCGCACTTCGTCAAGCAGGCGGTGGGCGTCTTTGCCACGGGTGACGCTGCGGGCCGCGCCTTTCACCGCGTGGTGGACCGCACCGCCGGCTGCTCGGGGCAGACCACCGCGATGCACCTGGACACCGGCGCCACCGAGGTGTGGTCGTTCGACGGCGGCCCACCCGGCGCCACCGACGCGGCGTGGACCAAGCAGGAGGGTGGCACCGACCGGCGCTGCTTCAACCAGACCCGGCTGCGGGAAAACGTGTTGTTGCAGGCAAAGGTCTGCCAGTCGGGCAACGGCGGCCCGGCGGTGAACGTGCTGGCCGGAGCCATGGAAAACGCGCTCGGTCAGTAACACGCCCGAGCAAGGGGAATATGTCGGTGCCCTCTGGAAGATAGAACGTAACGGTTATCGTGGCGATAGCCGCGCGCACGCCAACGGCCCGCGACCACGGTCGGGGCCCGGAGGGATCGGGATATGGCTTTCGCCGTCGCGTCGCAGCTGGATCACACACGCCTCGCCGACGGTGAACTGACCAGTTCGGCGGCCGCCGCGCAATACATCACCGACACCTGCCTGGCTGACGCGCCGCTTGGCCGGGTCGGCCTGGAGGTCGAGGCGCACTGCTACGACCCGCTCGAGCCGCACCGCAGACCCGGCTGGGACGAAATCACCGACGTGCTCGAGTCGCTTCCGCCGATGCCCGGCGGCAGTGCCGTTACCGTGGAACCCGGTGGCGCCGTGGAACTTTCGGGTCCGCCCAGCGACGGCGTGGCGCCGGCCATCGAGGCGATGACCAGCGACCAGGCGGTGCTGCGCAAGGCATTCGCCGGGGCGGGCCTGGGCTTGGTGCAGCTGGGCACCGACCCGCTGCGGCCGGCCAACCGGATCAACCCCGGCGCACGCTATGCCGCCATGGAACAGTTCTTCGCCGCCACCGACACCGGGGTGGCGGGCGCGGCGATGATGACGTCGACGGCATCAATTCAGGTCAACCTGGACGCCGGGCCGCAACCGGGATGGGGTGCGCGAGTGCGGCTGGCGCACGCACTGGGCCCTACGATGATCGCGATCGCCGCCAATTCCCCGCTGCTGGGCGGGAAATTCTCCGGTTGGCTGTCCACCCGCCAGCGGGTGTGGGGTCAGCTGGATTCGGCGCGCTGCGGACCCATTCTGACCGCCAGCGGCGACGATCCCGGAACCGATTGGGCACGCTACGCGCTGAAGGCCCCGGTGATGCTGGTGCACACCCCGGACGCGGTGCCGGTGACGCAGTATGTGCCGTTCGCCGACTGGGCCGACGGGCGGGCGCTGCTCGGCGGGCGCCGCCCGACCACGGCCGATCTGGAATACCACCTCACCACGCTGTTCCCGCCGGTGCGGCCACGGCAGTGGCTCGAAATCCGTTACCTCGACAGCATTCCGGACTCGATGTGGCCCGCAGTGGTGTTCACCTTGGTGGCGTTGCTCGACGACCCGGATACCGCCGACATCGCAGCCGAAGCCGTCGAACCGGTGGCCGGCGCCTGGGACACCGCGGCCCGGGTGGGGCTAGCCGACCGGCGGCTGTACGCCGCGGCCAACCGTTGCGTGGCCGCCGCCGCCGAACGGGCACCCGGCCAGCTCGACCAGGAGATGGGCCGCCTGGTCCAAGCGGTCGAGCAAGGCCGCTGTCCCGCCGACGACTTTTCCGACCGGGTGATCGACGACGGCATCGCACCCACGGTCACCAGGCTGGCGCAGGGAGACCCGTGACGTCACGCGAGACGCTGGCCCGTGGTCTGGCCCGTGCGCGCGAGCGCACCCTGCGGCTGGTCGACTTCGACGACGCCGAGTTGCACCGCCAGTACGACCCACTGATGAGCCCGCTGGTGTGGGACCTCGCCCACATCGGCCAGCAGGAGGAGCTGTGGCTGCTGCGCGGCGGCGACCCGACCCGGCCCGGGCTCCTGCCGCCCGGCGTCGACGGCCTCTACGACGCCTTCCTGCACTCCCGCGCCAGCCGCGCCGACCTGCCGCTGCTCTCGCCGACTGAGGCCCGAAAGTATTGCCGCACAGTGCGATCGGCTGCTCTCGACGCCCTCGACGCGCTGCCCGACGAGCCGGACGCGGACTTCGTCTTCGCGATGGTCATCAGCCACGAAAACCAGCACGACGAGACCATGCTGCAGGCGCTGAACCTGCGCACCGGTGCGCCGCTGTTGGGCTCGGGCGCGGAGTTGCCGCCGGGCCGGCCCGATGTAGCCGGGACGTCGGTGCTGGTGCCAGGCGGACCGTTCGTGCTGGGCGTCGACGCCGCGAGCGAACCGTATTCACTGGACAACGAGCGCCCCGCGCACGTCGTGGATGTCCCGGCGTTCCGGATCGGCCGGGTCCCGGTCACCAACGGCGAATGGCGACAGTTCATCGACGAGTGCGGCTACACCGACAAACGGTGGTGGTCGGAACGCGGCTGGGAGCACCGACAGCGCGCCGGCCTGACAGCGCCGCAGTTCTGGAACCCCGACGGCACACGCACCCGTTTCGGGCACGTCGAGCACATTCCGCCCGGCGAACCGGTCCAGCACGTCACCTACTTCGAGGCCGAGGCCTATGCCTCGTGGGCCGGTGCCCGGCTGCCCACCGAAATCGAGTGGGAGAAGGCCTGCGCGTGGGATCCGGCCGCCGGTGCGCGGCGCCGCTACCCCTGGGGATCCGAGGAACCGTCGGCCGCTCACGCCAACCTCGGCGGTGACGCCCTGCGGCCGGCGCCGGTCGGTGCATATCCGGCCGGGGCGTCGGCCTACGGCGTCGAGCAGATGCTCGGCGACGTCTGGGAATGGACCACCTCGACGCTGCAGCCGTGGCCGGGATTCACGCCGATGATCTACCAGCGCTACTCGCAGCCGTTCTTCGGCGGGGATTACCGGGTCCTGCGCGGCGGGTCGTGGGCGGTGGAGCCGGGGATCCTGCGGCCCAGCTTCCGTAACTGGGATCACCCGATTCGCCGGCAGATCTTCTCCGGTGTCCGCCTGGTCTGGGACGTCTGATGTGCAGGCACCTGGGCTGGTTGGGGCGGGACGTGTCGCTGTCCTCGCTGGTGCTCGACCCGCCGCACGGCCTGCGGACGCAGTCCTACGCGCCGCGCCGGCAAAAGCACGGGTTGCTCAACGCCGACGGTTGGGGGGTGGGGTTTTTCGACGGTGCGACGCCGCGGCGGTGGCGCAGCGCCGCGCCGCTGTGGGGAGATGTGTCGTTCGAATCCGTTGCGCCGGCATTGCGCAGCCATTGCGTGGTGGCGGCGGTGCGCTCCGCGACTGTCAGCATGCCGATCGAGGTCAGCGCAACCGCGCCGTTCACTGATGGCCGGTGGCTGTTGTCCCACAACGGTATCGTCGACCGGCGCGTGCTGCCCGCCGCTCCTGCGGCCGAATCAGTCTGTGACAGCGCTGTTTTGGCTGCACTGGTCTTCGCTCGCGGGGTGGATGCGCTGGGTGATGTGGTCGCGGAGCTCGGTGCCACGGACCCGCATGCTCGACTGAACCTCTTGGCGGGCAACGGGTCTCGCCTTCTCGCCACCACGTGGGGTGACACGTTGTCGTTGCTGCGTCGCGACGACGGCGTGGTGCTGGCCAGCGAACCGTACGACGACGATCCCGGCTGGGAGGACATGCCGGACCGCCATCTGGTCGAGGTCGCCCCCGACGGAATCACTGTGACTCCACTGAAGGGACTTCGATGACGCTGACGCTGTCCAACCACCTGGCCGCAGACTCCGCCTACCACGCGTTGCGGCGCGATGTGCTCGACGGTCTGCGCAGTTCCCCGAAGTCCTTGCCTCCCAAGTGGTTCTACGACTCGGTGGGCAGCGACCTGTTCGACCAGATCACCCGGTTGCCGGAGTACTACCCGACGCGCGCCGAGGCCGAGATTCTGCGGGCCCGATCCGGGGAGATAGCGTCGGTCGCCGGCGCCGACACCCTGGTCGAGCTGGGCAGCGGGACGTCGGAGAAGACTCGGATGCTGCTGGATGCGCTGCGTGCCGGTGGCTCGCTGCGCCGGTTCGTCCCGTTCGACGTCGACGCAAACATGCTGTCCTCGGCCGCGGCCGCCGTCCAGCGTGAATACCCCGGTATCGAAATCGCCGCTGTGTGCGGCGATTTCGAGGAGCATCTGGCCGAGATTCCCGGCGGCGGGCGGCGGCTCTTCGTGTTTTTGGGGTCGACGATCGGCAACCTGACCACCGGCCCGCGTGCGGAGTTCCTGGCGTCGCTGGCCGCGGTGTTACGGCCGGGCGACAGCCTGTTGCTGGGCACCGACCTGGTCAAGGACACCGGCCGACTGGTGCGCGCCTACGACGACGCCGCGGGTGTCACCGCCCGCTTCAATCGCAATGTGCTCGCGGTGATCAATCGGGAACTGGACGCCGATTTCGACGTGCAGGCGTTTGCGCACGTTGCGCGTTGGAACGCCGACGAAGAGCGGATGGAAATGTGGCTGCGGGCCGAGTGTCCGCAACGGGTGCGCATCTGCGCACTCGACCTGACCGTCGAATTCGCCGCCGGAGAAGAGATGCTCACCGAGGTGTCGTGCAAGTTCCGGCCCGAGGCGGTGGCCGCCGAACTGGCGCAGGCAGGACTGCGGCGGACTCGGTGGTGGACCGACGGGGCAGGCGATTTCGGACTCTCACTCGCAGTCAAGTGAGCTTGCCGGACGCCTGGCGGGCCGCCCGCCCACCGGTGGCCGGGCTGCACTTGGACAACGCGGCTTGCTCGCGGCAGAGTTTCGCCGCGCTCGATGCCGCCGCCCGGCATGCCCGCCACGAGGCGGAGGTCGGCGGATACGTCGCGGCCGAAGCCGCCGCGCCGGTGTTGGACGCCGGGCGTGCCGCCGTCGCGGCGCTGGCCGGTATGCCCGACGCGGAGGTGGTGTTCACCACCGGTTCACTGCACGCGCTGGACCTGCTGCTGGGCAGCTGGCCAGGCGGTCGCACGCTGGCCTGCCTGCCGGGTGAGTACGGGCCCAACCTTGCCGTGATGGCCGCACACGGATTCGCCCGCCGCCCACTGCCGGTCGACGGTGACGGCAGAGCCTCGGTCGACGAGGCGGCCGTGCGCCTGGCCGCCGACCCACCCGACCTGGTCCACCTCACCGCGGTGGCCAGCCATCGCGGTGTCGTGCAGCCACTGGCCGAGATGGCGGGACTGTGCGGCGAATTGGGGCTGCCGCTGGTGGTCGACGCGGCTCAGGCGCTGGGCCAGATCGACTGCGCCGTGGGCGCCGACGTGACGTACACGTCGTCGCGCAAATGGCTGGCCGGCCCGCGCGGAGTCGGTGCTATCGCGGTACGAGACGAGTTGATGCAGCGGCTGCGCCCGCGGCTGCCACCGCCGGATTGGGTGTCCTCGCTGCCGGTGGCGCGTCGGCTCGAGCTCGGCGAAGCCAATGTTGCTGCGCGGGTGGGGTTTTCGGTGGCATTGGGTGAGCACCTAGCCTTGGGGCCCGCGCAGGTACGGGCACGACTGGCCGAAGTGGGCCGTGCCACCCGTACTGCTCTGGCCGACGTGCGCGGCTGGCGGGTGGTCGAGGCGGTCGACGAGCCCAGCCCAATCACCACGCTAGCCCCGCTCGACGGCGCCGACCCAGATGCGGTGCGGGCCTGGCTGATTCGCGAGCGGCGGATTGTCACCACCGCAGCGGGAGTGGAGCGGGCCCCGTTGGAACTGACCGCGCCGGTGCTGCGGGTCTCGCCGCACGTCGACACCACCACCGAGGAACTGGAGGCGTTCGCCCAGGCGTTGGCCGAAGCGACCGCGGCTAGCCGAGGCGACGGGCGGTGAGCGGTCGCACCTCGGCGATGCGGGCATAGTCACGGTCAACATGCACAACGCCCAGTCCATGGTGGATGGCCGTTTCAGCGATCAGCAGGGCCGGGATCGGCGTGCGGTGCCACATTCCGTGGTGATGCGCGAGATCGCGCTGAAGTACCAGCGCCCGATCAAGCAGATCGGGGGGAGCGACGACGGTAGGGAAGCTCGCGTGCAGGTCCGCTTGGAGTTGGTCGTAGTCGCGCGCAGAGCGGGCGGAGTAGAGCTGCTCCAGCTCACCGACTGAGCAGACGACGAGCTGTCCGGCGAGTTCGGCAAGCTGGGCACCAATGACGGGATCCGCGGCACGGACGGCTGCGCTTCTGTCGAGGATCCATCCGCTTACCGCCACATCTCCTCCGAGCCCAACACGTCGACGTCGACTCGTTGAGAGAGGCTGTCCAGGTATTGGCGCTGCTTGGCTGCTCTTTCGTCATGGGCGGACTCCGCCTGAGCAGCGGCCTGCCGCAGTGCCTCCTCGACCGTCGCGCGGGTAGTGGGCAGGCCCAACGCACGTTTCGCCCGCGCTAGAAGGTCCCCGTCGATTTCGATCGTTGTCCGCTTAGGCATGCATACAGCTTACCAAGAGTATATGTACATAAGCCCTGTGGACACTGGGGATCAACCCGCTGATCGGGGCGATCAAAGCTATTGCGGCCAACAGCCTGGCGACCGTGTCGTATACCTCGAGGCGAGATGAGCTCTCAGTCAGCCTTGTGCGCGGTCAGCAGGTAGGCCGGCAGCTTGGAGCGGCCCTTGTCGTCCTTTGGGAAGTCCGGCATCTGAAACGGCGCGTCCGAGGAAGCGGGCGGGATGTTCGCGTGAATGAACGCCGGCCGGATCTCGTCGATCTCCCAGTACTTGCTCACCGCCGCGCGCAGCTCGTCCTCGTCGACGGTGTTCGGCCCCTGTTCGGCCTCGGGCGGGAAGGCACCCTTGGCGAAAACCAGCACGTAGTAGTTGGCGCCGGGCGCCGCCGCTCGATGCACCGAGCGCAGTTAGCCGTCGCGGCCCTCCACCGGCAGCGAGTGAAACAACGTGGAGTCGATCACGGTGTTGAAGCGACCGTCGTAGCCGGACAACGAGGTGATGTCGGCCTGCACGAAACTGGCATTGCTCAGCCCGCGTTCCTCCGCGGCCTGGGTGGCGGCCGCGACGGCCGTCGGCGTGAGGTCGACGCCTACCACGGTGTAGCCCTCGCCCGCCAACGCCAGCGACAGCTCGGCGTAACCGCATCCGGCGTCGAGCACGTCGCTGCGGACCTTGCCGTCACGAATCAGTGCGGCCAACTCCGGTTGCGGCTCACTGATGTTCCACGGTGGCGGACCCTCGAAAACGCCTTCCCCTCGATAGGCGCTGTCCCAGTCCATGACTTCGTCTGCCATGGAACCCAAGCTACCGCTCAGAGCCGACCCATCTCGCGGCACATTCGAGCCGTCTCGAAACAGGCGGATTCGCGTCGTGGATAGCGCGGTCGGGGCAGGTGTGTGGAAAGTCGTGGCGTGGCGCCCCGCTTCGCCACGGATCGCGGTAGTACGTGCACCATGACTACAGCGTTGCCCGCGTCAGGCCGGGTGTATTGCGTAGCGGAGTACTCGAATTCGCGCGGTTCAGGGGGTCGCGCCGGATTGCAGTATCGCCGCGAGGTCTTCCCGTGACTTGGCCCCCACCCGCTGGCAGGCGCGGTACACATGCCCTTCGACGGTGCGCACCGACATGACCAGCCGATCGGCGATTTCGCGATTGGACAAGCCGGTGGCCACCAATTCGATGACTTCGCGTTCGCGACCCGTCAGCGGAATCCCCACCGGGGTGCGCAGCGCGGGTGTGCGCAGCCCGCCGCACGCGTCGGACAGTTCCCTGGCCAGCGCCGACGCATAGAGTGCGCGCTTGCGGTGCTGCGTCCGGTTGAAGCAGACGGCCGCTTGTGCGGCGACGTCGGCCGCGGTGGCGCGGTCACCGATCGCCCGGTAGGCCGCCGATGCCGCCAGCAGCCCCTCGCCGTCACCGGCCCGCAGCGATTCGGCATGCTGCGCAACGGCATCCGCCAACGGCAGCGACAATGTGCCTGCGAGCTGACGCGCACGTTCGCTGTCGGAGGCATCACCCCACTGAGCCGCGGCCTGCAGGCAGGCGACCTCGTGTGTTGGTTGCGCACGCTCGCGGGCTTCGATGGCGGCTGCTCGTACGGTCGCCACGGCGTCGCTCAGCGAACCGCCCGCGGCCAGCGCCCAGCCGGCCGCCACCGACAACGCGGTCTGCATGAACAGGTAGTCAGGGGGAACGCACTCCCGCGCTTCGCGCGCCGCCTCGCTCGCTTCCGCCGACTGGCCGAGTTTGGCGTGCGCCTCGGCGAGCGCGAAACAGCATGCCGGCCCCAAACCCGTTGTCACACCATGCTTTTGAACGCCGGCCAACGCTTCGTGCAGGAGCTTCACCGCGCTGGTGACCGCGCCGCGCACCAGCTCGGCCTGGCCCATCAGGAATGCGAGGTTGGCATAGGCCAGCCCGGGAATGTCCTTGGCGGAGTCGGCGATCTGTTGCGCAGATCGCACGCATTCGTCGATGCGGCCGGTCAACCGGCAGGCCCGGGCATAGACGCTGCCGAACCAGAACCGCATGTGCGACGCCTGGAACGACGTCACGGCGCGCTGCAGAGCGGCGTCGGCGACGTCGCTGATGTCGTCTACGTCGCCCAGCGCGCCCATCGCCATGATCAGCGCGACCGACGCCATCATCGCATGGAAATCCGATACTGCTCCGGAATCCAGTGTGGCCCGGGCCTTTTCGGCGGCAACTTCGCAGTGGGCCAGCACCGCGTCCAGACAGGCTTCGACCGCGGTGCGCTCGGCCACTTCCGCGGCCGACTCGGGCGTGGCGGCAAGCCGTTCGAGGATGGTTGCCGCGTCGCGGGGCCGGCCGAGCATCCAGATCAGGTTGGCCGCCCGCACGGTTGCCCAGCGATGGTCGTCCATCTCCCGCAGCACGTCTTCGGCTTCCGCGCCGCGCCCGGCGAGCACCAGGTTCATCGCGCGCAGACCGGCGGCCTCGGGCGCCCCGGCTTCGGCTGCGGCGGTGGCGAACCGGTCGGCGAGGTCCAGGTCGAGCAGGGTCATGGCATGTCGCGCCGACGCCAGGAAAAGGTCGGAATCCGGGGCAGCGTCGGATTCCAGGGTGAGCAGCGCCCGCCGGACCGTGGCATGCATGTCGGGATCGGGGTCCTTGGCCAGCCGTTGCGCCAGCCGGCCGCGGATGCGCGACAGGTGTAGTTCACCGGCGGTCGCACGGCGAAGCTCACCGAAAAGCGGATGGGCCAGGCGGGCCATCAGCGTCTTGCCGGCGCGCTCGACGCTAACCAGATGCATCCGCTCGGCGACTTCGAGGTCGCGGCGCCGCACCAGGTCGGTCAGGACGTCGACCGCGAGCGGTTCGCACTGCGACAGGGTGTCGACCACCAGCGCCAAACCGGGGGTCAGCCGGCTCAACTGCCGGCCCACCATGTCGCCGATACTGGGCGAGACCGCGACGTCTTCGTCCCAGATCCACACCCCCGCCACCTCGCGTATCCGACCGGCCGCGACCTGATCGCTCAGCATCTGCCGCAGGAACAGGGCGTTGCCGCCGGTCAGCTTCCAGAAGCGCTGAGCGCTGCGGGCATCGACCGGCCCGCCCAGGGTCGTCTCGATGATTCGGCGGGTGGCCGCCGCCGACAACGGTTGGAGGTCCATGCGGACCAGCCCGCCGTCCTTCCACAGCGCCGTGACGGCATCGGGCTCGCCTCCGCCCGCACGCAGGGTGACGACCAGGCGCACGCCGTTGGACTGGGCCAGCTGGTGCACCACATGCGCAGACAGCCCGTCGAGGAGGTGCGCGTCGTCGACGCCGAGCAGCACCCGTCCCTTTTGCTGTTGGGTGACGAACGAGTAGACCAGGCGTCGCACGCTCGACAGCGGATCGGACATCCCGTCGCTGAGCGACGCAGTGAAGGCGCCCAGCGGCAGCCGGCGCGCGGACTCGGTTCCGACGATCCACTTCGTGCGTTCACCGGAGCGCTGCGCTCGGGTCAGCACCTCACGCGCGAGCCGGGTCTTGCCCACGCCCGCGGTCCCGACAATCACCACACCGGAGTGATTGCCAGCGCCGCCGAGCACGCGGCGAATAACGGCGAGTTCGTCCTCGCGCCCGGTCAGCGGATCGCCGCTGATCACGGGGCGACTATAACTCGCGTGGCGAATTGTTGTTCGAATTCGTCAGCGATTCACCTTGCTCAGTCCCAGGTATGCACCGGCTCGTTGGAATGCATGTGATCGCAGTAGCGCCGCAGCATTTCGGCCAGCGCAGCCGGCCGGGTCATCCCGCCCTCCTGCAGGGCCCGCACCGTGGACACCTGCCAGGCCGCGCCGTTGCGACCGGTTTTCGCGCGGCCCTCGATGACGGCGAGGAACCGGTCGCGCACCTCCGCGGCGACGCCCCAGGCTCGCAGGCCCTCGTCGGCCATCGGCAGCAGCTGGCGCAGCACGAGTTCGTCGGCGCTCAGCTCGCCAACGCCCGGCCAATACACCTGGGCGTTCATGCCGTGTCGCGCGGCTTCCAGGAAATTGTGTTCTGCCACAGCGAAACTCATTTTGGTCCACAGCGGGCGGTCTTCTTCGGACAGGGTGCGCAGCATGCCGTAGTAGAACGCCGCATTGGCCACCATGTCGACTACCGTCGGCCCCGCCGGCAGGACCCGGTTCTCCACCCGCAAATGCGGTCGGCCGTCGACGACGTCGTACACCGGCCGGTTCCACCGATACACCGTGCCGTTGTGCAGGCGTAACTCCGACAGATGCGGAGTGCGCCCGGCAGCCAACTCGGCCACCGGATCTTCGTCGGACACCTGCGGCAACAACGACGGGAAATACCGGACGTTCTCTTCGAACAGGTCGAAGATCGAGGTGATCCAGCGCTCGCCGAACCACACCCGCGGCCGTACCCCCTGGGTTTTCAACTCGTCCGGCCGAGTGTCGGTGGCCTGCGCGAACAACTCGATGCGGGTTTCCGCCCATAGCTGATGGCCGAAGAAGTATGGCGAGTTGGCGCCGAGCGCGACCTGTGGCCCGGCCAGCACCTGCGCGGCGTTCCAGTTGTTGGCGAAATCAGCGGGGGACACCTGCAGATGCAATTGCATGCTGGTGCAAGCGGATTCGGGTGCAATGGACGGATAGTGCAGACTGAGCGGTTCGGGGCCGCTGATTTCGATCTGGATGTCCTCGCCACGGGCGCTGACCACCGAGTCGTTCAGGGCCGCATAGCGCGTCGAGTCGCTCATCCACCCGCCGCGCAGATGCTCGGGCATCAGTGTCGGCAGGATCCCGATCATCACGATATGGGCGCCCTCGGCGTCGGCTTTGGTTTCAGCGGCGTCCAAACTCGCCCGGACATCATCTTCCAGCTCGATCCCGGTGCGGCCGGCCAACGGCCGCGGCGGCACATTGAATTCGATGTTGTAGCGGGCTAACTCGGTCTGGTAGGCGGGGTCGGCGATCGCCGCGAGCACGCTTTGGTTGGCCATCGCCGGTTGGTAGTCGCCGTCGACCAGATTGCATTCGATTTCCGTCCCGGTCAGCGGACGGTCGAACTCGAAACTGGACTGCGCCAGCATGGTCTCGAATACGTCCAAACACAGCTGCACCTTGCGCCGGTATTCCTGACGGTGCACGTGGTTGTATTCGGTCCGCTTGACCTCTTCGCCCACACCGCCGATGCAACCGGTTCAGTGCGGCCCGCGCAACCAGATCGTCATGAGGGGGAATTCACACCCGGCCGAGATCTGCTTCGTCTCCGAACGACGAGACGGCATCGGCGAATGCCTGGTCATCAGGTTCGTACGGGCTGGTAGCAGCCAGCGCCGACTGGCGATGAGCATCGGCGGCAAACCCTGGTCGCCCTCTGGGGTTGTCCCCTTGAGCCATGCAATGAGACTACATGGCGTTTGGCGTTGCACATCAGATGCGTAGATAGATAGCATCTGATGTATGCGGACCACCATTGACCTCGATGACGACATCCTCCGCGCATTGAAGCGACGTCAGCGCGAGGAGCACAAAACGTTAGGGCAGCTGGTGTCGGAACTACTGGCGCAAGCGCTTGCAGCCAGTCCTCGCCCGGCGGTGGACATCAGTTGGACCACTGCCGACTTGCGACCTCGGGTCGACCTTGACGATAAGGATGCTGTCTGGGCCATTCTGGACCGAACGTGAGTGAGACGTTCGACGTAAACGTGCTGGTGTATGCGACGCATCGGGCCAGCCTTTTCCATGACAAGGCGAAAGCACTCATCGAGCGGTTCCTAGGCGGACCGGATCTGGTCTACCTGCTATGGCCCGTCGCACTCGGATACTTGCGCATCGTCACCCATCCGACGTTGCTCGATGCGCCACTCACGCCGGCCGCCGCGGCAGACAACATCGAACAGTTCGTCTCCCAACCGCACGTGCGACTGGTCGGCGAGATGGACGGATTTTGGCCGGCTTATCGACGGGTCGCAGACGCCGTCAACCCACGGGGCAACCTGGTTCCCGATGCGCATCTGGTGGCGCTGATGCGTCAGCACGGCATTTCAACGATATGGACCCACGACCGCGACTTCCGCAAGTTCGAAGGGATCACCGTGCGCGACCCCTTCGCCGGCTAACGGCGCGACGCCACCACGATCTGCGGGCGCGGGCGCACCGGAAGGTTGAACAGCCCACCGCCACGCAGGTCGACGTGGATCGCGGGATCGGCATGGGCGGCCAGTGCACGCAGCGCCGACGGGCTGTAGGCGCGCAGCGAGCTGATGAAGCCGTCGTGCGCCAACGGCAGCACAACAGTCAACGGCAGCATCGACGCCAGCTGCACGAGGTGTAGCGGCGACGGCGGCCGCGGCAGGTCGATGATCAGCAGTTTGTCGGCCGCCCGGGTGCCTTCGGCGAACACCAGGGAGGCCAGCGGCGGCGGCAGATGGTGAAACGACATCACGAACACCGCGAGGTCGTAGTAGCAGTCCGGCGCGTCGATGGCCGTCGCGTCCATCTCGCGCACGGTGGCCCGCGGGTGGCTGCCCAGGTCGCCGGCGGCGATCGCGGCGACCGACGTCGGTTCGACGTCGGTCACCGTGACCTGCGCGGTCGGATGCTGCTCGAGCAGCGCACGCGCCAGCCCGCCATGGCCCGAGCCCAGTTCCAGAATCTTCGGATCGGGCACGTCGGCGATCTCGTCGAGCGCGATCCGGGCGAACATCTGGTGATGGCCGAACAGGCGTCCGACGCGGTCCAGCGACCGCACCACGGCGCGCCTGCGGTCATCGACGTCGTCGCGGTCCAGGTATTCCGGACGCTGGGTTTCCAGCCGCCGGTCCAGACACGATGCGTTCGGGCCGCCGCGCGGCATGGTCGCAATGTCGAACGTTCGAGTGCCCATGTACGCCATCATGGACGACGTGGCTGAGTCGGCTGAATTCGTCGCCTCGATCGACCAGGGCACCACCAGCACCCGCTGCATGATTTTCGACCGCGACGGCGCCGAGGTGGGCCGCCATCAGCTCGAGCACGAGCAGATCCTGCCGCGCTCCGGCTGGGTGGAGCACGACCCGGTCGAGATCTGGGAGCGCACTTCCTCCGTGCTGACGTCGGTGCTCAACCGCACCAACCTCAGCCCGAAAGATCTTGCTGCCCTGGGCATTACGAACCAGCGCGAAACCACGCTGGTGTGGAATCGGCGTACCGGCAGGCCATACTACAACGCGATCGTCTGGCAGGACACCCGCACCGACCGCATCGCCTCGGCGCTGGACCGCGACGGCCGTGGCGACGTGATCCGGCGCAAGGCGGGCCTGCCGCCGGCGACCTATTTCTCCGGCGGCAAACTGCAGTGGATTTTGGAGAACGTCGACGGCGTGCGCGAGGCCGCCGAACGTGGCGACGCCGTCTTCGGCACCCCCGACACCTGGCTGTTGTGGAATCTGACCGGCGGTCCGCGCGGGGGCATGCACGTCACCGACGTCACCAACGCCAGCCGCACGATGCTGATGAACCTGGAGACCCTGGACTGGGACGACGAGCTGTTGTCGTTTTTCGGGATACCGCGCACGATGCTGCCGTCGATCGCGCCGTCGTCCGCGCCGGAACCGTACGGGGTCACCGTGGACGGCGTGCCGATCACCGGAATCCTCGGCGACCAGCACGCCGCGATGGTGGGCCAAGTGTGCCTGGCGCCCGGGGAAGCCAAAAACACCTATGGCACAGGCAATTTCTTGTTGCTCAACACCGGCGAGGACATCGTGCGGTCGGACAACGGCTTGCTGACCACAGTCTGCTATCAGTTCGGCGACGCCAAACCCGTTTACGCTCTTGAGGGTTCGATCGCGGTCACCGGCTCGGCGGTGCAGTGGCTGCGCGACCAACTGGGCATCATCAGCGGCGCCGCGCAGAGCGAGGCGCTGGCCCGTCAGGTCGACGACAACGGCGGGGTGTATTTCGTCCCGGCGTTCTCCGGATTGTTCGCTCCGTACTGGCGATCCGATGCCCGCGGCGCCATCGTGGGCCTGTCGCGGTACAACACCAACGCGCATCTGGCCCGCGCCACCCTGGAGGCGATCTGCTACCAGAGCCGCGACGTGGTCGACGCGATGGCGGCGGACTCCGGTGTGCGCCTTGAGGTTTTGAAGGTCGACGGCGGTATTACCGCCAACGACCTGTGCATGCAGATCCAGGCTGACGTGCTGGGCGTCGACGTGGTGCGGCCGGTGGTCGCCGAGACGACCGCGCTCGGGGCGGCCTACGCGGCGGGTCTGGCCGTCGGCTTTTGGGCCGGACCGGACGAGCTGCGGGCCAACTGGCGCGAGGACAAGCGGTGGTCGCCGTCGTGGAGCGACGACGAACGCGAGGCGGCCTATGCGGGCTGGCGCAAAGCAGTCCAGCGCACGCTGGACTGGGTCGACGTCTCCTAACCGCTTTTCCCGCGAGCGTGCGTGTCCCCGATCGACACGCCGGTGTCGCAACGTATTTCACGCACGCTCGCGGGGGAACCGCTACTCGTCCTCGCTGAGGATGGTGTAGATCTCGCGGCGCGCATTGTTGACGATCTCGACGATGCGCTGCTGCTGCTCAGGCGTTGCGGCGTGCGCGGATTGCGCCACCGCCCCGAACAGCTGGCCCACCGCGGCCCGCAGGTTGAGGTGCGAGGGGTCGACGCCGTCGGCGATCTCGTCCCACGGCGGGGTCTCGATCTTCTCGGCGGCGGCCCGGCCCTCCTCGGTCAGCTCGAAAAGCCGTTTGCTGCCTTCGGTTTCGGAGCCGACGATCAGCCCCTCGTCGACCAGCAGCTGCAGGGTCGGGTACACCGAGCCCGGGCTGGGCCGCCACAGGTCCTGGCTGCGTTCGGCGATCTCCTGGATCATCTCGTAGCCGTGCATCGGGCGCTCGGCCAGCAGCACCAGGATGGCGGCGCGGACGTCGCCGCGTCGCCCACGCCGGCCCGGACCGCCGCGGCGCCCACCGCGCGCACCGGGGCCGAACCCGAACCCGAAACCGCCGGGACCGAAGCCGGGACCGAAACCCCGGCCGAATCCGGGGCCGAACGGCCCGTCGTGCCCGGCGTCGTGGCCGCGGACAAAGTCGCGGAACTGCCGACGGGCTTGCCTGCGCTGCTCGTGTAGAGCCCGGCGGTCCTGCGGGCCGAAGCCGAAACCGACGGGGCCACCGACGAACGGCCCTCCGAACGGGGGAAATGGTGCATTCATGTTCTGTCTCGTTTCTGCAAGGGCAGCGCCCGATGCGCTGCCGATGCATTGACGATATATCGCAAACTATCGCGATGCAACGGCCGCTGTGAAATTTTTCGCCGACGGGCCGGTTTCCGGCATCGCGATCAGATACAGCGCGAACCCCGCACCGGCCAGCGCGCCCAACGACAGAAACGCCGCGTGGTAGCCGGCGCTCACCACGATCCAGCCGGCGCCGAAGTTCGACAGCGCGGCGCCCACGCCCCAGGCGGTCGTGATGGCTCCCAGGCTGACGTTGAATCGGCCGGTGCCGTGCGTAACGTCTTGCACCACAAGGGGAAACAGCGCCCCGAAGATGCCGGCACCGACCCCGTCGAGCAGCTGGACGCCCACCAGCCAGTACGGGTTGTCCGACAGCGTGTACAGGAACCCGCGGGCCGTCAGCACCGCGAAGCCGACCAAAAAGATCGGTTTGCGGCCCCAGGAGTCCGCTTTGGCGCCGGCGAGGTAGGCCACCGGGACCATCACCAGCTGAGCCGCGACGATGCAGGAGGCCATCAACGCGGTGCCGCGATCCTTATTCTGCAGTGCCAGCACCTGGCCGACCAGCGGCAGCATCGCGGCGTTGGCGAAATGAAACGCCACCACCGCCGCGGCGAAGATCATCAACCGCCGGTTGTGCAGCAATACCGCCAGCCTCGACGGCTGTGGGTGGGGCTGCCCGGGCGCGTGATCCATTCCGCGGGCCACGTCGTGGTCGATCGCGGCGGCCGGGATCCGCAGTGTGGCCACCACGCTAAGCAGGGCCATCGCCGCCAACACCCAGAACACCACCACCGGGCCGAAGAAGTAGGCCAGGCCGCCGGTGGCCGCCGCCGCGGAGGCATTGCCGGCGTGGTTGAACGACTCGTTGCGGCCGACCCGGCGCGCGAAAAAGCGCGGACCCACCACGCCCAGGGTGATCGCCGCGAGCGCCGGCGCGAACACCGATCCGGCGATCCCGGTGATTGCCTGCAGTATCGAGATCGAGTAAAAGCCCGGAAACAGCGGCATCGCCAGGGCCCCTGCGGTGACCGTGATCGCTCCGGCGATCACCAGCGCCCGCTTGGCCGAAGTGCGGTCGACGATCGCGCCGACCGGTGTCTGAGCGACGATCGCCGCGATTCCCCCGACCGCCATCACGAACCCGATCGAGGCCTGATCCCAATGGTGGGTCAGCAACAGGTAGATCGACAGGTACGGACCCAAACCGTCGCGCACATCGGCCAACGAGAAGTTCAACAAGTCCAGTGCACGCGCCAGTCGCACTGCTGCACATTAGCCAGCGAAGCTGGACTGAACCTGAAGAAGGTTTATCCGCGATGGCCGGCTGGGTAGCACTGATCGAATGAACGACGATGTGAAGGTCGACGCCGCCACCGAGCCAGCGGTCCAGCGCGACGCCGGCGGCGATAACCGGCTGCGGTTGTGGGTGAACTGGGTGCTGGCGCTGTTGACGATTCCCGCCGCGGCGGTGGTCCTAGTCTTCACGCTCGGCGCGGTCATGAGCACCGCCGCCTGCAGTGACAAGCAGTGCCCCAACCTCGGCCCCGACGGGATCGGCTTTGGGGTGTTGTTCTACGGCGCGCCGGTACTGTCGGCCGTGACCATCGTCGTGTCGTTCTTCACGGCGCGGCGCCGGCGGGGTTTCGTCGTTCCGTTGTGCGCGTTGGCGCTTTTGGTTGCCGACATCATCCTTGTTGCCGTGACGGTGGCGCAGTAGGTCACCGTGGCGGCGCGAAGCCGCCCCCGCCCGGCGCCGGCCAGGACGGCGGTGGTGGCGGCCAGGGCGGCGGCGGAGGCCCCGGGCTGAGTCGCAACCTGGCGAGTTCGCGGCGGTGCCGCTCGGCTAACACGGCGGCCAACGCCAGGTGCGGCGGAGTTCCCGGCGGGGGCGGGGGAGCGACCCGGGCCAGCACGTCTGCGGCAATCCGGCACGCCATCTGATACCGCAGGCCTGGTTCCAGTTGCGGTGCGCGGGAAAGAAATTGGCGTGCCAATTCGGCTTGCCCGGCGCTGAGTCCGGACAACTGAAGCGACGCGGCCCACCACGCCAGCGACGGCGGCATCGCCGGTGGCGGGCCGAGTTTCGGGCCGCGTTCGCTGATGACGACGGTGCCGGCGAAGATGTCGCCGATCCGTTTGGCTTTCGGCGAAAGCAGGCTGCACATCACCGCCGGGCTGCCGAACAACATCCAGATCTCCACCACCGATGCCAATGCCCGAAAAAGCGCTTGGCGGAACCGTTCCGGGCCGCCGTCATCGGACACCACGCGCAAGCCCATCACGATCTTGCCCACCGAGCGGCCGCGCGCGGCCGTTTCCATGATGAGCGGGTAACCGACCAGGACCAGCACCGTGAAGATGATCAGGATGGCCGCCGTGGTGGCGTCGTCGAACTGTGTCAACGTGGCCGCCCACAGCATCAGGCCCAGCAGGTAGCCGACGAAGATCACCGCGATGTCGATCAGCGCGCCGACGGCACGCACCGGCAACTGCGCGATTTGCACATCGAGTACCACCGCGTCCCCGGTCACCACCTCCGACATACTTCAGAAGTTAGCCTCATGGCGGCGACCCGCTGCACTCGGCTTCGCCGAGCTTGCGATCGCCGCTAACCTGACGCTGTGGACGTCGACGCGTTCGTGCTTGCGCACCGCAACACCTGGGCGAGGCTCGAACAGCTGGTGAAGCAACGACGCCGGCTGACGGGCGCCGAGATCGACGAACTCGTCGAGCTCTACCAGCGGGTGTCCACGCACCTGTCGATGTTGCGCTCGGCGTCGTCGGATTCGGTGCTGATCGGGCGGCTTTCGACGCTGGTGGCCCGGGCCCGCGCCGCGGTCACCGGCGCGCATGCACCCCTGTCCGGCGAGTTCGCCCGGTTCTGGACGGTCGCCTTTCCGGTGGTGGCCTACCGAACCTGGCGCTGGTGGCTGGCCACGGCAGTGTTGTTCTTCGCCGCGACAGCCGTCATCGCGATCTGGGTGTCGGGCAGCCCGGAGGTTCAAGCCACCATCGGAACACCAAGTGACATAGAGGAATTGGTGAACCATGACTTTGCCTCCTACTACAGTGAGCATCCGGCCGCGGCGTTCGGGCTCCAGGTGTGGGTGAACAACGCGTGGGTGGCCGCGAAATGCATTGCGTTCGCGGTGGTGTTGGGCTTGCCCATCCCGTTTGTGCTGTTCCAGAACGCGGCTAACCTCGCCGTGGCTGCCGGGCTGATGTTTCAGGCCGGCAAGGGAAACATCCTGCTGGGGCTGCTGATCCCGCACGGCCTGCTGGAGCTGACGGCGGTGTTCCTGGCCGCCGCCGCGGGGATGCGGCTCGGGTGGTTCGTGATTTCGCCTGGCGACCGCCCGCGCGGGCAGGTGCTTGCCGAGCAAGGCCGTGCGATTGTCACGATAGCCGTCGGGCTGGTGGCGGTGCTCTTAGTCTCGGGTGTGCTCGAAGCGGTGGTGACCCCGTCGCCGTTGCCGACCTTTCTACGGGTCGGCATCGGAATTGCCGCCGAGGCAACGTTTCTCGCGTACATCGTCTACTTCGGCCGGCGCGCTGCCCGGGCCGGGGAGACTGGCGACATCGCCGACGCTCCCGACGTTGTGCCGACGGGCTGAACCGGCGTCGAGTCACACTCGGCGTTGGGGTTACAGCCGCCCGGTGGCCTTCATCGCCAAGTACCGGTCCGCCAGTGCCGGCGCCAGTTCGGCGGGCGCCGCGTCGACCACGTCCACACCGCCGAGGTGTAGCCGCGACGCGATCGCCCGGCGGTCATTGCGGGCCCGCTCGGCCGCCGCCGCGTCGTACACCGCCGGCGCATCGGCACGGCCGATGGCCAGCTGATCGACCCGCGGATCGGCGACGGCCGCAAGGATCACTGTGTGCTTGGCAGCCAGCTGCGGCAGCACTGGCAGCAAACCCTCCTCGAGGGCGGTCGCGTTGAGGTCGGTCAGCAGAACCACCAGCGCGCGTCGCCGCGCGCGCCGTGCGATCGCCGAAACCATTGCCGCGGAGTCGGATTCAACTAGCGCAGGCTGCAGTGGCGCCATCACATCGACGAGCCTGGCCAGCAGTTCGGTCCGCGATGCGCCGAACAGAGCCGCCCGGGTCACCCGGTCGTGGGCGAGAAAATCGACATGGTCGCCGGCGCGTGCCGCGAGCGCGGCCAGCAGCAGCGCCGCATCCATCGACCAGTCCAGCCGGGGCCACCCGCTCGGATCGCCGGCCGTCGGGTCGACTCCGACGCGGCCGGCGGCCGTGCGTCCGGTGTCGAGCACGATGACGACGCGCCGGTCCCTCTCGGGGCGCCAGGTCCGCACGACGACGTCGGCGCGCCGGGCGGTGGCCCGCCAGTCGATCGACCGGACATCGTCGCCCACCACATACTCGCGCAGCGAGTCGAATTCGGTGCCCTGACCGCGGGTCAGCGTCGGCGACAACCCGTCGATCTCGCGCAGTCTGGCCAGCCGCGACGGCAGATGCTTGCGGGACAGGAACGGCGGCAGCACCCGCAGCCGCCCGGCCACCCGCTGCGTGCTCTGCCGCCCCGCCAGCCCCAACGGCCCGATCGACCGCGCGGTCACCGCCGCCGAGCGCTGATCACCTCGCCGCACCGGGCGCAGCCGGGTATCCACGCGCTGCCCGCGCCCCGCAACGATGTCGACGGTGTGCACGCGCGGCTCGGCGCAGGCGCTGGGCGGCCACGCGTCGCGAACCCTGCCCCGGAACCGGCGGCGACCGCCGTTGTGAACCAGCAGACCGGCGTTCACTTCGTCGCCAAGCCGCACCGAATTGATCGGCGCCCGCGTGAAACGCAGCGCGCGCGGGCTGGCGGCCAGCCACACGTCGCCGGCGACCGCCGCCGCCAGCAGCACCAGCAGCACGACGAAAGACCTTGCCGGCCAAGGCGACAGCGTGATCGGCGCAACGCAGATCAGCGCAATCAGCCCGGTGCGGCCGGTCAGAACCACTAGCGGGGCACCGGAACGGAAGCCAGTATTCCGTCGAGAACGCCGTCGGCGGTGGCGCCCTCCAGTTCCGCCTCGGGGCGCAGCATCACCCGATGCCGCAACGTGGCCCGAGCCATCGCCTTCACATCGTCCGGTGTGACGTAGTCGCGGCCGGACAGCCACGCCCACGACCGGGCGGTGGCCAGCAGCGCCGTCGCGCCACGCGGCGACACACCGAGCTGTAGCGCCGGCGAATTGCGGGTCGCGGCGGCGATGTCGACGATGTAGCCGAGGACCTCGTCGGCGGCCAACACTGTCCGTACCGCGTCACGCCCGGCGGCCAGTTCGGCCGGCCCCGCCACCGGCTGGATCGCGGAAAGATCGCGCGGGTCGAAGCCGTGCGCGTGCCGGCCGAGGATGGCGATCTCCGAATCACGCGGCGGCAGCGGCACAGTCAGCTTGAGCAGGAACCGGTCGAGCTGTGCCTCCGGCAACTGGTAGGTGCCCTCGTATTCGATCGGGTTCTGGGTCGCGGCGACGATGAACGGGTCCGGCAGCGGCCGGGGCTCGCCGTCGACGCTGACCTGACGCTCTTCCATCGCTTCCAGCAGGGCGGCCTGCGTTTTCGGTGGCGTGCGGTTGATTTCGTCGGCCAGCATGAGATTGGTGAACACCGGGCCGTCGCGGAACACGAACGCGGCGGTGCGCGCGTCGTAGACCAGTGAGCCGGTGACGTCGCCGGGCATCAGGTCCGGCGTGAACTGGACCCGCTTGAACTCGAGCTGCAGGGCTGCCGCCAGGGCACGCACCAGCAGCGTTTTCGCCACGCCCGGAACGCCTTCGAGCAACACGTGGCCGCGGCACAACAACGCGATCACCAGGCCGCTGACCACGGCCTCCTGCCCGACGACGGCCTTCGCGATCTCGGCGCGCAGCGCCAGCAACGCCTGACGCGCGTGTTCGGTCATAAGTGCGCGACCTGCCTTTCGATGTCGTCGAGCGCCCGGGCCAGGTGTACCAGGTCGGCGTCGCTGGCCGGTGGCGGTCCGAACAGCCTATTCCGCACCGTCTCCGGGTCGGTTCCACTGCGCGCCGCGATGGCGTTCACCACGTCCTGCGGCGGGCTGGCAGCGGCCAGCCCGAGCCGCGGCAGCAACCGCTGCAATGCCGCGGTGCGCAAGGCCTGCGCGGCAACGTCGCGGGCCCGCCGCGACCGGTACAGCCGGCCGCGGCCCTCGACGGTTTCCGAGGCGCGCACCACCACCGGCAGCTCCTCGGCGACCAGCGGGCCGATCCGGCGAGCCTTCCACAGCGCGATCAGGATGACCGCCAGCCACAGTTGCCAGACCATCCAGTTGACGTTGTCCGGGATCAGATCGAATAGTGTTGCCGATCCCGAAGTTTGGCCCTCGGCCCGCTGCGGCGCATACCAGACCAGGCGTCCGCGGTCACCGGCAAGGTTCATCGCCAGCGCGGCGTTGCCGGCCCGGGGCAGGCCACTGTTGGTCATGAAGTCGGTACTGCCGACGATCGTGACCGTGCGTTCGCCGTCGCGGTAGCGGACCAGCGCCCCGCCGTAGCAGCTGATGACCACTCGATCGCCGGCGGCGCGGAAGGTGTTGGTGGGTCCGAACTGTACCGATCCGGCCTGATTCGCTTCGCGCAGAGGGCAATCCGGCTTGCTGTCCAGCGCGCTGGCGCCCGCGCTGCGGATGTCGGGAGCCAGCACGGCGCGGGCGCGCGACGTCGGCTCGACGAGCAGCAGGTCCCCGTGAGTGTCAGCGAGCCGGCGCAACAGTGTGTCGTCGGTGAGGTGCTGGGCCTGCGCGATCAGCAGCACAGTGTCCGGGCGCATGGCGTTTTCGGCGTCGGCGACGCTGTCGGCGACGACCACGTCGACACCATGGTCTCGCAGCAGCGTGACCAGTGCATGCGCACCCTCCGCGCCCGTGGACGCCGGGTCCATCCGGCCCCCCGGGCGCGGCGCGGTCAGGTAAGTCGTGACGGCGGCGACCGCGCAGATCGCGGCCAGCGTCAACAACACCCACCGCCAAGATCGCAAGCGTGTCGTCATCGGAGCGCCGAACCCGATCGCAGGAGGTGGTCGTCGAGGTCGGCGATCAACCGGTACGCGTCGGGAGTCCCTGGCCGTTCTCCGTAGGTGACGTCGTTGAAAGCCGTTGCGGCCTGGCTGAACTCGGTGGACAGCTGCGGTAACCGGGAGGCCGCATCGCGGGCCAACTCGTTGGCCGTCCGACCGGGCGCCGCGTCGAGCACCCCGCTCTCCTCGAGTCCGCGGGCGACCGCGCGCAACCGATGCCGAATCGCCATTGTCCAATCACCTTCGGCGGCAAAGCGTTCCGCGGTTGTTCGATGAGTCGCGGCGCTGAGCTGACCGGACTCGAACAGCGGGTAATCCGCTCCGCGGCGGGTACGCATCGTGCGCCGCGCGATGCGGACCGCGACTACCACTCCGACCGCCAGCAAGGTGAGCAGCACGGCAATGGTGAACCAGCCACCCGGAATGCTCGATCCCTTCTCGACCACGCGGAAAAGCAGTTCGTTGACCCATTCGTGAAAGCGTTGCGTCAGGGAGGGTTTCGGGTAGATCGGTTTGGCGAGTTCGCGTTGCGCGGCTTGATGTGCGGCATCGCGGTCGATGTCGATAGCGGGCATGCTCAGCGTGTCCTCACACCGGCCGGGTCAGCCACAAATAGTCGGTGGACGCCGCCGCTGCCGGCCCGCCCGCCGCGCCGGTCTGCAGGATCAGATCGAATGCCTCGGCACGCATCCGCCGATCGGTGTAGAGCAGGACGATGACGCCCGCGTTGAACGGAGCGGTGATGACCCGCCCGATCGCCGACCCGATAGCGCTCACCGTCAGGCTGATCAGTGCCGGGCCGCCGGTTGGGTCGGCCAGCAGCTGACCGACGAAATTGAACGGTGCTGCGATCGCGCCGGCGACGAGAAACACCACGACGGCGGTCAGCAGCCGAATGCCCAGCACTCGCCAGAAGCTGTTGCGCACCAACGTAAACGACCTGCCGATGGCGTCGAAAACAGTCAGCTGCTCCAGCACTATCAGCACCGGCGCAAATGACAGCACGGTGTAGGCGTAGCCCACCGCGGCGATCGCGGCCAGTATCAGGGGAAAGCCGATGAGGAATGCCGCCGCACCGTTGCCGACGGCGCCGACCGCGGCGATGATCAGCACCACGACGGCGATGAGCAGTATCGCACCCGCGCCTTCCAGCGCCGCCAGACCGATCAATGCGGGCAGCCGCCCGCGAACCTTGGCCCAGGTCTCGCCGATCGTGATCGTCGACCCGAACACCGCCCGGCCGACGACAACGGTGAGCATGCCGGCGAGCAGGATTCCGGCCAGCCAGCTGACCAGCGCGCCCGCGCCCACCGACGTCACCCAGGTGGCCACGTCACCGGCGGTCAGCTCGTCGCTCGGCATGCCCCGCAGACGGGTCGCGGCTGCAAGCGGCCCGGCCGACACGATTAACACCACGATCTGCACGATCACCACGATGATCGCCGTCAATCCCAGCGTGGCCTTGGGATTGGCGCGGATGTAGCCGGCGGCGCCGTTGTAGATGTCGCTGAGGCTCAACGGTCGCAGCGGGATGATCCCGGGCCTGGGCGCCCCCGGGACGAACGGTGGCGGCCCGTAAGCCGGTGGCGGCCGGTAACCGGGCGGCGGTGGGTAGCCCGGCGGCGGTCCGTAGCCGGGGGGCGGGCCATACCCCGGAGGCGGTGGACCGTAACCGGGAGGCGGCGGGCCGTAACCCGGGGGCGGCGAGTAGCCCGGCGGTGGCCCGTAGCCCGGCGGTGGATAGCCGAACGGCGGATAGCCCGGGGGACCATAACCAGGCGGTGTATACCCCGGCTCCGGATAGTCCGGGTAGTCGTACGGCGGCGTGCTCACAACGTGATCATGCAGGAGCCGTCGTCGTCAATCACGGCTCCCATCCTGTTCGGGCAATTCTCAACGATCGGCGCGTAGCGTCTGGGCTATGGCGGAACTCAAATCCCGGCTGCGGTCAGATTTGACCGAGGCGATGAAGACGCAGGACAAGTTGCGCACCGCCACGCTGCGCATGCTGCTGGCCGCGATCCAGACCGAGGAGGTCTCCGGCAAGGAGTCGCGGGAACTCTCCGACGACGAGGTGATCAAGGTCCTGGCCCGCGAATCGCGCAAGCGGGGCGAAGCGGCCGAGATCTACACCCAGAACGGCCGCGGTGAGCTGGCCGCCAACGAGCACGCCGAAGCGCGGGTGATCGACGAATACCTGCCGCCGCCGCTGACCGAAGGCGAGCTCGCCGACGTCGTGGACACCGCGATCGCCCAGGTGGCCGAGCAGATGGGCGAGCGGCCCGGCATGAAACAGATGGGCATGGTGATTAAGGCCGCCACCGCCATCGCTGCCGGCAAGGCCGACGGGGCGCGGCTGTCCGCGGCCGTGAAGGACCGACTATAGGCATTGGCGGCGACCCGCGGCGCCCGGCTCCGCCGCGCTTGCGGTCGCCGCTACACCGTTTGCCCTCGCCAGCCAGGGGTACCCGTGTCGTATGACGCGGTTTGGCTACACCCTGATGACGGAGCAGAACGGCCCCAAAGACCTTGTCCGAAACGCGGTTTCGGCTGAACGACGGGGTTTCGACTTCGAGGTTTGCAGTGACCACTACTCACCCTGGCTGGTGTCCCAAGGACACGCACCCAATGCCTGGGCCGTGCTGGGCGCGGTCGCACACGCCACCGAACGGGTGGATCTGTACTCGTATGTGACCTGCCCGACGATGCGCTATCACCCGGCGGTCGTCGCGCAGCAGGCGGCAACCGTGCAGATCCTCGCCGACGGCCGGTTCACGCTGGGGCTGGGCAGCGGCGAGAGCCTCAACGAGCACATCGTCGGCCGGGGCTGGCCGGCCGTCACCCAGCGGCTGGGCATGCTGGTCGAAGCGATCAAGATCATCCGGGCCTTGTTCGACGGCGGCCTGGTCGATTGGCGGGGCGACTACTACCAGGTCGACTCGGCGCGGCTGTGGGATCTGCCCGAGGTCCCGGTCGGCATCGCCGTGTCGATGACCGGGCCCAAGTCGATCGCCAAGTTCGCCACGCTCGCGGACCACCTGGCCGCGGTGGAGCCCAACGGCGACCTGGTCCACGAATGGCACTCCGCGCGTCAGGCCACCGGCATGGCCGGCGGCGGCCGGGTGATCGGACAGGTGCCGGTGTGCTGGGACCCCGACCGCGACGCCGCCGTCCAGCGCGCCCACGACCAGTTCCGCTGGTTCGGCGGCGACTGGCACGTCAACGCCAACCTGCCGACCACGGCCGGTTTCGCCGCCGCGACGCAGTTCGTCCGCCCGGAGGACGTCGCGGAGAGCATCCCGTGCGGGCCGGACCTGGACGCGATCGTCGACGCGGTCCGCCCCTACTGGGAAGCCGGGTTCACCGACATCGCGCTGATCCAGATCGGCGGCGACGAGCAGGACCTGTTCTTCAAGGAAGCCGCCGAACCGCTGCTCGACGCGCTGCGGGCGGCGGCCGCCAAGCGGGGCGACGATGACTGACGCACTGGTCAAGGGCCTCGGCGGTGCCAGCCTGGGCCTGGGCCTGACCGAAGTGCTGGCGCCGGGCAAGGTCGCCGCGTTGGCGGGCGTCGACGACACCGGGCGGTCCCGGCCGGTGATCCGGGCGCTGGGGCTGCGCGAATGCGGGCACGCCGCCGCCTTGTTGTTCGGCCCGGAACGCCTGGTGTGGACCCGGGTCGCCGGCGACGCCCTGGACCTGGCGTTGCTGGGCGTCGGGGCGGCCACCAGCCGGGGGCGACGCGGCCGCGCCGCGGCGTCGGCCGCCGCGCTCGCCGCGATCGGCGCGGCCGACCTGTACGCCGCGCTGCGCACCACCCGCAACGGCGGTCGGCACGCGAACGGATCGCGGCACCGCACGATGCGGGCCGCGGTCACCGTGGGTCGCCCACCCGAGGTGGTGTACCGGTTCTGGCGCGATCTGGACAAGATGCCGTCGTTCATGCGCGACGCGGAGATCACCGACGACGAGTCCAACCGCCGCATCGCCTGGCAGTCGGTGCCGGGGTCACCCGTCGAGAGCGGTGGCAGCGTCGAATTCAGCGCCGCTCCGGGCGGACGGGGCACCGAGGTGCGGGTGACGATCAGTTACCGCTCACCCGGCGGTGCGCTCGGCAAAGCGGCGGCGACGTTGTTCGGCGAGTCGCCCGAACAGCAGGTCAACGACGACCTGCGCCGCTTCAAGCAGTTTCTGGAGACCGGCCAGGTCATGCGCTCGGACGGGTCGCCGGAAGGCACCTCCGCGATCAGGCAGATGCATCAGCGGGCCGCACAGCCGAAGGGACACAACGGATGAAGGCCACGGTATGGGCGGGACGCAACAGCGTGGAAGTGCAGTCGGTTCCCGACCCGGAGATCCTCAACGAGCGCGACGCCATCGTGAAGGTCACCTCGACCGCGATCTGCGGGTCGGACCTGCACATCTACGACGGCTACATCCCGACGGTCAAGCACGGCGACATCCTCGGGCACGAATTCATGGGCGAGGTCGTCGAAGTCGGCAAGGCGGTGACGAACCTGGCGGTCGGCGACCGGGTGGTGGTGCCGTTTCCTATCGCGTGCGGTGCGTGTTGGGCGTGCGAACACGAATTGTATTCGCTGTGCGAGAACTCCAACCCGAACGCGGGGATGGCCGAGAAGCTGATGGGCCATTCTCCCGCAGGGCTTTTCGGCTACTCGCACATGCTGGGCGGCTTCGCCGGCGGGCAGGCCGAATACGCCCGGGTGCCGTTCGCCGACGTGGGGCCGCTCAAGATCGACGACGACCTCACCGACGAGCAGGTGCTGTTCCTCTCGGACATCCTGCCGACCGGCTACATGGGCGCCGAGATGTGCGACATCAGCCCCGGCGACGTCGTCGCCGTCTGGGGTGCCGGGCCCGTCGGGTTGTTCGCGATGCTCAGCGCTTACCTGTTGGGCGCATCGAAAGTCATTGCGATAGACCGTGTCCCGTATCGGCTGGAGCTGGCCGAGGAGGTCGGAGCGACACCGATCAACTTCGCCGACACCTCGGTGCTCGAAGAGCTGCGCGACATGACCGCCGGCCGCGGGCCCGATCACTGCATCGATGCCGTCGGCCTGGAGGCCCGCAACTCCTCGACAGTGGTCGACACCTACGACCGCGTCAAGCAGGCGGCGCGTCTGGAAACCGAACGGCCACAAGCCCTTCGGGAAGCGGCGATGAGTTGCCGCAACGGCGGCACGATTTCGATCATCGGCGTCTACGGCGGCTTGATGGACAAGTTCCCGATCGGCGCGATCATGAACCGGTCGTTGACCATCAAAACCGGCCAATGCCATGTGCAGCGCTACATGCGGCCGCTGCTCGCGCGGATCCGCAATCACGAAATCGACCCGACGTTTTTGATCAGCCATCGGCTGCCGCTCGACGAGGCGCCGCACGGCTACGAGATGTTCAAGCACAAGCAGGACAACTGCAGCAAGGTCGTCCTCAAACCCTAAGGGAGAGAAACAATGTCGCATCACGAAATGCACGGCAAGAAAGTCGCGTTCCTGGCCACCGACGGCGTGGAGAAAGTCGAACTCGAACAACCCCGCGCGGCGCTGGAAGAGGCGGGCGCGCAGACCGAGCTGGTATCCCTGAAAACCGGTGAAATCCAGGCCCGCAACCACGATCTGGAGCGGGCCGGGACGTTTCCCGTCGACCGGGCGGTGTCCGACGTATCGGTCGACGACTTCGACGCGCTGGTGCTGCCCGGCGGGACGGTGAACCCGGACAAGCTGCGCCTGGACGATTCGGCGATTTCGTTCGTGCGCGACTTCGTCGAGTCGGGCAAGCCGGTCGCCGCCATCTGCCACGGCCCGTGGAGTCTGGTCGAGGCCGGGGTGGTTTCCGGACGAACGGTGACCTCGTATCCGAGCATCCGCACCGATTTGCGCAACGCCGGCGCCAACGTCGTCGACGAGGAAGTGGCCATCGACGGGAATTTGATCTCCAGCCGCTCGCCGTCGGATCTGCCGGCGTTTTGCTCGACAATCGTGGAGAAATTCGCGCACGCGCCAACCGGTGCCTGATACGGCCTTGTTTCAACCAAGCGGTTTGCGGGCATAGAAACGCCAGACGCCGCGACCGTCGCGGCGACGTGTCGGAAGGGCCCATGTGACCGCTTACCTGGCGCCGCCCGTGACGGATGTCCTGGCCGCTGATGGGGTGTACCCGCCGCAAGAGGACTCACAACTGCTCGTCGACACCATGGAACGCACCGGGCTGGTGCCCGGACGGCGGGTTCTGGATCTGTGTACCGGCAGCGGCTACATCGCGATCGCCGCCGCCGAACTGGGTGCAGGCAGCGTGACCGCGTTCGACATCTGTCCCCGCGCCGTACGGTGCTCGCAAGGCAATGCCGTGCACGCCGGCGTCGACGTCGACGTGCGGGAGGGGTCGTGGATCGGTGCGCTCGAGTGCGGGCCGTTCGAAGTCATCATGTCCAATCCGCCGTACGTACCCACCCCGCCCGCCGGAGACACCGAGGTCATCCCGCCGGCTGCGGGGCCCGCGTGGGCGTGGAACGCCGGAGTCGACGGGAGGCTGGTACTGGACCCGATGTGCGAGTCGGCGTCCAGCCTGCTGTGCGACGGCGGCTCGATGCTGCTTGTGCACTCCCGCCTTTCGGGTGTCGAACAGTCGATTGACACCCTGCGCTCGACCGGTCTGGACGCCGAAGTCGTTGCTACCCAATGGATCCCGTTCGGCCCGGTCATGTCCGCGCGGGCCCGCTGGTTGGAGGACACCGGCCGCATCCAGCGTGGTTGCCGCACAGAGGAATTGGTCGTGATTCGGGCGGACAAGCCATGACTCGGGTACAAATGGTCCCCAACGGGCCGATCCTGATTGAGGGCCCGGTGCACATCGAGATGCCCGACGGTAGCGTCGTCGAATCCGATCGGTTCATGGTGGCCGTGTGTACGTGCCAGCGCAGCAAGAACTATCCGCTGTGCGACACCAGCCATCGGCGCTGCCGCAACCTAAAGCGGGCGTCGTAGCGAGGACTCACCGGACTTCCACGCCGCCACCATTGCGTCGCCGAGGCGGTCTTCGATCATCGCGTGGGCGCGGATCCCGAATACCACATCGCGGTCCAATTGCGGCTCGCGCGCGACCAGATCGCCTACTACGTCGTGGCGGACCACCTGCTCGTGCACCGCGTCGGCCTCCACGTGCTCGGCGTAGAAGGCCACACACTCCGGTGGAGCGTCCAGCCGCTGAAGGGCTTCGACCAGCCGGCGCGAACCCGGTGGCGAGGTGATCTCCGTCGACGCGAAATGTCCGATCGCCGCGCCGCGCAACCAGCGGTGCAGACCGAACATCGACATTAGGTTCACCACCGCAAGCGATTCGGCCGGGACCGCGTCGAGGTAACCCAGATACGTCGCATCCAGTCCGGCAGCGGTCAACAGGTCGGCGAACAACTGCTGGTGCACCCGCGCGCCGCGACCGGCGCCGTACTCGTCGTATTCGACGGCCACGAACGAGGCCTTGGCCTGGCCGGAGAGACGCGGAATCGCCCAGGCATGCGGGTCGCCCTCCTTGAGGTGATACAGCGACCGGTGCACGAAGTACTCGCGCATCTGCTCCCAGGTTCCGTTGTCGCGCAGCCAGTAGGAGGGGCCGGTGCCGTCGACGGACTCGATTGAGAGCGCGTCCATTTCGTCCGCCGCAGTCCGGTCGGGGTCGATGGCGCCGACGTCGCGACGGACCCCGGCCAAAAAGGCCCGCTCCAATTGCGCGCGCAGCTGCAGCAACCCGGGGTTCCATTCCCAGGTCGGGTCGACACCGGCGAAGCCGCGGTAGTGCAACTCGTAACACATGTACAGAGCCAGTTGCAGATCCAGGCCGTAGGGATCCGAGTCCCGCACGGAAGAACCGAGGCGCGCCGGCTGGTCGCGCGGTGCGGGTTCGGTGAGGCTGCGCCGGACGGCCATCGACAGCGGGCCGTGTGCCGCCGGCAGCGGGGGTTCGAGCGTGATCTGTGCGTGGGCCACGCACGGGTGTACCCGCGATAAGCCACTGCTCAAACGAAGGTCGCGGTCCATCAGGGTGCCGCCGGAAGCATCTCAAGAAAGGCTGTGGCAGCTGGTGATGGCGGACGCTCGACGGCGGTGACGACCACAAGCTCCCACGGAATGGCGGGTTCGGTCTTGACGCCCACGACGCGATCGGTGTGCTCCAGGATCGCCGGTGGCAAGAATGCGATGCCGAACCCGCTACCGACCAGCTCCACGAGATCGCTGAGGGTGTCTGATTCACAGCAGATGTTTCGGTGCAGGCCGACTTCGGAGCAAGTCGCGTCCACACGAGCGCGGATCGCGAAATCAGCTTGTCCGCCAATGAATTCACGCTGTGCGAGGTCCGTCAACGCGACGGCCTTTGCCCGCGCCAGGGGGTCATCCGGCCGCACACCAAGTACCAGGAACTCGGTTCCCAGTGATATCTCGTTGACTCGGCGGTCATCGTAGGGACGGTTGACGAAGGCCAAGTCCAGGTTCCCTTCCACAGTGGCCCGGACCAGACCGTCGACGGTGTTGTGTCGTAGGGACACGCTGACGCCGGGGTAACGCTCGTGATACCACGTAAGCAGTAGCGGCAGGTCGATAATCCCGAGGGCTTGGACCACGCCGATGGTCAAGTGTCCACTCAGCACTCCGCGGACCGCAGCCACAGCGGCACGAGCATTGCCGGCGGCGGCCAGCGCGGTCCGCGCCGCTGGTAGCAGCGCACGACCGGCTGCGGTCAGGTCGACGCGCCGGCTGTTTCGGATCAGCAGTGCAGTCCCGAGTTCGCGTTCGAGCACGTTGATCGAGGCGGACAGGGTGGACTGCACGACGTGCGCCCGGGCCGCTGCCCGGGTGAAGTGGCGTTCCTCCGCGACAGCGACAAAATGCGCTAATTGTCTTAGCTCCATAAATCGATCGTATCGATCGACAAGATCGAAACTATCTATCAGATAGAACGCTGCGCTCTCTGGAAACCGCCCTCTTGGCCGCGCTATTCTCGGGGTCACAGTTGCACGGCATGCGTTTTCGGGGTTCGCCGTGAAGCCTTGCAGCGTAAGCCGGATCCGCCGAGCCGAGGATCAGCGCGTCGTCGCCGAGGTGTTCCGACGCGTCGGTTTTTTGCTCGGTTGGGGGAGCGGTTTCGTTGAAACGCCAGCGCCGCCCCTGAGACATTGTCTTCGGGAGTGAGTGAGTACTGACGTGGAAACGGACGTCGAATTAGATGCTGCCCAGCAGAATCCGGCGGTGTCCCCTCGGTCGGACGACGTCGCCGAGCGGTTACAGACCAACACAGTCCGCCGCGGTTCAGGCGCGATTCTCTATGCGCGTGGCGAGGTCGATGCCTACACGCTCGCGACCTGGCGGCAGGTCCTTTGCGAGACCGCCGACGCCTCCTGCGTACGTGGGCCGGTGATTGTTGACATCACCGGGCTGGACTGCATTTCTTGCTCCGGCCTGGCGGCCCTGGCGAATCAGGCAAATACATGCCGGGAGCAGGGCAGCGACCTCGTCGTCGTGAGCCGCGCGGCGATCGCGCACCGGGTGGCTGCCGCCACCGGCCTCGATGTGCGCACCGCCCTCCGGAACCGGTCGTAACGGTGCGTGAGATAGGGACCGAAGTGTCGACCGAGACAGGAGGACACGGGATGGCTGACGGTTCCGCGAGCGCTGCAAATACGGTCGCCCGCGCACGCCTTGAATCTCTGCTCGACCAGCGTGCTCGCAAGAGAGTGCTGGATCAGCACATCGATCTCGAAGACTGGGCCGGGGGGCTGCCGCAACATGAAAAGGCCCAAGTGCCGGTCGTGCGGGTTGGCCGTCGGTGGGTGAATTCGTTGTGGTTGTTGCCGATCGGCGGGGTCGGGCTGCTGCTGGCCATCGCGGTGGCGCAGCAGTTGCGCCAGTACGAGTGGATGCAGAGTTTCATCGAGCGCTACCCAGGAACGTCGACAACCTTTGCACCGGCGGTTAATTCAGGATTTCCGGCTTGGTTGCGCTGGCAGCATCTGTTCAACATCGTTTTCATGATGTTTTTGATGCGGGCAGGAATCCAGATCCTCGCCGATCATCCGCGGTTGTATTTGAATGCCGGGTGCCGACCGGGAACCGAATGGTTGCGGATGCGCGGTCCCGTTCCCGCCGACAGGCAGGACCAGAACGATGCGGCAGGTATCTGGACGGCCAAAGACGATTCGGTGGCAATTCCGAAGTGGTTGGGGGTACCGGGTTTTCGGCATTCGATTGGGCTGGCTCGCTGGTGGCATTTCAGCTTCGACCTGTTGTGGTTGATCAACGGATTGGTTTTCTACGTCCTGTTGTTCACCTCCGGGCAGTGGCGCCGCATCGTCCCGCGATCCTTGGATGTCTTCCCCAATGCGCTATCGACCGCGGTGCAATACGCATCCCTGGACTTCCCGGCTAACCACGGCTTCACCAACTACAACGGTTTGCAGCTCATCGCCTACTTCAGCACCGTGTTCGTCGCCGCTCCGCTGGCATTTGTCACCGGGCTGTTGCAGGGCCCGGCGATCGCGGCGCGGTTCGGTTTCGGTCGGGGCCTGTTCAATCGGCAAGTAGCCCGCACGGTGCACTTCGCGATCCTGCTGTGGATGGTCTTTTTCATCGCGGTTCACACGGTGATGGTTTACACCACAGGGCTTGTCGGCAACCTCAACCACATCATTTTCGGCGCCGACACCCAATCGTATTGGGCGGTAGTGGTTTACGCCGTGGCTATGGTGATCATCGTCGCACTGTGGCTACTCGCCTCACCGATCACCATTCGATACCCGGCCGTGGTCCGCCGCGTCGGTCGCGCATTTGTGGGCTGGGCCAAGGAGCTGCTGGAATTACCGCACCCCAACGCCACATATTCCGAAAAAGACATCTCGCCGTACCTGTGGCCCAACGGCACCATTCCCAGCTCCGACCGTTATCGCGAGCTGCAGGCGAACAACTGGTCCGACTACTCGCTGCGCATCGAAGGGCTCGTCGAGAAACCCGTCAGCCTCTCCTACGACGAACTGCGGGCGCTGCCCAAACACGAACAAATCACCCAACACTATTGCATTCAGGGCTGGTCCGGAGTGGCCAAGTGGGGTGGAGTCCGCATGGCCGACATCCTCGACATGGTGCGGCCACTGCCGTCGGCTCGCTGGGTGGTGTTCTATTCGTTCGCTTACGGAGCCGGCGGACCATCCGAAGGCCGTTACTACGACTGCCACAAGATCGAGCACATGCGAGAACCGACCACTCTGTTGGCTTACGAGATGAACGACGAGCCCCTCACCGAAACCCACGGTGCGCCATTGCGGTTGCGCAACGAACGTGAGCTCGGCTTCAAGCAAGTCAAATGGATCGAAGCGATCGAATTCGTGGAAAGTTTCGCGCACCTCGGTCTCGGACACGGCGGGTACAACGAAGATCACGAATATTACGGCTACCGCATGCCGATCTAAGGATCCAGTTAATTCAAGCGGCTAGTCGAACCGACGGAGGTATGGAATTTGGCCGGACACAACGGCATTGGCGCAGACATGTTGGTGATCTTCGGCATCACCGGTGATTTGGCCCGCAAGATGACTTTTCGGGCGTTGTATCGCTTGGAG
>NZ_LQPE01000004.1 GCF_002101735.1 Mycobacterium kyorinense | reverse complement strand
GGGTCGACCTCATAGCCACCCACCAGGGGTCAGCCCCAGTTGCGGATATTCGTTTGCGCTGCGCCGTGGTAATTCTCGTGCGCACCCACGGCGATACGACGCAGATCGGCCAACGCCTGGCGCATCTCGGCCGCCCCCTCAGACCAGCGCTGCTGCGCGCCGGCCTGCGCTTGTCCGCCCGAACCATCCCACGCCGTGCCCAACGACCGCTCCGTCGCCGTCAGGTGAGCCAGCTTGTCTTCCATCTGCTGCTCGAACTGCGACATCCGCTCCGCGGCCGCCAACAACGCCGCCGGATCCACCCGGAACGCACTCACGCCTACACCCCCGCCCCGTCGATGCCCGCGGCGCCCGCCTGATCGGTCTGCGCATAGCGCGACGCCGCATCGGCCAACAACGCCGACATCGTCGTCACCCCCCCCCAACACCTTCGACGCGCCCTCATGCCACTCGCGCCACACCGCGCCATACGACGACGACGCCTCACCGGTCCACGAACCGCCCAACAGTTTGCCGACCTCGTCGTCAATGGATCCCAGACCCGCGCGCAACTCCTGCGCCACCGCACCGAACTCCGCAGAGGCGTGCGTCAACAACTCCGGGGTCACCCGCAATTCCGACATCGCACCTCCCGTCAAACGAACGACCACAAAACGCTACCCCAGCCGCGGAACCCGAGGTGACAACAATTTCGCAAGTCAGCGCCAGGGTGGGCCACCGGCGTCGAATACGCCGACCACATCATATTTCCCCTGCCACAGTTGATCTGCATGCAGCGATCACCCGCCCGAGCCTCCGACCGTCAGTCCCAGCGCGGCGGCGAGTTCGGTCAACGCCGGCACCAGGTTCTCGGGCCGGGTGAGTACCTGGATTGCCACGTGGTCGGCGCCAGCCTCCAGATGTTCATCGAGGCGGGCGGCGATTGCGTCGGAGCTGCCGTAGGCCACCAGCGCGTCGATCAGCTTGTCGCTGCCGGGTTCGCGCACGTCGCTTTCGGTGAATCCGAGCCGGCGCCAGTTGTTCACGTAGTTGCCCAGGCCCAGGTAGAAGGCGACGCTCTTGCGCCCGATCCGGCGGGCCTCCGCAGGGTCGGTGCTCAGCACCACCTTGTGTTCGGGCGCCAGAAACACCGTGTTGCCGACCAACTCCCGGGCGTGTGCGGTGTGTTCGGGCGTGGTCAGATACGGGTGGGCACCGGCGCTGCGCTGGGCGGCCAGCCGCAACACCTTGGGGCCCAGCGCCGCGATCACGCGACGGCTGGTCGGCAGGGTCGCCGCGTCGAGTTCGTCGAGGTAGCTCACCAGCGCGTCGTACGGCTTTTGGTACTGCTGGGTGTGTTCGGGGTGACCGACGCCGATGCCCAGCAGAAACCGTCCCGGATAGGCCTTTTCGATGCGCTGGTACGACTCGGCGACGGCCGCGGCCGGCGACGACCAGATGTTGACGATCCCGGTGGCCAGCTGCAGCGAACTGGTCGCAGCCAGCGCCGGTTCCACCCACGACAGCTCGGCGTCGGGCGATCCGCCGATCCAGGCCGCGCCGTAGCCCAGCGATTCGATCTGCGCGGCCAGGTCGGGGGAGAGGGTGCGGGTGCCCAGCCATACGCCGTAGCGGCCCAGGTCGGGTTTGAGCGAAACGGCCTCGGTCATCTAGATCCTTCGGTCAGGCGGGGTTCAGTCCTAGCGCGCCGGACAGGTCGGCCAGCGCCGGCACCAGCTTGTCAGGTCGGGTCAGCACCTGCACGGCGACGTGGTCGGCTCCGGCGTCGAGGTGTTCGCCCAGCCGGACGGCGATCGCGTCCGGGGTGCCGTAGGCGACGAGGGCGTCGACCAGGCGGTCGCTGCCCGGGCGGGCGATGTCGTCGTCGGTGAAGCCCAGCCGCTTCCAGTTGTTGCGGTAGTTAGCCAGGTTGAAGTAGATATCGAGGGCCTTGCGGCCGACGGCCCGCGCCTCCTCGGCGTCGGTGGTCAGCACGACCTTGTGTTCGGGCGCCAGGAACGCCGACGGGCCGATCAGTTCTCGGGCTCGGGCGGTGTGCTCGGGGGTGGTCAGGTAGGGGTGCGCCCCGGCGGAGCGTTGTTCCGAGAGGCCCAGCACGCGCGGGCCCAGCGCCGCGACAACTCGGCGTTCGGCGGGCACGCCGAACTCGTCGAGCTGGTCCAGGTAGCGCACCAGCGCGTCGTAGGGCTTTTGGTACTCGCCGTGCGCTTCGGGGTGGCCCACGCCGATGCCCAGCAAGAAGCGGCCCGGGTAGGCCTTGTCGATGCGGTGAAACGACTCTGCCACCGGCTTGGCCGGCGCGGTCCAGATGTTCACGATCCCGGTGGCCACCTGCAGCGTCGTCGTCTGCTCCAGGATGGGCTCCACCCACTCCAGCTCGGCCGGCGGTGAGCCGCCCACCCAGACAGCGCCATAGCCGAGGGCCTCGATTTCCTTGGCCTGCTGCGGGGTGACACCGCGCCCGAACGATCCGAACCGGCCGAGGTTTGGCTTGCGTGCTGCTGCGTCAGTCATGGTGTGTGGAACCTGACGCCCGACGGCTGCTATTCCGCTGGTCAAGCATTTTGGCGCAGGGCGGCAATGCGGGTATCGTGGAGCAACGGTGCGTCATCCGCGCCGGCTTTTTGCGTGCCCTGTCCTAGGAATTTGCAAAATTTTCCTGACCTCGGCCCACGTTTTAAGTCGAGCGAATGCTGCGCCGGTTCGGGCGCATACCCCGACGAAAAACCCAAGACGAGGATCCCTGGAAGGTTATGGCCAAAAAGGACGGTGCCATCGAGGTCGAGGGCCGCGTGGTCGAGCCCCTGCCCAATGCGATGTTCCGCATTGAGCTGGAAAACGGCCACAAGGTGCTCGCCCACATCAGCGGCAAGATGCGGCAGCACTACATCCGCATCCTGCCCGAGGACCGGGTGGTGGTGGAGCTGTCGCCCTACGACCTGTCCCGGGGCCGCATCGTGTACCGGTACAAGTGACCAAACCCGAACCATCCGACCAGCGAGAAGACAGAACAGGATCGAAACAGCCGTGAAGGTGAACCCGAGCGTCAAGCCGATCTGCGACAAGTGCAGGGTCATCCGCCGGCATGGGCGGGTCATGGTGATCTGCTCCGATCCGCGGCACAAGCAAAGACAAGGCTAGTCAGGGCTTCCGCCCTCACAACTGAATGCAGACCTCCCAGCACCACTGAGCGGATAGGCCGCTCATCTACGGCCGGAACGGAGGCCGGGCCCCGGAGCAGTCAGCCGGGAACGGACTGGGATCAGAACCTCCGTCAAGAAGAGGAAAAGGGGCACGCCACCCATGGCACGTCTAGTGGGCGTTGACCTGCCGCGCGACAAGCGCATGGAGGTCGCGCTGACCTACATCTACGGCATCGGCCGTACCCGGTCGAACGAGATTCTGGCCGCCACCGGCATCGACCGGGATCAGCGCACCAAGGACCTCACCGATGACCAGCTGACCCGGCTGCGCGACTACATCGAAGGCAACCTGAAGGTGGAGGGTGATCTGCGCCGCGAGGTGCAGGCCGACATCCGCCGCAAAATCGAGATCGGCTGCTACCAGGGCCTGCGGCACCGTCGCGGCCTGCCGGTGCGTGGCCAGCGGACCAAGACCAACGCGCGCACCCGCAAGGGCCCCAAGCGCACCATCGCAGGCAAGAAGAAGGCCAGGTAACCGATGCCACCCGCAAAGAAGGCCGCCGCAGCGAAGAAGGGTCAAAAGACCCGGCGGCGGGAAAAGAAGAACGTCCCGCACGGCGCCGCCCACATCAAGAGCACGTTCAACAACACGATCGTGACCATCACCGACCCGCAGGGCAACGTGATCGCCTGGGCGTCCTCGGGCCACGTCGGCTTCAAGGGCTCGCGCAAGTCGACGCCGTTCGCCGCGCAGCTGGCCGCCGAGAACGCCGCCCGCAAGGCGCAAGAGCACGGCGTGCGCAAGGTCGACGTGTTCGTCAAGGGCCCCGGTTCGGGCCGGGAGACCGCCATCCGCTCCTTGCAGGCCGCGGGCCTGGAGGTCGGCGCGATCGCCGACGTCACCCCGCAGCCGCACAACGGTGTCCGTCCGCCCAAGCGTCGGCGCGTCTAGGAGATAACACATGGCTCGTTACACCGGACCCGTCACTCGCAAATCGCGTCGGTTGCGCACCGACCTGGTCGGCGGGGATCAAGCATTCGAGAAGCGCCCTTACCCGCCCGGTCAGCACGGCCGCGCGCGGATCAAGGAGAGCGAGTACCTGCTGCAGTTGCAGGAGAAGCAGAAGGCGCGCTTCACCTACGGCGTGATGGAAAAGCAGTTCCGCCGCTACTACGAGGAGGCGGTGCGCCGTCCCGGCAAGACCGGCGAGGAGCTGCTGCAGATCCTGGAGAGCCGGCTGGACAACGTGGTGTACCGCGCCGGGCTGGCGCGGACCCGCCGGATGGCCCGCCAGCTGGTCAGCCATGGCCACTTCCTGGTCAACGGCGTCAGCGTGAACATCCCGAGCTACCGGGTGTCGCAGTACGACATCATCGACGTGAAGGACAAGTCGCTGAACACGCTGCCGTTCCAGATCGCGCGCGAGACCGCGGGCGACCGGCCGATCCCCAGCTGGCTGCAGGTGGTCGGCGAGCGTCAGCGCATCCTGGTCCACCAATTGCCGGAGCGGGCTCAGATCGACATCCCGCTCACCGAGCAGCTGATCGTCGAGTTCTACTCGAAGTAGTACCCCCTGTATCGACCGATACAGGTCTGAACGGCATCAAATAGCGGGTGCCGAGAAGGAGAAGAAGAAACACCATGCTGATCTCACAGCGACCCACCCTGTCCGAAGAGACCATCAGCGAAAACCGTTCGCAGTTCGTCATCGAGCCGCTGGAGCCGGGCTTCGGCTACACGCTGGGCAACTCGCTGCGGCGCACGCTGCTGTCGTCGATCCCCGGCGCGGCGGTCACCAGCATCCGCATCGACGGAGTGCTGCACGAGTTCACCACCGTGCCCGGTGTCAAGGAAGACGTCACCGACATCATCTTGAACCTCAAGAGCCTGGTGGTGTCCTCCGAGGAAGACGAGCCGGTGACGATGTACCTGCGCAAGCAGGGCCCGGGTGAGGTCACCGCCGGAGACATCGTGCCGCCGGCCGGGGTCACCGTGCACAACCCCGACATGCACATCGCGACGCTGAACGACAAGGGCAAGCTCGAGGTGGAGCTCGTCGTCGAGCGTGGCCGCGGGTACGTGCCGGCCGTGCAGAACAAGGCGTCGGGCGCCGAAATCGGCCGTATTCCAGTCGATTCCATCTACTCGCCGGTGCTCAAGGTCACCTACAAGGTGGACGCCACCCGCGTCGAGCAGCGCACCGACTTCGACAAGCTGATCCTGGACGTCGAGACCAAGAACTCGATTACCCCGCGCGACGCGCTGGCGTCGGCCGGTAAGACGCTGGTCGAATTGTTCGGTCTGGCACGCGAACTCAACGTCGAGGCCGAAGGTATCGAGATCGGGCCGTCGCCCGCCGAGGCCGACCACATCGCGTCGTTCGCGCTGCCGATCGACGACCTGGATCTGACCGTGCGGTCCTACAACTGCCTCAAGCGCGAGGGCGTTCACACCGTCGGCGAGCTGGTGTCCCGCACCGAGTCCGACCTGCTGGACATCCGCAACTTCGGCCAGAAGTCGATCGACGAGGTCAAGGTCAAGCTGCACCAGTTGGGCCTGTCGCTCAAGGACAGCCCGGCGCACTTCGACCCGTCGGAGGTCGCGGGTTACGACGTGGCCACCGGCACCTGGTCCAACGACAGCGGCTACGACGACCAGGACTACGCCGAAACCGAACAGCTCTAACCTTTTGCACTAACCAAGGAGTCAGCAATGCCCAAGCCCACCAAGGGCCGTCGCCTCGGCGGGTCGTCGTCGCACCAGAAGGCGATCCTGGCCAACCTGGCCACGGCGCTGTTCGAGCACGGCCGGATCAAGACGACCGAGCCCAAGGCGCGGGCGTTGCGGCCGTACGCCGAGAAGCTGATCACCCACGCCAAAAAAGGCACGCTGCACAACCGGCGCGAGGTGCTCAAGAAGATCCGCGACAAGGACGTGGTGCACAACCTGTTCGCCGAGATCGGGCCGCACTTCGCCGACCGCGACGGCGGCTACACCCGCATCATCAAAGTCGAGGCGCGCAAGGGTGACAACGCGCCGATGGCGGTGATCGAACTGGTGCAGGAGAAGACGGTGACCTCGGAGGCCAACCGGGCCCGCCGGGCAGCCGCGTCGAAGGCCGCACCCGTGGCGGCGGCCGCCGCGCCGCAAGCTGCGGTCGAGCCGGAGGCGGCGGTGGGTCCTGAGGCCGAGGCCGAGGCCGAGGAACCGAAGGCTGACGCCGACGAGTCCTGACGACACTGTGGATGTGCCCGCCACCGACACCGGTGGCGGGCACGTTCGTCTCCGGTTCGACATCGCCTATGACGGGACGGATTTCGCGGGCTGGGCGGTGCAGGCGGGTCAGCGCACGGTGGCCGGCGTGCTCGACGAGGCGCTGTCGACGGTGTTCCGGACGCCGGTGCGGCTGCGTGCCGCCGGGCGTACCGACACCGGCGTGCACGCGACCGGACAGGTGGCCCATGCCGACATCCCGGTCGATGCGCTGCCCAATGTCTATCCGCGTGTACGACGTTCGGCCGAGCCGGAGTTCGTGCCGCTGGTGCGACGCCTGGGACGGCTGCTACCCGCCGATGTCCGGGTCCGCGATATCACCCGCGCCCCAGCGGGTTTCGATGCCCGATTCTCGGCCCTGCGCCGGCATTACGTTTACCGGCTGTCCACGGCGCCGTACGGGGTGGATCCGCAGCAGGCCCGGTTCGTGACGGCCTGGCCGCGCCCACTGGATCTGGACGCGATGGCTGTCGCGTCGCGAGACCTGTTGGGGCTGCACGACTTTGCTGCATTCTGCCGCCACCGCGACGGCGCCACCACGATTCGCGACCTGCAGCGGCTCGACTGGTCCCGCGACGGCGATCTGGTCACCGCCCACGTCAGCGCCGATGCGTTCTGCTGGTCGATGGTGCGGTCGCTGGTCGGGGCGCTGCTAGCGGTCGGCGAGCACCGGCGCACCGCCGACTGGTGCCGCGGCCTGCTCAGCGCGACGAGCCGGTCCAGTGACTTCGCCGCCGCACCGCCGCAGGGTTTGACGCTGACCGGCGTCGACTATCCGCCCGACAGCGAGCTGCAGGCCCGGACCCTGGTAACCCGCGACCTACGTTCGCGCGGCTGAAGTTCAGAGCTTGCCGGCGACGAAGTCGGCGGCTTGATTGACCATGCCGGCCTGGATGTAGGCGGGCGCCAGGTGCTGAGGCCAGTTGTTCTGCCAGGTCTTCGGATCCGCCGGGTTGCAAATCGGATCGTCGCCGTGACACAGCTCGATGGTCCGGTCGTTGTAGGTCGGGTTGAAGTTGGTGATCGGCCCCACCCATTGACTTCCGTTGCCGAATAGCGCGACCGCGGCGACGTGCTGATCCACCCCGGGCGGCAGCGGATTGTCGAACCCGAACATCGGGCCGGGCGCGGCGAGGACCACATCAGTGACGGCAGCGCCGAGCGAGTAGCCGCCGAGCACCAGCCGGGTGTCCGGGCAGTTGTTGGCCATGTACTGGACGTGACCGCTCATGTCGTTGGCGCCCTGCTGCACATCGGTGTTCGCGGCGTAGTTGACGGCATACAGACCGATGTTCTTGCTGGCCACCCTGGGGCGCAGCGCGCTGAGCAGCGCGTTGCCGATCTGCCCGGGCCCGGGCGGCTCCATCCGGCCGCGGGCGAATACCAGTTGGGCATCCGGGCAGGACGCCGCCGACGCGGCGGGTGCGGGGCCATTCACCAACGCCGCCGCGGCAAACAACGCAGCGAGCACCAGCGAACGTATCGAGCGGAGGTTCATAGCCCGATATTAGCCGGTCTAATTGATGTGTACGTCGGGTTGCGGCGGCGCCTGAGTCTGAGCCGCCAACAGCTTGGCCGCGATGAACGTCGCCGCCTGCGTGGTGTAGGTGGGCACGTAGCCGTCGGTGTGATCGCTCCACTCGTTACCGGGGCCGGCGTGGCAGATCGGGTCCCCGGGGTTGCACAGGTCGATGGCCTTGGAACCCAGCAATGCGCTCTGGGCGGAGATCGGGCTGCCCGACCGGTCGGCGATGTTGCCGAAGGTGGCAAGCGCGGTGATGTTGTCGGCGTATTCGGCGGGCAGCGGGCTTCCGAAGGTAACCCCGCCCACCGGCACCCCCGCCACGATGTCCATCACCGAGGCGCCCTGGGAGTATCCGCCGAGCACGATCTTGGTGTTCGGGCAGGCCTGCACGACGTCTTTGACCCGCTTGATGGTGTCGTTGGCGCCGTCGCCGCCGCCTAACTGCAACTTGCCCGCGGGATAGTTCACGCCGTAGGCGTCGATGTTCAGGCCGGTTTGCTGGCGCAGCGAGTCGACCAGGGCCTGGCCGACGCGTCCGACACCGGGCTTTTCGCTGGTCCCCCGGGCGAAGATCACCTCGACGTCCGGGCAGTCGACGGCAGAGGCTGACGGGACGCCGACCGGCAATGCGCTGGGGGCGACCAGCATGGCGCCGGCGGCCAGTACCGCGGCGCCCAGGCGGTTCCAGCGACGGGTGTGGTGGGAGAGCACGAGGAGATATTACCGGTAACCTGCGAAATCCTCATTTCCTGTGGATCGGCGGGCGCACGAGGGCCGGCCACCGGCTTATCGTGAGGTCGATTCCGGGGGAACCATGGCCACCACCCAGCTGCACCTCAGCGGGTATCGTTTTCTGCTACGCCGCATCGAATGCGCGCTGCTGGGCCGGGATGCTCCCGCCCAACCGATGCGGGCTTTGGCGGCCGGTGCTCTGGTGGCGGCAATCGTGGTTGCCGCCGGTGCGGTAATGGCCGTGCTGCGGCCGCAGGGGGTGTTGGGAAACGCGCCGATCGTGATGGGCCGGCAGTCCGGAGCGCTCTACGTCCGGGTCGGCGACACCTGGCATCCGGTGCTGAACCTGGCGTCGGCGCGACTGATCGCGGCGTCGACCAGCAATCCGCAGCCGGTGGCCGAATCCGAGCTGAGCCGCGTCAAGCACGGTCCGTTGATGGGAATCCCCGGTGCGCCCCAATTTCTGCCCGAGCCGCTGGGCGCCGACGAAACCAGCTGGGCTGTCTGTGACAGCGACGCCGGCACGATGGTCATCGCCGGGTCCCGGGACGCGTCGCATGAGCAGGGGCAGACCGTGCTGGTGACCGCAGATTCCGGTGCGACCTACCTGCTCTACGACGGACGTCGAGCAGTGGTCGACATCACCGAGCCCGCGGTGGTCCGTGCTCTGCGGTTGGACAATGCTGTGCCACACAAGGTTTCGCACGCCCTGCTGAATGCTATCCCGGAGGCGCCGCCGATCACCGCGCCGCGCATTCCCGGGGGTGGGCCGGGCCGGTTACCGGGATTCCCGATCGGCAGCGTGCTGCGCATCGCACGCGCCGACGGCGACGAGCACTACGTCGTGCTCCCGGGAGGGGTACAGCGCGTCGGGCAGGTTGCCGCAGACCTTGTGCGGCTCACCGACACTCGCGGCGCCCGCACCATCATCTCGGTGGCCCCCGACGTCATCCGCTCCGCTCCGACAGTGACCGATCTGCCGGTATCCACATTCCCCGAACGGGCTTCGGAGCCCCTGGATGTCGACCGCATGCCGCTCTGCGCGACGTGGTCACCCACGCCCGCGGGTGCCGCTGTGTCGATTGTCGCCGGGGCTCCTCCCATCCCGGCGGGCCAGCAGCCGGTGGCGCTGTCGCAAGCCGACGGCGCGGGTCCCGCCGTCGACGCCGTCGCCGTCCCGTCCGGTCGCAGTGCTTACGTCCGCGCCACTGGCTTGTCGGGCGACAACCCTGAGGCCGGCGCCCGCCAGTTGGTCACCGATACCGGGGTGCGGTTCGCCGTCCGCGACGACGACGCCGCGCGCGCTCTGGGTCTGCCTCAGACGGCCATTCCGGCGCCATGGCCGGTGCTGGCGACGCTGCCGGCGGGACCGGAACTGAGCAGGGCGCATGCGTTAGTCGCGCGGGACGCCATCGGTGCGCCGTAGCCGGGCCGTCACCCTGCCGGCAATCAGCGCCATCGCGAGCACCGCCAGGCAGATCGCCGCACCGGTGAATGCGGTGTTGCGGGAGCTGCGGTCGGGAGCCGCGGGTTGGGTTGGCGGCGCAACGGGCACCGGCCGGTCACGGGGCGGTGGATTCGCCGGCGCGTCGGTGCTGACGGCGGCGAGGACGTCGACGACGCCGTTGCCCACCAACGGATCCCGCCCGCGTGGCGGATGATGCGCGGTGGCCTCGATGCGTTGCATCACCTGCCGGGCGGACAGCGCCGGGAACCGGGAGCGGATCAGCGCGGCCAGCCCGCTCACCACCGGTGCGGCGTAACTGGTTCCCGACAGCGGGTCTGAATCAGGCTCTGCGCCAAGTGCATTCAGTATCCCATCGCCGGTCAGACTGAGCGAGATCACCGCCTCACCGGGCGCGGCCACGTCGACCCATGGGCCGGCGAGTGTGAACGCCGATGATTCGCCGTGCGGGTTTACCGATCCGACCGTCAGCACGTAGTCGTCGTACCACGCCGGGCTGACGGCGACGGTGGCGGTGTCCCAGGTGGTTTCGGGTTGCTGCGCCGGGCACTGCGCCGGGCCGCCGGTGTTGCCGGCGGCCGCGATCACGACCGCATCCTTGGTGTCGACGGCATAGGCCAGCGCTGCGCCCAAGGCGCGGTCGTCGAGCCCGGAATCTACCGGGACACAGGCGACCGAGGAGACGTTGATCACCGAAGCACCGAGATCGGCTGCGGTCCGGACCGCTTTGGCCAACGTGTCCACATCGCCAAATCCGGTGTTCGACGGATCCGCGGCCGCGCCGAATTTGGTGCTGGATTGCCGGATGCTGATCAACGTGACGTCGGGTGCGATGCCACTGAAACCGTCCTGCTCGGGATCCGGTGCCGCGGCGATGATTCCGGCAACCGCGGTGCCGTGGCCGTCGCAGTCCTGCGTGCCGTCGCCGGTGAACACATAGTCCCCGCCGGCCACGGTGTTGGGTAGCCGTGGATGCGGCGCCACGCCGGTGTCGATGACCGCGACCCGTTGACCAGAGCCGCGGCTGAGTCGCCACACCTGCGGAAGGTCAATGCCGGCGAGCTGGGTTGGCTTGTCGTCGTGGACAGGCGAGGACGGCTCCTCGCACACCTCGCGCTGCACGGTCGGTGTGGGAGGGGCCGGCGATGCGGGTGCCGGCAGCCGACTGCGGTCGATCGGTGGCGGTGTGACCGCGTGCGCGGGCAGCGCGGCCCACAGTGCGAACGCAACGGTCGCGACGCAGCTCGCCGCTCGCGGCACCCGCCCGGTCATCGCAGGTTGAGGCCCCGGGCTGCGCCGTAGAGTCCGCAGATCCAGCACGCCAGCGGGACCAGGGCCGCCAGCGCGAGACGTTCCAGCATCCCGAGGCCCCGCTGTGCGATAGGGGAAAGTCGCACAGTGGGAACGACGAAAGTCGCGGCGCTCAGCATGGCCGTCGTCGCCGCCAGCCACAGGATGGAGGGCCGGAAGGAGGCGGTGGCGCCCATGAAGGCTGCGCTGAGTGCGGCCGTGCCGTTCACCACCAGCGTCACGCCTTTCGGCATGTCGCGGTGTGAGCGTGCTTGCGACAGCAGCACCGCGCCGGTCAGAGTGGCGAATACGACACCGATACCCCGGCCGCCGCTGGGCCACATCGCGACCGCTGCGGCGCCGAATGCCGCCGTGGTGGAGAACGTGCCGATCAGCCCGGTCAGCCAGATATTGGCCCGGATCGCCTTGGCGGGCAGCGTGTCTGTGGGCATATTGTCGGCCAACCGGGGTGATAACCCGGCCAACACGATCGAGAGCGGTGGCGAAGCAGCGATCAGCGCCAGCGACACCACGACGCAGATCGCACCGATCGCCGGTAGCGGCACGGTCGTCAGGGTGGCCGCGAGCGCGGCGACCGCTGAAGCCAGCGCGAAACCGACCACCGCGATGAATAGTGCTGTGTCGCCGCCCGTTAGGCTTAGCACACTTACCGCGATGACAGCGGCCGTCGTCGCAGCGAGCAATGCGTTGGGGGCGGCAGGACCGCCGGGGACCGCCAGCAGGCCAGCGACCGCGGCGAATCCGATTGCCAGTAACCCCAGCGCCCGCGTGGCGAAACTGTCACGGAATCCACGGTCTGCCACTGTGGCTGCGACAAGTGCGAAACCACCGGCCGCGGCTGCAATCGCGGCACCGGCATGCCGGTCCGCGTTGGCACACAACGATTGCCGTGTCAGAAGCATTGCGCCGAGGCTCGCCAGCCAGAGCGCCGAGAGACCGCCGGTGACCCGGGCTGCGTGCCGGGTCCACGGATGAGCCGCTGTGGCGAGTGAGGCGGCCACGGCGTCGGCGGCGTCGTCGAACTGTGGCGCCGGGATATCGACGGACGAGCGGGTGAGAATCAGCGTTGCGCCGTCGCGAATTCCCTGTTGCGCCAATGTCGTCGACCCGTCCATGGCGATCTGCCCGGGACACGACAGCTGGTAGCACGTCGGCCCGTCGCGGTGGGTGTGCCCGGCGGGCAGGATGTCCACGATCGACGGGATCAGGGTTGCGATCGGCACGGCGGTCGGCAGCGCCAGGTCGACCCGGATCTCGTCGGCGTGAATCGACACTCGGCGCAGATCTGCTTCCTGCACGTGGGCACGCTAACCGGCGCCGGCAGTGCCGCGCAGACGTCGATCCACAGCTGACTTGCGCGCGATCACGGAGGTGCTTAGCGTGCAATCGCGATCGGCGGGGGAGGCCGGCATGGACAGCGGTTCCGCGACTACGGGTTTCAGGCCCGCGCCACGGCTGCCGCCGCCGGTGGTCGACACCGCTGACATCGCGGTGGCCGCGCCGCCGCCGATTCCCCAGGCGGGGCAGTCCGGTGTGGTGAGTCGGCTATTGCCGGTCGCGATGGCCGGTGCCACCGTTGTGATGATGGCGGTGGCCTTCTACGCACGATCCGGAATCGCGCGCAGTCCGGTGTTCGTGGTGTTCCCGCTGATGATGTTGATCTCGGCGGTGGTGTCCGCGATCGCCGGCCGCGACCGCTGGCGTGCCGACATCGACGGCGACCGGACGGACTATCTCGACTATCTCGGTGGCCTGCGCAGCACTGTGGTGAAAACCGCTGCCGCACAACGTGTGTCGCTGAGCTGGCAGCACCCAGAACCCGATGCGCTATGGACACTGGTCGGCGGCGAGCGGATGTGGGAGCGGCGAGCGACCGACCCCGACTTCTGTTGCGTGCGGATCGGCACCGGCCAGCAGCCTCTCGCCACCCGGCTCGTGCCGCCGCAGCTGCCCGCGGAGAACCGCTCGGATCCGGTCACCATCTCGGCATTGCGGCGCTTCCTGCAGGCGCAGCAGACAATCCGGGACGTGCCGGTCGCGCTTGACTTGCGCACGCTGGGCGCCATGACGGTCGCAGGCGACGAAACCTGTGCACGGGGATTGCTGCGTGCGATGATCTGCCAGCTCGCCGTCATGCACAGTCCGGCTCGGCTGATGCTCGTCGGCGCGATCGACGACCGCGAACGAGCGCACTGGGACTGGCTGAAATGGCTGCCGCACAACCAGCATCCGAAAACCGCCGACGACGTCGGCTCGGCCCGGATGGTGTATCCGACGCTGCGTGCGGCCGAGAAGGCGATCGCGGAGCTACAACTTGAACATGCGCCGCAGGTGGTGGTCGTCGTCGACAGCGGTGGGGTTGTCGGGTTGACGGTGGTCGATGCCGCCCGCAATGTCGCGGCAGGCGCGCGGCTTCGGGTTGGTGCCGAACAGCTGACCATCGACGACGACGTGGTGGTCCGTCCGGACCGCATGGATCAGGCCGCGGCGCTGGCGTGCGCGCAGCGGATGGCCGCCTACCGCGCCGCCGACGCGTCGCGTGGCGACACGCCGCCCTGGCAGCAACTGCTGGGCATCGACGACATGGCGACGTTCACGCCGACCACGTTGTGGCACAGCCAATCTCGACGCGGTCGGCTCCGGGTTCCGATCGGCACGACCACCGACAGCGTCCCGGTGGAGCTCGACATCAAGGAGGCCGCCGAGAACGGCATGGGCCCGCACGGTCTGTGCGTCGGTGCCACCGGGTCGGGTAAGTCCGAGCTGCTACGCAGCATCGCGTTGGGCATGATGGTGCGGCACTCACCCGAAGTGCTCAACCTGGTGCTGGTGGACTTCAAGGGCGGCGCAACCTTTCTCGGGCTTGAACAGTGTCCCCACGTCGCAGCGGTCATCACCAACCTGTCCGATGAGGCGCCGCTGGTCGCCCGTATGCGCGAGGCGTTGACCGGCGAGATGAATCGCCGCCAGGAATTGCTCAGGGCGGCAGGCAACCTCGACAACATCACCGCCTACCAGCAAGCGCGGCACTCCGGCGTTTCGCTGCCCACGCTGTTCATCATCGTCGACGAGTTCTCCGAACTGCTCAGTCAGCATCCGGATTTCGCCGAGGTGTTTGCCGCGATCGGACGGCTCGGCCGGTCACTGGGCATGCATCTGTTGCTGGCCAGCCAGCGCCTGGACGAGGGCAGGCTGCGTGGGCTGGAGTCCCACCTGTCCTACCGGATATGCCTGAAAACACTGTCCGCCACCGAGTCGCGCATCGTGTTGGGGAGCTCAGACGCCTACGACCTGCCCAATACGCCGGGAGCGGGCTACCTTCGCGCGGGGACGGCCGAGCCGATTCGTTTCCACGGAACATACGTCTCCGAACCATGCGGGCTAACCGCCCGACGCGCACCGCGCCGCAGTGAGTCGGCGCTGGTTCGGCGGTTCAGCGTGGCGCCGGTGGGCCGGATCACCTTGTCGGCCAAGGGGAGCGATATAAGCGACCAGCGCACGGTCCTGCAGACTGTGGTGGACCGGCTATCGGGTCTCGGCCCGCGCGCCCATGAGGTGTGGCTGCCGCCACTCGGCGCCTCTCCGGCACTCGACAGCGTGCTGCGCGGCTTCGATACCGCTGGTCACTTGACCGTCCCTATCGGCATCGTCGATCGCCCGTTCGAGCAGCGCCGCACACCGCTGACCGTCGAGTTGGCCGGATCCGCGGGCAATGTGGGGGTGATCGGCGCGCCGCGGTCGGGCAAATCGACCGCCTTACGCACGTTGATCACCGCCCTCGCAGCCACCCATGATCCAAGCCAGGTGCAGTTCTATTGCCTGGACTTCGGCGGTGGCACGCTGACGTCGCTGCGGTGCTTGCCGCACGTCGGGTCGGTGGCCGGCAGAGCCGAACCCGATCTGGTTGGTCGCACGATCGCCGAGCTGGAGTCGCTCCTGACGGCGCGGGAGACCGGCTGCCGCGACCGCTTCGGTGATGACGTGTTCCTGGTGGTCGACGGCTGGGCCGCCCTGCCCACCGACCATCAGGAACAGATCACTGCCCTTGCCGCCCAGGGACTTTCGTTCGGCGTCCACGTGGCGGTGTCGGCTTCGCGGTGGGCCGAACTGCGCCCGGCGCTGAGGGATCAGATCGGCACCCGCATCGAGTTGCGGCTCGGCGATCCCGCCGATTCCGAATTGGACCGCCGGCGGGCACAGCAGGTCCCCGAGGGCAGGCCGGGGCGGGGACTGTCCCGCGACGGGCAGCACATGGTGATCGCGCTGCCCCGGGCGAAGATATGCCGTCACGGCACAACGACCGCACCCCCGATTCCCCTGCTGCCCACCCGCGTCGACCTGGCAGACCACGAGCTGAGCGACCGGATCGTGCTGGGGCTGGAAGAACGCCAACTCGCCCCGGCCACCGTCGATTTCGGCAGGGACACCCACCTACTGATCCTCGGCGACATCGAATGCGGGAAGACGGCGACGATACGCACCCTCTGCCGCGAAATCATGCGGACCGCGACGCCGTCACAGGCGCGGTTGTTCATCATCGACTTCCGGCGCACGCTGCTCGGGGTCGTCGAGCCCGACCATCTCGGTGGCTATGCCGCGTCCGCTGCCGCGCTCGGCGCGTTGCTGCCCGCACTGCTCGACATGCTGAGCCGCCGTCTGCCACCCCCGGACATCACCCAGACGCAGCTGCGCGAAAGATCCTGGTGGTCGGGGCCGGACATCTATGTCGTGGTCGACGACTACGACATGGTCGCGGGCGGCGTCAACCCGCTGACACGGGTCGTCGAATACCTGCCCCACGCCAGGGATCTCGGCTTGCATCTGATAGTGGCCCGGCGAAGCGGCGGCGCGGCCCGCGCCCTGTTCGACCCGCTGCTGGCCGAGTTGCGCGATTCCGGCTGCATGGCGCTGATGATGAGCGCAAACCCGGAGGACGGCCCGCTGATCGGGTCGGTCCGCCCGGCTCCGCTGCCGCCGGGTCGCGGCACGCTGATCACTCGCGGCGGCGGCCGCCAATCGGTGCAGGTAGCCTGGAGCCCGCCGCCGTGAGCGCGTGCGTGATCGAGGCCGGGCCGGGCTCGATACGCCAATTATGTTGCGGCAGAACAGCAGACAGCGACGCGGATGCTGCCCTGGACGGCATCGACGACCCGGTCGTGTTGGTCGACGACCGCCCCGTCGCCGTGGAGTCGCTGTGGCGTGCGGTCCTGCAGTCGCTACTCTGCGAGCGCCCGGGCCGGCTCATTCTCATCCACCCGTCATGGTGGACGCAGGCGCGGATAGCGACCGTCGCCACTGCGGCGCAGGCTCTGGCCGACGATGTCGAGCTGCGACCGCGGGCATGGTTGCTGGCCCGGAGTTCGCCAGCGCCAACGGTTGTCGTCGAAATCGCGCAGCGATTGGTGGTGGTCACCGGCGCTGTGGTGAAGGCCGAACCGCGCCGCGGAGAACCGGAGCAGGTGGCCGAAGCCGTCGCACACGTCATCGCCCGCATGACCGAACACGCTGCGACGGTGGCGATCGACGCGCCCGACTCGGTGCCCGGAGCGCACGTCGTCGCGACGATGATCGCCGAGCGACTGCCCGACCGCCTGGCCGTGGCCCAGATCGACGACGCACGATTGCATTGGCTCGCGGCGTCCACCGTTCCGGGCGACCAACAAGCAATCGCCGTCGTTCGGGGCCGCCGTCGCTATGGGGGATTCATCCTGGTGGTCCCGTTGATCGCGGCGGCGCTGGGGCTGATCGCATACAGCCATCACGAGACGCCGGAGCCGGGGAACATGCCGACGACGTTTCTGGTCGAAGGCCGGGTCGCGGTGCAGGTGCCGGCGGGCTGGACCACGCAGCGGGTGATCGCCGGGCCGGGTTCGGCGCGGGTCCAAATCACGTCGCCGTCGGATCCGCAGCTGGCGCTTCATGTGACGCAATCGCCCGTCGGCGCAGAGACTTTGGTTGACGCCGCGGAGTCGCTGAAGAACGCTATCGATGCCGAGCCGTCCGGCGTCTTCGTCGACTTCAACCCGTCCGGACTCAGCGCCGGGCGCCCGGCCGTGACCTACCGCGAGGTGCGCGCCGAACACGACATCCGGTGGAGCGTGGTGCTCGACGGGGCGATCCGGATCGCCATTGGATGCCAGAACCGCCGTGGCGACGAGGACGCCATTCGCGAGGTCTGCGAGTTGGCGGTGCGGTCGGCCCGGGCGCTGCGTTGATGGGAACCGGACGCGGCCTGGCGCAGTCCTAATCTATGTGACCAACTCGCTGAGCACCGATTTGGACCTGATGCGCTCCGTCGCGGCGACCACGGATACCCGCAACGAAGAGATCCGGGCGATGCTGCAGGCCTTCATCGGTCGGATGAGCAGTGTGCCGTCGTCGGTGTGGGGCGGCGCCGCGGCCGCCCGCTTCAAGGAAGTGGTGGATCGGTGGAACGCCGAGTCGATGAAGCTGCACCACGCGCTGCACGCCATCGCGGAGACCATTCGCCACAACGAGACCGCGTTGCGGGAGGCTGCCGACGACCATGCGCACCGCATCACCGCGGCCGGCGGGAGCCTGTGACCCATGGACCCCGTGCTGTCGTACAACTTCGCTGAAATCGAATACTCCGTGCGCCAGGAGATACAGGCCACGTCGTCCCGCTTCAACGCCGCGCTGCAGGACCTGAGATCGCAGGTCGCGCCGCTGCAGGAGCTGTGGACTCGCGAAGCAGCCGCGGCCTACCGCGTCGAGCAGCTCAAATGGCACCAGGCGGCCACCGCGCTCAACGAAATCCTGGCCAACCTCGGTAATGCCGTCCGCGACGGCGCCGACGACGTCGCAGACGCCGACCACCGGGCGGCCGGCGTCTGGGCGCGATAAAGACTCTGCGCGGTCCCGTCGGAGGGGAGACGACGGGACCGCGCAGTTATACGTTAGGTCGAAGAAGCTCGGATATTGTCTCTGCCGGCTGAGGTCGTTTAATGTGCCGTTCCGGTCCAACGCGTAATGATGGCCGCGAGTTGTTGGCGGTTATTGCTATCGCTTCTGATGGCGCGGATGCGCCCGGTATTCCGTCGATTTTCGGGAGCGCCACGGCCAACGTTTGCCGGCGTAGTAGGCGGCGAGGTAGAGAATCGTAAACACTCCGGCCGTAATGACCGCGATGATGATGAATTGCACACGCTGTCCACGGGCAACCGAATATCGCCAACTTGCGTCACCATAGCCGAGTATGATTCCGGCCATTACGCCGACGGTTCCCATAACGGGTGCTAGCCACAATGGCTTATCCTCAGCTTGGATGATCACAGCAAGAACGCACATGGCCATTGTAACAATCAATAGCCACCAGAATTTGTTCGCCGGCGCAGTTCCTCCGTAGGAATCAGGTGCTGGATCGTAGCCTGACTCGGCATTGTCGGGAGTAGCGGCGGTGTCCTCGGGGAGCTGGTCAGGCTGGCTGTCCTTTACATGGAATGCGTAGATTTTGCCTCGAATTTTGATATATGGAGTGGTAAAGTACGCATTCATTAGCATCAAAATGTCCGACATTAGCGACAGTAAGCACCCTGACTTCCAATCTGGCGGATAGGCTACTAGAAAAGCTGACCCAGTTGTAATGGCAAATCCGGCCCAAAACAGTAGTCGTCCGAGACGGCGGTTTTTTAGCGGCGCTACTATTGGTAAAAGCGCACCGCCAACGGCTAGCGCTATGAAAAAAGTCTTCATTGTCTACTCCGTCGCAAATTTGAAACCATGCTCACCAAGCCATTCCCCGCCGAATGCGCCAGCCGTTCCGAGAACGAGTGCGCCCACAAAGGCTCCCGGCGGCCCGCCTATAAAACCACCTCCCGCGAATCCGAGCTGGCCGAGTGCCCACGCGCCAGCCATGCCGCCGCCAGTTTTAGCAAGGATCTCCCCGGCAGGTTCGCCGTGCTGCCACTCATACAGGCCGACTCCGATTTCGAGTGCAGTCCCGGCCAAGCCGATTCGGCCCCCGATCTTCTTGAGCGCTTCCACATCTTCGGCCGAGAAGGCGACTCCTGGTGGCCAGTGTCTGCCAGTAGGCAGTGATTCGGCGAGGCCTTTGACCCCTTCTTTCCCGCCATCGAGCACTGAAGAGGCTGTTGACGCGGCGTCGAGATATTCTTTCGGGATCGTTCCGTGTGCCATGCCTTCGGCAATTGCCGCCGCGGCCGGTGAGGAGACGCCGCCATCCTCGAGCCCCTTTTGGAAGGTCGCTAAGACCCGGGCCCGGTCGGCGGCTTCCATCTGGTCGATGGCTCGGGTCGCCTCGTCGGCCGACATTGGTTGCGGGTGCCAGGGGACCTGGCCGTTTTCCAAGTCATGCTGCAGTTTCAGTCTGGTCTGCGCCCGGGTGCGGGCATCCCCGCCCAATACCGTGTCGGTGGGCAGGGGCCCCATGACTTTTGACGTGTTGTAGTCGCCGAGCCGCTCGCCGGCCAGGCGGCGGGCTTGAGCCGCCTGCTGCGGGTCGAAACCGGGTCCGAAGCGGCTGTTCGGATCGGTGATGGCTGCGTAGTCTTTGAGCCGCTGCGCGGCGGCCGCTTCTTCGTCGGTCATGTTGCCGGGCATTCCGGCGTTGTTGGCCATGTAGGACGTCCTGCCTTCGGCCTTGGCCTTATCCACCATGGCCTGATCACGTTTGCGCTGCCCGGACTTGTCGTATTGGGTCGCGGCCGTGGCGGCGGGGTCACCAGGCTGGGCGTCGAAGTTGTCCAGCGCCTCGGGCACATAGCCCGCACCCGACATCGCGGTTTGGGCCGCCTGCAAATCGGTGACGTAGTCCCTGCGCGCCGAGTTGACCTGTTCCAGCGCTGATTTGACGACGCCGACGGCCTTATCGTGCAGTCCGCCGGTGTCTTGGTTGTTGGCTTTGGCGGCCGCTATCTGGTTGTCGATCTCGTCCAGCGAGCCATTGGCTCCGGTAAGGGCGGCGTCGCTTTGGCGCTGCGCAGTGGCCAGCGATGCGGCGACCTGCTCCAAGCTGGCCGCGATCCGCGGCAGTGCTTCCTTGTGTCCGGCCAGCGCAGCGGTGGCCTGCTGCACTTCGGCCGACTCGTTGATCGGGTGCTCGCCGCCGTTGCGGGTATAGGCGGCGTGGAATTTCTGCTTAGCCTTGTCGAAGTCGTCATCGGCTTCTTTGACATGGTTACCAGCCCGGTGAAACGCATCGGCAAGCTTGTTGATCGCTCCGGCATCCCCGGTCTGCAGCTCGTCGTCGAGTTTCCACGGATGACCGCCGGCCGCCCCGCACAGCTCACCGACGTCGAGGTTGGTCAGAACAGGTGGTGCCCCCGCGGCGGCCTACTCGAACTGGTCGCCAGCTGATCCGATCTCACCGGCCTCCGACTCGTCGGTGACGGTGAACACCTGCGCCGCCTTGGCCGCTTTGGCCGACACCCCGCGCAACGTCGTGTCGTGACCGTGCAGCTGGGTCTGATGCTGTTGGTGTGCAGTGTTGACCATGCCGTGAAACTCTTGCGCCTCGGCGAAATCACCAAACATTCCCGACGCCACTTCGGCACCCGCCAGTTGCTTTGCCGCTTCACGCGCTGAATCGGCGGCGTAACCGCTCAAATTACCGCCCGCAATCAGGTGTTCGGTATTGACTTCGAATTTCTCCGCGGCCACGGTTAGCAGGCTAGCGCCCGGCCAGCATGCTCGGTGACACTAATGAGCTCTACCCAATTCGCGAGAGGGGCGTTTTGACCTGCGCGGATGCCCGCCGGTAAGCTGCACCGTTGGCGTACGGTACGCCGGGGCTCGGGTCAATGTCGGTCGCCGAGACCGTCCCCTGCCGTCAACGCCTGACCGGCACCCGGGTCAGACCGGGATCCAACCCGAGAGAAAGTTAGGTAAGCACTGTGCCTACGTACACGCCGAAGGCGGGTGACACCACGCGGTCGTGGTATGTCATCGACGCCACGGACGTGGTGCTCGGCCGGCTTGCCGTCGCAGCAGCCAACCTGCTGCGCGGGAAGCACAAGCCGACATTCACCCCGAACGTCGACGGTGGCGACTTCGTCATCATCGTCAACGCCGACAAGGTCGCCATCAGCGGCGACAAGCTGCAGAACAAGCTGGCTTACCGCCACTCGGGTTATCCCGGCGGTCTGCGCAGCCGCACGATCGGCGACCTGATGCAACGCCACCCCGACCGCGTCGTCGAAAAGGCGATCGTCGGGATGCTGCCCAAGAACAAGCTGGGCCGTCAGATCAAGCGCAAGCTGCGCGTCTACGCCGGCCCGGAGCACCCGCACACCGCTCAGCAGCCGGTTCCGTTCGAGATCAAGCAGGTGACGCAATGACAGAAGCGGCAGAGACCGAAACCGTGGCTGCCGAGAGCTCGTCGGCGGCGTCGGCCACCCGCGCAGACTCCTTCGTCATCGAGCGCCCCATCCAAACCGTCGGCCGTCGTAAAGAAGCCGTGGTGCGGGTTCGGCTGGTGCCGGGCACCGGCAAGTTCGACCTGGACGGGCGCAGCCTTGAGGACTACTTCCCCAACAAGGTGCACCAGCAGCTGATCAAGGCCCCGCTGGTCACCGTCGATCGGCTGGAAAGCTTCGACATCTACGCCCACCTCAACGGCGGCGGGCCGTCGGGGCAGGCCGGCGCGCTGCGGCTCGCCATCGCCCGGGCGCTGATCTTGGTCACTCCTGAGGACCGGCCCGCGCTGAAGAAGGCCGGCTTCCTGACCCGCGACCCGCGGGCCACCGAGCGCAAGAAGTACGGCCTGAAGAAGGCCCGCAAGGCGCCGCAGTACAGCAAGCGCTGATCGGGTATCACTTTCTGGCCGCGAGCGTGCGCAAAAACGGTCTCTCGCTGGCGTGTCGGACCGGGGACACGCACGCTCGCGGCGGATAAAGGATGGCTATGGGTCGACTGTTCGGCACCGACGGGGTGCGCGGGGTCGCCAACCGCGAGCTGACCGCGGAGCTCGCGCTGGCCCTGGGAGGGGCGGCCGCTCGGCAGCTGGGCCGCCCGGGCGGTTCGCGCCGGCCGGTGGCGGTCGTCGGCCGCGATCCGCGCGCCAGCGGCGAGATGCTCGAAGCCGCGGTGATAGCCGGCCTGACCAGCGAGGGTGTCGATGCGCTGCGGGTCGGGGTGCTGCCCACTCCCGCCGTGGCCTATCTGACCAGCGCTTATGACGCCGACTTCGGCGTGATGATCTCCGCGTCGCACAACCCGATGCCCGACAACGGGATCAAGATCTTCGGGCCAGGCGGCCACAAACTCGACGACGCCACCGAGGACCAGATCGAGGAGCTTGTGGCTGCCGGGCCGGGGTTGCGCCCAGTCGGCGCCGCAATCGGGCGCGTCGTCGACGCCGAGGACGCGCTGGACCGCTATCTGCGCCACGTGGGCAAGGCCAGCACGGACCGGCTCGACGGCCTGACCGTCGTCGTGGACTGCGCCCACGGTGCGGCGTCGGTCGCGGCACCCCGCGCCTACCGCGCCGCCGGCGCCCGGGTCATCGCGATCAACGCCGAACCCAACGGGCTCAACATCAACGACGGGTGCGGGTCGACGCACCTCGATTCGCTGCGCGCAGCGGTGCTGGCGCACGGCGCCGACCTGGGTCTGGCGCACGACGGGGACGCCGACCGGTGCCTGGCCATCGACGCTACGGGTGAGGTCGTCGACGGCGACCACATCATGGTGGTGCTGGCGCTGGCGATGCGCGAGGCCGGTGAACTGGCCGGCAACACCCTGGTCGCCACCGTGATGAGCAACCTCGGCCTGCACCTGGCCATGCGCGCGGCCGGAGTCACCGTCCGCACCACCGGAGTCGGCGACCGCTACGTGCTGGAAGAGCTGCGAGCCGGCGAATACAGCTTGGGCGGCGAACAATCCGGCCACATCGTGCTGCCCGCGCTGGCCACCACCGGCGACGGCATCCTGACCGGGCTGCGGCTGATGTCACGGATGGCGCAGACCGGTTCGACGCTGGCGGGCCTGGCGTCGGCCATGCGCACGCTGCCACAGGTCCTGATCAACGTCGAGGTGGCCGACAAAGCCGCCGCGGTCGCGGCGCCCGCGGTTCGGGCCGCGGTCCGGCAAGCCGAGACCGAGTTGGGCGACACCGGGCGAATCCTGTTGCGGCCCTCCGGAACTGAACAGTTGATCCGGGTAATGGTGGAAGCAGCCGAAGAGGACATCGCGCACCGACTGGCGACGGGCATCGCGGAGTCGGTGCGCGCCGCACGCTGAGGCCGGAACCCTTCCCGGGCGCGACGCGTCCAAACCGGTATGGAACAAGCAGACGCCACCCGAATCGACGTCGCGGCGATACGAGCGGTCGCAAACCGGATCGACGACTCCGCGGAACTCATTGTCGGCGCGGCCCGTTCGCAACTGGCCAGACTGGCCTTCGGCGGGGCGGTGGCCGGAAGGGCGCACATCGCGCGCGGCGACGCGCTGCACCTTGCGGTCAGCCGGCTCACCGACGAGCTAGCACAATGGGCGCGGGCGTCTTTCGAGATCGCCGCCGCGCAACGGGCAGGCGCCGACCGCTACGCCGACGCCGATCTGCGCGGCGCGGCCCGGATCGGGTGAGCGGGTGGGCCCGGCGTTGGACGTTGCCGCGCGGCTGGCCGAGGGGCGACCGGCCGTCGAGCACGCGCAAACATATGTGACTGCTTGCCGGGCGGTGGGCTACCGGCATCCGGACCTGACCGCGCACGACCGGCAGGTCCTGGACTGGTATGAGACCGAAGATGGCCTGGATCTGCATGTGCTGGACGACGATTGCGCTGCCTTGTGGGCCGCGGTCAGCACCACCGAGGAGGCGCTGGCACGGCAGCGCGAGCAGATCGGCGAGCTCGCCGCGGCGTGGCGGGGAGCGGGAGCCGACGCGGCGATGCAGTTCCTGCAGCGTCACTGTGACGCCGCGAGCATGCTGGCCGCGCGCGTGCGTGCGGCCGCCGACGGCTATGGCCAGTTGCGGGACACACTGTGGCAGGCGGTCGATGGAAAGGCTGCGACGGCCATCGGCGTGGACGATCGCAGTTCGGCGCAGCGCCCCTTGTGGTTGCCGGCCGCGCACATCGTCACGACCGGGTCGGGCGACCGGTCAGCCTCCGAGGAGCTGGTCCGTGATGAGGTAATGCCATACGTGGACAACGACATTCGCGACGATTGGCTGGTCCGGATGCGGTCTGCCACCGCGTTGGTGGCCGCTGCGTACGATGCGGCTATCGACGCGGTGGCGGCCACGCCGGATGCGTGCTTTGCAATTCCCGGCGACTTGCCGCCGCGGCCGCTGCGTGACCAACCGGCTCCGCCGCCATTGCCCGCTGAGCCCACCGCCGAACCGCCCGCCGACATCACCACACCGCCCCCGCCGCCGAGCGCACCGGCCGCTATTCCAGCCGGCATGACTGACAGCCAACCGCCGGTCCCGCCGCTCTCCGACATGGCAGCTCCGCTGGGCGATGTCGGCGGCATGCCCACTGGCGCAGGCGGTTTGGGAAGCCTGGGCGGGATTGCCAGCGGTATCGGCGGCGTGGTCGGCGCAATCGTCGACAGCATCGGCGGTTTGTTGGGCTCACTGGCCGACGGACTCGGCGATCCGTCGGCATCCGACGATCCGCCGTTGGACGATGAGCTCGATGCCGACGAGCCGATTGACGAGGAAGACGACGACAAGGACGTCGACAACGACGCCACGACTCCGGACGAAAACCCAGCGGCCACAGAGGAACTCGCCGACGAGACCGCCGCACCGCCCGCTGAACCCCCGCCGGCGGATGGGCCGCCGCCCGCCGAGGCGCCGCCCGCCGAGCCCATGCCAGCAGTCGAACCGCCACAACCCGCCACGCCGGAGCCGGAGCCGGAGCAGGCAGCGTCGACTCCGTGTGAGATTGCGGCCGACGAGTTGCCGCAGGCAGGGCAATAGCCGCTTGGCCTTGCGGGCAGTCCAAGAGGATGATGCGACGATGGCTGAGGTTCTCTATGACGACGGGGGTCTTGTGCTCGGCGCTGGCGCAAGTCCACCCTGTTCGTGTTTGACGTCGGCGCTCGGATCAAACCGTGCGTGAGTCCCGATGACCCGCAGCGGGTAATCGGATTGCTGCGCGATCGGGTGGCAATCGACTAGCCATTACAAAGTGCGTTGTCTCATGTCCCTAGCCGGCCGCCCTAGGGCAACAAGCCCTTCAGTTCCTCGACATAACGCACGGACTCGTCGCGGTCGGTGGTCGCCGGCGTCGCCAAGAGTGTCGTCACACCGGCCTCGGCGAAGGCTGCCACGCGTTCGGCAACGAAGCCGCGCGGACCGATGAGCGAAACCTGGCGCACCAATTCGTCAGGCACCGCGGCGATCGCTTCGCTCTTGCTTCCGGACAGGTACAGCTCCTGAATCCGGTTGGCGATCTCACCGAATCCGTAGCGGGTGGCCAGGTTGTGGTAGAAGTTGCGGGTTTTGGCGCCCATCCCGCCGATGTAGAGGGCAAGCTGCGGTTTGACCCAGGCCAGCCGGTCCTCGACGTCGTCGCCGATCGCCAGCGACGCACCCACCATCACGTCCAGCGGACCCAGCGCCGGATCTCGTTTGGCCAGACCGGCATTCAGCGCCTCACCCCACACCGCTTGCGCCTTCTCCGGATAGAAGAAGACCGGCTGCCAGCCCTCGGCAATCTCGGCGGTGAGCTCGACGTTTTTCGGTCCCAGCGCGGCAATCGAGATCGGGATCCGTTCGCGCACCGGGTGATTGATGATTTTCAGCGGCTTGCCCAGCCCGGTGCCGCGGTCGGGCGGCAGCGGCAGCTGGTAGTGCTTGCCGGCGTAGCTGACGCGGTCGCGCCGCCACACCTGCCGGCAGATGTCGACTATCTCGCGGGTGCGGCCCAGTGGGGCGTCGAAGGGCACACCGTGAAAGCCCTCGATCACTTGTGGTCCGGATGTCCCGATGCCCAGCCGAAATCGGCCGTCGGACACGAAGTCCAGACCCGCGGCCGTCATCGCCAGCAGCGACGGGGTGCGGGTGTAAATCGGAAACACCCCGGACACCAATTCGATGGTGGACGTCTTGGCGGCCAGGTAGCCCAATTGACTGACGGCGTCGTAGGAATACGCCTCGGCCACCACGGCGACGTCGATGCCGGCCTTTTCCAGCTCGACGACCCGCTCGACGCCTTCGCGGAAGCCGCCCGAGTAGTCCAGCATGATGCCAATCCGCATGTGTTCAGCCTTTCAGCAGCGCGACGATCTTCTCCTCGAGCGCAACGGGCTCGGCCAGCTTTTCCACCGTCTCGGTGTGAGGCAACTGAACCTCCGGATCGGCGAACTCGCGATACGTCTTGTTGCCCCCCAGCGAATACAGCAGGTAGCCGGTCAGCAGCGCGCGCACCTTCTTCTGCGTCTTGCGATCGGCACCCGGCAACCCGAACACCGTCGTCAGCCGCCGCCCTTCGATCAGGCCGCCGGCCTTGGCCTTGCTCACCACACGCAGCGTCGCCGCATCCCACACCTGTGCGAGCTGAATTGCGTTGGAATGCAACGCCTTAGCATCGCCGGGCGCGCTGAACACCACCCCCGGAACGTGCAGCGACGCCGCTGGCTGTTCCGCGGGCGGTTTGGTCACCGCCGGGAAAATCGCTGCGACGGCTTTGGGTTTGGCCGGCATGCCCGCCGCCGCGAACACCGCCGCCGAGGCACCGAACCCATGACCTGCCAGCCCGAGCTTGCGCGGATGCACGCTGATCTTGCCCGGGCCGAGTCGCACGCCTGCGGCGATGTCGAGCGCGGTGCCCAGGTCGTAGGCGAGGTTCAGCACCGACGGCGCCAGCCCCTTCTCGGTATCCGGGGCCGCCGCCACGATGCCCCACGAGGCCAGATGCTCCAGCAGACCCGAGTAGCGCTCGACGCCAACGAGCCAGTCGTGACCGAAGGCGATGCCGGGCAGATTCAAGCCGGCTTCGGGCGTGTACACCACCCCGGGCAGGCCGGCGAAGGCCAGGTCACCGCGCAGCACGCGGTGCGGTCCCCGTCGGGTCAGGGCGGCGACAAGCTTTTTGGTGCTCGACACGCGTTGACGGTAGCGCACGGCTATCGCGAATCGGCCCGGATGTCGGCGCCTGGGAGCTGTGGCCGCTGCCTAACGGGCCGGCGTCAACCGCAGCACCCGAATCGTGCGAGTGCCGTCGGTGCGCTCGGCGTATTTGGCGTAGCCGGGGTAGTAGTTCACCGCCAGGTCGAACAGCCGATCGCGGTCGTCGCCCGTCGCCTCGCGCGCCACAAATCGACCGCCGCGCCCACCGACGTGCAATTCGCATTCCGGATGGGCGAGCAGGTTGTGATACCACGCCGGATGCCGGGTGCCGCCGTAGTTGGAGGCGATCAAGACGACGTCGTCGCCGTCGGTGAAATACCCGAGCGGGGTCTCGCGCCGCTGGCCGCTGCGCGCGCCGGTCGACGTCAACACCACCAGCGGCATGGCTCCCGCTGCGAGGCTCACGCGCCCGCGGCTGAGCCGCATGAGCGGCGCGTCCAGCGGGGCAGCGAGCGTGCGGTGTATCGCCGCGCCGGGCTTGGTCGCCACCAGGGCCAACATGGCGCGTTTCCACGCCGCGCGGCCCGCCCGCGGGTCGACGCGGGGGATCCCGTTCACGGTGTCGCCGGACATATCGCGACTGTACTGGCTGGTATGCCACTGATCAGCGCGTTTAGCACCGGTCGGGGTGGCCTGCACTACCCTGGTCAGCTATGTGCGGAATCGTCGGCTATGTCGGGCAGCGGTCTGCCTGCGAGGTGGTCGTCGAGGCGCTGCGCCGGATGGAGTACCGAGGCTACGACTCGGCCGGCATCGCGCTGGTCGACGGGGCCGGCAAGCTCACCGTCCGCCGTCGTGCCGGCCGCCTGGCCAACCTCGAGCAGGCGCTCGAGGAGGCCGACCCGGCCGCGCTGACCGGCGGCACCGGTCTCGGACACACCCGGTGGGCCACCCACGGCCGGCCGACCGACCGCAACGCGCATCCGCACCGCGACGCGGCCGGCAAGATCGCCGTCGTCCACAACGGCATCATCGAGAACTTCGCGATCCTGCGCCGAGAGCTGGAGGCCGCCGGGGTGGAGTTTGCCAGCGACACCGACACCGAGGTCGCGGTGCACCTGGTGTCGCAGGCCTATCGGCACGGCGCGACCGCTGGCGATTTCGTCGGTTCGGTGTTGTCCGTGCTGCGCCGGCTGGAGGGCCACTTCACTCTGGTGTTCGCCAACGCCGACGAGCCCGGCACCATTGTGGCCGCCCGCCGGTCCACGCCGCTGGTGGTCGGGATCGGCGACGGCGAGATGTTCATCGGCTCCGACGTGGCCGCGTTCATCCCGCACACCCGCGACGCCATCGAACTGGGTCAGGACCAGGCGGTGGTGATCACCGCCGGCGGTTATCGGATCACCGACTTCGACGGCAACCCCGACGTCGAATACCGCGAGTTTCACATCGACTGGGACCTGGCCGCCGCCGAGAAGGGCGGCTACGAGTACTTCATGCTCAAGGAGATCGCCGAGCAGCCCGCGGCAGTGTCCGACACGCTGCTCGGGCACTTTGTCGACGGCCGGATTGTGCTCGACGAGCAGCGGCTCTCCGACCAGGAGCTGCGCGAGGTCGACAAGGTCTTTGTAGTGGCCTGTGGCACCGCCTATCACTCCGGGCTGCTGGCCAAGTACGCGATCGAGCACTGGACCCGGCTGCCGGTCGAGGTCGAGCTGGCCAGCGAATTCCGTTACCGCGACCCGGTTTTGGACCGCAGCACGCTCGTCGTCGCAATCTCGCAATCCGGTGAGACCGCCGACACCCTCGAAGCGGTCCGGCACGCCAAGGAGCAGAAGGCCAAGGTGCTGGCGATCTGCAACACCAACGGCTCCCAGATTCCTCGCGAATGCGACGCGGTGCTCTACACCCGCGCCGGGCCGGAGATCGGGGTGGCGTCGACGAAGACGTTCCTGGCGCAGATCGCCGCCAATTACCTTGTCGGACTGGCACTTGCACAGGCGCGCGGCACCAAATACCCCGACGAGGTCGAACGCGAATACCGCGAACTGGAATCCATGCCGGAGCTGGTGGCCCGGGTGCTCACCGGCATGAAGCCGGTAGCCGACCTGGCCTACCGGTTCGCGAAGTCGCAGACGGTGCTGTTTTTGGGCCGCCACGTCGGGTACCCGGTGGCGCTGGAAGGCGCGCTGAAACTCAAGGAACTTGCCTACATGCACGCCGAGGGTTTCGCGGCCGGCGAGCTCAAGCACGGGCCGATCGCGCTGATCGAAGACGACTTGCCGGTCATCGTCGTGATGCCCTCGCCGAAGAACTCGGCCACCTTGCACGCCAAGCTGCTGTCCAACATCCGCGAGATCCAGACCCGCGGCGCGGTCACGATCGTGATTGCCGAGGAAGGCGACGACACAGTGCGGCCCTACGCCGATCACCTGATCGAAATCCCCGCGGTGTCAACGCTTTTCCAGCCGCTGCTGTCGACAATCCCGCTGCAGGTGTTCGCCGCCTCGGTGGCGCAGGCCCGCGGATACGACGTCGACAAGCCGCGCAACCTGGCCAAGTCCGTCACCGTCGAATAATCCGCGCGCCGAGACTGCAACACGGTGAAACTCTGGTTGGCCGCAGTGTGGCGATGGGTCAGCACCGCGCCGCTGACCTATATCTGGCTGACCGTCTTGCCGATCACCACGATCATCCAGCATCACCTGTCCAGGCGTGCGTTGCACACGGTGCTGGTGCACGGCTCGACCAACCTCTACCACTTGGCTCGCGATCCGCTGGAGGTGCTGTTCGCCAGCCTGCTGTGGATCGACGGCCGCTACTGGACGCCCTACCTGGTGCTGTTCACCCTGTTTCTCGCGCCGGCCGAACGCTGGCTCGGCCAATTACGCTGGCTCACCGTGGGTTTGACCGCACCCATCGGCGCGACCTACCTCAGCGAAGGCCTGCTGTACCTGGCGATCCAACACCACCTGGAGCCCGAGAAGCTGGTCCACGCCCGCGATATCGGCGTCAGCTATTTCATGGTCGGGGTGATGGCGGTGCTGGCCTACCACATCGCGAAACCGTGGCGATGGGGCTATCTCGCGATCCTGATCCTGGTCTTCACCGTGCCGCTGATCATCCACGTGAACTTCACCGCGATCGGGCATTTCGCGTCGATCCTCGTCGGGCTGTGCTTCTACCCGATGGCCCGGTCAGCACAACTCAGGGGTGCCGGCAGGTGACGCCGCCGTCGACGACCAGATGGGCGCCGGTGATGAACGACGCCCGCGGCGACATCAAAAACGCCACCGCCGCAGCGACTTCGGCGGGCTCGCCGATCCGGCCCAGCGGCGCGGCCTGCACGAAACCGGCGCGGACCTCCTCGACGTCGAGCGCGATCTGCAGCATCGGTGTGTGGATGAACCCGGGGCACACCGCGTTGACCCGGATACCGGCCGGGCCGAGCTGCGCGGCCATCGACCGGGTCAGGCCGAGCAGCCCGGCCTTCGACGCGCAGTAGGCCGGGATGAACGGGTTGGCGGTCAACCCTTCGATGCTCGAGATGCCCACCACCGCAGGCGAACGCCCTTCGCGCGCAGAGTTTTCCAGGTGCGGCAACAACAGCTGCACCAGCATCGCCTGCGCCCGCAGGTTCACGTCGAGCACGGCATCCCACGACTCGCCGGTGTAGGCGCCGACCGGTTCCGCCGAAACCCGGCCCGCGGCGTGCACCAGGCCGTCGATCCCGCCGAGCGCGCGGTCGCCGGCCGCGACCGCCTCGGGCAGCGCCGCGTCGTCGGTGACGTCGACAACCGCCCCGGGCATCCGCATGCCGTCGGCGACCTCCCGCACCGCTGGGGCGATGTCCCACAGCGCTACCCGCCGCCCGTCGGCAACCAGCGCCTCCGCGCAGGCCCGGCCGATGCCCGACGCGGCACCGGTTACCACTACTCCACTCACGCCGATCCTTTCCGCACCACGAATTGGGACCAGTCGGGTTCCCGCACCGCCGACCAGTATTCGTTGAGCCGCCACGGGCTGACGGTATGGATCTCCCCGTCGGCGTTCTTGAAGTAGGAGTGCTTGACCGCCGGGTGTGACCACACCATCTTCTTGATCTCGGTCTGGGTGCGTTGATGCCAATCGCGGGCCCCCTCGGCGGTCGGCTCGACGGAATGCAGGTTCGCCTTGACCAATTCCGCCAGGCAGGCGTTGATGTAGCGCATCTGCAGCTCGGAGTTGAAGATCAGGCTTCCGCCGTGCGCGAGATGCGCGCCAGGCCCGTAGATGAGAAAGAAGTTCGGGAATCCGGGAACCGTGATGCCCAGGTAGGCGTACGGCCGCTGCCCCCAGATGCTGCGCAGGTCGATCCCGTCGCGCCCGGTGATCGTCATCGGCCACAGCACGTCGGTATGCCGAAAACCGGTGGCGTACACGATGATATCCACGTCGTGGCTGATACCGTCAGCGGTGACGACGCCGTCGGGAGTGATCCGCTGGATGGGTGTGCGCACCAACTCGACATTGTGGCGGCGCAGCGTGCGCAGCCAGGTGCCGTTGTCCTGCAGTGTGCGTTTGCCGGTCGCCGGATAGTCCGGCAGCACCTTGGCCAACAAATCCTGGTCGCCGTCAACCTGATTGGTGATCCAGTCGGTGAACATCAGCCGGGCGGCCGCGTTGATTTCGCTGACCGCGTAGTCCTGGTCGGGGTAGGCGGGGTCGACCCGGGCGGCGTCGAGGCCTTTGTCGGCGCCGGGCCACAAGACCAGGAACCGGTACCACCGGCCGTAGAACGGGAGATGGTCCATCGCCCAGCGCACACCGTCCGCGACGGTCTCGTGATACATCGGGTTGGGGAACATCCACTGGGCGGTGCGCTGGAAGACGGTCAGCTGCGCGACCTCGTCGGCGATGGCCGGCGCGATCTGAAAACCGCTGGCGCCGGCGCCGATCAGCGCCACCCGCTTTCCGGTCAGGTCCACCGAGTGGTCCCAGGCCGCGGAGTGAAACGACGGCCCCCGGAATGTGCCGGCGCCGTCGAAGTCAGGGATGTGGGGACGGTTGAGCTGGCCGACCGCCGTGATGACCGCGCGCGCCCGCATCGTGGTGGTCTGGCCGTCGGGTGTGCGGGCGGTCACCGTCCAGGTGCCGTCGCCGTCGTCCCACGTCGCAGCCGTCACCTCCGTGTGCCATCGGATGTGCTCGCCCAGAGCGTGCTTGTCGATCAACGCGGTGAAATACGCCTGCAACTCGGGCTGTTCGGCGAAGAAGTGCGTCCAGTCGTTGCTGGGTTCGAAGCTGTAGCAGTAGAAGTGGTTCGCGACGTCGACGCGTGCACCCGGATAGGTGTTCTCCCACCAGGTTCCGCCGGGGCCGGCGTTCTTCTCGAGGATTGTGAACGGAATGTTGGCCTGCTTCAGCCGAATCCCCGCCAGGATCCCCGACTCGCCGCAGCCGACGACGACGACGGGAAGGTGCGCCGTGCGGTCGGGGTCCAGCGGCGCGGGCCGGCGCGGATCAACCCCCTCGAGGTCCATCTCTTCGAGCAGCAGCGCGACGTAGTCGTCGGGCACGGTCTCGCAGACCGCCCAGTCCATCATTTCCTTGACGAGCTCGCGGGGCAGCGGCGCCGGCTCGGGGCAGCCGCGGTCGCGGTAGTCGGTGATCACCGGCAGCGCCGCCTGCCGGGCGCGGGCTTTGTCCTCCTCGGACATGAAGCCCTGGACCTCGTTGAGGAAGATGCCCGCGGGCTTGAAGTCGCGGATGAATCGCGGGTCGCCGGTGATGTGCACGCACGAGAGCAGCAGGGTGGGGATGCTGACTTGTTCCAGCGCGGCGGCGATCTCGGCCGTCGACGTGGTGAAGGGTTGGCCCGCGTAGCGGCTGCGCATCGCCGATCCTTAAGTTCGTAGGTGCAGTTACTTCGTGTTGTTACGTTGTGCTGTGACCCCGGGTGGGGCGGGTGAGGCTGCAT
>NZ_LQPE01000003.1 GCF_002101735.1 Mycobacterium kyorinense | reverse complement strand
CATTCCAACACCACCCGCTCCACCAGCCCTGCGGGCCGCTTCACGCCGTCACCTCACCGTGGGTATTTTCCGGTCAGGGTGCGCAAACCCGGTAAACGGCGCGGCGTGTCGGCCGGGGACACGCACGCTCGCGGCAGAAGGGGACAGACTATTCAGCGCGACGCCTTGGACTGCGCCCGGGTTTTGCGTTGCCGGGCAGCCGGTTTCGCCCTTTGCTCGATCAGCCGGCCGGCATGGTCGAGGATGCATTCCAGGCCGTATTCGAAGTTGTTGTCGTCGGCAGCCCCGATGTGGTGACCCTTGGCGGTCATCTGAGCCAGCAGCGGCGTGGTTTCGGCGTCGATGACCATGGCGTCTTCGATGGTGCGCCCGCCGTTCTCGGTCGCCTGGTTCTTTTGCTGCAGCCGGTGCAGGACCACCGACCCGCGGACATGGACCGACACCGCCGAGTATGTGTCGAACGCTTCCTCCGGTGACAAGCCCGCCTCGACCAAACCCGCGATCGCTTTTTCGATTTCCTGAACTCCCAGTCTCGCCGCTTTGGGGCTCAGCGCGGACCGAATCAAAATCAGGTCGCACAGGATCGGGTTGCCCAGGAATGTCGTCCGCATCGAGCGGGCGTGATTGCGCAACGTTTCGCGCCAGTCGCTGGCCTCGACGTACGGCGTGGCGAACACATACTTGCTCAGCGCACGGTCGGTCATCGCGTTGAGCAGATCGTCCTTCTTCCGGAAGTACCAGTAGATGCTGGTGACTCCCACCCCGAGGTGCTTGCCGAGCAGCGGCATGCTCAGGTTGTCGATCGACACCTGTTCGGCGAGTTCGAACGCACCGCTGATGATGTCGTCGGGGTTGATGGACCCGCGTTCGCGTCGTTGACGCTTTTCGGCGGTCGCTTGCTTTGCCACTGCGGGCACCTCCATCGACTTCAATGCTGTGCGTCCGGTCGGGCGCGTGGGGCCGGTGAGTCGAATCTACCGGCAGTTTGCTCACCGAACTGCGCCGTTGCAGCCGTGTCGTCGCTACCATCGACTACTGTAATACCTATCGTAGGGGTTTTGATAACGACATGGATCTGGGACTGACGAACGCCGCTGCGGCTGTCGTCGGCGGCGGGCGCGGTATGGGCCTGGCCACCGCACGATGTCTGGCTGACGACGGCGCCCGGGTAGCGATTATTGCGCGCTCCCGAACCGACCTCGACCGCGCGGCAGCGGACTTGGCCAGTCGCGGCAGCCCCGACGCGTTCGGGTTGGTGGCCGATATCACTGACGCCGACCAGGTCGACAACGCGTTCTCCGAGTTGAGCGACCGGTGGGACGGCGAACTCAACATCCTGATCAACGCGGTCGGCCCGACGGTACGGGGCGACTTCGAATCGCTGTCGGACGACCAATGGCGCCAAGCCGTCGACGAGGGCGCGATGGGGATGGTGCACTGTGTCCGCTCGGCGCTTCCCCTGCTGCGCAAGGCGGCCTGGGCGCGGATCGTCAACTTCTCGGCGCATTCGACTCAGCGGCAAAGCGTCGTGCTGCCCGCCTACACGGCCGCCAAAGCGATGCTGACGAGCATTTCGAAGAACCTGTCGTTGCTGCTCGCCAAGGACGAGATCTTGGTCAACGTGGTCTCGCCGGGGAGCATCGCCTCCGAGTCATTGGTCGGCTGGGCCAGGTCGGTCGGTGTCGACGGCGACAACCCCTATGCGTTGATGGATGCGATCGACAAGCACTTCGGGCATCCGGCGCATCTGCCCCGGGCCGGGCTGCCCGACGAAATCGGGCCCGTCGTCGCGTTTTTGGCGTCACGGCGCAACTCCTACATGACCGGAGCGAACATCAACGTCGACGGCGGCTCGGACTTCACGTAAGGATCAGATGGTGGCGACGGCTTCTGAAGCACGCGCGTGGGCGCGCAGCGCGTTGCGCGGAATCGGCGACTCGCTGTACACGCCGTTTTGCGGCGCCGACGGCGACGACATCGACTGGGACGCGTATCGGACGCTGGTGCGTTACTGCGTCGGCGATCTCGGCCATCCGCTGTTGTGGTGCACCAGCGGTATCGCCGAGTTCTGGTCGCTAACGCTCGACGAGCGTAAGCGGTTGCTAGAGGTGGCGATCGAGGAAGGCAGGGCGATCAATCCGGATGTCGTCGTGCAGGCCTGCACGGCGGCCGTGTCGGCCAAGGACTGCCTGGATTTGACCTTGCATGCCCAGCAGTCCGGCGCGGACATCGCCTACATCCAGACGCCGATGATGGAGGTGCACGGCGGCGAGGGCGTACTGCGATTCTTCAAATACGTTGCCAGCCATACGAATATCGCGCTGGGGATGTTCAATTCACCGTCGTCTGGCTATGTGTTGACCCCGGCCGAAAGCGCGCAAATCTACGACGAGGTTCCCGCCGTCTGCGCCACCAAGGAGGGGGCCTTCCGGCCGGCCGCCAGTCGGCTGCTGCACGAACTGGCGCCCGGGCTGGTGATCTGGGAATGCGACAAGACGGTCTACCGGGCCGGATGGCTGCGCGAGGGCATCGTCTGCCCGGCCCAATTGGGCACCGCTGGCTACCTGTTCGAGACCCCGCAGCGGCGCGTGCTCTCTGAGTATTGGGACTTGATCGTCAACGACAAACTCGTCGAGGCGATGGACTACGGCCGGGAATCGGGCTTGGACCAGTTCGACATGGACCTCGGGTCGTGGTTCACCTGCTATCCCGCGCGACCGGACTACTTCACCCACTGGGGTGGGGCGTTCAAATACGCCGCGTCGCTGCTGGGCCTGCCGATCGGGGACTATCCGCACTCCCGGCCCCCGCAAGCCGAGCTGCCGCCGGATGCCAAGGCCCAGATCGAAAACGCCTACCGGCGGCTGGGACTGGTCGGGGCGTGAGCCGACTCAATTCTGGTCGGCGATCAGCCTTTCCAGAAGTTCGACGATGTGTTGCTGGCCGGCGGCCGCCGCGTCGAGCTTGCCGCGAATTCCGATGAACCCGTTGTCGACCTCGTTGAACCGTGCATCGACGTCGTCGAATCGCTCGTCGACTTGGTTGAACCTTTGGTCGACTTGGTTGAACCGTTGGTCGACTTGGTTGAAGCGCTCGTCGACGTGGTTGAAGCGCTCGTCGACTTGACCGAATCGCGCGTCGACTTGGCTGAATCGTTCGTCGACTTGGCTGAATCGTTCGTCGACTTGGTTGAATCGTTCGTCGACTTGGTTGAATCGTTCGTCGACTTGACCGAATCGCGTGTCGAAGTCCCGCCGCAGGTCGACGAGGTCCTCGCGTACGGCGTTGAAGCTGGCGGTGGTGGCTCGACGGAAGTCACGCAGTTCGTCACGAAACTCGGTGACATCGCGGTCGGCCGCGCCGGCGAGGACACGCGCTGCAGCGGCGTCTTGTTCGCTTGCCCGAACCCGCTCGCTGAGTTGGTGCACCTGCGACTCCAACTTGGTCACGCGAGCTTCCAGATTGTCGGGCGCCATGTGAGGTGAGCTTACCGACTTCGAGTCGCGGTGCCAGTCACTCGGACACCGCGATCAAATCCGGCTTCTGACCAGCGACCGCCGATGCAGCAGGAGCGCGGCGCACCTTGCAAGATGCCGCTATCGAAAGGTATACAGTATGAGTAATTACTCCCACCGGACAGCCGACAGGAGCCTCATTGTGAGCAGCGCCGACGATGTCGCCACCGACGACGCGGTGCTGTACGAGACGACGCCGACCGGTGTGGCCGTCCTGACGCTCAACCGCCCGGACCGGCTCAACACTTGGGGCGGCGACATCGCCACCGCGTTCTACGCCGGCCTCGATCGCGCCGAGACCGACCCGAGGGTCCGGGTGATCGTGGTGACCGGTCGCGGCAAGGCGTTCTGCGCCGGCGCCAACCTGGGGTCGACGGCAACGGTGGGCGAGTCGCTCGGGAACGGGGAGCAGCGCGATCTGTCGGAGTTGGTCGGCGACCGGCAACCGTACTACCTGACCATGCTGAGCAAGCCGGTGATTGCCGCGATCAACGGCTCCTGCGTCGGCATCGGCCTCACCCAGGCGCTGATGTGCGACGTCCGATTCGCCGCTGCCGGAGCCAAATTCGCCGCATCGTTCGCGCGCCGCGGCCTGATCGCCGAGTACGGCATCTCGTGGATACTGCCGCGGCTCACCGGCTGGGCGGTCGCGCTCGATCTGTTGCTGAGCGGCCGCACGTTCCTTTCCGAGGAGGCCGCCGAGCTGGGTCTGGTCAAGGAAGTCGTGGCCCCGGAAAATCTGATGCGGCGCACGATGGACTACGCCGAGGACATCGCCGTGAACTGCTCGCCGGCATCGATGGCCGTCATCAAGCGGCAGGCCTACGGTGATGCCATGCGCGACGTCGCCGAGGCCAGCTCCCGGGCCGAAACCCTTCTGCAGGAATCGCTGCAGCGGCCGGACGTCATCGAGGGAATCACGAGCTTCCTGGAAAAACGGGCACCCAGGTTTCCCGGTGTGCCCCAAGACAGATAGGGAACGACATGCCGACCTTGGGCTATCAGGCGATCGACGTCGACAACCATTACTACGAGCCGCTGGACGCGTTCACCCGCCACCTGGACAAGAAGTTCAAGCGCCGCGGCGTGCAAATGCTCAGCGACGGCAAGCGCACCTGGGCAGTGATCGGGGACCGCGTTAACCACTTCATCCCCAATCCCACCTTCGACCCGATCATCGTGCCGGGCTGTCTGGACTTGTTGTTCCGCGGCGAAATTCCGGAAGGCGTCGACCCGGCGTCGCTGATGAAGGTCGAGCGGCTGGCGGATCACCCCGAGTACCAAAACCGCGACGCACGCATCCGGGTGATGGATACCCAAGGCATCGAAACCGTGTTCATGTTGCCGACATTCGCGTGCGGCGTCGAGGAGGCGCTCAAGCACGACATCGACGCGACGATGGCATCGGTACACGCGTTCAACTTGTGGCTCGACGAGGACTGGGGTTTCGACCGGCCCGACCATCGAATCATTGCGGCGCCGATCATCTCACTCGCCGACCCGGCCCAGGCGCTCGACGAGGTCGAGTTCGTGTTGTCCCGCGGCGCCAAGCTGGTGCTGGTCCGCCCGGCGCCGGTGCCGGGAGAAGTCAAGCCGCGCTCGCTGGGCGACCGCAGCCACGACCCAGTCTGGGCCCGGCTGGCCGAGGCGGGCGTTCCGGTGGGATTCCATTTGAGCGACAGCGGTTATCTGCACATCGCGGCGATGTGGGGTGGCAAGTCGACGTTCGAGGGGTTTGGCGAGAAGGATCCGTTGGACACCGTGCTTCTCGACGACCGCGCCATCCACGACACGATGGCCTCGATGATCGTGCACGGTGTGTTCACCCGGCATCCCAAGCTGCGGGCAGTCAGCATCGAAAACGGCTCGTACTTCGTCCATCGACTGATCAAGCGACTGAAGAAGGCGGCCAACAACTATCCGCGGCACTTCCCCGAGGATCCGGTGGAGCAGCTGAAGAACAACGTGTGGATCGCGCCCTATTACGAGGATGATTTACCGGCGCTGGCCGAGGTCATCGGGGTCGACAAGATTCTGTTCGGGTCGGACTGGCCGCACGGCGAAGGCCTGGAGAACCCGGTGGCGTTCACCGAGGAACTCGCCGGTTTCAGCGAAACGGATATCCGAAAGATCATGCGCGACAACGCATTGGACTTGCTCGGCCTCAAGGTGGGATCGGCGGCCTAGTGCCCGAGTGGACCATAGGCGCGGTTCTCGACGCGATCGCCGACGTCGTCGGCGACCGGACGATGACGGTATGCGGCCACCGTCGCAGCACTTTCGCGGAGTCCGCCGACCGAACCCGTCGGCTGGCAAACTTCCTCGCAGGCAACGGGTTCGGGGTACATCGCGAGCGGGGTAGTCTCGAGCGCTGGGAGTGCGGCCAGGATCGGGTAGCGCTGGTCATGTACAACGATCTGTACCCCGACATGCTGGTCGGTTGCTTGAAGGCCCGCACTGTTCCGGTGAACGTCAACTACAACTACACCCCGCGCGAAGTCGCCGAACTGTTCGACTACATCCGGCCGCGGGCTGTCGTCTACCACCGGTCGTTGGGCGCGAAGTTCGCCGAGGTGGTCGGCGGTGCCGATCTGTTGGTGTCCGTCGACGACGGCAGCGCGGCGCCCGAACTGCCCGGCGCGGTCACGCTGGATAACGCGCTGGCGCAAGGGGATACCGACCAGCCTGTGACGCCCTCGCCGGACGACCTGCTGATGATCTGCACCGGAGGCACCACGGGACGCCCTAAAGGCGTGCTGTGGCGCCAATCCGATATCTACGTGTCATCGATGGTCGGCGCCGACCATGAGTCAGCCGCCGAAATCCAGAACAAGGTACGGGGGCGGGCCGGGGCGCCGTGGTTTGCGGTGTCCCCGCTGATGCATGCCGCCGGAATGTGGACGGCGTTCTCGGCCATCCTGCACGGCACCCCTGTGGTGCTCTACGACACGGGCAAACAGCTCGACCCCAAGGCGGTGTGGCAGATCGCCGAACGCGAGAAGGTCGGCTTGATGACCATGGTCGGCGATGCATACGCCGCACCCTTGGTCGAAGAACTGCAGCGAGGCTCCTATGACCTGTCCTCGCTTTACGCGATCGGCACGGGCGGCGCCGCGACCAACCCCAAATACCAACGAGCGCTGCTGGAATCGCTGCCGCACATCACCCTGATCAACGGATACGGCTCGTCGGAAACCGGAAACATGGGCTTCGGGCACAGCCAGCGGGATGCGCGGACCGACACGTTCACGCTGCGCGAGGGCGGATTGATCCTCTCGGAGGACTGCACCCGGTTCCTGCAGCCGGGCGACCAGGAGGTCGGCTGGGTGGCCCGCACCGGCCGCATCCCGCTCGGCTACTTCAATGACCCGGACGCCACCCGCCGGACCTTCCCGGTGGTCGACGGCCGGCGGGTAGTGATATCAGGGGATCGGGCCTGCTTCGAGGACGACGGCACGTTGCGGTTGTTCGGCCGTGATTCGTTGGTGGTCAACACCGGCGGTGAGAAGGTGTTCGTCGAAGAGGTCGAAGAAGTTCTGCGGGCGCACCCTGCCGTCGCCGACGCACTGGTGCTGGGCCGGCCGAGCGAGCGGTGGGGCGAGGAACTCGTCGCGCTCGTCGCACTGCGGAATGGCGCCGCCCCCGACCGCGAGCACCTGCACGCACATTGCACGACGCAGCTGGCGCGGTTCAAGGCGCCCAAGGAGTTCATCTTCGTCGAGCAGATTCGTCGCCTGGGTAACGGCAAACCCGACCACAGGTGGGCGAAACGTCAAGTGGCAGAAAAGGCGCCGATGTCGACATGAAAGCAATCGATTGTCTGGTCAATGTGCACTTCGGCGAAAGCGAGAAGCAGCCCAGCTGGATGCTCAAGGTTCGTGACGACTACTTCAAGGGCCCGAAGTCGATGTTCGAGCCGGTCGACCTTGCCGAGTTGCTCGACGAGATGGACGAACAGGGCGTGCAGAAGGCGATCCTGATGGACTCGCTGGCCAAGCCGTCGGTGACCGCGCGGAAATTCGTCGAGGCGAAGCCGGAGCGCTTCGCGCTGGCGATCGGCGGCGTGAACCTGCTGCGGCCGATGCCGTCGCTGAAGGAGCTTGGTGCGATCGTCAACGACCTACCGGTCGCCTACGCGGCTGTGGGGCCGAGCTTTTGGGGTGACGGCCAGTATCCGCCCAGCGACGCCGTCTACTACCCCCTCTACACGAAATGCGCGGAGCTGGAACTACCGCTGTGCATCAACACCGGCCTCCCCGGTCCGCCTATTCCGGGAGAGGTGCAAAACCCCATTCACCTCGATCGGATCTGCGTGCGGTTCCCCGAACTCAAGCTGTGCATGATCCACGGCGCAGATCCATGGTGGGACATCGCGATCCGGCTACTGATCAAGTACACCAACCTGCGCCTGATGACGTCGGCCTGGTCGCCCAAACGGCTGCCCGACAGCCTCCTGCACTACATGCGGACCCGCGGGCCCAACAAGGTGATCTTCGCCTCGGACTGGCCGGTGCTCAAAATGCGGCGGGTCGTGCCGGAAGCGCTTGCGCTCGATCTGCCGGGCGAGGTGCTGGAGAACTATCTCTACAACAATGCAGCGGAATTCTTCTTCGGACAGGAACGGGAGCAGTGACGATGGACCGCTTCGAGCTGCGCAGGCTGGACTACAGCTTGTCCGAGGATCACCAGGCGTTGCAGGGCGCATACCGGGATTTCTTCAAGACGTACTGCCCGATCGACACTGTTCGTGCCGCCGAAGCCTCCGGTTACGACAAGAATCTGTGGGAGCGGTTGTGCGCCATGGGCGCGACTACGATGGCGCTGCCCGAAGCCGTCGGTGGCGACGGGGCGACGCTAGTCGACCTGACGCTGGTGGCCGAGGAGATCGGCAGATCGCTGGCGCCGGTCCCGTGGATCGACCATGTTTGCGCCGCAAGGCTTCTCGCGCGGCTGGGAAGCGTGGACTCGGACGTCGTCAACGGCACACAGCTGGCGGCGCTGGACCCGCAAGTCGACAGCATTGCGGGACCCAGGCTGATCCCGATCGGGTCGATCGCCGACCAGGTGATCCTGCGCGACGGCGAGGACATCGTGCGTCTGACGTTCGCCACCCGACCGGCGAAGGTCGACAACATCGGCCGGCTGCCGATGGCCTGGGTCGATCCCGCCGCCGCCGATACCCGCACCGTGCTGGCCAGCGATGCCGATGCAGTGGCAAATTACCGTCGCGCGCTTGACGAGCGGCGGCTGTTGACCGCGGCGGCGTTGGCCGGGCTGATCGAAGAAACCATGAACATTGCTGCGGAATTCGCCAAATCCCGTTACACGCTGGGAGTGCCGATCTCGACGCTGCAGGCGATCTCTCATCCGCTGGCGAACATGGCGATCACTGTGCAGGGCGGTCGTAACCTCGCCCGTCGCGCCGCGTGGTTTTTGGACAACGAACCCGACGAGCGGCCCGAGTTGGCGCCGTCGGCGTTTGTGTTCATGGCCGAGGAGGCCGCCAAGGCGGCGACCATGGCGGTGCACATCCAAGGCGGCCTGGGGGTTTCGGCGGAAGCCGCCGCGACGGCGTACCTGGTCCGCGCCCGGGGATGGCCGCTGGCGGGCGGGGATCCGGGCGTCAGCGCCCGGCAGGTCGCCGAAATCGTTGCGGCACGCGAAGTCTAGGAGCAACGCGATGGATTTCTCACGAGTCGAACTGTCCGACGAGGACAGGGCTTTCCTCGACGAAGCGCGCGCGTTTCTGGCCACCCATGTGACCGAAGAGGTCAAGCGACGTGATCGCGAGACCGGCGACAACTTCGACGAGGGCGTACATCTGGCGCTAGGACAGGCCGGTTATCTGGAAGCCGAGTGGAAGGCGCAATCCGACGGCGGTTTTTCCCGGGTGCGCCGTCGCATTTGGGAATTGGAGAAGCGCAGGGCACATGTGCCGTGGGTGACCTGGGGCACGACCGCGATGGTGGCGCGGTCGGTGGCGAAGTTCGGCTCGAAGGAATTGCAGGACGAGGTGCTGCCGGGTGTCTTCAGCGGGCACGTCCGGTTGTGCCTGGGTTACACCGAGCCCGAAGGCGGCTCCGATGTGGCCACATGCAAGACCCGCGCAGTGCGGGAGTCGGATGGATCTAGCTGGGTCATTAATGGCTCCAAGATGTTCACCACCGGGGCTCACAACTGCCAATACGTCTTCCTGATCACCAACACCGACCCGGCCGCACCGAAGCACCAGAGCCTGACGATGTTCCTGGTTCCGCTGAATTCACCGGGCATCGAAATCCAGGGCATCCGCACGATCGACGGCGACCGCACCAACATCGTCTACTACAGCGACGTCCGCGTCGACGACAAGTACCGGCTCGGCGAGGTCAACCAGGGGTGGACCGTGCTGCGCGAGCCGCTCAACGTCGAACACGGCGCGGTCGCGGCCGCTCCCGACGGCTTGCAGGATGTGTCGATCATGATGCACCAGGCCGGGTTCATGGCCGAGGCGGTCGACAAAACGGCGGCACGAGTGGGTCGACCGGATGCCAGTGGCCGTCGGCTGCTCGACGACGGCTCGGTGGCATATCGGTTGGGCCGCAGCGTCGCCCGGATGGAAGCCGCGCTGTCCACGCCGGGCATCTTCGGCCGGGTCGCGCTCGCCCAGACCATGCGCGACATCTCGCCGGACCTGATGGACATTCAGGGCGCCGCGTCGGCCCTGCCGTTGGGCACCGACGGCGCCACCGACGACGGCGCTTCCGAGTACGTGTACCGGTTTGCCCCGCTGGTCGGCATCTACGGCGGCACGCTGGAGGTGTTCCGCAACATGATCGCCCAGTACGTGCTCGGCCTGGGCAAGCCCGCCTACGCCAAGCCCCAGTAGCGCGAGCGTGCGTGGTCCAGGTTCAAATACGGACGAGGGCCGGGGACACGCACGCTCGCGGCAGAGGGTGGCTACGTGGTCAGCACCGTCGCCGCTGCGGTGCCCGGCGCGCCATAGAGCTGCGCAAAGCCGACGCGGGGCGTGCCGGTCACCTGTCGATCGCCGGCCTCGCCGCGCAATTGCCGCACAAGCTCGTGGATTTGGCGCAGACCGGACGCTCCGATCGGTTCGCCGTTGGCGATCAATCCGCCGTCGGTATTGACCGGCATGGCTCCGGTGATCTCGGTGGCACCGTCGGCCAATAGCTTTTCCTGATCGCCGTCGGCGCAGAATCCGCATTCGGCCATGTGGATGACCTCTGCGCCGGCGTCTGTGTCCTGCAGCTGGATGACGTCGACGTCTTCCGGTGCCACGCCGGCCTTTTCGAACGCAGCCCGGGCGGCGTACACGGTTGGTGCCACATCCTGCTCGACCGGTGCGAATGTCGTGTTCACTTCGTAGGCGCCGTATCGGCGGGTGCGCACCTCGACCGCCCGCAAAAAGACCGGTTTGGCGGTGTAGCGGCGCGCGATGTCTGCGCGGCACATCACCACGGCAGCCGCGCCCTCGTCGGGTGCGCAGAACATGTATTGGGTCAACGGATAGTTCAACATCGGCGAGCCCAAGATCTCCTCCTCGGAGATCGGCTTGCGGCGGAACGCATTCGGGTTCAGCGCGCCGTTACGGAAGTTCTTGGCCGCCACCTTGGCAAGCGTCTGTTGGGAGATGCCGTGGTCGTGCAGATAGCGGTTGGCCTTCATGCCGAAGAACTTGGTGGTCAGGTACTGCCCGTTCTCGGCATACCAGCGCGGCATCCCCACCAGGGCGGGGTCTTCGGTGAAGGCGCCGCGCGGATGCTTGTCCAGCCCGACGGCGATCCCGATGTCGTAGTCGCCCAGGCGGATTCCGTCGGCGCAGGCCTTGGCGGCGCTGGCCGCGGTCGCGCACGCGTTGAACACGTTGGTGAACGGGATGCCCGACAGCCCGACCATGCTGACGATCGCATCGGGGTTGGCCACCGTCCAGCTGCCCCCCGTGGCGGCCTGGATGTCCTTCCATTCGACACCCGCGTCGGCGACAGCGGCGAAAATCGCCTCCGCGCCCATCTGCATCGCCGACTTGCCCTCGAAGCGGCCGAACGGGTGCAGACCCACCCCGATGATCGCGACGTCACTCACGCTATGGCTCCCGATTCCTTCAGTTCCGCGATGCGGTCCCAGTCCATCCCAAGTTCCATCAGCACGATCTCGGTGTGCTCCGAAGCCTGCGGGGCGCGGGTGGTGGCGAGCGGTTCGTGGTTGAACTGGACCGGCCCGCGTACGACCTTGAACGGCGGCCCGCCGTCGCCGGCCTCGACTTCGACGATCATGTCGTTGGCAATGGCCTGCTCGTCCTCGGCAAGATCGACCAGGCTCTGGCACGGCGCCCACTGGCCCCTCATCGTCTTCAGGTGCTCGCGCCAATAGTCAAAGGGCTTGGCCCCGATAGATTTCGCAATCAACTCGCTGGCCGCGTCGGCGTGCTGCATCAACGGCAGGACATCGGCGAAGCGGGGATCGTCGGCCGCCTCTGCAATGCCGAGGTGTTCGAAGGTGTCGCGGATATAGCCGGTCGGGCTGACGATGCACAGGTTGATCGTTCCGCCGTCGGAGGTCTGGTAGTTGCCCAGGAACGGATTGGCGGGCGAGCCACCGGACTGCGGCATGGCAGCGCGCATGGTCTCACCGGTATCCATGCCCTGGGTCACGCTGGCGCCGGCCGCCCACCAGGCGGTGCTCAAAAGCGACACGTCGACCTCGACGGCTTCGCCGGTACGTTCGCGGTGCAGCAGCGCCGCGGAGATGCCGCCGGCGATGTTCATGCCGCCGATCGAGTCGCCGAAGGCCGGAATCCCTTGTGCCAGTGGGGCACCGAGCTCGGGTGGTGTCAATGCATGGCCGATGCCGCTGCGGGTCCAGAACGCGGTGCCGTCGTAGCCGCCGATGTCGCGCTGTGGCCCCTTGTCACCGTATGCGGTGCCACGCGCGTAGACGATGTTCGGGTTGACCGCGCGGATGTGTTCGACGTCGAACCTGTTCTTGCGCCGCGCGGCCGGTAGGTAGTTGGTCAGGAATACGTCGGAGGTGCGGGCAAGCTCGTACAGCACCTCTTGGCCGCCCGGAGTGGACAGGTCGACACCCACGCTGCGCTTGCCACGGTTGGGATGTTCAATCAGCGGATGCCGGTCGGGGTTGAGCTGGATGCCGCCCATGTTGAGGAAGCCGCGCTGAGTGTCGCCGCGCACGGGGTGCTCGACCTTGATGACGTCGGCGCCCCAGTCGGCGAGGATCGCGCCTGCCGCGGGGACGAACGTGAACTGCGCGACTTCCAGGACCCGGAAGCCCTCCATGACCTTGACCATTTCCGCAACCTACTTGGCGTCGAACGTCACCGGAAGCGCAGTGGGCGAGCGGAACGGCTGGCCGAAGATGTGCGGGTCGTCGTCCGTCCGAAGCGCGATGTTGGTCAGCCGACTCAGCAGGCATTCCAGCGCTACGCGGGTTTCCATGCGCGCCAGATGCAGGCCGAGGCAGGTGTGTTCGCCGGCGGCAAACGATATGTGCGGCATGTGCGGACGGAAGATATCGAATTCCTCCGGCCGCTCCCAGCGTTGCTCGTCGCGGTTCGCCGAGCCGATGCACACGTCGATCACCGATCGCGCCGGAATCTTGATCCCTTCCAATTCGGTGTCCTCGGTGGTGAACCGCTGCACCGTCGTCAACGGCGTCTCGAAGCGCAGCCCCTCTTCGATCGCTTTGGGAATCAGCGCATGATCGGCTTGGACGGCGGCGAACTGCTCGGGATGAGTGAGCAACAGGTAGAGCAGGTTGCCGGAGGACCGATAGGTGGTTTCCAGCCCGGCGGGCAGCAGAAGGCGCAGGAACGAGTAGATGGCCTCGTCGCTGAGCTTCTCGCCGTCGATCTCTGCGGTGACCAAATCGCCGATGATGTCCTCGGTCGGCGCGGCTTTTCGTGCCTCGATTTGCTCACAGAAATAGTCCTTCAACGCCGCCGACGCCTCGAAGGCTCGTTCATAGCGGACCGTGTAACTGATCAATTCCACTGCGCGCCGGTGGAACATCGGCAGGTCTGCCTCCGGCAAGCCCAACAGCTTGGCGATGACGCGGGTGGGGAACTCGAACGTGAACTGCCGGACCAGATCCGCCTCGCCTGCATCGACGAATTCGTCGATGAGCGCGTTGCAGATCGGCCGCACAATCGTCGGCTCCCAGCGGGCGAGGGCTTTCGATTTGAACGCAGCACTGACCAGGTTGCGATGTTCGCGGTGTTTTTTGCCTTCCATCGCGAGGATGGTCGGGCCCATGAACAGGCCGATCGTGGTGTCGTACATTTTCGAGCTGAACACCCGGCCGTCGCGGAAGGCCTTGTTTACCGCGTCGAACGACATGGCGGCGAAGGATCGTCTGGGCCTCAGCGACTCGGGGGTTTTCGAATAATCCATGACCGTGCCGTCGAACACCCCGGCCTCTCGGCGTTTCTGCGCGAAGTACGGGTAGGGGTCGCGGAGGTAGCCGGCGGGTTTGTCGTCGGTGGCGGCGTCTTGAACTTGACTTTCCACGGCTGCTCTCCGGCTCGGATAGGCGGTCGTACTGTAAAGATTACAGTAGACTACATCGGGTGGAATCATCTGCGCATCCGGGCATACAGGCGATGCTGGAACGCCAGCGGCAGGCATTCCTGGCGGAGGGGCCACCCAGCGTCGAGGTTCGGCGTCACCGCATCGATCGGCTGATGGCACTGCTGCTCGACAACAGCGACGCCTTCATCGACGCGATGGCCGCCGATTACGGCACCCGGTCGAAAGCGGCGTCCCTGTTCACCGAGATCGTCGGGATCACCTCGGTTGTCGAGCACACCAGAAGCCATGTGGCGCAATGGATGCGCCCGACAAAGTTGATGCGGGTCGCGCGGTTGTGCGGGCTGCGGGCCGAGGTGCAACCGACGCCGCTGGGCGTCGTCGGCATCATCGGTCCGTGGAACTTCCCGGTCAACCTCGTGGTACTGCCCGCGTCGGCAGCGTTCGCGGCCGGTAACCGGGTGATGATCAAGATGTCGGAGATCACCGCCAACACCGCCGAGTTGATGAAGGCGACGGCGCCGAAATACTTCGACCCGACCGAGCTCGGCGTCGTGACCGGCGGCTCGGACGTCGCGGCCGCATTCGCGACGCTGCCGTTCGACCATTTGTTCTTCACCGGCTCGCCGTCTGTCGGGGCGCTGGTGCAGCGGGCCGCCGCTCAGAATCTGGTCCCGGTGACACTCGAGCTCGGCGGCAAGAACCCGGTGGTGGTCGCGCCGAATGCCGATATCCGGCGGTCGGCCACGCGCATCGCCCGCGCCCGCATGGTCAACGGCGGGCAGGTGTGCGTCTGCCCCGATTACGTCATGGTGCCCGACGAACACGTCGAGGACTTCGTCGCGACCGCACGCGAAACGTTGCACGGGATGTTCCCGACCATCGTCGGCAACGACGACTACTGCTCGGCCGTCAACGACGCCAACTTCGACCGGGTCGTCGGGCTGGTCGAGGACGCGGCGGCCAAGGGTGCGACAGTGGAAACCATTGCCCCCGAAGGAGAGTCACTACCAGACCGGGCCAGCCGCAAGATCGCGCCGACGATCGTGCGAGGCATCGACGATCGCATGCGGATCGCCAACGAAGAAATCTTCGGTCCGGTACTGGCCGTCACGGGATATTCCCGACTGAACCAGGCCATCGACTACATCAACCAGCGACCGGCGCCGCTGGTGGCCTACTGGTTCGGACCGGACGACGACGACTTCCGCACGTTCGTCCGCAGCACCCGCAGCGGCGGCGTCGCACGCAACGACTTTGCCGCACAGATGATTCCGTCGGCCGCGCCGTTCGGGGGAGTGGGCCGCAGCGGAATGGGCGCGTATCACGGCAAGGCCGGTTTCGACACGTTCAGCCACTACCGCACCGTAGTGGGCAACGATCTGCCGTTTTCCATCACCGGGACGGCGGCGCCACCGTTCGGCATGCCGTTGCGGCTGGGCGCCAATGCCGCGATGCGGTTTGCGCGGATGCGCACACGCCGCCGGCTGAAGGAGACATCGCAATGACTCAGCCGAATAGCGTCGCGAATGATCTTGACCCAACCGCGTTCTCCGCGTACTTCCTGCGCGACGAAAATTGCTACGTGCCAACCGCTATCGCACGGGGAGGGTGGGGCCCGACGATCAGCGGACATGTCGTCGGCGGCCTCTTGGCCTGGGCGGTCGAACACGATGTCGACGACCCGGAGCTGCACCCCGCGCGGCTGACTGTCGACCTTCCCGCGCCTACGGCCCTCGAACCGGTGGAAGTGCACACTCGCGTCCACCACGACCGGCGGCGATTGCGGCTGGTGGAGGCTGTCCTCACCCAGCGGGGCGCCACGGTGGCGCGCGCGAGCGCACTGTTTTTGCGGCGCGGCCAGCAGCCTGACGGACACGTTTGGTCACCGCCCGTGCAGATGCCGCCGCTACCCATCGAGCAAAACGGCAACCACCCGTCGCTTTTTATCCGGACCTACGGGTGGGGCGCCGGGGTTCAGAATCCCGATCCCGAATGGGATGACGCGCCCGGACCGAAGTACACCTGGCTGGAGGAGACGCGTCCGTTGGTCGACACGGAACCATTGAGCGCGTTCACGCGCGCGGCGATGGCCGGCGACGTCACGGCCTCCATCGCCAATTGGGGAACCCGCGCGTTGCAGTTCATCAACGTCGACTACACCCTCACGCTGAGTCGCCTGCCCGAAGGCCCTCACATCGGCCTGGCCTCACTAGCTCACTACAGCGACGACGGGATAGCCGTCGGCTCGGCCGTCCTGGTCGACCACAGCGGTCCGGTGGGCAGTGGTATGTCTGTTTCATTGGCGCACTCGGGATTTCGCCCGCCATCGGTAATGTCGACGACCTAGAGCCAACCGGTGCGGGCGGCAGCAACCGGCTCAGCGGGGCAGGGAGCCAGTTCGCCGTCGCGCACGCCGTCGAGCATCCGTTTCACCGTGGCGACAATCTCCGGGCCTGCCTCGGCGAGCCCGGCCAGATCGGCGTCGGGCACCTCGCCGGCGTCGACGCCCGCCCGGGCCAGTACGGCGGCCGGGGCGGCCAGCTGACCGGCCAGCCAGGAGACCGGGTCGGCCGACAGCTCGGGGACGAAGTGCCGACGACCGGGTTCCCAGCCGTCGAATCGCGGGTGGTGATGGGCTCGATCCAGCGTGCCGGGCGGGCTTTCGGTGGATCCGAATAGGTCCACCCGCCAGACCGGGCGGCCGAGGGTGATCGGGATACCGGCGTAGATGGAACCTTGGGGCTCGGCGCGCTCGACGAGGCGGAGTTCCAGCCTGACTCCCCGTTCCGGGGTCTCCTGGCCTTCGAGCGGGGTCGGGTCGACGAAGTACATGTCGCCGATGACGACACCGAGGGTCTCGAATCCGAACGCTGCAAACATCGCGTGCCTTTCCTGAGTACCTTTTCGAGCGTAGACCCAGGCTGTGGTAGGCCAATGCCTAGCTGTCGCTGATCGCCTGTTCGCGCGCCCAGCGGTAGTCGGCCTTGCCCGCCGGACTGCGCTCGATGACCGGCCGGAACACGACAGCTTTAGGAAGCTTGTAGCGCGCCAACGACTTTGCGGCGTGCGCAATCAATTCCTCGGCCTCGGCTTGTGTGCCCTCGCCGAGCGCGACGACGGCGACGACCTCCTGGCCCCACCGTTCGCTCGGCCGTCCGGCGACCACCACGTCGGCCACTGCGGGATGTGACGCGATCGCCGTCTCGACCTCTTCGACGAAGATCTTCTCGCCGCCGGAGTTGATGCACACCGAGTCGCGGCCCAGCAGCTCGACCGAGCCGTCTTCGCGGTGGCATGCCCGATCGCCCGGAACCGCGTAACGAACGCCGTCGATGACCGGGAAGGTCTTGGCAGTCTTGGCGGCGTCGCCCTTGTAGCCCAGCGGCACATAGCCGCGCTGCGCGAGCCAGCCCATGCCGTCGTGGCCGGGCTCCAGTACCGAGCCGAGATCTTCGGCGACGACGAAGGTATCCGGGCCGGGGTTGAACGTGCCGGTCGACACCGCCCCCGTCGCCGACAGATGACTCATCTGGGCGCCTGTCTCCGACGATCCGACGCCGTCGACGACCATCGCGTGGGGCAGTGCTTCGATCAATCGCTGCTTGACGTAAGGGGTCAGCAACGCACCGCCGTTGGCGATCACCGCCAGCGACGACACGTCCGCGATGCCCTTTTCGATGGCGGCGAGCAGGGGCCGGGCCACCGCGTCACCGACCACCGTCACCACCGACACCTTCTCGCGTTCGATCGTGCGGACCACGTCGTCGCCGTCCAAATGGTCGACGACCGAGGGGAATACGACGGTCTGTCCGGTGGTCAGCGCCGTCATCACCGTCCACTGCGCGGCGCCGTGGATCAGCGGCGGCAACACCATAAGCTTGGTGCCCGGCCCGGCCGTGACCCCCGCGACGATCTCGTCAAGAGAGCCGAAAGGCTCACCCGTCACCAGATTTCGCCCGCCGAACGACGTCATGAAGATGTCGTGCTGGCGCCACAGGACGCCTTTCGGCATCCCGGTGGTGCCGCCGGTGTAGAGCACGTACAGGTCGTCGGGCGAGTGTTGCACTGGAGGTGGGGTCGGCGAGCTGGATCCGACGACCTTCTCGTAATCGACTGCGCCATAAATCAAGTCGTTACCGGAGTCGTCGGCGATCTGGATGAGCACACGCAGCTGCGGAAGGTCAGGCAGCACCTCGGCCACCCGCGGCGCGAACGCGGCGTGGTAGATCAGGGCGGTCGCGCCGGCGTCGGCGAGCAGGTACTGCAACTCGCTCTTGACATAGCGGAAGTTGACGTTGAACGGGGCCACCCGCGCTGTGAAGGCGCCGAGCAGTCCTTCGACGAATTCGTTTCCGTTGTAGGCGTAGAGCCCGACGAGGTCCTGGCCCACCTCGTGCCCGGCCAGCGCCGAGCGTTCGGTGCGGCAGCCGAGCCCACGCGAATGCAGATAGGTCGCGAGCCGGTTGGACCGCTCGAGGATCTGCGCGTACGTGTAGCGCTTGTCGCCCTGGACAACGAACTCGCGGTCCGGGATCGCCGCGGCGACGGCCGCCGCAACCTGTGGCACCGTGAACTGGGTTACGGTCTCAGAGCCAGTCATAGAACAGTCGTATCACGCCGCTGTGCACTGCGTTGTTGCCGCCCACGTGACGGCGTATTCCATGCCCTGAGCAGTTCGTCGGTCGTGGTGACGGTGGTGAGCAGCGACAGCGTGTTGTCGATGACCGCAGCGCCGTATTCGGCCGGGATGCCGGCAACCGCATCGCGCGGTACGACGACGCGGTAGGCGGCGTTGACGGCGTCCATCACGACGTTGGGGATGGCGATGTTGAGCGACACCCCGACCACGACGATGGTGGACACCCCGAGGTTGCGCAGGATCGCGTCGAGGTCGGTGCCGCCCATCGGCCCGACGCCGTGCCAGCGGCTCAGCACCAAATCGGTTGGCTCCGAACCCAATTCGGGCAGCAGGGACGCTCCGGGCGTGCCCGGCGCGATGTCGACGTCGCCGCGGCCGATCGCGAAGATCTTGGCGTTGTGGTTGGAGCCGAGCCCGTCGGGCCGTCGCTGCACCAGGCAGTGCACGACCCGCACTCCGGCCGCCCGCGCCGCCGGCAGCAGCCGCACGATGTTGGGCAGCGCTACGCGGCGGGCCTCCTTCGCCAGCACGGGCAGCCCGGCGTCGGGCCCGATCACCGCGCCCTGGCACTCCTGGGTGATGATCGCGGTGTGGGCGGGGGCCGCGAGCTCGCCGAGCGCTGTCATGCCGGAACGTCGTAGAACTGTGCCGCCCACTTCCGCAGCGCCATATAGCCTTTCGCGTCGGTTTTGGACAGCGGCGGGTGCTCGACGTACTTCTGGTAGCGCCAGATTTGCAGGTCGTCGAAGACGGTGGACAGAAACTGCTTTTCAATGACCTCGCGTAGCTTTCCGGACGGCACGTCGGCGGTGTCGCCAGGGTTGCGTGGCCACCAGATGGAGTAGAACAGGTCGGAACACTCGTCGTCGACCGGCGTGCAGGTGAAGATCAGCCGGTGGTTCTGCGCGCCCTCGAAGACGCTGATCGCTCCGCCCAGTCCGAACAGGTGACTGTGGAACCGGAGCGCGAGATCGTCGGGGTTGTCGCTGCTGGCGTCCGGCCAACCGGCGACGAACTGCCACTCGTGGTCCACGATTTTCCAGTCCAGCACCCGGGGCGTCACCGTCGCGTGGTGGACGTACTCGAAATGGGCGCTGTCCGGGGCGTTTTCGGCCACGATCTGCGGGTGCACCGGTTCGCGTTGCGCACGCCTTGAGAATTCCGGGTACGCGCGGTAGTAGGCCGCGGGGTCGGTTTCAAATTGCGGGAACTTGCCGAAGATGTCCGGCATCTCCCACTGCGGCTCTTTGCCGTGCGGTTGATGCCAGATGAACACGCAGTCATGCTGTTCCATGACCGGGTAGACGCGCAGCTTGAGTGCGCGGTTGGGCCGGTCCGGCTGATACGGAATGTATTTGTTGCAGCCGTCGGGCCCCCAGCGCCAGCCGTGGAAGGGGCACTCGACGCAGTCGCCGACCACTTTGCCGCCGTGGCCGATGTGCGCGCCGAGGTGCTTGCAGTGCGCTTCGAGGACATGGAGCTCACCGCCCTCGTCGCGGTAGGCCACCATGTCCTCGCCGAAGTAGTGCAGCGGCCTGACCTCACCGATCGGGAACTCCGGTGACCAGCCGATCATGAACCAGCCGGTGACCTTCCAGGTGAATGGGACCAACACGTCGTCGCCTCCCGCATCCGTGCGCCGATACTAAGGACATTACGGTAGTGGTTTCAGGTAAAGGAGGCGTGGTGGACGACGAACTCGAGGCGATCCGGCAGTTGAAGGCGCGCTACTGCCGATTCCTGGACACCAAGGACCTCGACTCGTGGCGCAGTGTGTTCACCAGCGATGTGGTGGTCACGCTGGACATGGCGGTGTCCACCGGCGGCGTCGACCCGCTGACGGCCCCACCGATCGAGGGCGTCGACAACTTCGCTCCCACGGTGATGGGCGGCCTCGAGGGCGTGGCGACCATGCACCACTGCCACACGCCGGAGCTCACGCTCACCTCGGCCACCACCGCAACCGGTATCTGGGCGATGGAGGACTGGCTGATCTTTCCCGATGGCCGCGAGTTGCACGGCGCCGGCCACTACCACGAGACCTACGTCAAGCGGGACGGTGCGTGGCGGATCAAGACCCTGCATTTGACCCGGACCATTCTGCGGGTGGTTCCCGATCACCGAGCGTGAAGCTGTTGCGATATTCTGCGGCGATTTTCGCAACAGTTTCACGCTCGGCGCTCGACCGCTTCGCCGAAGAACGTGATGAAGTCCAGCGCGGCCCGCGGGCTGGAGCCGGCCAACTCGTCGAGCACCTCGAGCGCATGCCGCAGCGATGCGTCGTCGTCGAGGTCGATGTGCGGACAGACCACCTGGACGTCGACCGACATCGGATCGCGGCCGGCGTCGGCCAGCCGTCCGCGCAGCTCGTCGAGGACCACGCCGAATTGCGCGGCGTCCTCGATGGCCGCAGTGCGGATCACCGGACGCCATTCCCGCCGAGGTGATCAGCGGCATCCAGCCGGTTCCGTGCTCGACGACGCGGCGCAACGCGGCCTTGCCGTTGCCGCCGATCCAGATCGGCGGGTGCGGCCGTTGCGCCGGAGGCTGGAGCCACACCGGTCCGACCGCGTCGAAACCGCTGCCGCTGACCGGAGTTTCGGGATCGGTCCAGATCGACCGCAGCGCGCGGAGCGCTTCGTCGAGCAGCTCGGCGCGCCGGTCGAAGTCGACGCCCATCGCGGAGAACTCCGAGCGCAGGTAACCTGCACCGACGCCGGCGATCAATCGGCCGCCGGAGACCACGTCGAGGCTGTCCAGCGCTTTGGCCGACAGATACGGGTTGCGAAACGGCAGCACGTACAGGTTGGTCATCAGCTTGACGTTGCTCGTCACTGCGGCCATGAAGCTCAACGCCGCGATCGGGTCCAGCGTGTTGTGTCCGCCGTTGCGGCGCCACTTGACCGACGGCGCTGGGTGTTCGCTCAGCGCCACCGCCGAAAATCCTGCCGCCTCGGCCTGCACCACGACGTCGCGAATCACGTCCGGTCGCAGGAAATCCTCGACTGCATCGGGAAGTTCGCTGGGGTATTCCAGCGTGTACTTCATCGACGCTCCTGCGGCCGGTAGCGATACTGTAATCGCTACAGTAACATCCGACAGACGGCCGGCCGTGGGAGCAGCGATGGAACACCACACCCGAGCGCTCGTCATGGGCGCCAGTGGGTTCGTGGGTTCGCACGTCACCCGCCAACTCGTCGAGCGCGGCGACGACGTGCGGGTGCTGCTGCGGCGAACCAGCTCGACGCGGGGAATCGACGACTTGGACGTCGAGCGTCACTACGGCGACATCTTCGACGAGCCGGCGGTGCGCGGTGCGATGGCAGACCGCGACGTCGTGTACTACTGCGTCGTCGATGCCCGTGCCTGGCTGCGCGATCCGACTCCGCTGTTCGCCACGAATGTCGAGGGGCTTCGTCGCGTCCTCGACATTGCGGCCGGGGTGAACCTGCACCGCTTCGTGTTCCTGAGCACGATCGGCACTGTCGCGGTCGGCTCTCCTGACGCCCCGGCCGACGAGGACACGCCGTTCAACTGGCACGGCAAGGGTGGGCCGTATATCGAGTCTCGCCTGCAGGCCGAGCAGCTGGTTTTGCAGTACGCGCGAGAACGCGGAATGCCGACTGTCGCGATGTGCGTCTCGAACACCTACGGTCCGCGAGACTGGCAGCCAACGCCGCACGGCTCGCTCGTGGCGCGCGCCGCGATGGGGAAGATGCCGTTGTATGTCAAGGGCGTGGCGGCGGAAGTGGTCGGCATCGAAGATGCCGCCGCGGCCTTGCTGTTGGCCGGGGAGCACGGCCGCGTCGGTGAGCGCTACATCGTCTCCGAAAGCTTCATGACCATGCGCGAAACCCTCGAAACCGCCGCCAACGCCGTCGGGGCAGAGCCGCCGCGCATCGGTGTTCCGTTGCCGCTGGTTGGTGCATTCGGTTATGCGGCAAGCGTGGGCGGCAAGTTGCTGAGGCGCGATTTCCCGGTGAACGCCACCACGGTGCGACTGATGCGGCTGACCTCGCCGCTGGATCACAGCAAGGCGGTCCGTGAGTTGGGTTGGCAACCCGGGCCGACGTCGGCTGCTTTGCGACGGGCTGCGCAGTTCTACATCGAGCGCAGGCATAGATGACCAACCGCGCACTCGATGTCAGCCGCGAGCTGGCCCTGGTGCTGCCGCGCGCGGTGTCCGGTATCACCGAATCGAACGGTTGGTCCCCGGCATCGCCCCTCGGTGTGCGGCAGCTGGGCGAAGTGGTGATGGACGAGCTTGTGCTGGCCGGTTTTTCGCTGATGCCGGTCGATCTGGCGGTGCGGCCGCTGGACGCCTGCACCCCGGCGGCCGAGCAGCTGTCGGCGTTGGGAACCGACGGTGCGCACGCCGACCCGCAACCGCTGCGGGTGCGCTCGATCCGGCGTCGTCGCCTCGGGATGCTCGCCTACGAGCAGGTGACCTACGAACACGACCCCGCGCTGCCGAGCACACTGGCGGCGGCGGGCCTGGGTGGTCCTGCGACCGCAGTAGTGCACCTGTGCCGGCACCGCGACGGGCCGCGGCCGTGGCTGGTGTGGGTACATGGCGCCGGCCAAGGCCGACCCGACGACTTGTTGGTGTCGCGGGCCGGCCGGCTGCAGCGACGGCTTGGCTTCAACGTCGCGGTACCGGTGCAGCCCGGCCACGGCAGCCGCCGTCGTCAGTGGCCGCCCTACCCGGACATGGATCCACTGACCAATGTCGCCGGCATGATGCGCGCCGTGTCGGAGGTTCGGGCCGTCGTGCAATGGGTCCAGCCGCAGGCGACAGCGGTTGTGGTATCCGGGGTTTCGATGGGCAGTGCGGTGGCGGCGCTGGTGTCACACTTCGAGAAGCGGGTCGATGCCGCCGCGCTGTACACGCCGATCCTGGGTCTCAACGCGATGATCGCGCAGCACCTGGCACGCTGGGGAGGGAAGCGTTCCGGTATCCGGCGGCTATTGGAGTCACCGGTGGTGTCGGCGCTGACGTCGGTGATCGACCCGCTGACCGTCGAACCGGCGCCGCCGCCGCATCGCCGGCTCATCGTCGGGGCGTGGCATGACCGGATGGCGATGCGCGAGCCGGCGCTGGCGTTGCAGGCGCGGTGGGGTGGCCAGTTCCATTGGTACGACGGCAGTCACGTCGGCCATATCTTCTCCCGCCGCGTGCAGGCGGTGTCGGAGCGGTTTTTGCGAGGGGTAGTGAAGGAGTTAGGCATTGACCGAGCGGGTTCTCGACGAACTGGGTTGCTACCTGCTGGCCGGCGCCGGCGGTGAAGGGCCCGCGACCTTGATGGACGAGGCCCGCCGCGGCGAGGAGTTGGGCTTCGGCACCGCGTTCATCTCCGAACGCTGGAACGTCAAGGAAGCGTCGTCTCTCGTCGGCGCGGCATGCGCGGTGACCAGCCGGATGCAGATCGCCACCGCCGCAACCAATCACAACACCCGCCATCCGCTGATCACCGCATCGTGGGCGACCACGATGCACCGGCTTTCCGGCGGACGGTTCACGCTGGGGATCGGCCGCGGGATCGGCGCTATCTATAGCGCGTTCGGCATCCCGGCAGTGACAACCGCGCAGATGGAGGACTGGGCCCAGGTCATGCGCCGACTGTGGCACGGCGAGGTGATCTTCAACCACGACGGCCCGATGGGCAAGTACCAAGTGCTGTTTCTCGACCCCGACTTCGACGAGGATATCCGGCTGGCGCTGGTGGCATTCGGACCGAAGTCGCTTGCGCTGGGCGGCCGCGTGTTCGACGACGTCATCCTGCACACCTATTTCACGCCGGAAACGTTGCAGCGCTGCGTCAAAATCGTCAAGGACGCGGCGGAAAAGGCCGGCCGCGACCCGTCCAGTGTGCGGGTGTGGTCGTGCTTCGCGACCGTGGGTGACCACCTTCCTGAACAGCTGCGGCTGAAGAAGACCGTCGCGCGGCTGGCCACCTACCTGCAGGGCTACGGCGATCTGATGGTGCAGACCAACGGCTGGGATCCTGCTGTGCTGCAACGATTCCGGGAAGACCAGGTGGTGACGTCGATAGCCGGTGGCATCGACCACAAGGCCACGCCCGAGCAGATCGAGCACATCGCGACGCTGATTCCCGACGAGTGGCTGGAGCCGTCGGCCACCGGATCGGCGACGCAATGTGTCGAACGCATCCGCAAGGAATTCGACTACGGCGCCGACGCGGTGATCATGCACGGCGCCACACCCGAGGAGCTCGAACCCGTCGTCGCCGCATACCGCTCATAAGGCTCTGCACTCGCTGCGGTAGGTGCTATCCTTCGCGGCAATCGCCGGAAGGCTTGCCCATGGATGACATTTCCCGACCTGACCGGGTTTCCGCTCTGCGACGTGAACGAGCCGACGTGATCGGGTTCTGCCGCGAGCTCGACGACGACCAATGGCAGACGCCGAGTAAGGCGGCGGGATGGCGGGTGCAAGATGTTGTCGCGCACTTGGGATCGGCGTGTCATTCCATCTTCACGCCGGCGTCATTGAAAGTACTGCGCACCAACGATATCGAGCGCACTAACGATGCTCTGGTCGATGCGCGTCGAGATTGGACACCGGCGCAGACGCTCGCCGAGTACGAACGCTGGAGCCGAACCCTGATCACTGCGGCGCGGCTGACCTTGTCGACGCCGCTGGCCGGCCTACGCATGCCATTGGGAGAGCTGGGCAAGTTCCCGGCCCGCCTTTTGCTCGCCGGCGCAATGACGTTCGACCAACACACGCATCTGCGGCACGACATTGCCGCGGCTCTCGGCCTACCGGCGCCCGACGCCGATGCCACCCGGATGACAGTGATACTCGAGTGGATGTTCGCGGTGCTGAGCAACCAATTGCAGGCTGCTCGGCCGGCGTGGCTCGACCGGTCGATCGGCATTACCTTGCGTGGACCGGGCGGGGGGAGTTGGGTTGTAGACGCCCACCGTGCAGTGCCGGGGCAGAGCACCGATGCTGCCGCCGCGATTGCCGGTGTCGCCGTGGAGTTCCCGGAGTGGGGTACCCGACGGGCCGACTGGCGGACCAGGGACGTGACGATAAGCGGCGACGAGGATTACGGCGCCCGGTTTCTCGACATAGTGAACATCGTGTGAGAGACAGGGGAGGCATGTCGAAGTACCTGAAGGGCAAGGTCATTGTCGTCACCGGAGCAGGCAGCGGCTTCGGCAAGCTGATCTCCGAAAAGTGTGCCGCCGGCGGGGCGAAGGTTGTCGGGGTGGATGTCAACGGTGAGAACCTGAACGAGGTTTTCGACGGTATCGGGGCCGCCGGCTTTGCAGGCACCGCCCACGTCGCCGATGTCACCGACATGGCCCAGCTCAAAGCGGCGGCCCGAACCGCCGTCGACACCTACGGCGCCATCGACGTCATCGTGAACAACGCAGGCGTGATGCCGCTGGCGTTTTTCGCTGACCACGAACGCGCCTGGGAGAAGTGGCATAAGGCAATTGACATCAACATCAAGGGCGTCGTCAACGGCATCTCGGCGGTGTACGACACGATGGTCGAGCAGGGCCGCGGTCACGTCGTCAACATCTCGTCGATCTACGGCAACGCCGGGACCGAAGGGTCCGGGGTTTACAGCGCGACCAAGGCGGCGGTCGATGCGCTGTCGGAGTCGTTGCGCGTGGAGGCTCAGGGCAAGATCAAAGTGACGAACGTCAAGCCGACCGGTGTGCTGGGAACCAATCTCGCCAGCTGGGTCGTCAACGAAGCGGCAGTGGTCGGCATTGTCGGGCAGAAGGCCGCCGAGTTCCTAGCGAATGTCGGCAATTTGACGAACGGAGCCCTTTCGCCGGAGCAGACGGATATCGACTCGATGCGGTACTGGCTGATCACTCCCGACGACCTGGCTGACGCGGTCGTGCATGTCATCGATCAGCCGTGGGGGATCAACATCAGCGACATCACGGTGCGGGCCAGCGGCGAGAACTACGTCTACTGAGGCCCGGCGAGCAGACGCAGAATCGCATGATTCGGTGCCCGAACATGCGATTCTGCGTCTGCTCGCGCCTTACGGCAGGATGACCGTGCGGGTGACCGGCTCCGGGGTGGCTTGGCGGCTGTAGATACCCCGCTGCAGCGCGGCCAGCAATGCGTCGCGGGTTTCGCGGGGATCGATGAGCTCATCGAACCCCATGTGCTCGGCCGACCGGTACGACGCCTGCAGCTCCGCGTTGCGCAACCGGGCCGACAGGTCTTCGCCGGCATGCGACGCCCGGCTCAACGCCGCGGCGCTCATCGCGCCCATTGTTGCGCCGGGATAGGCGAATGTGGCCACCTGCGAGTCGAATCCGAGTAGCGACATCACCATCGACCCGAACCCGTACGCCTTGCGCAGCGTCAGATGCAGCTTGATCGTGGTGGCCGCGGTCTGCGCGGCGAACATCCGCGCGCCGGCGCGCAGCACTCCGGAGCGCTCGGAGCGGCTGCCGGGCAGCATCCCCGGATTGTCGGCCAGGAACACGATCGGCAGGTGGAACGAGTCGGCCACCATGATGAAATGCGCTGCCTTGTCGGCGGCGTCGGCGTCGATCGAGCCGGCCAACACCTGCGGCTGGTTGGCCACCACCGCCACCGGGTGACCACCCAGATGAGCCAACGCGCAGATGATCGCCCGCCCGAACTGCGGCTGGACCTCGAACCAGTCGGGCCGGTCGAACACCACGTCGAGCACCGCGCGCATGTCGTAGACGCGGCGGTTGTCGCGCGAGACGATGTCGAGCAGCTCCGGCGTGGGCCGCGGCTCGCTGGTGTCGTCGGCGGGTAGCGACGGCGGATACGACCACGCGCTGGGCGGGAAATACGACAGGTAGCGACGCACATTGTCGAGCACGGCTTCGTCGTCCTCGGCGACGTTGTGGATCACCCCGCTGGGCAAGGCCACATCCGGGCCGCCCAGGTCTTCCTTCGAAATGTCCTCGCCTGTCGACTCTTTCACGACGGGTGGGCCGGCGGTGAAGATGGCGCCCTGGTTGCTCATGATCCGGAAATCGCAGACCGGGGCCACCAGCGCGCCGTGCCCGGCCGACGGACCCAGGACGGCGGCGACGGTGGGAACCCGCCCCGAGCACTGCGTCTGGGCGAGCAAGTCGGTCGGGCTGCGCCCGTAATGCCCGCCGGTCGGGCGGAAGCCGGCGCCCTCCAGCAGCATCACCAACGGAATCTTGTCGCGCAGCGCCAATTCGGCGATGCGGTACCGCTTGGAGTTACCGCCGGGCCCGATGCTGCCCGCCAGCGTGGTGAAGTCCTCGGCGCCCACCATGACGGGCGAGCCGTTGATGCAGCCGGACCCCACGATGATCGCGTCGGCGGCCGCCTCGCCACCGACCAGCGTGCCAAGTTCGCGGAACGAGCCCGGGTCCAGCAGCCGCTCCAAGCGTGCCCGCGCGTCGAGCTTGCCCTTGCCGCGGTGCTTGGCGAGCCGCTCCGCCCCGCCCATGCCCCGCGCGTACTGACGACGGCGATCGAGATCGTCGAGCGTTTCCTCCCAGTCCGGGGGCTTGGTCATGGTCGCATCCTAACGTTCATTGACCCTACTGAATCGCTTACTGTAGCGTCAGCGAGATGAAGGTCGACGGCGGGCTTTTCTGCGACCTCGCTCGGGTGCCGGAGTTGGCGGGCACGCTCGAAAAACAGGGCTACGACGGCTGCTGGACCGGCGAGATCAACCATGATCCGTTCCTGCCGCTGCTGCTCGCCGCCGAGCACACGTCGCGCCTGGAGCTGGGCACCAGCATCGCGGTGGCGTTCGCGCGCAACCCGATGACCGTCGCCAACCTCGGCTGGGACCTGCAGACCTACTCCCAGGGCCGGTTCATCCTCGGGCTCGGCACCCAGATCAAGCCGCACATCGAAAAACGCTTCAGCATGCCGTGGAGTCACCCGGTGCGACGGATGCGCGAATTCGTGCTGGCGCTGCACGCGATCTGGTCGACGTGGAAGGACGGAACCCCGCTGCGATTCGAGGGCGAGTTCTACACCCACAAGCTCATGACGCCGATGTTCACCCCCGAGCCGCAGCCCTATCCTGTACCGAAGGTGTTCATCGCCGCGGTCGGTGAGGCGATGACAGAGATGAGCGGCGAAGTCGCCGACGGCCTACTGGCCCATGCCTTTACGACCACCCGCTACCTGCACGAGGTGACGATACCCGCGCTGCAGCGCGGCATGCAGCGGTCCGGCCGGGACCGGGCCGACTTCGAGCTTGCGTGCCCGGTGTTTGTGGCGACCGATGATGACACCGCCGCCAGTATCCGCAAGCAGATCGCCTTCTACGGCTCGACGCCCGCCTACCGCAAGGTTCTCGAGCTGCACGGGTGGGGCGACGCGGCTACCGAGTTGCATCAGCTTTCGCTGCAAGGCAAATGGGACGCGATGGGCTCGCTGATCGACGACGAGATGCTCGACGCGTTCGCCGTCGTCGCGCCGGTCGAAAAGCTGGCAGCCGCGCTGCGCAGCCGGTGCGACGGCGTGATCGATCGGGTGATGCCGTCCCTGCCGCCCACGTTTTCCGAGGACAACGTTACTGCCGTGTTGAAGGAGTTGCGACAGTGAGTACACCGACCATGGACGACGCCGCCAAGCTGCTGGCCGATCCGATGGCCTACACCGACGAGGCGAAACTGCATGCGGCGCTGGCTCATTTGCGCGCCAACGCCCCGGTGTCGTGGGTCGACGTGCCGAACTATCGGCCATTCTGGGCGATTACCAAGCACGTGGACATCATGGACATCGAACGCGCGAACATGCTGTTCACCAACTGGCCGCGACCGGTGTTGGTGACCGCGGAGGCCGACGAGGTGCAGGCCACCATCGGGGTGCGCACGCTGATTCACATGGACGACCCGCAGCATCGGGTGGTGCGGGCGATCGGCGCGGACTGGTTCCGGCCAAAGGCGATGCGGGCGTTGAAGGTTCGCGTCGACGAACTGGCCAAGATCTACGTCGACAAGATGGCCGCCGTCGGGCCGGAATGCGACTTCGTGCAAGAGGTCGCGGTCAACTTCCCGCTCTACGTGATCATGTCGCTGCTGGGCATCCCTGAAGCAGACTTCCCGCGGATGCTGCGGCTCACCCAGGAGTTGTTCGGCGGCGACGACGCCGAGTTCAAGCGCGGCACCACACTCGAAGACCAAATGCCTGCGTTGCTGGATATGTTCGGTTACTTCAACGGCGTCACCGCGTCGCGGCGTGAACACCCGACCGAGGACCTGGCATCCGCGATAGCCAACGCCCGGGTCGACGGCGAGCCGCTGTCGGATATCGACACGGTCTCCTACTACTTGATTGTCGCCACTGCCGGGCATGACACCACCAGCGCGACAATCTCCGGTGGCCTGCACGCGTTGATCGAGAACCCGGACCAGCATCGGCGGCTGCACGACGACCTCGGGTTGATGCCGCTGGCCACCGAGGAGATGATCCGCTGGGTCACCCCGGTCAAAGCGTTCATGCGCACCGCCGCCGAGGACACCACGGTGCACGGGGTGCCTATCGCCGCGGGGGAGTCGGTGCTGCTATCCTACGTCTCGGCCAACCGCGACGAGGACATCTTCGACGAGCCGTTCCGTTTTGACGTCGGCCGCGACCCCAACAAGCACCTGTCGTTCGGCTACGGCGTGCACTTCTGTCTGGGCGCCGCACTGGCTCGGATGGAGGTCAACAGCTTCTTCACCGAGCTGCTGCCGCGACTGAAATCCATAGAGCTGACCGGTGATCCGCAATTCGTCGCCACCACTTTCGTCGGCGGTCTCAAACACCTGCCGGTGCGCTACTCGTTCCGATAGCCGTCGGGCAAGATGGACGTCGTGAAGGATCGCGACGTCGAGGTTCGCTACGACGAGCACGCGGTGGTGGCGGCTGGACCAAAACGCGGGGCCGCCGGCGTCAAGGCGGTGCTGGTGTCGCTGCAGCGCGGGCTGGCCTCGATGGGCGCCGTCCGCACGGCGGCGGCGCTGGCGCGGGTGAACCAGCGGCACGGGTTCGACTGCCCGGGCTGCGCTTGGCCGGAGGAGCAGGGCGGCCGCAAGCTCGCCGAATTCTGCGAGAACGGGGCCAAGGCGGTCGCCGAAGAGGCCACCAAGCGCGTGGTCACCGCCGACTTCTTCGCCCGGCATTCCATCGCCGACCTTGAGGCGCGCCCGGAGCATTGGCTGAGCCAGCAGGGCCGGCTCGCTGAGCCGATGGTCCTACGCCCCGGCGACACCCATTACCGCCCCATCGCCTGGGACGACGCCTACCGGCTGATCGCCGACGAACTGCGCGGGCTCGACAACCCCGACGAGGCGGTCTTCTACACGTCCGGGCGCACCAGCAACGAGGCGGCGTTCGTCTACCAGTTGATGGTGCGCAGCTTCGGGACTAACAACCTGCCGGACTGCTCCAACATGTGCCATGAGTCCTCGGGCGCCGCCCTGGTCGACGCGATCGGTGTGGGCAAGGGGTCGGTGACCGTCGAGGACGTCACGCTGGCCGACCTGATCATCATCGCCGGCCAGAACCCGGGCACCAACCATCCACGGATGCTGTCGGTGCTGGAGAAGGCAAAAGCCAACGGCGCCAAGATCATTGCGGTCAACCCGCTGCCCGAGGCGGGGCTGATCCGGTTCAAGGACCCGCAAAAGGTACACGGCGTGATCGGGCGCGGCGTGCCGATCGCCGACGAGTTCGTCCAGATCCGCCTCGGTGGCGACATGGCGTTGTTCGCGGGGTTGGGCCGGCTGCTGCTGGAGGCCGACGACCGCGCGCCGGGCAGTGTGGTGGACCGCGACTTCATTGCCGCGCACTGCTCGAATTTCGCCGAATACGAGGCCCATGCCCGCGCCGTCGACCTCGACACCGTGCTAGAAGCGACCGGCATTTCGCGCGAGCAGCTGGAGCGCGTCGCGACCATGCTGGCGGCCTCGCGGCGCACGGTCGCGTGCTGGGCGATGGGGCTGACCCAGCATCGGCATGCGGTGCCGATGATTTCGGAGATCGCCAACGTGCTGTTGATGCGCGGCATGATCGGCAAGCCGGGCGCCGGCCTGTGTCCGGTGCGCGGACACTCCAACGTGCAGGGCGACCGCACGATGGGCATCTGGGAGAAGATGCCCGAGTCGTTCCTGGCGGCGCTCGACGCGCGGTTCGGCATCGTCAGCCCACGCAGGCACGGCCTGGACACGGTCGATGCGATCCGCGCGATGCGCGACGGGCGGGCCAAGGTGTTCATGGGCATGGGCGGCAACTTCGCTTCTGCGACACCGGATACCGCGGTGACCGAGGCCGCGCTGCGCAGCTGCTCGCTGACCGTGCAGGTGTCGACCAAACTCAACCGCAGCCACGTGGTGCACGGGTCCACGGCGCTGATCCTGCCGTCGCTGGGCCGCACCGACCGCGACATCCAGGGCGGCCGCAAACAGCAGGTGTCCGTTGAGGATTCGATGTCGATGGTGCACCTGTCGCGGGGCAGCCTGCATCCGCCCAGCGATCAGGTGCGCAGCGAGGTCGCGATCATCTGCCAGCTGGCCCGCGCCCTGCTGGGCCCGCAGCACCCGGTGCCGTGGGAGCGGTTCAACAACGACTACGACGCCATCCGCGACGCGATCGCCGCCGTCGTGCCCGGCTGCGGAGACTACAACACCAGAGTTCGCCAACCCGACGGGTTCCAGCTGCCCCACCCGCCGCGCGATTCCCGCGAATTCCCCACCAGCACAGGCAAAGCCAACTTCGCGGTCAACCCGCTGCAGTGGGTGCCGGTGCCGGAGGGACGGCTGGTGCTGCAAACGCTGCGCAGCCACGACCAGTACAACACCACCATCTACGGCCTCGACGACCGCTACCGCGGCGTCAAGGGCGGCCGGCGGGTGGTGTTCGTCAACCCGGCCGACATCGCGAAGTTCGGGTTACGAGCCGGAGACCGCGTCGATCTGGTGTCGGAGTTCACCGACAGCCGCGGCGCCGTCCAAGAGCGGCGGGCCAAGGACTTCATGGTGGTCGAGTACTCCACGCCGGTCGGCAACGCCGCCGCCTACTATCCGGAGACCAACGGGTTGGTGGCATTGGATCACGTTGCGGCCAAATCGAATACCCCGGTGTCCAAGGCGATCGTGATCAGGCTCGAGTTGGCGTGACGGGGTGGACCACACCCGATATATACTGGTTCGAGTACATGTATATATTCCACCGGAGGGGTGGGCTCCATGACCAAGAGATTGATTGACCTTGACGACGACCTTCTTGCCGCGGCACAGAGTGAACTAAACACCACGGGTGTCTCAGACACTGTGCGAATCGCCCTGCAGCAAGCGGCAGCCCGGTCCGCGCGGGCGCGCCAGATCGAATGGCTCGAGCAGGGTGGGCTGGAGAGCATGGCCGGCCCAGAAGGGCGCGGCGAAGTGTGGCGCTGATCGCGCAGTATTTGATCGACACCAGTGCGGCAGCGAGAATGCGCCATCCAGAGGTGTCTCGCCGCCTGCGGCCGCTGATCGAAGGCGGCTTGGTCGCGACAACAGCATCGCTGGATGCCGAAGCGCTCTACAGTGCACGCGGGCCGGCCGAATACGAACAGCTCTGGGCGGACCGGCGCGTCGCGTACGAGTATCTCCCGACCAACGACGAGCATTGGCAAACAGCACTGGGCGCACAGCGAGTCCTGGCACGAACCAGCCAACATCGAGCTGTCGGCATGGCCGACCTACTCACTGCCGTCCTGGCCGCAGCGCACCGGCTCACCGTTGTTCACTACGACGCCGACTTCGAGACAGCCGCAACGGTATTGAGGTTCCAGCACCAATGGGTACTACCGCGAGGGACCTTTTAGCCGCGGTTCAGCTGATCCCGAAATCGATGACGCCGCGGATGATCTCACCGTTGAGCAGATCGGCGTAGGCGTCGTTGACGTCGTCGAGACGGTAGCGCCGCGTGATCATCTCGTCGAGCATCAGCTGACTGGTCTGGTAGAGCCGCGCCAGCCGGACGACATCGGCCCTCGGGTTGCAGGACCCGAACACGGTGCCGGCCAACGTCTTGTTCATCAGGATGAAATCCTGCAGGTTCAGTTTGACCGAGTGGGTCAGCTGCGACGTCATACCGGTGAGCACACAGGTGCCGCCCTTGCGGGTCAGCTTCAGCGCGTCGCGAACGTCATCGGGGGTGATCAGCGACGGCGAGACCACCACGGCGTCGGCCATCACCCCATAGGTCAAGTCGCGCACCAGATCCAGCGCTTCGGCGGCGTTCGCCGCGCTGTGCGTCGCGCCGAACCGCAACGCCGACTTCTGCTTGAATTCCACCGGGTCGACGGCGACGATCTGCGCGGCGCCGTTGATGCGGGCGCCCTGGATCGCGCCGGTGCCGATGCCGCCGGCGCCGATCACGACGACGGTGTCGCCGCCGCGGACCCCGCCGCGGTTGACCGCAGACCCGTAGCCGGTGGGAATGGCGCATGCCAGCAGCGCGGCGGGCACAAGCGACAGCTCGGGTTCGATCTTGACCAGTGAATCCGCCGCCACCACCGTGTGTTCGGCGAACGCGCCGATCTTGGAAATATGGCCCAAGGACTTGCCCTCAGAAGTGTGGTGGCGAAACGTCCCGTCGGTCGGCATCCCCGGCGTCAGCGTGCCGATGCCCGCGTCACACAGATATTCCATGCCGGTTGCGCACCAACGACATTGCCCACACACGGCGACGAACGAAGTCACCACATGATCGCCGGGAGCGAATTCGGTGACGCCGTCGCCGACCTCGCGGACGATTCCGGAACCTTCGTGGCCGCCGATCGTCGGGAACATGGTCGGCAACCCGAGCGAGCGCAGCACTTCGTTGGGCGCCGACATGTCGCCCTTGAGGATGTGGTCGTCGGAATGGCAGAGTCCGGCGGCGGCCATCTCGACCAGAACCTCACCGGCGCGCGGTGGGTCGAGCTCGAATTCCTCGACAGACCACGGGCCTCCGACGTCGTGCAGGATCGCCGCGCGGCTTCTCATGACACCGGTGTGAAGGTGACCCGAAGTTTGTTGGGGGAGCGGAACGTGAGGCCGACGATCTTGGCGTCGTCGGGCGTCAGCTCCAGACTCGCGACCCGGTCGAACAAACTGTTCAACATGATCCGGGTTTCCAGCCGGGCCAGGTGCATGCCGAGGCACATGTGGATACCGCCGGCGAAAGCCAGGTGCGCCTGCCGGGGCCGGAGGATGTCGAAGGTGTTGGGATCAATCCAACGGCTTTCGTCACGGTTGGCCGATCCCATGCACAAATCGACCTGCGCCCCGGAAGGGATTGTCTGCCCGCCGATTTCGACGTCTTCGGTGGTGGTGCGCGGGACATTGGTCAGCGGTGTTTCATACCGCAGTCCCTCTTCGATCGCCGCGGGGATCAGGCTGCGGTCCCGGTAGACCATCGCCAACTGCTCGGGATGGGTCAACAAGAGATACAGCAGGTTTCCCGACGAACGATAGGTGGTTTCCAGGCCAGCGGGCAACAGCAGCCGCAGAAAGGAGATGATGGCGTCGTCGGTCAGCTTCTCGCCGTCGATTTCGGCGCTGACCAGGTCGCCGATGATGTCGTCGGTGAGTTTGCGCCGTCGTTGCTCGACCTGGTCGAGGAAGTAGTCGTAGAGGTCGATCGACGCCTTGAGCCCGGCCTCGATGTCGACCGGGATCGAGATGAGGTCGAACGACAACCGGCGGAACAGGTCGAGGTCTTCGCGCGGCAGCCCGAGCAGCGTCGCGGCCACGCGGGTGGGGAATTCGAACGTGACGGCCTGGACCAAATCGGCTGCGCCGTCGTGCTTGATCTCGTCGACCAGCTGATTGCAGACCGGCCCGATCACGGCCGGTTCCCAGCGCTCCAGCGCGGTGGCGCGAAATGCCTTGGCCACCAAGTTGCGGTGATCGTGATGCTCCTTGCCGCCCATTGCCAGGATCGTGTGCCCGATCACCAGGCCGATGGTCTGGTCGTAGCCGTGCGAGCTGAAGACCCGGTCGTCGCGGAAAGCGTGGAAGACGTCGTCGTAGCCGAACAACACCCATTCGTCGGTGGGCTTGAGCTCGTCCGGTAGCTGCGACTGGTCAGTGAGTGAACCATGCCAGACCGGTTCGGTGCGCCGCTTGTACTCGAAGAACGGATAGGGGCTGGTTTGGCCGGTGAAGTCGAGAGTAACGGTGCTGATTGCCATCAGCATCCTTCCTGAGCAGCCGGTGGGGTCCAGCAGGACCGAACATCGCTATCATAGTATAAATAGCAACGTAGCCCAACGACGGCCGTGCGGCACGTCGAAGCATGGCCGAAGTCCTTGCCGCGGCCGGGAATTCAGAGCTGGCTTATTAGACTGGTTCGAATTTCGTGATCAGCCACTTGCCGTCGACTTTGGTCATCGACACCAGCACGCTGCTGGCAGCCATCGACGGGTCGGGCCTGTCCTTGCTGACGGTGCTCTGGTTGACGAAGACCAGCACGACCGCCGAGTTCGGGTGTATTTCCGTCACCGCTGCCTGCACGACCTGGGCGGCGGTGGTCACCGCTTTCTCCTTGGCGGCCGGGGTCACGATCTGCCGGGTGAATTCGTCGTAGTAGTTCAGGAAGTCGCCGGTGAGGTGTGACTTGGCGGCCGCGAAATCCTGGTCGAGGGTGTCTGGTTTGTAGGAGAGCAGCGCAACGGTGCCGTCTTTTGCGGCGTTGACCGCCGCCTGCGCGGCGGCGTGGTCGGTCTGCTCGTCGGGCCGGTACTGCTTGAAATACAGCCATGCCGCCAGCCCGCCGGAGGCCAGCAGCAACAGGACCAACACGACCGGAACGACTTTGAGCCGCAGCGTGATCTTGCCGCGGCTTGTGGTCTGCGGCTGCGACGCCTGGTCGGTCTCGGCGGCTTTGTCGATCTCCACACCTTCGGTGGGCTCGACGTCGCGCGTCTCGTCGGCGTTTTCTGTCTCGGTCTTGTCGTCCACGTTCACAGCACGAACTCGACTTTCGACATCTTGATCTGATCGCCGTCGCGGGCCACGGTGACCCGCAACCGGAACGACCGCGGTTATTCTTTGGCGCCAGCGGAATTCGTGACGCGTTCGTTGGCCAGCACCAGGACGACCGCGGAATCCTTACCCGTCGATTCGATCCCGGTTGTCTTTGCCGTACCTTCGGTGACGACCTTGGACTGCTCGACGACCGAGGTGAAATCGGCGGCGCGCTTTTGGAAGTCGTCACGGAATTCGCCGGTGGAGCTGTCGATGACCCGCTGGACGTCCTCCTTGGCTTTATGGAAGTCCAGCGACATCATGTTGACCACGCCTTGCCGGGCCGCCGCGACAAACGCTGCATCCCGCTGCCGTTGCGCAACGACGGTGTGGTGGTGCCACATCATGTATCCGCTGGCGCCGAGCAGACCGCAGATCGCAATGATCGCGGCGACAGCCAGCGCCCTGGCTGTGATGCGTGCCCACCGTCGGGGCGGCGCTGTAGCAGTAGGCGACTCGGCGGGTTCGGCCGGCTCGGGGGCGGCGTCGTCGGTTTCGGTCGTCTCGGCCTCGGTGTCCTCGGCTGGGGCTTCGGCCGGTGTCTCGGCCTTAGCTTCGGCCTCGGCCTCGCGGCGCAGTCGAATGGCCCGCGCCCGGGCGCGCGCCGCGGCGGCCAGCGCTTCGGCTTCGGCGGCTTCGGCCTCGGCCTGCTCGGCCAGCGCGAGGGCGTCCTCTTTCGTCTTGGCGTCGTCAGCCTGCGCCGGTTGTTTTTCGGTGTCAGCCATCGCGGCCACAGCTTCTCGTCGTCATCGGACATCCTCGGCCGGGAAACCCCAGGCATTTGTGCCAGGGAGGAACGCCGATCCCGGTCTGCGCCGGAGTGCGATCCCTAGTGGTGTCGGTGGTGGTGGCTAGCTTACGGGTATGTCTCGATTCCGGTTGTTGCCCACACCTGCCCAAGAGGTGGTGTTGGTGGAGCATTGCCGCCATGCCCGGTTCGTCTGGAACCTCGCCGTCGAGCAGCAACAAATGTGGCAGCCCGGACGGCGCGCCCCGCGGTACAAAGAGCAGTCGGCACAGCTGACCGAGATCCGCGCCGAATACGAATGGTTGGCGGCAGGATCGCAGACTGTGCAGCAACAAGCGCTGCGCGACTTCGCCCAAGCCATGCAGAACTTCTTTGCCGGCGATGGCAGCGTTGTCGGCATCGACCGCGGCGTAACGGTCTCGGCTGCACTGTCCACCGGAGAGCTGCTGCACACCCCCAGCCTGACGCCGGGTGAACAGGCCCGGCTGCGGCGCCTGCAGCAACGGCTCGCGCGCGCCCAGCCCGGCTCCAACCGCCGAGCGCGCACCAAACTGTCGATCGCCAAACTCAAAGCCCGCGAAACCGACCGGCGACGCGACTGGGTGGAAAAGACAAGCACCGACCTTGCCCGCCGGTTCGACACCATTCGAGTGGAGAACCTCAATGTGCGGGCGATGACCCGCTCTGCGCGCGGCACGCCTGAGCAACCAGGTGTCTGCGTCGCGCAGAAACGGGGCCTCAACTGCGCAATCCATCGTCAAGGGTGGGGCTGGCTGGTTGCCCGGCTTGATTACAAAGCTGCGGGACGCCTCCAACGGGTCCCGGCCGCGCACACGTCGCAACGATGCTCCGCCTGCGGACATATCGCACCCGAAAACCGCAAGAGCCAAGCGGTCTTCGCGTGCGTGGCCTGCAAAGCGGGGCCGTGCAACGCCGACGTGAACGCGGCTCGCAACATCGCCGCTGGGCGGGCGGTACCAGCACAGGGAGACTTCGCCGTTAGGCGGTCTGTGAACTGTGAACCTCAACTCAGCTCTCCTGCTGCATAAGTTAGGTGGGACCGGGTTGGAATCCGCAGACTCCAGTCTGGGGAGGACGTCAATATCGATCGAACTCCGGTATGTCTTACTGTTGTATTGCTCATTGCTACCATCGGAGGACCAGCGAACCCCCGACTGGGACCGATCGGCGAAGGAAGGCCGTAGCCAGGACCATGACTGCCGTCGATTCCCCCGAAAAGATACTCTTTGCCTCCACCACCCAAGCATTTCTTCAAAAAGAGGTGCCGCTGAGCCGGGTGCGTGAGCTGCATGCCGCGGGTATCTCGTTCGACCGAGGCTGGTGGCGACGCGCCGCCGAGCTGGGCTGGACAGGATTGCTTGTCCCCGAGGAACTGGGCGGGGGCAGCGTCTCGGGAAGCGGCGTCGCGGACCTGGCCATGGTCGCCGAGTTGCTCGGCAAGACCGTCGCTCCGGGGCCGCTCTACCCGGTGAGCGTGGTGCTGGCCGGGCTGGTGGAGTGCGCCGAGCCCGAAACCCATGCTGCGACGATCGAATCGCTGATTTCCGCGGAGACCGTAGCGTCCTGGGCCGTCTATGAGCCGGGTCAGGGTTGGGCCCCGCACCTGCCGTCGGTGACCGCCACCGCCACAGGTTCCGGCTACCGCATCGAGGGTGTCAAAGACCGCGTGGAGGCGGGCGCCCAGAGCGATCTGCTGTTGGTGGTCGCGCGAAGCGACGACGGTGTGCGCCAGTTCCTGGTGCCAAAGAACGCGCCCGGGGTGAGCATCGAGCCGCAGCAGTCGATCGATTTGGTCAAGCAGTACGCCCGGGTGCGATTCGACGGGGTACATGTTGAGGCCGCGGTCGGCAGTGCTGCCGAAACCGCTGCACTGATCGAGCGGCAAAGCCAGATCGCGCAGGTCCTGCAGTGCGCCGAAGTGGTGGGGATCTTGCAGACGGTGTTCGACTTCACCGTGCAGTGGGCGCTGGACCGGCACACCTTCGGCCGTCCGCTGGCGTCCTACCAAGCGCTCAAACATCGCTTCGCCGATATGAAGATGTGGTTGGAGGCGTGCCGGGCGACGACGAGCGCGGCTGTCGCATCCATCGCCGCTCGCTCACCCGAAGCCGGGCTGTCGGCCACCATCGCCAAGTCCTACGTCGGGGAGATGTCGCCGCAAATCGTGCAGGGCTGCGTGCAGATGCACGGCGGGATCGGCGTCACCTGGGAGCACGACCTGCACCTGTATCTGCGTCGAGTTGCGTTGTACCGCTCCATGTTCGGCACACCCGAAGAACACAACCTGGCGGTGTACGCCTGGAAGGAAGGGTCGAGGTCGGCCTGATGACCGACGTCAAAGTCACCCCGACCGTCGAGTCGGTCGACCAGTTCCGCGCCCGGGCCCGGGCCTGGCTGGCCGAGAACATGCCGCGCATCGATCCCGCGTGCCCGCCGGCCGCGCACCGCGACGACGAACGCAGCTGGCGGCGGGCCCGAGAGCTGCAAAAGCGGCTCTACGAAGGCGGTTTCGCCGGTATCTGCTTTCCCCGCGAATATGGCGGGTTAGGGCTGGATTACGAGTACCAGAAGGCGTTCGACGAGGAGAGCGCCAACTACGAGATGCCGCTGATCCTCAACACGCCGACGTTCACGATCTGTTGCGCGACACTGCTCGACACCGGCAGCGAGGAGCAAAAGAAGCGTCACATTTCAGCGGCGCTGCGCGGCGACGAGGTGCTGGTGCAGCTGCTGAGTGAACCGAGCGGTGGATCGGATCTTGCCGGTGTGCTGACCCGCGCCGACCGGAAGGGCGATCGCTGGGTGATCAACGGCGCAAAGACGTGGAGCACCAGTGCCTTTGCCGCCGACTACGGGCTGTGTTTGGCCCGCACCAACTGGGATGTGCCCAAGCACGACGGGCTGACCATGTTCTTGGTGCCGATCGCCCATCCCGGAATCACGTTGCGGCGCATCACTCAACTCAACGGCTCGACTGAGTTCTGCGAAGAGTTTCTCGACAATGTGGACGTCGGCGACGACGCGGTCGTCGGCGAGGTCAACAAGGGGTGGGCGGTGGCGTCGCGCCAGCTCTACCATGAGCGCCGCGCGGTGGGGCAAAGCTCCGAATTCGCCAGCGGCACAGGCAGTGAGGGTGGCCGGTCGACACCGGTGGATTATGTCGCGCTCGTCGAGAAGACCGGGCAGGCAGGCAACGAGCGGGTGCGGGAGATGGCCGGGCGGGTGCTGGTCCACCGCGCGGTCAGCGACCAGTTGTCCGACCACGTCTACTGCAGCGTGCGCGACGGCACCCTGCCACCCGCGGGTGGCACGCTTATTCGGCTCTTCCACGCCGAGACAGTGACATTGGATATGGACACCGGTTTGGCGATCACCGGATCGACCGGGGTGGTCGGCGAGCCAGGGAAGGGCCTGGAGACCGGGCTGCGGTATCTCGCGCGGCAGACGGTCTGCATGGGTGGCGGCACAACGGAGATGGCGCGCAACGTAATTGGCGAACGGGTGCTGAACTTCCCGCGCGAGTACGCTGCCGACCGCGACGTGCCGTTCAAAGACGTCCGACGGTAACCGGGCGGTTGTCCGCTCGCGTCGACGGGCGGGGGCTGTGCACCGCGTTGACAGGCGGGTGCTCGCCGTCGTTGATGACCTACCCGTTCGAGCCCCGAATTGGAGGGGTCACTCCGATGTCGCGCTGGCGGCTGACACCGACGTGCTCGACGAGCAGGCGGCGCCCCGACCGAGTGGCCGAGAAGGTCGCGCAGGGTGACGCCGTCCTTTACTGGCCGGTGCCCAACGGCGACACCCTGCACAGCCCTGTTGGCAAGGCGATGGGCATGAAGTGCTACGAGTCGCCGCCACCACCCGCAACCTGCGTACGCTGGCCAAAACCGTTTTGCGGTGACCCGCGGCAGGTAGGGTCAGCGTCGATGAGCCTCGCCAAGCTGACCCCTAGCCTCAACGGTGTTTCCGAGACCGCGCTTCTGACGCTGCATGCGCGCGCCGGGGAGGCTCGCCGCGCCGACGCTGTCATCGACGACCCGGTGGCGGTTTCGCTGGCGGACTCGATCGACTTCGATTTCGCAAAGTTCGGCCGGCCGCACCAGGGCATCGCGCTGCGAGCATTGGCCTTCGACATCCACACCCGCAGCTATCTGAACAAGCATCCGTCGGCGACGGTGGTCGCGCTGGCCGAGGGCCTGCAAACCAGTTTCTGGCGGTTGGAGGCTGCGATCCCGGATGGGCAATTCCGTTGGCTGACAGTCGATTTGCCGTCGGTGGTCGACCTTCGCACCCGGCTGCTGCCGGAATCGCCCCGAATCTCGGTGTGCGCCCAGTCGGCGCTGGACTTCAGCTGGGCAGACCGTGTGGACCCGTCAAGCGGAGTGTTCGTCACCGCCGAGGGCCTGCTGATGTACCTGCAGCCCGAGGAGGCGCTGTCGCTGATCGGGGAGTGCGCCAAGAGGTTTCCCGGCGGCCAAATGCTATTCGACCTGCCTCCGGCGGCGTTCTCGTGGTTTACCCGACGCGGGCATTGGAGCTCGTTGCGCTACAAGATGCCGCCGATGCCGTTCAGCATGTCAGTCACAGAGGCCGCGAGCCTGGTCAGCAGGGTGCCTGGAGTCCGCTCAGCGCGTGATCTGCATTGTCCGCCTGGCCGCGGGCGCGTGTTCAACTCACTGCTGTCAATGTCCTATCGGATTCGTGCCCTGGCCGCACTGCGTCCGACGCTGACGTTACTGGAGTTCGGCTAGCTCGTTTTCGTCTCGCTCGTGCTTAGGCGCTGACTGGTTTGGCGACCTTCATCAACTCCATCATGTTGCCGCCCATGATCTTTTCCACGTCGTCCTGGTCAAGGTCCTTGAGCTCGTCGACAAACGTCAGCGGGTCGGCCAGCCCCTCAGGGTGCGGCCAGTCCGAGCCGAACACCACCCGGTCGGAGCCCACCATCTTGACGATCTCGACGAAGTTGTCCTCCCAGAACGGGCTTATGTAGATGCACCGCTTGAAGGCCTCGATGGGATCCTCGCTGAATGCGTTGGGCATCTTCTTGTAGACGCCCTTGAGCGCCTTGAACAGGTGGGGCACCCACTCGGCGCCGTTCTCGATGGACAGGATTCGCAGCTCCGGATTGCGCGACAACGCACCGTGGCAGATCAACGCGCCCAGCGCGTCCTCGATCGGGCGGTGGCCAATCACCAGCATGCGGAACGCGGTCGGCCTGAACGGCAGGAACTCGTCGCCGGGCTCCCACGCGTTGGCGAATTCGGCGTAGCCACTGTCGGATGCGTGCATCGACACGGGGATGCCGGCCTTGATGCAGGCCTGCCAGAACGGGTCGAACTCCTCCAATCCGAACGAGCGGGTGCCCTTGTATCCGGGCACCGGCGCGGGACGGACCAGCACCGTGCGTGCGCCGCGCTCCAAACACCACTCGAGTTCTTCCAGGGCCCGCTCGACGATGGGCAGTGTGATCACCGGGGTGGCGAAGATGCGGTCCTTGTAGTTGAACGACCAAGTCTCGTACATCCATTGGTTGAGCGCGTGGATGACGTCGTGGGTCATCTCCGGGTCGTCCTTCATGCGTTCTTCGACCAGGCTGGCCAGCGTCGGGAACATCAGCGCGTAGTCGACGCCCAGCTCGTCCATGACCTCCAGCCGTGGGCCCGGCTCGCGGAAGGCGGGAATCGCCTTCATCGGCTCGCCCATGATCTCGCGGAAGCTCTTGCCGCCGCTGCCGTGCCGGAAGTACTCCTCCTGGGCGCCGGGACGGGCCACCACCTCGAAGGTCGGGTTCGGGATGTACTCGCTGATGTGGCCGCGGACCACGATCTTGGTGCGACCGCGGACCTGCACGTAGTCGATGACGTGCTTGCGGTTGTCCGGCAAGAACTTGGTGAGCGCCTCCTGCGGCTCGTACAAGTGATTGTCAGCGTCGAACACCGGAAAGGACAGTTCGCGAGACGGCATGGCTACTCCTTGCAGCGGCGATCCAGGGTAGTGGTAATGACATTACCATCTTGATCTGTAATGCGTAATAGGCAAGCGGAGGTTTAGTGCCGATCGGCCTCTCGGCCGTTGACGACCGCGAAATTCACTGTGGCGGTGGCGGCGAGTTCGTCGTCGCCGTTGCCGAAGATGTCCACCTGGGTGACGACGGCACGCCGCCCGGCCCGCAGCACCCGGGCCACCGCCCGAGCCGAACCGGCGGTGATCGGCCGCAGGTAACGGATGAACAGGTCGGCGGTGGTCAGCCCGGCGCCGGCGGGCAGATAGTTCAGCCCCAGCTGTCCGCCGGCGACGTCGGCGAGCGTGGCCAGCAGCCCGCCCTGAACCGCCCCGGAGGTGTTGACCACCTGCGGGCTTACCGGCAATTCCATCGCGTATCCGTCGTCGGTAGCGGCATCCCGCAGCCCGATCTGGTCGAACAATTTGCCTAGCGTCGGCGCTGTCACCTCGCGCTCGTCGTCGGCGCCGAGCGCGCGAATGCAAAAGTCGTAGAGTTGCGCGGCGTCAATCGGCGCCCCGCTCAATTCGGCTCCCAGCCAATGCAATCGCTGTGCCCCTAGCACGGTCTGCATGACGATCGCAGCCGCCGCACTGGCGTCGATGCCGGGCCGGAAAACCCCTTCGGTTATGCCGCGCTGCACGATGTCGCGAATCAGCTGGTGCAGCGGCAAGAGAACCCGGGCGTAGTCGCGGGGGCGGGTTTCGGCGAGGTGCTGGTTGTAGAGGCTGAGCGCCCGGTTGAGGCTGTCCTGCCTAGTCGATTCGGGTTGTGCGCTGATGCGGTCGATCACCAGCTTCATCGCTGCGGTGCTGTCCAGCCCGGTGGTCTCGGCGCGCCAGGCCCGCGCCGTCTGAGCCATGGTCCTGTCGAACAGGGCGAGCAGCAACTCGTCCTTGCTGGCGAAATGCTGGTAGAACGCCCGCAGTGACGTCTTGGAGCGGGCGACCACTTCTTGGACCGTGAAATCGGTGCGCCCGGTTTCGCCGAGGATTTCCACCGCTGTCTTGATGAAGCGCTCGCCGCGCGTTACTTCGACTTCCTGGTCCGGGCCAGCCATCGCGCTCTCCTCTTCCGCCGCGCAACAAAGACGCTTCGAGAATGAGGTTACCGCAGGTACTGCTTATCTGGATATCGCTAGTTGCGGATCAGAAAGCCGCATGGCGCGAACGTCCAGCCGAATTTGCGCTCACGCGCCGTGTCATGCTTGTAGTCGTGGGGAAACTCACGCTCGTACGCCTCGATGGCTTCGTATGGCCCCGCACCCCATCCCGGCAGGACGGGGTGACCGTTGATGTTGGAGTCTTCGACGACCAAGTAATCGCCGGTGCCAAGCAGCGGACGTAAGAGTCTCATCTCAGACAGCACGTGCTTCATGGTGTGGTCGCTGTCCAGGATCGCGAAGGTCTTGCCGGGCAGTTCGGTTTTCAGGAGTTGGATTTTTTGGGCCACCATCGGATCCGTCGATGGTGATTTTACGAATACGATATCGGGATCGCGGCGAGCCGCGGGATCGACATGCTTATCGGTCACATCCACCGTGAGCACCTTGAACGGTTGGCCCAGCTGTCTCATGACGCTGGCGAAAAACAGGGCGGAACCGCCGAAAGCTGTTCCGAATTCGACAACCACCGACGGCTTCAGATCGGACAGGATTTCCTGGTAGTTCCACATGTCGCTAACCGACTTCAGGCAAGCGACACCCATCCACTTCGTTTTCAAGTGCACTGCGGTCCCGTAGTACCACTTGTGATACTCCCCAGCTGCCTCGTCTGTAGGGCGATAGATGACCGCCGCTATTTGGCTAATCAGCTGGCTGCCCAGTCCCATGCAAGTCGACGTTACACATCCCGCCACAGGCAGATCGGTGATCAGATAGAAGTCGTACGCACCAATGGGCCGCGACCCGTTCGTATTTCGTCCTCGCCTATGACGAGGTTCGAGTAGGGTAGCCGGCTATGGCGGCTCGCGACGATGCAGAGCAGGCAGGACCGCGCGGCGCGACAGAATGCACCGAACGCGTGACCCCGATGTCGGTCGAAACGCCGACTCGGCTGCTGTCTCGCCGATTCGTCGACGTGGTTATCGCCATCGGCGGCATGCAGCTGATGGTGACGATGGACGGCTCGATTGCGATCATTGCGCTTCCTAAGATTCAGCACGAGCTTGGTCTGTCCGATGCCGGACGCAGCTGGGTAATCACCGCCTATGTGCTGACCTTCGGCGGTCTGATCCTGCTCGGTGGCCGCCTCGGCGACGCCATCGGCCGCAAGCGCACGTTCATCGTCGGGGTTGCCGTGTTCACCGTCGCCTCGGCGCTGTGTGGCATCGCATGGGACGAGGCCAGCCTCGTGTTGGCCCGGTTGCTGCAGGGTGTGGCCGCCGGGATCTCCGCGCCGATCTGTTTTGCTCTGATCGCGACCATGTTTCCGAGGGGCCCGGTCCGCAACGCCGCTACGGCGGTGTTCGGCGCGACGGCCAGTTTCGGTTTGGTGGCAGGTTTGGTGGTGGGTGGGGCGCTCACCGAGTTGTCCTGGCGGCTAGCGTTTTTGATGAACGTGCCGATAGGGCTGCTGGTGATCTACCGCGCCCACGCAACGCTGAACGAAACCCAGAGCACACGGATGAAGCTCGACGTCAGTGGATCGGTACTGGCCACGCTGGTCTGTGGCGCTGCGGTTTTCGGCTTTTCGATAGGACCGGAGAAGGGGTGGCTGTCGCCCGCGGCCATCGGTTCGGGTGTGGTTGCACTGGGCGCTTTTGTGGCATTCGTCCTAGTGGAGCGCACGGCCGAGAACCCCATTGTGCCGTTCAGCCTGTTCGTCGACCGCAACCGGCTTCCCACGTTCGCCGCCATCTTCCTGGCCGGTGGGCTGCTGTTCACCGTGACGGTGCTGGTGGCGGTGTATGTGCAAGAGATCATGGGTTACAGCGCGCTGCGAGCGGGCTTCGCCTTCATCCCGTTTGCCGTTGCTGTGAGCGCCGGTGCGGGCACCTCGTCGCGGCTGGTGTCGTGGTTCCCGCCGCGGGTGGTGGTGATAGCCGGCTGCATCGTGGTGCTTGTCGCCATGCTGTACGGCTCGACGCTCAATCGCGGCGTTCCGTACTTCCCGAACGTGGTGGTGCCGCTCTCCGTCGGCGCGTTCGGTATCGGGATGATCGATGTCCCGCTTGCATTGTCGGTGATCGCCAGCGTCGGCGTCGACCGGATCGGGCCCACATCGGCGATCTCGCTGATGCTGCGGTGCCTCGGCGGACCGGTGGTGCTAGCCGTCGTCCAGGCCGCCATCACATTGCGCACGCTGCGCTTGGGCGGCATCAACCGGCCGGTGAAGGAGATGAACACCGCCCAGTTGAATGCACTGGACCACGGCTTCACCTATGGGTTGCTGTGGCTGGCCGGCGCGGCGGTCCTCGTCAGCGGGGTGGCGCTGCTCATCGGCTACACCGCGCAGCAAATTGCCCACGCGCAAGAAGTCAAGAAAGCCATCGACGCGGGGGAAATCTAGCTCGACGGCGCTACTGCTTCGTCGGATATGCGGGGATGACTCAGTAGTTGTTGCAGGTGGCTGCAATCTGCTGGATAACGCCAAAGTACGGCGAACCCTGAATCTGTTGGGCCATCTGTGCACGTCGACTCGGCGGCGCGGCGAGGAACTGACGCAACGCGGACTGCGCGGGCGGCGATGCGTTGAATTGCGCTGCAGCTTCCGGGTTCTCCGCGTTCAACGCCGCCACCGCCTGCGGGTAAGTACAGGTTGTGTTGACGATCGGGTCCAGAGCGGGGTCTGCGGACGCGATTCCGGCTCCGGCGGTCAAGGACAATGCCAGACCGCCAATCGCCACCGCCATCCTGGTCAACGACAGTTTCGTCATTTGTGGTCTCCTCCCAACTGATTCCACCGACTCTAACGGCTTGGCGCAAACCTTGCCTCGCCTTTTCGCAACCTCTAGATACCGACGGCGCCGAAGGCGCCGCGACGAAGGTCTTTCGGGCGTCAGCGCATAACCGCATGGTGCAACACTTGTGCAGCTAGACGTCACCGGCGTGGTGTTTGCCCTTTTGCGCGGCGATGCAAACATTCTGACAGGCAAACCTTTTGAAAATTCGATGCAAACAGCACTACCGCTCGCCCGCGTGGCAGCTATCGACGAGCGCGGGTCAGCCTCGTGCCACCGGTCTCGGGATGGGGGCCGTGATCGCGTCGTCGTCCTCATCCCTTAGCAATAAGGATCGAACCAGCGGACGCGGTCCGTACGGCCGAAGCAGGGCGCTTGCCGGGCGCTGGCGCACCACTTGCGGCCACCAGAACCAGCGTCCGAGCAGGGCGGCAATCGACGGCGTCATGAACGAGCGCACAACCAACGTGTCGAACAACAGACCGAGACCGATGGTCGTACCGACTTGAGCAATGATGGTCAGGTCACTGACTGCCATGGACATCATCGTGAACGCGAACACCAGGCCCGCGTTCGTCACGACCTTCCCGGTACCGCCCATGGCGCGGATGATGCCCGTGTTTATCCCGGCGGCGATTTCCTCTTTCATGCGGGATACCAGCAGCAGGTTGTAGTCAGACCCCACTGCCAACAGGATGATCACCGACATCGGAAGCACCATCCAGTGCAATCTTATCCCGAGAATGTATTGCCAAATTAGCACCGAAAGCCCAAAGGACGCCCCCAACGAGAGGGCTACCGTGCCCACAATAGCCAGCGCGGCGATAAAGCTCCGCGTGATGATGAGCATGATGATGAAAATGAGGCAGAGCGAGCCTACTCCCGCGATCAGGAGATCGTATTTGGAGCCGTCTCCCCAGTCCTTGTAGGTCGCTGCCGTCCCGGCAAGATAGATTTTGGCGTTGGACAACGGCGTCCCTTTGAGTGCCTCCTCGGCGGCCGTCTTGACCTTGTCGATACGTGCTGTGCCCTCGACCGACGCGGGATCGCCGCGCTGTGAAATTATGAACCGGGCAGACCTACCGTCGGGGGACAGGAAGGAACTCATCGCGCGTTTGAAGTCTTTGTTTTCGAAAACTTCCGGGGGCAGGTAGAAGGAATCGTCGTTCTTGGCGGCGTCGAACGCCTGGCCCAATGCCATGGCGTTATCGCTCATTTCGTCCATCTCGTTGAAGATGCCGGACATGGTGCTGTGCATCGTCAGCATCATGGTCCGCATGCTTTGCATGGTAGCGATCATGGTCGGGAAATTTTGAATCATCTGAGGCATCAGCACATCGATTTGATCGAGGTCCTTGATGAGGTCGCCCATTTTATCTGTGAGCTCGTCAACACCGTCGATTCCATCGAAAATGGATCTCAGCGACCAGCAGATCGGGATGTCATAGCAATGCTTTTCCCAATAGAAGTAGCTGCGGATCGGCCGCCAGAAATCTTCGAAATCCGCGACGTGATCACGCAATTCATCGGTGATGAGCTTCATTTCCTTTGTTTGGGTGATTGTGGAATGCGTGATGCTGTTCATCTGTTGCATGAGGCCGTACATGTGCTGCATGATGCCGATCATCTTCGCCATGTCGTCGGCCTGCTTGAGCATGTCGCTGGTGCGCGCCTTCACATACTGCATAACTTCTAGCTGGGTTGCATTTTGCAGACTTAGCAGGAACGGGATCGACGTGTGGCCGATCGGTGTTCCCTCGGGCCGGGTTATGCCCTGTACCCGGGAGATTCCCGGCACCCGAAAGACGCCCTTGGCTAGTTTATTCAGTACCAGAAAGTCCGCCGGATTACGCATATCGTGATCGGACTCGATCATCAAAATATCTGGCATCATTCGCGACTGGGAAAAATGCCGGTCAGCGGCCGCGTATCCCATGTTTGCGGGAAGGTCTTGAGGTATGTAGAGTCGGTCGTTGTAGCTCGTCTTATAGCCTGGCAGCGTCACTAGACCGATCAGCGCAATCGCGCAAGTGGCTGTCAGGATGGGCGCAGGCCAGCGGACAATCGCGGTGCCGACCCGGCGCCAGCGACGGACCCCGATCATGCGCTTGGGGTCGAATAGCCCAAAGCGGCTGCCCAGGCCGATAACTGCCGGGACCAGCGTCAGCGCAACGGCGACGGCAACAAACATGCCGATGGCGCAGGGGACGCCCATGGTTTGGAAGTAGGGCATGCGCGTGAAGCTCAGACAGAACAGTGCCCCCGCGATGGTCAGGCCGGAAGCCAAGACTACCTTGGCGACGCTGCCATAGGTGGTGTAGAAGGCGGTTTCCGGGTCCTCGCCGGCCTGTCGCGCCTCTTGATATCGCCCGAAGAAGAATATCGCGTAGTCGGTTCCGGCCGCGATGCCGAGGGACACCAGCAGGTTAATAGCAAACGTCGAGAGGACAAGAATATTGTTATGACCAAGAAACGCGACGATTCCGCGGGCCGCACCCAATTCGATCCCGACCGTGACCAATAGCAGAACCACGGTAATGACCGAGCGGTAGACCAGGAGCAGCATCGTGAAGATCATCGCGACGGTTACCGCGGTGATCTTCAAGATGGATTTGTTGCCGCTGTGCTGCATATCGGTGATAAGCGGCGCCGCGCCGGTCACGTAGGCCTTCACCCCGGGAGGTGGCGGCGTGCTATTGACGAGATCGCGGACGGCCGCGACGGATTCTTCGCCTAAGGGCGTGCCCTGGTTTCCGGCCAGGTTCAACTGCACATATGCGGCCTTGCCGTCGGGGCTCTGGGCGCCCGCCTGCGTGAGTCGATCTCCCCACAAATCCTGTACGTGCTGAACATGCTTGGAGTCGTCGCGTAATTTGCGAACCAACTCGGCGTAGTACTTGTGAGCGTCTTCGCCGAGCGGCTGTTGCCCCTCCAGCACGATCATCGCGAAGCTGTCCGAATCGGACTCTTGGAAGTCCTTGCCCATTCGCACCATGGCCTGGACCGACGGCGCGTCTTGGGGACTCATTGAGACGGAATGCTCTTGTCCGACTCGCTCGAGCGATGGAACCGCGAAAGTCACGAGCAATGTCAGAGCTACCCAACCCAGGATGACTAGCACCGAAAACCGGTGGATTGTCCGGCCTATCAAGGGGGGCCGGGCGTGTCCCGTGCTCATGCGGTGTTCACCAAGCACCCGCTTAGTCCTTGAGCAACAGGGAACGGACCAACGGACGGGGTCCGGCTGGTCGAAGTAATGCACTGGCGGGTCGGGGGCGCACTTGTTGCGGCCACCAGAACCAGCGTCCCAACAATGCGGCGACGGACGGCGTCATGAACGCGCGCACGACCAGCGTGTCGAAAAGCAGACCGAGGCCGATGGTGGTACCGAGTTGGCCGACGATGCGGAGGTCGCTGACCACCATGGACATCATGGTGAAGGCGAACACCAGGCCGGCGTTCGTGACGACCTTGCCCGTACCCGCCATGGCGCGGATGATGCCTGTATTTATCCCGGCCGCTATTTCCTCTTTCATGCGGGACACCAGCAGCAGGTTGTAGTCAGAACCCACCGCCAAAAGGACGATCACCGACATCGCCAGCACGACCCAGTGTATTTGGACGCCGAGAAGGTACTGCCAGACGAGCACCGACAGCCCGAACGATGCTCCAAGTGAGAGCGCCACGGTGCCCACGATCACCAGGGCGGCAATGAAGCTTCGCGTCATGATCAGCATGATGATGAAAATCAAGCAGAGCGCCGCGACGGCCGCGATCAACAGATCGTATTTGGAGCCGTCGATGATGTCTTTCACCATCGCCGCCGTGCCGGTGAGGTAAATCTTGGCGTCTTCCAGCGGTGTTCCCTTGAGTGCCTCCTCGGCCGCGGTTTTTATCGCGTCAACCCGTGAAACACCCTCAACCGTCGCGGGGTCGCCGCGCTGGGAAATGAGCATCCGGGTCGCCTTCCCGTCCGGCGACACGAAGACTTTCAAGATTCGTTGGACGTCTTTGTTCTTCAAGACTTCCGCTGGTAAATAGAACGAATCGTCGTTCTTAGCGGCGTCGAACGCCTTACCCATCGCCGTCGCGTTGTCGCTCGAGTCTTCCATTTGGTTGAAGATCCCGGACATCGTGCTGTGCATCGTCAGCATCATGGTCCGCGTGCTCTGCATAGTGGCGATCATGGGCGGGAACTGGGTCAGCAGCTGCGGCATGAGCAGATCAAGCTGATCGAGGTCCTTGACAAGGTCCTCGAGCTTGTCGCTCACCTCGTCAATCCCGTCGATGGAATCGAAGATGGATCTGAACGACCAGCAGATGGGGATGTCGTAGCAGTGCTTCTCCCAGTAGAAGTAGCTGCGGATCGGCCGCCAGAAGTCCTCGAAATCCGCAATGTGATCCCGCAGTTCTTCGGTGATGGCGACCATTTCGTGCGTCTCGCCGACCATGTGATGAGTGGTGGCGGTAAGTTGTTGCATCAACGCGTACATGCGCTGCATTAGACTGATCGTTGTCGCCAAATCATCGGCCTGCTTGAGCATGTCATTCATGCGGGCTTTCTGGAATTGCATATTCTGCAGCTGGCTCGCCTGTCCCATGCTCATCATGAAGGGTATCGACGTGTGTTGGATCGGTTCGCCAGTTGGCCGGGTTATGGCCTGCACACTGGAAATGCCCGGAACGGCAAAGACGCCCTTCGCCAGTTTGTTCAAAACCAACATATCTGCCGGATTGCGCATGTCATGATCGGCTTCGATCAACAGGATCTCCGGCGTCATCATGCGGGCCTGGGGGAAATGCCGCTGGGCAGCGGCGTATCCGAGATTGCCGGGAATGTCTTTGGGAATGTACTGCTGGTCGTCGTAGTTGGGTTTGTATCCGGGCAGCGCCAGCAACCCGATGAGCGCGACTGCCATTGTCGCGGCGAAAATGGGCGCGGGCCAGCGAACGATCGCCGTCCCTATCCGTCGCCATCCATGGCCCCTGACATTGCGCTTAGGCTCGAACAGCTTAAACCGGCTGCCGAGTGCGATAACTGCCGGAACCAGAGTGAGCGCAACCGCAACTGCGACGACCATGCCCACCGCGCACGGGACACCGATGGCTTGGAAAGCAGACAGCCGGGTAAAGCTCAGGCAGAAAAGGGCGCCGGCGATTGTCAGGCCGGAGGCCAGAACAACGCGCGCGACCCCGTGGTATGTGGTGTAAAAAGCAGTTATCCGGTCTTCGCCGGCTTGACGCGCCTCTTGATAGCGACCGAAGAAGAATATGCCGTAGTCGGTTCCAGCCGCGATTGCGAGGGACGTCAGCAGATTAACCACGTAGGTAGTGAGGCCACCAATAAGCTGATGATGACCGAGAAATGCGACTACACCACGGGCTACCTGCAGTTCTATCCCGACCATGAGCAATAGAACAATGACGGTGACAACCGAGCGGTAGACGAGGAGCAATGTCGTGAAAATGACGACGAGGCTTACCACGGTGATTGTGACGACGGTTCGATCGCCGCTGTGGCCCATATCCGCCGCGATTGCCGCCGGGCCGGTGACATACACCTTGAGCCCGGGCGGTGGCGGCGTGCGCGCCACGATGTTTCGGACGGCTTCGGTCGATTCGTTGCCTAGGGTTTGGCCCAACTCACCGGCGAGGTCCAATTGGACATACACGGCCTTGCCGTCAGCGCTTTCCGCGGCGCCCGCCGTAAGGGGGTCCCCCCAGAAATCTTGAATGTGCTGTACATGCTTTGGATCGTCCTTGAGTTGACGAATCAAGTGGCTGTAGTACTGATGCGCCTCATCGCCCAGGGATTGCTGGCTTTCCAAGACGATCATCGCCACACTGCCGGAAGTAGCTTCCTTGAAGTCTTCCACTACGCGGTTCGCCGCCTTGAATGACGGCGCGTCCGGAGGACTCAGCGACACCGTGTGCTCTTTTTCGACTTCCTCCAGTGACGGGACAGTGGCGCCCACGAGCAGGATCAGCGCAACCCACCCCAAGATGATCGGCACCGAAAATCGATGGATTGTCCGCGCTGCAAATGGCGGCGCGGTGTGCTGGTTGCCCTGGTAGATGTCGCTCATGCGGCCTTCAGCAGGCAGAAGGTAAAGGCGTTCACTTCGTGCGAAATGCGTTCGGCTTTGACTTCACCGTCGACGGTGATGCGGCAGCCGATGCTGTTGCTGTCGCCCTGCGCCACAACGCTACCCACCGCCGTCGCCTCGGTTGTTGCCATGTCCAACGTCCACGGCAAATGCGCCCCCTCGATTCGTTGCGGGTCGGCATTAACGTCGAAATAGCTGATGTCGGCCGTGGTTCCCGGCGGCCCGAAAATTTCGTACTTCAGGTGCTTGGGGTTGAACGGTTTGGTGTCGTTGACTTTGGTGTCGGCATACGAGGCCCGCTTCTCGTTGCCGAATATATTGTGGAGTCGTGTCACGGTGAAACCTCCGCCTGCGATGACTACAAGTATGACCAGCGGAATCCACACCCGTCTCAAAACGCTGAAAATCGCGAATCCTCTCCACCCGTTTCCATACCCGACGTCATGTCAGCTGGCCGCCCATGCAACTACACATCGGCCACGACACGCCAGACCGGCATCTCGAGTGCGGTGAGCGTCGCAGACCAGCCTGCGGCGATCACTTCAAACGAGCGGCCCCCGCGGGAGCGCGACCAGATCTTGGTGAGTAAACCATGCTGGCGGCCTCCATAACGGCTTGTTCTCAACGCTATATGGGATCGTAATGCATGGCACGTGCGTAACGGAGCAGTACGGCGTTACGCGGCTGTCTTGGGGTTGATCTGCCGCACTTTTTTAGTGCTTGACCAGCGCGCGGATAGGCCGGGCATGGAGTTCCGTTCTGGGCGGCTTCGCGCTTGAGGGGCAGCGCCACCCACCTCTCCTGCGCGGTATCCTCGGGGATCTCGATGCTGTAGCTGCCTTCGCCGCTGGATCCATGCGCGGTCGCTGCCGCCCTGCCTGGCGGTGTGCAGCTTGGCACGCAGCTTGGCATTGTCGCCCACCATGAACGTCGAGGAGAAAACCGAGCCGATCAGTGATTCCCAGACGGCAGTGCTTTTGCGGTCTGGAAGGTATGGCGGTGACGACGTCTACCCATTGATCATGCGACGGGTCAAGCGGGTCCAGCGACGGCGCCAAGCTTGCGATATGTCTCCGATTAGGTAATGTCAGCGAAACCGCCGGTCAAGACAATGGCGTGCGGGCACTTACCCAAAACTTCTGGGTTTCATGCCAATAGCGCGGGTATTGGGCTATGCTGCCGGGCGGCTGAACCGGGCGACACAACGTTCCACCTTCATTTCGCAGCACGGGCAAGGGAAGTGAAAGGCCAGGATTTCCGCGAATGAAACTTGTGTTGGCAAGTTATGGAACGCGCGGCGATATCGAGCCCAGCGTCGCTCTCGGCCGTGAACTGCTGCGCAGGGGGCATGACGTGCGCATGGCTGTCCCGCCCGACCTGCTTGGCTTCGCCGAGTCGGCGGGGCTCGCGGCGGTCACCTACGGGGTAGACACCCAGGCGCCGCTAGACGTGTACCGCGACTTCTGGACAGGTTTTTTCCGCAGGCCTTGGAGGGTCCCGGATCTGGTTCGATTGTGGCGCAAAGCGAGGGAGCTTGCGACCCGGTGCTGGGAGGAGGCGAGCACCACGCTGACGGCGCTGGCCGACGGAACTGACCTGCTCTTCACCGGCCTGGTTCTCGAGCAGCCCGCTGCCAACGTCGCGGAGTACTACGACATGCCGTTGGTAACGCTCCATTACTACCCGAAGCGGGTCAACGGCCAGCTACTTCCGTATTTGCCGGCCCGCTTGAACCGCTTGGTAGCGACGGCGAGCGAGTGGATGATTTGGCGCGCAAGCAAAAAGCTTGAAGACGCACAACGCCGGCAACTGAATCTGCCGAAAGCAACCCGCCCGGCGGCGCGACGGATTAGCGAACGCCGATCCCTGGAAATCCAGGCCTACGACGAGATCTGCTTTCCGGGTTTGGCGGCCGAATGGTCAGATTGGAATGGTCAACGGCCCTTCGTCGGCGCGCTGACGGTGGAGTTGCCGACGGATTCCGACGAGGAGGTTTTGTCATGGATCGCCGCGGGGACACCGCCTATTTTCTTCGGGTTTGGCAGCATACCGTTTGAATCTCCCGCGGACATGATCGGCATGATCAGCGCTGTCTGCGCGAAGTTGGGTGAGCGCGCATTGGTGTGCGCCGCCGGGGCAGACTTCGGCAGCGCCCCGCCAGTGGAGCATGTCAAAGTGGTCGACACGGTGAATTACGCCGCGATCTTTCCGGCCTGTCGTGCGATCGTCCACCATGGTGGCGCAGGGACTACCGCCGCGGCCCTGCGCGCCGGAGTTCCCCAGTTGATCCGGTGGATGGCGGCTGATCAGCCGTACTGGGCCGCTGCGGTCAAACGGCTGAAGGTGGGTACCGCCCGGCGGTTTTCCAGTACTACCCGGCGGTCGCTGATCGCAGACCTCCGCCGGATACTCGCCCCCGAATACAGCGCTCGGGCGCGCGAGATCGCCAGTCAGCTGAGCAAACCTGCCGAAAGCGTCGCGGCCGCCGCCGATCTCGTGGAAAATTTCGTCCGCCTCAAGCAAGTTCGCTGATGGGCGAGGGTGGAATGTTCGCTAGTCGATCTCGCCCGTGAGCCCGAACTCCGCCAGAGTCTGCGCAGCCAGCTCACGCAGTGCGGGCTTTGTGTTCTCGGCGCCTGGTTGGTATGCGACGACGGTGATGAAGACCTTGCCGCTTAGGCGCCCGGACAACACAGTCAGTTGGCCGCCAATTCGCTCAAGCCACTGTCGTGTTATGCGTTGCCCGGTTACGCGTGCGGCGGCGTACTCCGCGTTGCTGCCATCGAGGCGTGACAGCACCGAGCCGAGGTCGCCGAGAGTAGAACAGAAGACCGGGCGATCGGGGTCGGTGAACCCGGCATCGACCATCCTTTTCATCGCTCGTTTTGGTGTGAAGGGCGTGAGCCACAGCACTTGCGACGACTCGTCTGCCGTCTCCCGCACAGATTCCAGCGCCTCCTTGATGGCGGCACGGGCGTCACCCAAATCCGTTGTTATGTGGGTCGGGTCGACACTGACGCGCGCATACGACAATGCGAACGCGCGCGTGTCACCCTCGACTCGCTCGCTTATGGGCAGTTGCAATGTGACAACGCCGTCGCTGGCGCGTCGACGCCCGACGCGCTCTCCGAGCTTCACGGCCAGCCCCGCCGCCAGCGTGTTACTCGTTCCGCCAAGCACTTTCGCGCGGGAGTCCCATTCATCCAGGTCGATGTAGATGGTGATGGTAGGTACGACGACTACGTCATCTCCCTCGCTTCTGTGGAGTGCGACAGGTCGGGGTGCCGGTGACCGCGCAACCTCAAGCCGGCCACGACGGGCCAGTTTTGCCGCGCTGGCAACCGCCCGGACAACCTCGGGTATGTCCTGCGCTGTTTGGCGAGCATCCTGGACGACCGCGCGCAGTCGACTGCGCGAACGAGGCGGCGGGTAGCCGAGGTCGTGAGTGTTGCCCAAGATCGCGTCGGCAAGCACGAGGGCAAGCCCAAGGCCATCAATCAAGTAGTGGGCAAGCACCAAGCTGACCGCGGTCGAACCGTCCGTAAGTGGGAGCACACCGAGATGCCAACCAGGGCCCCGCTCTGGATCAACCGGTAGCTGTGAACGTTCATCAGCCCAGTCGCTGAGTTCCGCCCGGGGCCGGGCGCGTTGAACGACGTCGATGTCTGACGGTCCCCGATCTGCAACCCACCGATGGCGGCCGAATGGGAGCGGCGAACGCTCGATGCGCCGCCCCAACAACCCGTAACCGAGGTTGCGGTGAAAACGCCTTACCCCGTCGAGGTCGATGGCGTGCTCATAAACCCAGACGACTTCGATGACTACCTTCTGGCCTGCAGCCCGATGTCCCGCGAACAACGCTTGGTCCACCAAGGCGAGCCGATTGTCCGGTCGCGCAATGCTCTTGGGCGTGCGGCTGCTTAAGGATGCGCGTGCAGGACGTAACCGAATTGGCACCGATCAGCCTCCGAGGACACGGGATTCGCGCGTGACGCCCAGCGGGGTGTACACGTGGTCGTGAAAAGTGCCTCTGGGAGAGACGGCGTGGCCCTTAGTGGGGTCCGACCGATTCATGAGCTGAGAGTATCTGATTCGCTGTGCTGGCAGAGCGAGCGCCGATCGGTATCGGTCAGCCCGCGCGAGCGCTTTAGATAATCGAGTCCGGCACTCGCTGCGGGGGTCTACATTCCGGTTGACGGGTAGTTGGCGCATGGCGTCGTTACAGAAGGGGGAGCGTTGATGGCCACCACCATCGCACGCGCATTACGCGACGGCGTGCTTGAGCCCGTCACGAGGGCAGTCATTTATTCCGCGCAGAGACGGCTATATCGCTACCTGACTCGCCGGGTCGGTGACGATGCGGTGTTCCTCAACTACGGCTACGAGCAAGACCCGCCGATGGGCCTGCCACTGGACGCCGCCGACGAACCCGAGCGCTACCCCATCCAGCTGTATCACGCCACCGCCACCCAGGCCGGGGGACTCGCAGGCCAGCGCGTGCTGGAAGTAGGCTGCGGCCATGGCGGCGGCGCGTCCTATCTGACGCGTGCGCTGGCGCCGGCATCCTATGTCGGGATGGATGTCAACGCCGGCGGTATCGAGTTCTGCCGGCGCCGCCACCAGGTGCCCGGACTGGATTTCGTGCACGGCGACGCCGAAGATATTCCCTTTCCTGCCGAATCGTTCGACGCGGTCATCAATGTCGAGTCATCGCACTGCTACCCGCATTTCGACCGATTCCTCGCCGAGGTTTCCCGCGTGTTGCGCCCCGGCGGGGCGTTTCTTTACACCGATCTACGGCAGCGACTTGTGTGCGACCAATGGGAGGCGGACCTGAATAGCGCGCCCGGCCTGTACGTGGTGTCGTCGCGGATCATCGACGCCGAGGTGCTCCGAGGAATGACACTGAACTCGGAGCGAATGCAGGAGTCGATGGAAAACGTGGCACCGCACTTCCTGCGGCGTTGGGTGCGCGACATGCTCCCGGTGCACGGCTCGGCAATCTATCGGAACATCCAGAGCGGACGAGACTCATATCGGATGTACTGTCTGACTAAGGCGACGAACCGCCAAAGTGAGTGACGAGGAACATGGCCGGACTGACAACCACAACCAAGATTCGTTGGTCCATCCGATATGTCGCTTTTCTATTGCGTATCGGGAGTAGACACCCGTCTGTTCTGTGGCACTTTCTCACATGCAACGTGCGCTATCTTCTGGTTAAACTTGGCGTTCTGTCCGGTGTGGCAAGCCGCGTTGCGGAGGTTCGCGCTGCATTTGAGGAGCGAGCTGCGAAGGGTCAGTTCAAAGAACGATGGTTTGATATGAATGACGTGATCGTTATTCAATGGTGTGCTGTCTTTTCCAGAACTTTCGATCGCGTAGATCCCGTGCGGATCCTCGAAATTGGTTCCTGGGAGGGCCGCTCAAGCCTGTTTCTTTTGACCTACTTCACCCAAGGGCACCTAACCGCGGTAGACACATGGGCCGGTATCGACTATTACTTGTATAACGCAACCCCAGACGCGCGGGACCTGGAAGCTCGATTCGACGGCAATCTTTCCCTGTGCGCAGATCGCCTGACGAAGCGTAAGGGATCATCGCTGCAGGTGTTGCCGCAACTGCTGGATGAACAGCACGAATTCGATCTGATTTACGTAGATGGATCCCACTTTGCCGACGATGTTTTAATGGATGGGATCACCGCGTGGCGCCTGTTGAAGCAGGGCGGGGTAATGATCTTTGACGACTTTTTGTGGCCTTGCTATCCCCGCGCGCGGGCCAACCCCTGGTGGGCAATCGATCAGTTTTTGACATACCATGCCGGCGAATACAAAGTCCTGGCTGCGTACGACCAAATTATCTTGCAGAAGAAAACAAAGTTTGCGGATCGCGTGACTGCTGACCTCACCGCCGTTCAGTGGCAATGATTGCACGCGCGCAACAGACGAGTACGTGCTGAAGACAACGGGCGCTACCGCGACGTCGCCGCCCCAGCCCAACGTTGCCTGCATGACGAAAAATAACCCCCGCCATCGGTGGGGTTCGCCAGCGCGGCGGACTGCATATTCGCCACGTGTGCAAAAGGCCGCAAGACCAGTGGGTTTATTGAACTCAGTCGAATTAGGGCTATCGAAAAATAATTTGCTGAGTTTTGTCATCTGACGCGAACCCTCGATCAACTTGGCGTACCTTCTGCGCAAGGCCCCCACCTGGGAGCTACGAGGACACTGGCAAAAAGGGGGGAGCGGGTTGGAGCGGCTGATGGCCCGCGTTGACAAGTTTTGGCCTGCGTCGACGGCGTTCAATGACCGCGCCGCCCTGATCGGCACGACGCCCAGGGGCGCTAGCGGGCTCGGCGCATTGATACCTCGCCGCAGGGTCTGCACGGGTATCCCTGCGTGGCTCGTGCAGATTCGGAACCGGTGGCTCGATGCCCGCTGAGATCCCCTTTATCCGTCCGAGTTTTCCCACGCCGGCCGAACTTGCCGAGGAGTTCGACGAAATCGTCAACGCCAACTGGTACACGAACTTCGGGCCGAAGGAACGGCGATTCGTCTCGGCGCTCGGCGAGTATCTCGGGCCCGACCTGCACGTCGCCACCTTCGCAAACGGCACGCTGGCGCTCATCGCGGCGCTCCATGCCACCGTCGGCCCAGGGACGCGTGAACGCTATCTGCTGATGCCGTCCTTTACGTTCGTCGCTGTGGCGCAAGCTGCTCTGTGGGCCGGTTACCGGCCGTGGTTCATCGACATCGACGCCGACACCTGGCAGCCGAGTGCGCCCTCGGCGCGGGCCGTCCTGGAGTGCTCCCGCGACCTCATTGCCGGGATCGTGCTCCCCAATGTATTTGGCGTCGGCAACCCGGACATCGATGCCTGGGAGGCTTTCGCCGCCGAGTGGGACCTGCCGATCGTGCTCGACTCGGCCGCCGGCTTCGGTTCTGCCTACACCGACGGGCGGCGCCTCGGCGGACGCGGTGCCTGCGAGATCTTCTCTTTCCATGCCACCAAGCCGTTCGCGGTGGGTGAGGGCGGCGCGCTGGTCTCTCGTGACCCCCGGCTGGTCGAGCAAGCGCGCACGTTCGCCGACTTCGGCTTCACCGGGCGGCAATCCACGCAGCTCGGGATGAACGGAAAGCTGCCGGAACTCAGCGCGGCCATCGGCCTGCGCCAACTCCCTGGGCTCGACGATCGTTTGGCTAGCCGCCGCGCCGTCTTCGACCGCTATCGCGCCGAACTGACTTCCGTCGGTCTGCAGTTCCAGCCCAACGCGGATGCTTCCTCGGTCTGCTTCGCCAGCGCGTGCTGCGAGTCCGCGGACCACAAGGCCGCGGTGCTCGCCAAACTGCGGCGATATGCGATCCGTGCCCACGACTACTACAACCCCCCGCAGCACCTGCATCCATACTTCATGGCCAACCCCCAGATGGTGAGGTCAGCCGACCTCACCGTCACGGCGGATGTCTGCTCACGGATCGTCTCCCTGCCGGTTCACCATTACATGGCCCCGGACGACGTCGCACGTGTCGTTGCCGCGGTGCGGCGAGGCTCGCCGCTCGTCCGCGTGTCCGTTGGTCTGCGAACCGGTCGAAGTATCAGAGGCAACGACCGATACTCCGGTGCTTGTCAACGCGCACAGGAAGTGGAGGGATCGCAGCCGCGATGAAATTTGTGTTGGCGGCCTGGGGAAGTCGCGGCGAGATCGAGCCTTGCGCGGCCGTCGGTCGTGAGCTGCTGCGCAGAGGCCACGAGGTGTGCATGGCCGTCCCGCCTGACTTGGCCGGCATTGCCGAGGTGGCCGGGATTGCGGCGGTCCCGTATGGGCTTGAGATGCAAGCGGTGATTGACGCATACCGCGACTTCTGGACGAGCTTGTTTCACAGCTTCTGGAAGATTCGGGATGTCATCAGGTTGGGACGCGAGGTGGTGGAACCCGGTAAGCGGTGCTGGGAGGACATGAGCAGGACCTTAACGTCGCTGGCGGACGGGGCCGACCTGCTGTTCACCACCCTGTCTTTCGAGGACGCCGCAGCCAATGTCGCGGAGTACCACGACATTCCGTTGGCCACGCTGCACTGGTTTCCGCTGCGGCCCAACGGCCAACTCCTACCATTCCTACCAGCGGGCTTGGGCCGCTCCGCGATGAAAATGTACGAATGGCTGACGTGGCGCATGACGACCAGAAAGCTCGAGGACGCGCAGCGTCGTGAACTCGGTTTGCCGAAGGCGACGACCCCCGCCCCGCGACGGATGATCGAACGTGGATCACTGGAAATCCAGGCCTACGACGATGTTTGCTTTCCGGGACTGGCCGCCGAATGGGCGAAATTCGACGGCCAGCGGCCTTTTGTCGGCACTCTGACGCTGGAGTTGCCCACAGATGCGGATGACGAGGCTTTGTCGTGGATTGCCGCGGGGATACCGCCGATTTTCTTCGGGTTCGGCAGCATCCCGGTTGCGTCTGCTGCAGACACGTTGGCCATGATCAGCGGCGCTTGCGAGGAGTTGGGCGAGCGGGCGTTGGTTGGCGCCGGCTGGAGTGACTTCAGCGACGTCCCTCATTGGGAGCACGTCAAGGTGGTGGGCGAGCTGAATTACGCGGCGATCTTTCCTGCCTGCCGTGCGGTCGTGCATCGCGGCAGCTCAGGTATCACCGATGCGGGCCTGCGCGCTGGGGTGCCAACATTGATCCTGTCGACCGATCTCAACCAGACGCTCACAGGTGCGATGGTCAAACGGCTGAGAATAGGCAGGGCGCGGCGCTTTTCGACCACTACTCGCGAATCGTTGGTCGCTGACCTGCGGACGATCCTCGCCCCGGATTACGTTGCCCGGTCCCGCGAATTCGCCAGGCGGATGACCAAATCAGCCGAAAGCGTCGTGGCCGCCGCCGATCATCTGGAAAACTTCGCACGCTTGCGGCAGGTCGGCTGATCGGCGAAGGTGGCTCAGCGCGCCGACCGGTGCCAGGCGGCCGCCAAAATGTTTGGCGAAGCTCGCTGCGACATGGGCTTTGAATTAGCGAGAGCCCGCACGCTGAAAAGCTGAGCGGTCGATACCGGCGAGATTGCTCGCCGTCGTGCGGCGCAGGGGCGTAAGTCACCAGTATTTTGGGTACCGGAAAACCCGCGGCGAGCATGCAGCTTGAACAAGGGGAAATCCGATGAAGCGAGCGCTCATAACTGGGATCACCGGGCAGGACGGCTCCTACCTTGCCGAACTGCTGCTCAGCAAAGGATATGAAGTCCACGGACTCATCCGGCGAGCTTCGACATTCAACACCTCGCGGATCGATCACCTCTACGTTGATCCGCACGATCCCGGCGCACGATTGTTCCTGCATTATGGGGACCTCAGTGACGGCACCCGGTTGGTGACGTTGCTCAGTACCATCGAGCCCGACGAAGTGTATAACCTTGCGGCGCAGTCGCATGTGCGCGTGAGTTTTGATGAACCCGTACAAACCGGCGACACCACCGGCATAGGATCCATGCGACTGCTGGAAGCCGTTCGCCTGTCGAGGGTGCAATGCCGCTTTTATCAGGCATCGTCGTCTGAGATGTTTGGCGCGTCTCCACCACCACAAAGCGAGCAGACTCCCTTCTACCCGAGATCGCCGTATGGCGCCGCCAAGGTCTACTCCTACTGGGCAACGCGCAACTATCGAGAGGCGTACGGATTGTTCGCGGTGAACGGCATCTTGTTCAATCACGAGTCACCCCGCCGCGGCGAGACATTCGTGACGCGCAAGATCACCCGAGCTGTCGCTCGGATCAAAGCCGGCGTCGAGTCACACGTCTACCTGGGCAATCTCGACGCCGTTCGCGACTGGGGGTACGCGCCCGAATACGTCGAAGGGATGTGGCGGATGCTGCAAGCCCCCGAGCCGGACGACTTCGTGCTGGCTACGGGACGCGGCTACAGCGTGCGTGAGTTCGCTCAGGCCGCATTTGAGCATGCTGGGCTCGACTGGCAGAAGCACGTGATGTTCGATGAGCGCTATCTACGGCCGGCAGAAGTCCACTCGTTGATCGGTGACGCCACTAAGGCGGCCCAATCGCTCGGGTGGAAGGCGGCCGTGCACACCGACGAACTGGCGCGGATCATGGTGGATGCGGACATTGCGGCACTCGAGTCCGACCGCAAGCCACGGGTTGACGAGCCTTCGCTTCCCGGTTGGAGCTAGCACGAGATGGATAGGTCATTCGGCGTCCTCGACCGTGCATCTCCGGTGTATATCGCTGGGCACTGCGGGCTGGTCGGATCCGCGCTGATGCGCAAGTTCCACGCCGAGGGATTCACCAATCTCGTTGTGCGATCACATCGTGAACTCGACTTGACGGATCGCGACGCGACGTTTGACTTCGTTCTCCAGGCGAAACCCCAAGTCATCATCGATGCTGCGGCCAAGGTCGGCGGCATAATGGCCAATGACACCTATCCGGTCGATTTCCTGTCGGAAAACCTGCAGATCCAGGTCAACCTGCTCGATGCTGCGGTCGCCGCGCGCGTACCGAGGCTACTTTTCCTCGGATCTTCTTGCATATACCCGAAGTTCGCCCCGCAGCCGATCAAGGAGACCGCACTGCTTACCGGCCCGCTGGAGGCGACGAACGACGCATACGCGATTGCCAAGATTGCCGGACTACTCCAGGTGCGGGCGGTCAGACGTCAGTACGGGCTTGCATGGATCTCGGCGATGCCAACCAACCTGTATGGACCTGGCGACAATTTTTCCGCGTCCACGTCGCATCTCTTACCGGCGCTTATTCGCCGTTATGAAGAAGCCAAAGCCAGCGGCGCGCCGGAGGTGACCAACTGGGGCACCGGGACTCCACGGCGAGAGCTGCTGCACGTCGATGATCTGGCCAGCGCCTGTCTGCACCTTTTGGAACACTTCGACGGACCGAACCAGGTCAACGTAGGGACCGGGATCGACCACACCATAAGCGAGATCGCCGACATGGTGGCCAAAGCAGTCGGCTACAACGGCGAAACCCGCTGGGACCCAACCAAACCAGACGGAACTCCACGCAAACTGTTGGATGTTACGGTTTTGCGGGAAGCGGGATGGCAACCCAGAATCCCGCTGCGCGCTGGCATCGAGGCAACGGTGGCTTGGTACCGCGCGAACATCGGTGCGTCGAGGCAATGAGGATGAGGCAAAGGCTCATCGGTATCGCACTGAAGTTGGTCCGCAGTAGGAACTCGCTAGAACCCAACCGCCTCGCCGCTGCACACGGCTGGTTCCGCGGCATGCACCTGGTTTCACCGCCCGCAATTGCCAAGCGACGTCACCTGCTCAACACGCTGAAAGCGCGAGGGCACAGGATCTTCGTCGAGGCCGGCACGTACAAAGGTGAAACCACCGCATTTTTCATACCGCATACGGATCAGGTGTTCTCAATCGAACTCCATGACGAGCTCTACGCCGCGGCCCGGCAGCGGTTCGCCGGTCACCCCAATGTCACAGTCATCCACGGTGATTCGCTCATCGAGATTCCGAAGATCGTCGCGAACTGCTCGACCCCTCCGCTGGTCTACCTAGACGGGCATTTCTCGGGCCCCGGAACAGCCGAAGGCCAGGAGACGGAGCCTGCGGAGTCGACGCTGCGGCGCCTCGCCGACGTAACTCCGGCAGGCAGCACCATCGTGATTGATGACCTACGACTCTTTGGCTCCGGACTCGCTGGATTTCCCCAGCTCGACGCGATCACGGCAGCCGCACGCTCGGCATTCCCCACCGCAGTGATACGTGCCGGCCTGGACTCGATCGTCGTCGAGATCCCTGGACAAAACGATTGAATTCAGCGCCCGGCGGCGAATCTCGAGTCAGCCGGCGAACCCTCGCGTCGATCTCCCCGACGCGATATTCGGGTGTTAGTGTTATGCAATGCATTTGTTGGACCGTGCTCGATTGATCGCCCGTGGCGCTGCTTTCGAGGTATCGCGGCGCTATTCTGAGCGGAACTGGAAGCGTCAGATTGCCCAGCAGCTAGAAACGCATCGCGTAAATGCCGTTTTGGATGTAGGTGCCAACTCAGGACAATACGCCTCCAACCTCCGCAAGGCGGGCTACGAGGGTCGTATAATCTCATTCGAACCTCTGTCGGACCCATTTTCCATTTTGGAGAGCAGGACATCGAAAGATCCGCTTTGGGAGTGCCGACGCCATGCACTGGGCGATGTTGATGGAACGATCTCCATAAATGTCGCAGGCAATGCTGGGCAGAGCAGTTCCGTCCTACCTATGCTGAAGAGTCATCAAGATATCTATCCGCCAGCAAATTATATCGGAGTCGAAGATGTGCCAATACATCGACTTGATTCCGTTGTGTCGGAAATTCTCAGGCCGAATGATGTAACCTTTCTTAAGATTGACGTTCAGGGATTTGAACAGCAGGTGCTCGCCGGTGGCAAATCAACCGTGGGCAACCATTGTGTCGGCTTGCAACTCGAACTGTCGTTCCTGCCTTTGTACGAAGGCGGCATGCTCGCTCGTGAGGCGCTCGAACTCGTACATTCTTTGGGTTTCACGCTGACGGGATTGCTGCCCTGTTTCACCGATCTCCGCAACGGCCGAATGCTGCAGGCCGATGGGATCTTCTTCCGCGAAGACGATTGACCGGAAATTTCGCGAGCTTCGTCAGAAAATTAGGACCGAGTCCTTGAGTCGAAATTTTTCTGACAGGGCGGTACGCCGGGCTGATCGCTGCTAACCTGGCCAGTGGTATGACCGCACCAATGTTTTCGATAATCGTCCCCACATTGAACGCGGCGGCAACTCTGCCTACTTGCCTTGACAGCCTCATCTGCCAGACATGCAGCAACTTTGAGCTCGTCCTGGTCGACGGCGGCTCGACGGACGGGACCATCGATATCGCGCATGACTTCGGCGCCCGTGTCGGTACGCGCCTGGTCCACCATTCCGGCTCGGACGACGGCGTCTACGACGCCATGAATCGCGGTGTCCGCATGGCGAGTGGGGAGTGGTTGCTCTTCCTGGGCGCCGATGACGCTCTGCACGAGGCGGACACTCTGGCGCACGTGGCCGCCTTTATCGACCAACACCAGCCCAGCGATCTGGTCTACGGCGACGTGATCATTCGTTCAACCTGGTCCCGCTGGGGCGGCGCCTTCGACCTTGACCGCCTGTTGTTCGAGACGAACATCTGCCATCAGTCGATCTTTTACCGCCGAGACCTATTCGCGGGCATCGGACCCTACAACCTGCGCTACCCAGTCTGGGCCGACTGGGACTTCAACATCCGCTGCTTCTCCAACCCCGCACTGGTCACCAGGTACATGGACATCGTGGTCGCGCACTACAACGACATGACCGGGGTATGTGCCGACAAGGGCGCGGACAAGGAGTTCAGAAAGCGGCTGCCCGTCTTCTTTTGGTGGTCTGCCGTGGAGACGTGCCGACGGCAGCTGGCGCTCTTGAGGCGAAAGGAGGCCTGGCGGCAGGCGCCGCTGGCCGTGCGTCAGCAGCTGATCAGGACCAGGGCTGCACGGAAAGCTAGATCGAGCTCTTCGACGCACTGATGACAAGGCTGCCTGGCTCTTAGCTACCAGCTGCGGCACTGCCCATGCCAGTGCCCACCAGGGCGAGCCCGCCTATGGCGCACATAGCTATCAGGATCTTCCGACGGTGGGTCCGCGCCCAATCGTGCAGCCGCTGCACTATCGCCTGGGTTTTCGCTGGCGCGGCCACATAGCTGGCGAGGGTGAATTCGATAACCGCAAGCATCCCGATGACGAATGCGACGGCGGCGACCGCCTGCGTGCCCGTCGCAGCTCCCGATGCGACGATGAAGGCGAGGAGAAAGAGAACCCCGTCGAGGGGCGGCCCCGTTCCGAGGCCGAGGGCGCCCGCAACCCACAAGGATCCGTTTTCCCACGCGTTGTGGGCCCGGTGGAGTAACCGCCGGAAAGCAGACAAACCCTCCGGCGGCGTGCCCTGCGGGCGGCCCAACAGTCGCGTGATTGCACTTGGTTTATTCGACTCCAGCACCTGGGTCGACGTACTGCCGCTCGTTGCCGACGAGTGCGCCCGCTGACGCCAACGCGTCACCGAATGCACTGTCAGCAGGGCACCGATCGATAGCGCCACCACGCCCATCGCGAGTTGAATGTGCTTGACAGTCGGGTTTGTGGCCAAATTGTCCGCAAAAGATTTGAGCATGGGTGTGTTGTGCAGCATCGTCAGCGGAAGCACCACGGTGAAAATGCATGCGATCAGGTTTCCGGCCCCGTATGCGAGCAGGTTTTGTACAGGCCTGGGTCGGGAGATAACGAGAAGGGCGAGGCCAAGGCGCATCGGATCGAACCCCGTCAGAAGCCCGGAACTCAACCCCACCAGCACCAGTGAGCTCCACATGGCCGGAACACTACCTTGGCCGCTGTAGTCCGTTGGTTCTTCTGAAGCTCCCCCGTTGTCGGGGTCGCTGATGCACACGCCGTAGCCAGCTTTGATAGCTCCGGTCGCGCGGCTAAGGCGTCTCGCCGGCGGACTGACAGTGAAGACGTCAGATAGTGGCAACCGTCAAAATGTATGTGGGACACGGCGTTCGCGCATGATCGAACGACCGCCGCTCGGAGCCCAGCGTTGACCCGTCCTATAGTGGCCGGGAAAGGGCGAGCCATGAATTTCGCACGGCTATTGAAGACATGCTGCTGATGCCGGATTGACCAGATCGTCTACGGGGCCGTATGGGTCACGATCGTTTGTTGGGCGCCACCCCAGTTCGGTCCATATCCGAAGTGACGTGCGGTGGTTTGGTCGCTACTGAAAGTAAAACTGCAACTACGGCTAACGGTGAGAAAGTACGGTACGCAAATGGACAACCTGCTCGATCCGCTCGACCAGGCGATGTTTGAGTTCGGACGAGCGACAGGAGTTACTGTCGTCATCCAGGCTGTCTGGGTGTACAACGGTGCGGTCGATATCGAGGGTCTGCGGAAGTTTCACGACCATCTTCAGCGGGGGCGGTTGTCCCGCCGTATCGAACGCTCACCATTGCCGTTCGGCCGGCACCGCTGGGTAGCGCCCAACGGCTCACCAAAGCTTGAGATCGTCGCATCCCCGCGACCGCGCGAAGAATTCGACAATTGGCTCAACGAGCAGGCCAGGACCCCGCTGGATTGCGAGCAGGGACCCGGATGGCATCTGGCGGTGCTGCCGTTCACCGACGGCGGGGCCGGGGTGAGCCTTCTCGTCCCGCACTCCATCACTGACGGTCTTGGGCTGTTCGAGGCGCTGGCCGATGCCGCGCTTGGCCGAGACGACCCGATCAGGTGGCCGGTTGCTGGGTCGCGCACGCGGTGGCAGGCCGTGCGCGAGGATGCTCGACAAACTGCCCGCGATGCCCGCGCGATCGGCCGCGGCGTAGCCGCCGCAGTGCGCGTGGCTCGCCGCAGTCGTGGCGGAGTTGGACCTGCCGCCCCACTACCTGCGCTGCCCGCCGGCGCAGCCGACCGGTGCATCACCGTCCCAATTGCGACAATGTTCGTTGATGCCGACGAGTGGGAGGGTCGCGCAAACTCACTCGGCGGCAGCAGCGCGACGCTGCTTGCGGGATTGGCGGCTCGGCTCGCCGAACGAAGGGGACGGGTCAGCGCAGACGGCTTGGTCGACCTGAGGATCCCATTTAACGAGCGCACCGCCGGCGACACCCGCGCCAACGCGGTCAGCAATGTCGACATCATGATCGATCCGTCTCCTGCGGCGACCGACCTGCGCCAGATCCGCGCCGCAATCAGGGAAGCGCTGATGCGCCACCGGGAGGTGCCCGACGACGAGCGGGCAATGTTTTCTGCCGTTCCTCTGGTGCCTAAGCGGCTCATCAGAGGGATCAGCGGTAATGGGATCGGCGTCGTCTCAACCAACCTCGGTGTGATCAACCCTGCGGCCACCCGGCCGGACGGCACGGACGCCGATTATCTCGGCATGCGGATGCACTACCCGGCCGTGACCGAGGCGATGGTGCACCGGTTCGGTGGACTGCAGATTATGGGGGCGGGGAGAGCGCATGAACAGGTCTTTGTCTCAGCCCTTGCTTATCAGCCGGGCCGTCCCAACTCGAATGACGCGTTGCGATATGACCTTGCAAGCGTCTTGAAAGACTTCTCGCTTACCGGCACGCATCTCTGAACGTCCGCGCGGGATGCTCTGCCCCGCAGCGCAACCCACCAGGCTAGTAGATAGTCCAACCGCAGTCGCACTGCTATCGCGCCCAAAAGCCGAAAACCCTTACCGAAGATCCAAGAATTCGGAATAATAACCGACGCCCTGACGCCGACCACGCCCCACGTGAAGTGAAAGGTCAGGACCGCGCGATGAAGTTTGTGCTGGCAAGCTGGGGAAGTCGTGGCGACGTCGAGCCCTTCGCGGCTGTCGGTCGTGAACTGCAGCGCCGCGGACACGAAGTGTGCATCGCTGTCCCGCCGGATTTGGTTGGTTTCGTCGAGGCGGCTGGTATTACGGCGGTCGGCTACGGACCTGATTTGCGTGGCATCGCGGATGCCCACCGCGACTACTGGACGTGTTTCTTCCGCCACTTCTGGAAGCTCGGGGATTTGAACAGACTGCGGAGCGCAGTTTGGGAGCCCGTCGCTGAGCGCTGGGAGGAGATGAGCTCGACGCTGACATCCCTGGCGGATGGTGCCGACCTGCTATTCACCGGCCTGAATTTCGAGAATGCCGCTGCCAACGTCGCCGAATACCACGACATTCCACTGGCCACACTGCATTTCTTCCCGTTGCGGCCTAACGGTCAACTCCTCCCTTCCTTGCCGGCGCCGTTGGGCCGCGGTGCAATTTCAGTGTTCTGGTGGATGTCTTGGCTTGGGAGTAAGAAGCTCGAGGACACGCAGCGCAGCAACCTGGGCCTGTCGAAGACAAAAGGGTCGGCGCCGCGACGGATCACCGAGCGCGGATCGCTGGAAATCCAGGCCTACGACGAGGTTTGCTTTCCCGGGCTGGCAGCTGAATGGGCCAAATGGAATGGCCAACGGCCCTTCGTCGGTTCGCTGACGATCGAGTTGCCGACAGATGTCGACGATGAGGTTGCGTTGTGGATCGAGGCGGGAACTCCGCCGATTTTCTTCGGCTTTGGCAGCATCCCGGTGGTGTCTCCCGCCGAGAAGGTCGCCATGATCAGCAAGGCGTGTGCGCAGTTAGGTGAGCGGGCGCTGGTATGCGCCGGTTCGAGCGACTTCAGCCACGTCCCCCATTTCGAGCACGTCAAGGTGGTGGACACGCTGAATTACGCGGCTGTCTTCCCGGCGTGCCGTGCTGTCGTGCATCACGGTGCCCCAGGTACTACGGCCGCGGGGCTGCGCGCCGGACTCCCGACGTTGAGCCTTCCGACGGACCTCGATCAGACGCTGTGGGGGGCTGCGATCAAACGATTGAAGGTGGGCACCGCTCGGCACTTTTCGACCGCCACGCAGGAAACGCTGGTCGACGACCTTCGAACCATCCTGGCCCCGCGGTACGCCGCCCGGGCGCGTGAGATTGCCTCCCAGATGACCAAACCAGCCGAAAGCGTGCTGACCGCAGCCGATCTCGTGGAAAAGTTCGCCCGCGTCGGCCGTGTTGGTTGATCGGTTTTGTCGGCGCGGACTTAGGGTAAGCGTTGCCGCACCGCCGAAGGATCTGAGGACGTTGCGCAAGTAACAGGCGGAACGGAAACACGAGGGGGGGTGCGTGAACCGAATCAATGCCGTGCAGGAGGCCCTCGACGGGCGGGAAAAACGCGTCTACCTCGAGATCGGCGTTTCGTACGGGGTTGCGTTCCGCCGCATTGTCGCCGACGAGAAGATCGCGGTTGATCCGGCGTTCAACCTCTCGGCGCGTTCCCGCAGGCTCGCCGACGCGAAAGCGCGGGCCACCCACTACTTCGAGACAACCAGCGATGCCTTTTTCGCGAGCGAGACGGCCTTCCTGGAGCAACACGGCATCGATGTCGCCTTAATCGACGGGCTGCACACCTATCGGCAGGCCCTGCGCGACGTGGAGAACACCCTGCGTTATCTGCGGGACGACGGCATCGTCATCCTGCACGACTGCAACCCCGCAAACGCCTCGATCGCCTATCCGGCGGCGTCGTACGCCGATTATCGTGCGCATCACCGCTGGCGGAACCTGCTCTGGCACATGCTCGTCACGACGCCTCCCTGGAGCGGTGATGTCTGGAAGGCAATCGTCCATCTGCGCAGCGCGCGGCGCGACCTGCGAGTGGCAGTTCTCGATTGCGATAGTGGCATCGGCCTGGTACGGAAGGGATCGCCAGAGTCACAACTGCCCTACACGGCGGCGCAGATCGAGGCGCTGGGTTACGAGGATCTCGCCGCCGACCGCGAACGCTTGCTTAACCTGAAGCCGTCCGATTACCTCGGCAAATTTCTTGAGTCGTAGCTGCTGCGGGCAGCTCGGCCCGCGGCGCGGGGCCGCCGCTTCGTTTCGCCGAACGCGCACGCCATGTGAAGGGCTAGGATCTCCGCAATGAAATTTGTGGTGGCATGCTACGGATCTCGTGGCGATGTCGAGCCTTGCGTGGCGGTCGGGCGTGAGTTGCTACGTCGAGGGCACGAAGCCCGCATGGTCGTGCCGCCTGACCTGGTCGGATTCGCCGAGGCGGCGGGGCTTTGCGCGGTCGCTTGCGGACCTGATATGCGGGCCGTTCTGGAGGCGCACCGCAAGTTCTGGACTTGTCTATTCCGCACCCCGTGGAGGGTTCGGGACCTGATCGCATTCCGGCGGGGTGTCGGGGAGCCCATCATCGAGTGCTGGGAAGAGATGAGCAGGACGTTGCGGTCGCTGGCGGACGGGGTGGACCTACTTTTCACCGGCCTGAATTTCGAGGACGCGGCCGCCAACGTCGCGGAATATTACGACATCCCGTTAGCCACGCTGCATTACTTCCCGCTGCGACCCAACGGCCAACTGCTGTCATTCCTGCCGGCGCCGCTGGGCCGCTCCGCAATGAAGGCATTCTGGTGGCTGTCGTGGCGGGGTACGAAGAAGGTCGAGGATGCGCAGCGACGCGAACTCGGCCTACCCAAGGCAACAGGCCCGTCGCCGCGTCGCATTACCGAACGCGGATCGCTGGAAATCCAGGCCTACGACGAGGTCTGCTTTCCCGGGCTGGCAGCCGAATGGGCGAAATTCGGTCGCCAGCGGCCGTTTGTCGGCGCGCTGACGATGGAGTTGCCGACAGAGGCCGACGACGAGGTGGCGTCGTGGATTGCCGCGGGAACGCCGCCTGTTCTCTTCGGCTTTGGCAGCATTGCGGTGGAATCTCCGTCCGCCACGCTCAGCATGATCAGCGAGGCGTGCGCGCAGTTGGGTGAACGGGCGCTGGTGTGTTCCGGCGGAACTGATTTCAGCGGCATCCCCAATTCGGGCCATGTCAAGGTGGTGAACGCAGTCAACTACGCAAGTATTTTCCCGGCCTGCCGCGCGGTAGTTCATCACGGCGGCGCTGGCACCACGGCCGCCGGTCTGCGCGCCGGAGTCCCCACGTTGATTCTCTCGACGGACCTCGATCAGACGCTTTGGGGAGTCCGGGTCAAAAGATTGAAGGTGGGTACCGCCCGGCGCTTTTCGGCCACTAACCAGCGAACGTTGGTTGATGACTTGCGCACTGTTCTCGCACCGGAGTGCGTCACCCGGGCCCGCGAGATCGCGACTCAGATGACCAAACCCGCCGAAAGTGTCGCAGCCGCGACCGATCTCGTGGAGAATCTTGCGCGCGGGAGGTGAAGGGCTTGGAGCTGCGATGAAATTTGTGCTGGCGGCCTATGGGACGCGCGGCGATGTCGAGCCCTTCATCGTTGTCGGCCGGGAGCTGGTGCGTAGAGGGCACGAAGTGCGCGTGGCAGTCGCGCCCAACCTGGTTGGCGACGTCGAGGCGGCCGGGCTTCCGGCGGTCGCTTACGGGATGGATTCGCAGGCCGTGATCGACACGCACCGCGACTTTTGGACGAATCTTTTCCGCAACTTCTGGAAGATCCGGGAGGTGGTCCGGCTCTGGCGCGAAATCTGGGAGCCGGGTATCGAGTCGTGGCAAGAAATGAGCGCGGCTCTTACATCGCTGACGGAGGGGGCCGACCTGCTACTCACCGGCATCAGTTTCCAGGAGGGCGCGGCCAACGTTGCGGAGTACCGCAACATTCCGTTGGTCACTCTGCACACATTCCCCATGCGGGCCCACGGCCAGTTCCTCCCGATTCTGCCGGCGCGACTGGGCCGCTCCGCGATGACAGCACTCGAATGGGTGCATTGGCGCATGACAAGAAAGGTCGAGAACACGCAGCGCCGTGAACTCGGCCTGCCAAAGGCGACACGCCCCTCGCCCCGGCGGATCGCCGAACGCGGATTGCTGGAAATCCAGGCCTACGACGAGGTTTGCTTTCCCGGGCTGGCAGCCGAATGGGCGAAATTCGGTGGCCAGCGGCCGTTTGTCGGTGCGCTGACGATGGAGACGCCGACCGCGGCCGACGACGAGGTCGCCGCATGGATCGCGGCGGGAAAACCGCCGATTCTCTTCGGCTTTGGCAGCATCCCGGTCGGCTCTCCGGCGGACACGCTCGCCATGATCAGCGCGGCCTGCGCGCAACTCGGTGAGCGGGCGTTGGTGTGCGCCGGCTGGAGTGACTTCAGCGACCTCGCGGAGTTCGAACACGTCAAGGTCGTGGGCGCGGTGAATTACGTGGCGATATTTCCAGCCTGCCGCGCGGTGGTGCACCATGGTGGCGCGGCCACCACGGCCGTGGGCCTGGGTGCCGGTATGCCAACGTTGATCCTCTGGACCTGGCCCGACCAGTCGCTGCGGGGAAAGGCGGTCAAACGATTGAAGGTAGGCACCGCCCGGCGCTTTTCGACCACCACGCAGGAATCGCTGATCGCGGATCTGCGTACCATCCTTGCTCCGCAATGCGCCGCGCGGGCCCGCGAAATCGCGGGCCGGATAGCCACACCCGCCGAAAGTGTTTTGGCCGCCACCGATCTCGTCGAGAAGGTCGCTCGGCAGGGGCCGTGTCGGTAGCCGTCAGACATAGCGACGGGCCGCCGGAGGCGCTGACTAGGTTGCAGGATCGCTTGGGACGGAAGGCAATTCGTCTTGCCGACCGATCCAGTCGAGCAGTGCACGCAGACCGCCTTCAAGGGCCCATTTCGGGCGCCAGTCGAGCTCCTTCTTGGCCGGCTCGATGCTGCAGCTAGCGGCCCGTACGTCACCGTCCCGAAACTTCGGGACGACAACCGGGTCGGGGGCATCGCACATAGCGGCGACCTTGCGAGCAAGCTCGTGGATGGTGGTCGCGCTGCCCGATCCAATGTCTAGGCAGCGCGGCTGCGCCGCAGGCCTTTGCAGCGTCGTGAGCAGCGCGTCGACCACATCGTCGATAAACACGAAATCGCGCACGATGCGACCGTCTTCGTAGACCTCCAACGGGCTCTGGACACGCGCCAACCGTGCGAAGAGAGCCACTATCCCGGTATACGAATTGGTCAACGACTGGCCCGGCCCGTAAACATTCTGCAGCCGTAGCACACTCAGACTGGCGTCGTGTGCGGTCGTCCACGCCGTGAGCATGTGCTCCTGGGCGAGCTTGGTCGCGGCGTAGATGTTGGTAGGTCGTGGCTCCGTTCGGTTTGCGCAACTCGGAAGCGGCACGGCCGCTTCGCCAGTGGGCCCTTGCGGATCCCAGATGCCGGCAAGCAGCTGAGCGTGACTACGAGGACGCGGATAGAAGACCTCTTCACCGGATTGCCAGGCGCCCTCGCCATACACCGCCCGCGACGACGCCAGCACAAACTGGTCGGGTACATGGCCGGCGCGGCTGAGGCCATCAAGAAGCTGAGCCGTGCCTACAACGTTTACCGAGGCATGACGCGTCGCCTCCGTAAGCGACTGCGCCGTTCCGGTCTCGGCCGCCAAATGCACGATCTGCGAAGGACGAAACAGCCGCAGCACCGCATCCCAGTCGGGCGCATGGGTGACGTCGCCGGTGAACAACCGCACCGATGGCAGCAGGTCGATCGGGCCGTGTCCGGCGTGCACTTGCGGATGCAAGACATCCATCACGGCGACGTCGTAACCGGCTTTGATGAGACGGCGCGACAGCGCGGAACCAATGAATCCTGCCCCACCGGTGACGAGCACGGACGTTGACAAGAGTCGCAGCCTCCGGTTCGTCTGTCAGCATTAGTGACCGGCAGGGGTGCCTAGAGCGCGGTCGGATCCGATCATATCCGGCAATGACCGGCCAGCATGGCGGTCACCGCGGCAGTGAAGAAATCCCATTGTGCTGGCACTGCGCATCAGCGCGCCTCGGCCGGTACCTTCAGGATCAGTTGAGCCGGCTGCGGACGAAGCGTGTGGGAGGATCGCGAACTCTAAACTTGCTGCGTCGATGAAGCGTCGATTGCTGGGCAAAGCGGATGTGGATGGAGAGCATGAAACTCGGGCAGGAGTTCGACCCGCGAAACAACGCACTCAACGCCTGGCGGTTAACGCTGGCGACCGGCGTTATCCTCTCGCACTCCTTCGGACTAACCGGCCACGGGCTCACCGGCCACCCTGCGTTCGACCAGCCGGCTAACCAACTTCTCAGAGACGTATGGGTCGACGGGTTCTTCGCGATCTCGGGATTTCTCATCACATGGAGTTGGTTCAACAAGCCGCAGATCCGCACCTACTTCATCGCGCGCGGCCTTCGCATCCTGCCCGGGTTATGGGTCTGCCTGATCGTCACCGCATTCGTGATCGCCCCTATCGCCGTGGCGATTCAGGGTGGTTCGGCCGCAAAGCTACTGCTGTCCACCGCACCGATCGAGTACGTCCTGAAAAACAGCGCGGTGGCGATGCTTCAGTTCGATATCGGCGGAACACCGAGCGGGATCCCCTGGCCACACGAGTGGAACGGTTCCCTCTGGACCCTCCTATGGGAGGTGTTGTGCTACATCGCTGTTGCTGTTTTCGGCGTTGTCGGACTCCTGAATCGCCGGTGGTTTATTCCTACTGCGTTGGCACTGACGCTGACGTGGTCGGCGCTGCTACCTTCGTGGGTTTTGTCTTTGTTGGAAGAACCAGCCGACACCCAGCGACACACCGACGCAGCGAAAGACCCCACAACCATCGCGCTGGTAATGCAGTCGGTCGCCGCACGTTTCGCCGTGATGTTTCTGGCTGGTGCGCTCCTCTACCGATTCCGAAAGCTGATTCCTGCTCGATGGTCGCTCGTCGCGGGGAGCCTGGTCATCGTGCTGGCGGCGAGCCTGCTGCCCAATTACCGCGTGCTCGGCGCCATTCCACTGGCTTACCTGATCATCGTTTCGGGTGCCCTTGTCCACAACAAGCGCTTGAGGCTGCGGACAGACCTGTCCTACGGCGTCTACATTTACGCGTTTCCGATTCAGCAGTTGCTCGTCATATGTGGGCTCGGCATTCTGAATCCGATCTTGTTCGCGGTCTTTGCAGCGATCGCTACCCTGCCACTGGCTGCAATGAGCTGGTTCTTAGTCGAAAAGCGGGCTCTGTCTTTGAAATCCCGGTTTAAGCGAAGAAGCGTGGCCCCGGCCGAGAAAGCTCAGTCCGGACAGACCGTTGTGGGTTAAACCACCGGAAACTGTCTGTTGGATCGCGATTGCATTCTCGCAGCGCTACTTCGACGCCAGGACGCGCTCGGCAAGCGCTCCGATTGCCGGGGCCACGAGTCGTGAGTAGTCGGCCGCGACGTGATTCCTGTCGAAGTACACCAAGGTGTTGCCGACGATGACCGGGCAGCGTTCGGCGGTGCAGAACAGTTCAGTGAGGTCGGCGTATTGTCCTTCGCCGGCTGTGGTGGCAGCGGACTCAGCCGCGATGCCGGCTTCGGTGACCGCCATCGACCGCGGCGGGGAGCAGGCCGTCGCGTCATCGAGGTGTCCGGACAGGCAAATCGGCACTGTTGATTGCGGATCCGGGATGGGCCCGAGCACCAGCACCCCGGCGCCGGTGCCGCGCAGTTGCCGCACGAGGCGGGTCAGGCCGGCGATCCAGGCCGGGTCGTATGACGTCAAACCCGACGGGAAGCCATGGGCGGCGCCGTAGCGTCGCCACAGGCCAAGCACGACGAGACGCGGGTGCTCGGCGCGTAGCCGGTCGATGACGTGGGTTCGCCACCGGCCGCACTCGGTGTACTCCCGGTGAAGCAACGGGTTGATGATGGGCACGTCCATCAATGGGCATCCCCCCTTGCTCAACGTTTCTAGCCGCCAGTGCTGCTGGGTGGCGAGTTGCTGGAATGCGGGGTTCCACATGGCGGCATTCGAGTCGCCGACCAGGGCCACGGTGGTCGGCGAGGTGGTGTCGCCTGTCACGCACTGCGGCTGGGCGACTTGGAAAAACTGGCGCATGCAGCTCTTGCGGAAGGTAGCCATTTTTCTCGCCGCCACGTCGGCGAGCGGTGGATCGAGGTTGGACGGTACGGCTTTCAGGTCGGCAGACGCGGCGACGTCGGCCTGCACTTGCGCGAACGCGTGCTGCACCGCCGCGTTGTAGGCGTCCGAGTTGTGGCCTGCCGGTGCGGGCGCCGCAGTGATGCTCGGTGTCTTGGCTGGTGCTCCACGGCCGACCGGGGCGGGCACGACCACCAGCAGCGCCACGCCCACGCAGACCGCCATCGCGGTGGCAACACCGCCAAGCGCCAGGCTGCGCGCAGGAGAGCGGCGCACCGGGGCGGCGAACCGCAACGGATTCTCGATCAAATGCAGTGTGACAACGGCCAACCCGGCAGAGAGGAGGGCAGCAGTTAGCCTGCCGGGCAGTCCCAGCGGATGGCCCAGCAGTGGCGGTGCGAGCAGCAGCACGGGCCAGTGCCACAGATACCACGAGTACGACACTCGGCCGATCGCCCGCATCGGCGACAACGACAAGAGGCGCCCGCATCCCCGAGACGCCGAGGCACAGCCGGCGCCGATCACCAGCGCGGTGCCCAGTACGGGCAACAGTGCTGCGGTGCCCGGATAAAGGGTGCTCGTGTGCAACACGGTGCAGGCCAGCAAGATCAGGCCTAGCCCCGCCCAGCCCGCGATGGCGGCGGATATTGGCGGTAGTCGGCGCCAATAGCCGGCCGTGAGTGCCACCAGTCCGCCGGCGGCCAACTGCCAGGCTCGGGTCGGCAACGAATAGAACGCCACAAAGGGCATCCAGTAAGTGGCCGCCAGCGACAACGCGAACGACACCGCCCCGACCAGCGCCAGGACTATCAGATACGGAGTTTCCGAGGACGTGCCGTGCACCGCGCGGCGTCGACGCACGCGTCGGATAAACCAAGCCGTACCGATGATCAAGGGCGGCCACACCAGGTAGAACTGCTCTTCTACACCCAAAGACCAATAGTGCAGAAACGGCGACGGCGGCATCTCAGTGAAGAAGTAGTCGGCGCCTTGCGCGAGAAACCGGTAGTTGCCGACGTATAACGCGCTGGCGATGCCGTCACCGAAGACGGTCCGAGCCTGCAACGGCGGCAACAGAATTGCCGCGCCGATCGCGGTGATGACGCCTACCGCCGCCGACGCCGGCAGCAACCGACGGGCCCGCGCTCCGTAAAACCTGCGCAGCCGGACCGTGCCCGCGGTGCGCACCTCACGCAAAAGCAGCCCGGTGATGAGGAAGCCCGAGATAACGAAGAAAACGTCCACGCCGACGTACCCACCACCGACACCGGGCACCTCGGCGTGAAAGAGGACAACGGCCAACACCGCGACTGCGCGCAGGCCCTCGATGTCTCGCCGAAAACCCTTCTCGGGCGAGCGCCCAGCCTGCACCCCCTCGACAGGGCTAACGGTGTCATCCAGCCGCACGGCTCACCAACTTGATAAGAAGAAGCGTTCTACTGATGGCGGCATTGTTGCATTCCGGCGGCGCCGAAGGCGCGGATTCGAATCGGATATTTTGGCGGATCCGCGCTGGTGACGGTCTCCTGGCCAGCTGTCCCAGTGAGCTGCAACGAATGATCCATGCGACGGTTGGTCGTACTTGGACTCTCAAGTATGAAGTCGCGCAGGCGATCTCGAACTCGCGGGTGCGTCGTCCAGCGGATCTCGTTGTGGCTTCCCCTGACTCGTTTCATCGGGCACCGTCCGAGCGCGCCACAGAACGGCTCCGCGGAGAATGGGCGAGCGGCTCGCCACCCCCCGGACGACAAGCAGCTGCCTGGCAACCGCCGCCGCTAGCGCGCGGCAAGCGCGCGACGACAGTCGGATCCAGAGACCGCTACGGTGACAGTAGTGTAAAGTCCGCTCTATCAAGAGCTTTGCAGACTGCGCCGAATACCTCGGTATGGACGCTTTGCGAGAGCGAATGCTGCAATTGCGGTCGGCCGCGCCATGCGGCGAACGATACGCCAGCCACGAGACGCGCATCCAGTACGACCTGGCCCGCCACTTGGAGGCGAACCGATGGGTATAGTCGTCAGGCGGACAGTGGATCGGACGAACCTCCACCGCATATGGAAAGCGATTCTCGTCGGTATCGCGCTTATCTTGGCCGCCGCGTGTTACTTCGTACCGGTCCTCGCCGTCACTACCGGCCTGCTTGTACTGGTCGGGCTATGCGCACGCTTTTTCTACCGGGATCGCGACCGCTACATTCCCAACCTCTATGCCCGGGACACCAAGGCCTACGACGACGCATATCGTACGTTTATCGGCCGCGCGCTTTCGGATTTGCGGCGGTGCAGGATTCGAGGCCACACACTGTTGTGGGAAGCATCCCGCCTGCCGGAACCGGTCGGCAACAATTCCGACGAACTTCTGCTCGATCTCGGCGTTTGGATTGGCTGGTCGACGCGGCTCACATCGGATGCCTCCGGCCGCCCGGTGTACGGCTTCGATACCTTTACGGGTCTTGTCGAGGACTGGCAACTGGAAAACCAGGTCCTGAAGCGTGGAACCTTTTCGCTATCGGACCCATTAGCACAACGCGCGATGCGCGAAACAGGTGTCAGCTTGCAAGACGGTGTACCCGCCGCGCTCGGCCGCAACGTCCAATTCATCAAGGGAAGCACCTATGACACGTTGGCACCATTCCTAGCTGGCCGACCCGGCGCGTCGATCCGGCTGTTCCACATGGATTTGGACACCTATGAAAGTTGTCTCCATGCACTAGAAACCTGTAAGGACCGCTTTGTCGAAGGCTCCATACTTGTCTTTGATGAGTATCTTGTCACCAGCGGCGAAATGCGGGCTTTCTACGAATTTCAGGACCGTTACCAGCTGGAATGGCGTTACCGAGCCTGGGGCCTTGAGATCATGGAAATGAATGTCGAGATGATCCGGGCGCCTTGGAAGCGCGCGTTGTATTCTCTGCTCTGGATCGCGTCGTATTGGCTGGTAGGAGAGGGTCGCTATATATGGGCATGTTTTGGCAGGCGGTTTTGGCGATTTTGGTTAGGCGCACCACTAGCTGACATCTGTTTTATGCTGGGTGCGGCCGGCCAGCGAAAGTCGGTGAGCCTCGAAATCACTGGTCTGGGTAAACTTCGTCCCACTTCGCAGTAAAGGGCATGAGAAGGATAGCTGGCTCGCGCCTGACGAATATAGCGGTCGCGTAGTTGAACTTCGACAAATTGCTGCGCAAGAGATTCGAGCTCGGTGACGATTCGAAGCGAGCGGCAGGAAACCAACTTCGAGATGTGCCATCGGATCAGCGGGAGCAGCGCGCGGGCGGTTCGTTTGGGTGCCGCGCTACCGTGCACAGAAACCGCCTCTACCGAGTAATCGACTACTCCACTTTCGGCCGAAGGACCGGATGGTTCTCTCGCGGCCTGCGGGTCCCCGGAGAGGAACCGCGTTGTCAAGTCCATCGCTGCTGGTCACAGCGCCGGCACAGCGGTCGCAGCGATCCCGTGCCGAAAGCAAAACACCGAGCTGCGTCAGGAGCCTTGGTATGACCTGAGGAACTTTGCCGAAAACTGGACCCACTCTGTTGGCTCCAGTAGAGTTTGGACCTGTTGTGCTCGTGTCGATTAGACAGCAGGGGGACCTTGTGAGCGTCAATCCCTTTGACGATGAAAATGGAAGTTTTTTTGTGTTGGTCAACGATGAGGAGCAACACAGCCTGTGGCCGACCTTCGCCGATGTTCCCGCAGGTTGGCGGGTGGTTTACGGCGAGGCCGACCGCGCCGCGTGCCTAGAATACATCGAGCAAAACTGGCCCGACATAAGGCCGAAGAGTCTACGCGAAAGGTTAGCGAAAAGCCAGGAATCTGATAGCTAACCTGTCCGGGTTCGGTGAGTCCGATGGAATTTGATGACGAGGCACTTCCGCTGTCGCGCGGGCAGCTCGACATCTGGCTTGCTCAGGAGACGGGTAGCTTTGATGAAGAATGGCATATAGTCGCGCATGCCATAATCGAGGGTGCCGTAGAACGGAATCTGCTTGAACAAGCAATCCGTCGCGTGATGGCAGAGGCCGAGCCGATCAGGGCTGCCTTTTTCGAGGTGGATGGCCAGGTTTTTCAACGGCCGATTGACGATCCCGATGTCGAGCTCCCACTCTACGATCTCACCCACCTATCGGATCCGGTGCAGGAGTTCCACCGGATAGCCGAATCAATCCGGCGCACTCCAATGCCGCCTTCTGGGCCGCTATTCAAATTTGCGTTATTTCAGACCCGGGCGAACCAATCCTATTGGTTTTTGTGCTTCCACCATCTGGTGACCGACGGATTCGGCACCGTGCTTTTCGCTAACCGGGTGGCGGCCGTCTATTCTGCCCTGATTGCAGAGGCGCCCGAGCCTCCCGCCTTTTTCGGCTCGCTGAAGGATCTGGTCACGTGGGAGACCGAGTACCAGGAATCTGAGCAGTACGCCGAGGACTTAGCGTATTGGAGTGAGAACCTTCCGCCGGAAAGCGCGCCACATTCTGGCCTGTCGCAATCGGCGGACGAACGCGACTCATCCTCGGTTTCTGATTCGGTTCGGCTGGATCCGCGGGTTGTCAGCCGCGTCCACGAGTTGTCTGACCTTTTGGGGATGCGGCGGTCATCGGTGATCACGGCCGCCTGCGCGCTGCTGGTGCGAGGGTGGTGTGCCGACGGCCCACAGGTGGTTCTCGACTTTCCAGTGAGTAGGCGAACAAGTCCAGAGTCGGGAACGTTTCCCGGGATGGTTTCCGGCGTTGTCCCACTGGTGTTGACGGTTTCCCCGCAATCGACCGTTGCCGAGTTTTGCGACCATGTCGACGCACGGATACGCGAGGCACTGGCGCATCAGCGGTTCCCGGTGCCCGCCCTTGAACGCAAAGCTCATCACCGAGGCCCAGGGCGGCCGCGCGATAGGGTCGGCGTTAATTTCGTGCCGTCGATAAATGTTTTGCCCTTCGCTGATTCACCGGCAACAGGGGCGGTTACTCGTTTCGGCCGTGTGGACCACTTCGAATTGTTCTTTTTGAGCGCCGACGGCCAACTGTCCTTGAGCACCGCGGGCGCCGCGCAGCCATGGTCGAGCTTCGATGTCCCCGACCTGGCTGCGCGTTTGGAGCGGGTGTTGGTGGCGATGACCTCCGATCCGACACAGGCAATCTCGTCGGTGGGTGTGGTTGACGGGGT
>NZ_LQPE01000002.1 GCF_002101735.1 Mycobacterium kyorinense | reverse complement strand
AACGGCGCCCAACCCGCGCTCAGCGCCGCCGCAGCAGCCTGATTTCAGCTCTGAGGTTGACACAGAGGGTGTCATGACTAGTCGGCCACACACGGGCTTCCGCAGCGGAGACTGGAGCACCGAACAAGGCCATCACCTGACCATCAAGTTCGGCGTGCCCTGGGACTTAAGCAAAGCTGACACCGGGTTCCACATGACGGCCTGCGTGGTGCACGGTAAGCGCGCCAAGAGTGCCGGCAAGATGCCGACGCAGACCCTCGCGTGGGTCGGGAGGCTGACGCGCCCCGATGTGCCATGGGCTGTCGCTGCCGAGAAGATCGCCACCAGCGACTCCAGCGTTGCCGCCAAGGATTACGGCGTCGAGGTGCCCGAGTCGCCATACAAGGAGCGGTTCCGTGCAGGGGCCATCCTCTACCCACGGTTCACAATGTTCGTGGTGGACTCCCCAGCTGGCCCGCTCGGTCCAGGAGCGGGACGCCGGTCAGTTACCTCATTCAGGAACTCACTAGAGAAGAAGCCTTGGAAGGACTACCCATCCATCAAAGCGAACGTGGAGATCGCATACATCCATCCCGTATACCTCGGCGAACAGGTGCTGCCGTTCCGAACACTGCCACCACGAGAAGCCGTCCTGCCCTTGAGCAAGACAGCAATCCTCACGCCCGACGAGATCGAAATGCGCGACGGGCTCAACGCTTGGTGGTCGCAAGCAGAGACCGCGTGGGCGACCGACCCGAAATCCGGAGGCAAGCCGCTGTCAGAGCGGATGGATTATCACGGGCAGCTCTCCGCTCAGCTTCCAGTTCACGCCGTACGGGTCGTCTACACGGCGTCAGGCAACACACTCGCTGCCGCGATCATCAGGGATGACCGCGCCATCGTTGAGCACAAGCTGTACTGGGCACCAACAATGGTCGAGCCAGAGGCTCACTACCTGTGCGCCATCCTCAACTCCGCGCCGATCCTGACCTCAGTCAAACCGCTGCAGGCAATCGGACTGTTCGGACGCCGCGACTTCGACAAGAACGTGTTCTCCGCCCCGTTCCCGACCTACGACAAAGAGAACACCGCGCACCTCGAGTTGGCGGAGCTGGGCCAGCAGGCCGAGAACGAAGCCGCGACCGTGGACATCAGCGGAGCAGGCACCTTTCAAGCGGCCCGCAAACTGATACGGGATCATCTCTCCAAGACGGGCACCGAGGCGGCCATCCTGAAAGCGGTAACCAACCTGCTGCTCAAGGGATAATTCTGGTGACTTCCCTGACAGCTGAAAGCCGCCAGCTTCTTCTCACGCCGCATGGACGAGCTCCTCGATGAACGCAGTGCCCTCAGCGCCCAGTTGCGGGAAGGAGACGGTCCCGCTCTGACAGCGTCGGCGACCCGGGCACGCCCATCTTTAACGGCTACAACATCTACGCTGTTATTTCTGTTAGAGTGCGTTATGGCACAAACCAGCTCTTGGTTCGCTGCGTTCGTCCGCGAAACGCGAGAACGCTCCGGACGGAGCCAGCAAGAGGTTCATGACGCCGGCGGCCCGTACCGGCAGGCACAGGCGGCCATCGAAAGCGAACAAGGCGATCACATCCCCGACTACTTTCTGCCCATGTTCGACCACGCCTACGGCTGGCCGCGCGGGTACACGCAGGCGCTCGCCGAACTTGGCGAGTACATCGAAAACCCCGAACTCGGCGACGCGCTGCGGGGCGACGAACGTGACGCCGCGGTCCTGGCCGACTACGACGGTCAACCGCCCCCGACAGTGTGGAAGACGTTCGGCGGGCTCTACGAGGACCCGAATCAGGCGACGGGCTATTCGCCGGCCTATCTCGGGTTCGACCCGACGACCGGCGAACCCGTCTGCCTTGAAGGCCCACTGCTGACCAACGTGCCGTTCGAACATCTGCACCCGATGATCCTGGCACGCCACGGCACAACCACCATTGACGTCAACGTCGTCGACGCAAACTCCATGAACACTTTGACGTCGCACTACGCCGGCGGCTACGTTCCCGAAAGCGCGGCACAGCAACCCATCAAGTTGTACCGGACCGGAACCTCAGACCCTGCTCAAGCGGAACCCATCGCGATCGACTCACTATCCGAGATCACGCTGTTATCCGAAGCGAAAAACCTCGCGGCAGCCTTACGTAAAATCCGCCCGCACGTACCCACCACCACGATCCGGGCCGCATTCACGTTCTTGGCCATCGTCGCATTCGGCGAAGACCCCATCCTCACCATGACCGAACTCTTGCGCCGCGGCACCGACACAGCCGCAACCGAATTCAACACGCGCTTCGAACAATTCTGGCAGGAGTTCTACGACCCAGCCAAAGCAGGCCCCGAGCTAGCCCGACCCGATCACCACGCGTGCGATCTACTCGCCGGCGTGCTGGCCGCCCGCGACGAAGTCCTCACAATCGACATCGGCAACCACAAAGGGCAGCGCCACCCCCGCTACGACATCCCCCGCACCGTGCGACCGGACTCGATCCTGCCGCCCAGCGCCCCGCCAGCCATGCTGTTCTACGACAGCAACATAGCCCCAGAGATGCCGGTCGCGCTCTCCCACCAGTGGATCACAGCATCCCTGAGCTTCTACGCCGCCGAACTAAAACCCGGCGGTGGCGTCTGGCCCCCTCTCGGCCCACGGATCCCCTACCAATCCGTCGGCATCACCTCAGCCGACGATCGCGACATCGTAGCCCAGCGGGACTCCCCCCAGTACAAGCCTGACGGGCTCAGCACACTAACGAATTACTGCGGCGGACAAGCAATCTACTGCGAAAGCCGCGGCACCGCACGCCGCGTTTGGCTACCCCACCGATAAATGACCGCGTCGCCGAAACGCTCGACGAGCGCAGCTGAGTGACGGAGGTAGGTCAATAGTGCGGCGGCACCGGCCGGGCGCGAATGTCTGTCAGTTGCGCGGCTAACCGGGTCGCGGCGCGGTGAAGGAACTCTGCGTTGGCGAACCAGTCTCGTGGCAACTCTCCGATGAGCCCGGTGTATTTCCGACCAATTATTCGCTCGGCGGCGGAAAGCGATTTGACGGCCGATTCGGGCGACTCCAGAAGTATCGGCCAGTCGGTTTGGACATCCGCGAAGTTCAATGCACCCAAGTGCGGGAACCCCGCAACACCGAAGGTGTGCAGGAGCCGGCGATAATTGTGAATGCGGCCACCGACCTTCTCATCCTCGATCGAGTCGGCACACGGTGCATCGAAGGGGCCGCGACACCAATGGATTCGGGCCAGCACACATGGCACCCCGAGAGCTGCCAGTGCTGCAACACGGTGGTTCCCATTGAAAAAGACGCGGAAGATACTGCCGCTGGGTAACGCCCATCCTTCAACATCGATGTGCGGGATGTCGGCGGCGGGCGTGCCGAATAGCGCTCGCAGACACCGGGAATCGTCGCGTTGATGCGCGATGCGTTCGGCGAAATCGACAATCCCCTCCACCGCTGACACCGTGCCGTCTCGGCGATTGCTGTTGTAGTGAATGAGCGACTCACGCCCAGGCAATTTAAGAAGAATCCTGCGCGGATCGATCCACGCGACTTGTTCATCGTCTTCGACTGGACGGAGCTCGGTGCTGTTCGTAGGCAAGAACGGGCGCGGACGGTCCAAAACATCGTCACGTCGAGCAACCAGGACGTCACGCCGAGGACCCTCGAGGTTACGCAGGTAGGTGCGCAGCAAACCCAACCCACCGCGAAACCACGGCTCAACACCGGCGGGAGCGACACCGAACGGGTTGTCGAGCATTTCTGCCACACACGTGAGATTGTCCGGTTCCCAATCGAGCGCGAAAAAATCGATGCCGTCTTCGCGCCCGTGCCACCACGGCCTGGCATCACCCATACATCGCCTCCAAATATTTGTTGCGGACTGTCGGCTGCTACAAAAGCAGGTTGACCAGGTGGACTAGCGTGACCACGAACGCGATACCGATAGCGATTACGATGCCGATAGCGACAGCGTCCAGCACCTTCTCGATGTCTTCGTAGGTAACGCGCGGCGCACTGGCCGGTTGTTGTGAGGCGTTCGGAGGCCCGGTCGGCGCCGGCGGTCTCGTCGTTGACGATTTCGGTTGCGCTGCCGCCGATTCCTTCATCGCACATTGCGGGCTGATCGGTGGTCTAACCCCCAGAGACCTCACAGCCGCAACGGATTCGGATGTCTGATCGCACGCAACCGAGGCCGTGTTCTTTCTGGCCGTTGTCGGTTGCACCGCAGCGGCGTTCGCCGACCGATCTCCGACGACATCGCTGGCCTGGCGTCGGCCGGCCTCGAGCAGATCCTCCTGTAAAACCCATCCGGTATACGCTCGGTTGCCCTTGCCGCCTCGCGGCATTATCGGGTTGCCGCACACCCAGATACGACGCCCAGACAGCACCTGATCAAGAAAAATATGAAGATCCATCCTGCAGCGCCGCAGATACGGCTTCTCATCGACGAGTTGCCACGTGGTCGCCCATACATCCACTGCAGCGAACTCGTCGAGCGCCGCTGGGTTGGTCCAAGGCTCAAACTCGATCGCCCGGTCCCGGCCAATGCGCCGCAAATCCCCTACCTTGAACCGCGCAGCTGGCAATCCAAACAGCGCCTGCTCCACGGAATCCCCACGCGCATCGTGAGATAACAGCCAAATCGTCTGGCCCGCCCCATGGCGCGCGCGGGCGACGGTGCGCTTAGCGAAAGCGGTTGGTCGCTGCTGCACCTCCAGCGCTGTCTTGGTGGTTTCCACATAGACGTCTGCGCGGGTTGGCCAGTGTTCTGGCACGGCCGTATACCCCAGCTGGCGGCAAATTCCGGTGATTCGGTTTTGCATCCAACGGTGCCGCTCACTCATCCTACGATCGGTCTCAGGCTTTTCGTCCGATCCGAGAATGTGATGGCCGCATCCAGCGGCCGCGCCGCGCGGGTAGGCCAGGTGCCGCTGACTTTGGGTGCAATCCTTCGGCACTAGCGGCTGCCGACACCCAGGTACGTCGCAGATGACTGCTTTGCGGTTAGCGAGGACTACCTCCCAGTCGTCGTCGTTGCCGGCCCACAGGGGCCGACCGAAGTCGTGGTCTCGGAGTCGCGCGTGCCTCTTGATTTGGTTTGACCGCGCGTGCTGGTGGATCGACGCCATGCCCGTATCTTGGCAGCTCGAGACGACACCTTAGTCCGACCTGCGAGCCAGACAAACCTACAAGTAAATGCATCCCGCTGGCGTAGCACGCTGTGTGCTACGGTGGGGCCGGTGGAGCTAATCGGAGTTCGAGAACTACGCCAGCACGCATCGCGATACCTCGCCCGCGTTGAAGCCGGCGAGGAACTTGGCGTCACCAACAAAGGACGACTAGTGGCCCGACTCGTCCCCGTGCAGGCCGCACAACGCTCACGCGAGGCCCTGATCGAATCCGGCGCCCTGATCCCGGCCCCGCGGCCGCGCAACCTTCTCGACGTCACACCCGCCGTGACGCGCGGCCGCACACGCAATCTCTCCGATGTTCTCAACGAGATGCGCAACGAGCAGTGATCTATATGGACACCTCAGCCCTGACCAAGCTGCTCATCGCCGAACCCGAAACACCCGAACTGCAGACATGGCTCACCACGCAAAGCAACGCGGCAACGAGCGCGCTCACCCGCGTCGAGCTGATGAGAGTCGTTGCCCGATACGGCGAACCGGGCCAAGCCGAGCGCGCGCGCTACCTACTCGACGGGCTCGACATACTCCCGATCACCGAACCCGCGATCACGCTGGCTGAAACAATCGGCCCGGCCACCCTGCGCTCTCTTGACGCAATTCACCTCGCAGCAGCTGCCCAAATCAGGCGGGAACTTACAGCGTTTGTCACATACGACCACCGCTTGCTGGACGGCTGCCGCGACGTCGGCCTGCCAACAGCATCACCCGGCGTAGTCACCTGAACGCTGGCGTTTCCCACCTTCACGTAGTCAGCCCGCGAACGGCGAAAGAAAGGGTACAAGGTGAACGACAACGATGACCGGCTTGCGGCCAGTCACGAATTTGTGGTCGTCGACGACAGGCATCGGGACGGGTTTGCGGAGCTGCGCAACCTCCCACCGATCGACGTCTCGGCGATTGATCCCTCTCGCTTGCGGAACTTGATAGACGGCGAAATCGCCAGGCGCGCCAGCATATTTGAAGACCGTGCAACCGACCACTGCAATGACCCTCACGACAGTGCCGTCCCGGATCAGTGGCTGCTCATCGAGTGCGATGAACCCGGCTGCAACGAGTCCGCGGAGGTGGACTTGGCCGCAACCGACCCACGTGATGAGCAGGCGCTACATGCAGTCCTCGGCGGCAGTGGCTGGAGTTCCGCCGCCAAAGGCCTGGAACTATGCCCGAAACACCGCCCAAATTAAAATGCACGTCCCCAGGGAGGATCGGCCAAAATGGCGCACGTTCGAACCCGGCTGAACCCGGCATTTCTGAAGAAACGTCAGAATTCGACAGATCAGACTATGCGGACGCCGCCGCGGTGTTGGCGCGCATACGCCGCCGAACATGCCGCCGCACAGCCGAACGCATCCTCAACCGGGCACACAACGACCGCGCTATGTCCGCCGCCGTCGCCGACTACTTCAACGAATTCTCCCAATCCGACTTGTCCGACAGGCGTAGGCACGCCCTCGCCGGTGCCGACTCGGACCCCGATTACTACTCACCATGACCATTGCGACGCTAAATGCCATACACAACGAGAATCGCGGGTTATCAAACCCGCTAGAGACGCGAAGCTGGAAATGATCAAAGTCGCCGATAGGGTGCGTCTGGCCTGGCGCATACACGACCTCACAATCCCTACAGGAATCGTCACCAACATCTACAGCAAAGGCGATGTTGACGTCGACTGGTGCGCAGGCCACATCATCAATCGAGAATCTCCCGGCGATCTGCGCATGCTTGAGTCGCCGGCAAGGCTGCCGCAGTGACGGCAAGTCACGCATGGAGCTTGCACACCGGTCAGTACGCGTGGGTGCTGGGCCGCCACCTCGCCGCTGCGCGGGAAGGCCACCTCTCGCCCACCTGGCGGGAAGACCTCATCACCCAAACGATGAAGCCCATCCCCAGCGGCCCCCGATTGCCTACGGGTGGAGGGCGTTCTCTCGCCGAAATCATGGCGGGTAAACCCGCGCCCACGCCGCCCCCGGCGCCGCCCAAACCGGTGCCTGAAGTGGTCCTGAGAGCGTGTGTGCTGGGCCTGCGTGAACACGACCCGTACGCCGCGCCCGACGCCGACGTCGTTCAGGCGTGCGCGGCGCTCGACGTGGCCCATATCCCACCGGCGGCCTGGGAACCCTACGCGGCCAATGGGGATTGGCGGACGGCATTGGATGCGTGGTTCGCCGCCGCATCAGCCGCTCTTGACGACGCCGCACTCGCCGACCGCGTAATTCGCTTAGCGCGCCCTGACCGCACGAGCGTGGGCGTTGAAGAATTCAAGCTCGAACAACTCCGCATCGAACACGACCTTCTGGAAGTTTCTTACCTCGCCGGCATTGAGGCTGGGACCGGGGTTGATAGCGGCTGGCGCGACAGGCTCGCCCAACGCCTAGAGCAGTGGAGCGAACGCTCACGTCGCGACCAATACCGGCTCGCTTTACTCAACCACGATACAGCCCACTGGCCGCACGCACCCAGCACGGCGCGAGATGCTGACATCGCCAACGACCCCTACCAAGGCGCGTTCGGCGCCGCACCCCCGCTACAGTCGCTGCCGATACACCCACTACCCGACTACTGGACGATGCGCGCAACGTGTGACAGTTGACTCTCCGTGCACACCTGATGCCAACAAGAACCCAGGTCGGGACCGTCTTCCCGCCAGAGCGGGCCCGGGAGGACGTTAACTCGTCGCGGCCAACGCCGAATAAACCATGTCCGCCAATGTTTCTCGGGAAGGCTCACGCTGCGCCAGCCATAGCGTTTCCCAGCACCGCAGCTGCTGTTCTGCCGCCACTAACTCTTTATTCCAGCCTTCCGCGAGCGGCTCAGGCGGATCAATCTGCGCAGTCATGAGCTGACCGCGCACAGCGTGCATATTCATCCCGACCGCCTCCCAAAGCTGCTCACCGCCAGGACGGCCTATCTGCTCAATCACGCTGGTGCGCAATACATCAACCCCGAAGTTCCGGTCGTGTGACTCGGCCACCGTCGACGCCACGTAACGGATGTTCGCTGGGATCTCGTCCTCGGGAATGGCCTGCACCTTTGGCCACCAGTAATCCGGCGATGCTATCTCGAGGCGGTGACGACCGGCCGGGTTGCGCAGCGGATTTTGATCCACTGCCGCTTTGTCGTCAGCGACCACCACAGTGTGCTTGGCGAATAACGCGGCCAGACCCAGATAGTGGCGCGCCACAACGAGAATCGGCGCTTCGCCGATCGCTTCTCCATATTGGGCGAGCACCCGTGCTGGCGGTTTCAATCCTCGCCACAGTTTCCGGATCGACCAGTCGATCGTGTCGTCAAGGTGCGCGATGATGACCCCGCCCGGCATGTACACCCCCGACGGGATCCAGGACAGACCTTCGCGTGAGGCGATCACAAACCGAGCCTTCTCCCCTGGCCGTTTGAAGACGGCACAGGCCCACTGCTGCACCACACCGAGAGCCGGATCGTTCAACGCGGCCACCAACGCTGTCGCCGCAGCGAATTCCGGCGTCGACGACAAGCCACCACCGATAGCGTGTGAGCCCATCCTCGCGGCCCGCAACGCCGCATTGGCGGCACCGAGATTCATCACGTTCGGCGGCGGCATCGCCGGCGGCGCACCAGGTCCACCCGAACCAGGCACCCCAACTGGGCCGGCAACACCAGGTGCGGCCGGTGGCGGCGCGGGTGGCGTTGGCGGGTTCGGCACACCCGCCGCGGGTGGCGGAGCCAACGGGACCGCCGCAGCCTGCTGAGGAGACGCGGGCGCCGGTGTCCCCTGCGCAGGCGCTACTTGTTCTCCCACAGCTGCTGGAGGCGGCGTCGATGGAACCGCGGGCGGCGGGCCGGCCGGCATCGTCGACCCCGGAGGCGGCCTAAACGGCTGCGCAGCTGCCGCGCTGCTCGCCAGCGGCGGCGACGCGAAACCCTGCGCGGCGCCACTGAGGAACTGTGCTGGCGGCGGCGCAGCGGCGGGGCTGCCAGCTCCCCCGCCAGGTATGCCCCCGGTGCCCGACAAGCCACCGCCACCTAGGCCAGTCCCGCCGGCGGGCAGTCCGCCGCCGGACAAGCCACTGGTCGGCAGCGGACTACTCGGCGGCGACAACCCACCCATCTTCGGCACGCCGCCGCCAACACCGCTTAAACCAGAACCGGCGCCGGACCCTGGTGTTGACGCAACGATGCTCGTCGGCGGCGTCGCATTCGTTGGCACATCGCCGGGAGGACGGCGCAGCGCTGTTTCATTCGGTTGCGAGTGTTCCCCTGGTTGTGTGAGCCCTGAATTACCCGGCTCCCGCCGCTCGGCGGTTTGCGACGTCCCATGCTGGCTATTCGGTTCCTGTGCCGCGTCAGGAGGCGGCCGCCTGGCGCTATTTTCCTCACTCCCTGGGCCGCGCCGCGTTGCGGTGGTTCCATTGTCGACAGTTTGATCGACCGGTTTGGCCTGAACAGAGCCGTCGGGGCCCTTACCGCCCGACCCGCCGCCGTGACCGCCGTGGCCGGAGCCGACAGGCGGTGAGTCCTTGTAAGTGAGTGGCGTTAGCCCAAGTGGTGCTGGTGGCGTCGTGGGTATGTAGAGGCCTTTGTACAGCGCCTCGATATCCCTTTTCGCTTCGTTGATCGTCTGCTGTATTTCGTTGCGCAGTCGCTGGATTTGCTGCTCGCGGATTTGCGGCGGGAGGCTGGTCGCCTGCAGTGCGGCGATTTCGAATTCCTTAGCCGCGATGGTGGCCTCTGCGGCCGCGACCTCTATCGCGATCATGACTTTTGTCGTCGTGAGCGAGCCAGCTGTCGCTTCAATCTCGGCCCCGCCCTTGCCGTACCAACGGGCGAGCTCGGATGCCATGGCGCCGACTCTGAACGCTGCGTTTATCGGTGCTTCAAGGCCGCTGCGAGCAACGGAGTGGTAGGCGTGGCCATCGCCGTAGGTCTTGGTTTCGGCCGTCTGTGCGCCGGTGCCGGCGTGGATTATCTGCATGCCGACGCCGCCCACCGCCGTCTCATCGATCTCCGGCCAATTCGTACCGACCAGATTGTGAGGACTGGGCGGCCGCGCAATCACCGCGGAGCCACCGCCGTGCACATTGAGTTAACAGCGTTGCCGAAGTCGACGGATGCCACCCACAGTCGATCGTCACTGGGCTGGTAATTCGGCAGGCGATCCGCGTACGCCTCTTCATACATGGCCTGCCCCTGCATGAGCGCCTTCAGCAGCGGATCTTGTGCCTTCCCGGCCATGCGCCGCATATCGGCAACCTCGTCCCTCATGATCGGAATGACGGCCCGGGTCAGCGCCTGTTGCTCGGGCGTCCGCTGGGCCATCGCCACGTGAGGGTCCGTCCCATGGGCCCAATCCCGCTCCTTACTGAGGTAGTCCTGAGTGATTGGTGACCATTCCGCACACACCGGATCCGGAGTGACCGGGATGGTGGGGTTGATCTGGGCTGGCTTGGCGGGTGCGGTGATGGTGGTCGGCGCCGAGGCCTCCGTCGTTGAGTGGCCGGTGCCGTTGCTGTAGCCGATGAGGCCGCCCGCGATGCCGCCGATCAACAGGGCAGCGGCGGCCGCAGCGCTGATGCCCGCCCAAACCCGGGCGCGTGTTATCCCGTGCTGGCGCCGCGCCTGCGCCATAAGAAGGTCAATTTGAGAGTCGGATCGGGACTCGAGGTCGTGGACTGCGACTTGGACTGCGGCGGACGGCACGTTGAGGTCGGTGAGTTCCTTGACGTAACGGGCCAGGGCGACGTGGTGTGCGCTGTACAGCTTCCCGGACGCTGTGTCCACACCGGGCACGAAACTCGTCACGAGGTCCTGGCGGAGTCCGGATTCGCGTGAGATTTCGGCCAAAGTCATCCATCGTCCGGGTGCGGCGGACGGTTGAGGGCGGGCAAAGGTGGTCATATGGTGTACCTCCCCTCTCCGCTGCTGTTTACTGTGTCGGCACCGGATTGGTCTGTTGTTTCAGTCGCCTGCGGTGCGGCGGTCATGCCGGCGCGCAGCGCGTCGACGCTCTGGTTATAGACCGCGATTTCCCTATGGGCAGCTTCGATGAACGCTTTGAGTTCGGCTGCGATCTGCTGGCTTTTTGGGTCGCTGCCGGTGGGCACGGGTGGAAACTCGGGGTGCAGATGCATGCCGACAGACGACCCCGCCGCTGCGCCGCCGGTGGTGTTGCCACGAATATCGGCCATCTGTCTGCTCCTCTCAGTTCCCTGTGCAACGCAAGTCTAAGTGGTGGTCGCGCTTTCCGACAGACGCTTTCCGCAGGTCAGCCGAGTTGTCGTCAGCTGTTGCTGCAGGAGCCGCCTCTAACCTGCCAGCGGCACCCCATACGGCCCCATCCGCAGCGTCCCTGGGCATGAGTGTCAACGTAGGCCGCGATCGCGTCGCGCATCACATCGCTGGGATTTCGGCCCTGCTTGCGGGCGAGGTCATCGACCTGGCTGCTAAGGCGTCGCGGTAGTCGCACCTGTCGTCGGGGCGCTGGGCCGTCGGCGTCGCGAGCGGGATCGATGCTTGGTCGCCCGCCGGCTCGCCGCAGCAGTTCGCGCGAAGCTTCGACGGCCTGCGCTCCATGCAGCGCCCGGTGAGGGTCGATATCGCGGTCATCGCTTTCGGCCCAGGTCGCGAGCTTGTGGTAATGCGTCCTATCGATGTCGTTCATGCGTCGTTCTCGTGATCCAAGTGGGCGAGGACTTCCGGCGGGCCTGCATACCGCTGGAATATCGGATTACGGCTTCCGCCATCGCCTTGGGGCAGCGGAAGGGTGGCCTGTTTCAGGCGAGTTGGATGCGTTCGTCGCCGAGGTCGACTTCGACGCGTAAGTGCCCGCCGAGCGCTTCGATGTAGCGCCGCAAGGTGTCGATTTGGGCGTGTTCGACCTGGCCCCGCTCGAAAGCACTGACGCGGTTCTGGCTGACATGAAGGAGGGCGGCGAGTTGGGTCTGGGTGAGGTTTTGCGCCTCACGCAGCTCTCGGAGGGTGTGCCCGCGTAGCTGGCCGCGCATGCGCTTCTTGTGCTCCTCGACAGCGGTTCGATCGACAGGCCGTTTAGTCAGCCAGTCCTGAAGCGTTGTCATCGTTTTTTCCGTCCTTTCGCGTCTTTCGGGAGTGTCTGAAGGTGTGCGTCGAGCCGATCATCAGCGATCGGAATGTTGTCGTCATACCAGCGTTTCCATCGGCCTTGCTTGTCGCCGGCGACGAGCAGGATCGCCACGCGCTGAGGGTCGAATGCAAAGAGCACCCGCAGCTCGGTGCGGCCTGCGCTTCCTGGTCGAAGCTCTTTCATGTTGTTGTGTCGTGAGCCGGTCACCGTGTCGACGAGCGGCCGGCCCAAAAGCGGCCCGTGTTCGGCGAGCAGCTCGAGGGCGGCGATCACCAGCTCGTGACTGCGGTCGTCGAGCCGGGCCAGCCAGTCGGTCACGTAGTCGACGTTGACCGTCCAGCCCACGGAACACCACTGTACAACATAGGAGTTCTAAACCGGTAGTGGTTTACACCGAGGTAGGCCGGTGCAGAAGGTGTGTGCGGTACCGGTGAGCCAGTCGGCCAGGGTCAAGTCCCGGGAAGTGGTGTAGTGCTGCGTGATCCGGTGGGTTAGGCGGTGAGTGCGGGCATGTCGTTGGCTC
>NZ_LQPE01000001.1 GCF_002101735.1 Mycobacterium kyorinense | reverse complement strand
TCCAACCGCCGCGGCCGATCCGAAGCCCGCAGCCGGTTACGCATCCCGACCAACACCGTCGGATGAAACGCCGCCGCCCCCACCGTCAACCCGGCGGCAGCCTTCCAGCGCAGATCAAATGCCAACCGGTCACAGGCCTCTCGATCAGAGAGCCCCTCATAGGCCTGCAGCAGCATCACCGTGGCCACCACCCGCGCCGGCACCGTCGGGCGACCCCGCGTCGAGGCCTTGAACAGATCGGCGAAATACTCATCACCAAACAACGCGCCACCGTGCTCAGCCAACAGCCGATAGATACTGCCCACCGGCAGCTGATCACCCACCAGCAGCATCACATCATCGAATCGGCCCTGCCGAACCTCACATCCCAACGCCACGCACCGATCCTCGCGGCAACCCGCACCAAACCCACTCAGCCACGCCGAAACCCGCGCCACTAAATCAGCAGTCTCCTAGCCCGGCCCGCTACGAATGCGACACAGCCGGGTGGTCACGAATATTGCTGTGGCCGTGAGGCTTTTACGCGGCTAGTGCTGGGCGAGCGTGCGGCGCAGCCGCCGTACGTGTTGCCACGGGATCACCGGCATCGCGACCGTGACAATCCCGGCGATGACGTACGCGCTCCAGGCGGCTCCCTGATGCCCGACGGCCATCAGGTAGGTCGCCGTCGCGACCGCGATCAGTGCCACCCCCATCGCGGCCATCAGCGAAAGACCGCCGCGCAGCCAGATGCGATCGACGGCGGCGTCCGACAACCGGGGTCGCAGCGTGGTCAGCCGCTCGGTGGGGGCCTGCTGGATGGCGCTGCGCGACGGCGGATGCCCGGGTCGCAGCGGCTGGCCTCCCGCAGCGCGAGCGGGCACCACCACTGACCGCGCGCCGGCGTCGGGCCGGGTGGTGCGGCGGGCTCGCAGCAGCACCGGGATCGCCGCCAGGATGACCAGCGTCGAAACAACGATGATGACGTAGAGCACCGCCGACGAGTGTGGGCTGCCGGTGCCCTCGTGAAAGCCGCGGCCCAGGTCGGCCAGTGCGACGACGGCGGCCACGCTCACGCCCACCAGCACCAGCCAGATCGCGGCGCACACACCGATCAGGATGCGGTCGCCGGTGGTCGGCGACACCGTGGACCAGCCACGCGGGCCGGTGGAATATCTGTCGGCCATCAGCAGCTCGTCTGCGGCGCGTTGTTTTCGTTCGACGACAACACCTGCCCGTCGCTGGTGGTGATCGAGCAGTTCAGCCTGCTGACCCGAAACAGGCTGGACGCCTCCACCGACCCCACTTCCGACTGCGAGATCGGCGTGACCGTGATCGACCACGGGATGTAGACGTTGTGCTGGGTGCGTCGCCGGCCGGAAGCGTCGACGTAGGTCACCGAGATGATGTCGCCGGGCGCTTTGGTGCCGGTCACCGAGTAGGTGACCTGCCGCGGACCGGCCGGCGTCGTCGTGGTCGGCGGCGGCGGCGCGGCGGCGGACGTGGTCGCCGGCGGTGGCGCCGGCTCGGGTGTCACCGTCACCGTCTGCGGCGGAGGAGGCGGCGGTGGCTCGCTGGTCGGCGGCGGGGGTGGCGGTGGCGCCTCGCTGGTCGGCGGCGGCGGAGGCGGCGCCGGCGGCGGCGTGGTGACGATGATCTCGTCCTGCATCGGCGGCGTGGACGTGGGAGCGGTTTCGGGGGTGGCCAGTTTGTTGGTGTCGGTGCGGGCGAACAACAACGACACCGACACCACCAGAGCGATCGCCGCCACGATCGCGGCGACTCCCACCACCCACGGCCACCGCGGCGGGGTGGCTTCCTCTTCGGCCGGCTCGTCGTAGCTGTCGTAGTCGTAGAGGTCGAGATCGACCGGCACGTACGGACCGCTGGTGAAGTGCTCGGACTCCGGGGCCGAGTAAGCCCGCGAATAGATTTCGGTCTCGCTGGTCTGGACGCTGTCGTCGGCGTGGTCCCCGTCGTAGGGCTCTTCGTCGAATTCGTGGTCTTCGGTGGGCTCGACGCCGGGTTCCAGTTCGTCCGATTCCGGTCCTGGGGGATTCGGCCCGCTCATGTTTGCCTGTCCTGTCCGACTACATCACCGACGCACGCAGCGCGGCGGCTGCGTGGTCGAGTGCGCGCTCCGATAATCCTCATTGTGCCTCGCAAACCCTACCCAACCGGCACAGGCACGGCATTCTCGGCGACCTGGTCACGGATCAACTGATGCCCCGATTGTGACCTTGCGAGTAAGTGGTGGGCGCCGCTCAGTGCTTCTCGGGACCGAGGTAGTACTCGAAGACCAGCCCGGCGGCCGAGCTCAGGATGAACACGACGCCCGCGACGATCAGCCAGGGCAACCACAGCGCGATGCCGACGGCGGCCACCGAGCCTGCCAACGCCACCAGCACCGGCCACCAGCTGTGCGGGCTGAAGAAACCCAACTCCCCTGCGCCGTCGCTGATCTCGGCGCCCTCGTAGTCTTCCGGGCGGGTGTCGAGCCGGCGGGCCACGAACCGGAAGAACGTGGCGACGATCAGCGCCATGCCGCCGGTCAGAACCAGCGCGGTGGTGCCGGCCCATTCCACCCCGCCGGTCGCGAACAGCTGAGTCAGCACGCCGTAGAGCACCGCGGTCACGACAAAGAATGCGGCCACGAACTCGAACAGCCTGGCTTCGATATGCATCGCTGGTTCCTGGCTTTCCTACTTGCTCGCTTGGGGTGACCGCTCACCGCGGCGGGTTTCGAACGGGTGGGTGGTTTGGGCGAGCGGCGGCTGGTTGATCGCCTGCAGCGCTTGAGCGTTCGTCTTGCCCGCGATCCGCTGCTGCAGGTAGGCCTTGAAGTCGTTGGGCTGCACCACCCGAACCTCGAAGTTCATCATCGAGTGATAGGTGCCGCACATCTCGGCGCACCGACCGACAAATGCACCGGTCTTGGTGATCTCCTCGACCTGGTAGCGGTTCACCGAGTGGTTGGCCTCGGGGTCGGGCATCACGTCACGCTTGAACAGGAACTCGGGCACCCAGAAGGCGTGCACCACGTCGGCGGAGGCCAGCTGGAACTCGATCCGCTTGCCTGCCGGCAGCACCAGGACCGGGATTTCGGTGCTGGTGCCCACGGTTTCGACCTTGTCGAAGTTCAGGTAGGTGCGGTCTGACGTGTTGAGTCCGCGCACCGGGCCGACGAGTTCCTCGCCGTGCTTGTCCTTGCCTTCGGGCTTGGAGACCATCGCCGCCTTGCGCGCCGGGTCGGCGCCGTCGTATTTGAGCGTTCCGTCCTTGAAATCGACCTTCTGGTAGCCGAACTTCCAGTTCCACTGGAAGGAGGTGACGTCGACGACGACCTCGGGGTCGGAGGCCAGGTGCAGCATCCGCTCCTGCACGACGACGGTGAAGTAGAACAGCACCGAGATGATCAGGAACGGTGTCACGGTGAGCACCAGCTCCAGCGGCATGTTGTAGCCGAACTGCCGGGGCAGTTCGGTGTCGGTGGCCTTCTTGCGGTGAAACGCCGCGGCCCAGAAGATCAGCCCCCACACGATGACCCCGACCACCAGCGAGGCGATCACCGCGCCGAGCCACAGCTCGCGGTTGCTCTCGGCCTCGTGGGTGATGCCGTTCGGCCAGCCCAGCCCCAGCACCTGCTGCCAGCTGCAGCCGCTGAGGGTGACCGCCAGCAGACCCAGAGAGCCGGCCAGCAACGGCAGACGGAACCGACGGGAGCCTGCAGAACGGCCTGCCCCGCGAGGTGTCACCTTGGCGCCTCCTGTATCCCGAGCTGGGCCGACGAGGCCGGCCGCTCCCTGCAGCAGTCGAATACTACGCAGCGTAGACCACGCGACCCAGCGCAGCCGCGCGAGCCTCCCCCTCTCGCCGTTTGCCGGGTCTCGGCGATCGGCGGGGTGCGGCATACTGGGGCCCGATGTGCGGACTGCTGGCTTTCGTGGGCGCGGCTGCCCGCGACGCGGCCAGCGCCGTGGCCGACGCGTCGCACCTGATGCGCCACCGGGGCCCCGACGAGCCGGGCACCTGGGCCGACGACACCGTGGTGTTCGGGTTCAACCGGCTCTCGATCATCGACATCGCGCACTCGCACCAGCCGCTGCGCTGGGGACCGCCGGACGCCCCGAACCGCTACGTGCTGGTGTTCAACGGCGAGATCTACAACTACCTGGAGTTGCGCGCCGAACTCGCCGCAGACTACGGCGCGGTCTTCGCCACCGACGGCGACGGCGAGGCCATCATCGCCGCCTACCACCACTGGGGCACCGACGCGCTGACCCGGCTGCGGGGCATGTTCGCGTTCGCGCTGTGGGACTCTGCTGCCGGCGAATTGTTTTGCGCGCGTGACCCGTTCGGCATCAAGCCGCTCTTCGTGGCAACCGGGACCGCCGGCACCGCGGTGGCCAGCGAGAAAAAGTGCCTGCTGGAGTTGGCCGAGGTGATCGGCTTCGACACCAGCATCGACGAGCGGGCGGTGCAGCACTACACGGTACTGCAGTATGTGCCGGAGCCCGAAACCCTGCACCGCGGGGTGCGACGGCTGGAATCCGGTTGCTACCTACGGGTGCGGCCGGGAGCGGAACCCGAGACGACGCGCTACTTCGTGCCCCGGTTCGCCGTCGCGCCGATCACCCGGGGCACCGAGCAGGCCCGCTACGACGAGATCACCGCGGTGCTCGAAGACTCGGTGGCCAAGCACATGCGCGCCGACGTCACCGTCGGCGCGTTCCTGTCCGGCGGCATCGACTCCACCGCGATCGCGGCGCTGGCCATCCGCCACAATCCCAAGCTGATCACGTTCACCACGGGCTTCGAGCGCGAAGGATTCTCCGAAATCGACGTGGCCGTCGCCTCGGCCGAGGCGATAGGCGCCCGGCACGTCGCCAAGGTGGTCAGCCCCGACGAGTTCGTCGCCGCGCTGCCTGAAATCGTCTGGTATCTCGACGAACCCGTGGCCGACCCGGCGCTGGTACCGCTGTTCTTCGTGGCGCGCGAGGCCCGGAAACACGTGAAGGTCGTGCTGTCCGGCGAGGGCGCGGACGAGCTGTTCGGCGGCTACACCATCTACCGGGAACCGTTGTCGCTCAAGCCTTTCGACTATCTGCCGCCACGGCTGCGGCGCGGGGTGGGCAAGATGTCAAAACCGCTGCCGACCGGGATGCGCGGCAAGAGCCTGCTGCATCGCGGATCGCTGACGCTCGAGGAGCGCTACTACGGCAATGCCCGCAGCTTCTCCGACGACCAACTGCGCGACGTGCTGCCCGGTTTCCGCCCGGAGTGGACCCACACGGACGTGACGGCGCCGGTGTATGCGCAGTCGGCGGGCTGGGATCCGGTGGCCCGCATGCAGCACATCGACCTGTTCACCTGGCTGCGCGGCGACATCCTGGTCAAGGCCGACAAGATGACGATGGCCAACTCGTTGGAGCTGCGGGTGCCGTTCTTGGACCCCGAGGTGTTCGCGGTGGCATCCCGTCTTCCGTCGCAGGCCAAGATCACTCGCCGGACGACCAAGTACGCACTGCGCCGCGCGCTGGAGCCCATTGTCCCGGCGCATGTGCTCAACCGGCCGAAATTGGGCTTCCCGGTTCCGATTCGGCACTGGCTACGCGCCGGCGAGCTGCTGGAGTGGGCGTACGCGATGACGGATTCCTCGCAGACCGACCATCTGGTGGACATCGCCGAAGTGCGCCGGATGCTCGACGAACACCGTTGCGGCGCAATGGATCACAGCCGTCGCCTGTGGACGGTGCTGATCTTCATGCTGTGGCACGCGATCTTCGTCGAGCACTCCGTGGTGCCGCAGATCGCCGAACCGCACTACCCGGTGCAGTTGTAGCGGCTCACTAGGCCAGCGCGGCCGCGATCTCCTTGGCGGCGTCATCGCCGTAGGCACCGGCCAGCCGGGTCACCGCGGCGTCGCGGTCCCAGTCCCATTCCTGCGTACCGGTCGACTCGAGCACCAGCACCGCCACCAAGGACCCGAGCTGCGCGGACCTCTCCAGGCCCAGGCCCGCGCTGCGGCCGGTCAAAAAGCCCGCCCGGAAGGCGTCACCCACGCCGGTGGGGTCGACCTGGCTGGTCTCGGGCACCACACCGACGTGGATGGTGGTGCCGTCGCGGTCGACGATGTCGACGCCCTTGGCGCCCAGCGTGGTGACCCGCAGCCCCACCTGCGCCATCACGTCGGCTTCGGTCCAGCCGGTCTTGGACAGCAGCAGGTCCCACTCGTAGTCGTTGGTGAACAGGTAGGTGGCACCGTCGATCAGCCGGCGGATCTCCTCGCCGCTCAACCGCGCCAGCTGCTGCGAAGGGTCGGCGGCGAAGGCCAGACCGAGTTTGCGGCACTCCTCGGTGTGGCCGAACATCGCCTCCGGGTCGTTGGCGCCGACGATCACCAGTTCCGGCGTGCCGATCGCCGACACCACGTCGGCCAGCGAAATGTCGCGGGCCTGCGACATGGCGCCCGGGTAAAACGACGCGATCTGGGCCATCTCCAGGTCGGTAGTGCAGACGAACCGCGCGGTGTGCGCCGTGTCCGAGATCAGCACGTTGTCGCAGTTCACCCCATGGGCTTGCAGCCAATCGCGGTAGTCCCCGAAGTCGTCGCCGGCCGCGCCGACCAGCGCCACGTCGCCGCCGAGCACGCCGATGGCGTAGGCCATGTTTCCGGCGACCCCACCGCGATGGATCACCAGGTCGTCGACGAGGAAGCTCAACGAAACTTTTTGCAGGTGGTCGGCGAGCAGTTGTTCGGAAAACCGGCCCGGGAACCGCATCAGATGGTCAGTTGCAATCGAACCGGTCACCGCGATCGTCACGAAAAATCCACCCTTCATTCGTAAGCTCGTCTAGCTAAGCTTACGCGCGGCGGCGGTCGCCCTTGCGCTAGCCTGCCTAGAGCAGCCGGAGTCAACCAGCTTAGGAGAAGGCCCGAATGCCCGGTCCGTACTCGGCGAACCATGGGGTCGGCGCCGACGGACCGCCGTTCACCGACCCGCACCCGAGCCAGCCCATCCCCAACCCGCAGGCCTACCCGCCGGAGACGGACCCGGGACAAACAACCGAAGCCGCGCCGCCGTCGGCCGCCTACCCGGGGATGTTGCCGCCGCCGGTGCCCTACCCCAAGCGGAAGCGCAAGCGACTGGTCATCGGTGCGCTGGTGGCCCTGCTGGTGATCGCCGCGATGACCACGGCGATCGTCTACGGCGCGCGGCAAAGCGGATCGACCTCGGCCGGGGTGTTTTCCGAGACGACGGCTAAAACGGCGATCCAGGGCTATCTGAACGCGCTGCAACACCGCGATACCGAAGCGATCGCCCGCAACACGCTGTGCGGCATCTATGACGCCGTGCGGGACCGGCGATCCGACCAGGCGCTGGCCAAACTGTCCAGCGACGCTTTTCGCAAGCAGTTCTCCAACGCGCAAGTGACGTCGATCGACAAGATCGTCTACTGGTCGAACTACCAGGCGCAGGTGTTGTTCACCATGCGGGTCACCCCCGCGACCGGGGGTCGGCCGCGCGACAACGTGCAGGGCATCGCCCAGCTGCTGTTCCAGCACAACCAGGTGCTGGTGTGCTCCTACGTCCTGCGGACGGCCGGAACCTACTAGTTGAACGAGTCGCCGCAGGCGCAGGAGCCGGTGGCGTTCGGGTTGTCGATCGTGAAGCCCTGCTTCTCGATGGTGTCGACGAAGTCGATCGAGGCGCCTTGCACGTAGGGCGCGCTCATCCGGTCGACCGTCAGCGTCACGCCACCGAACTCCGCCGTCAGGTCACCGTCGAGCGAGCGGTCGTCGAAGAACAGGTTGTAGCGCAATCCGGCGCAGCCACCCGGCTGGACGGCGATACGCAGCGCCAGGTCGTCGCGGCCCTCTTGGTCCAGCAGTGACTTCGCCTTGGCTGCCGCGGCGTCGGTCAGAATCACGCCGTGGGTCTTGGCGGCTGACTCGTCCTGAACAGTCATTGCTTCTCCCTATGTGCCTAATCTGCTCAGTGCAATCGATTGGGCGCTAAGCCCACTGCCTCAACGGTACCTTGTTATGTCGCTATTCCCGAGTTGCGCTGCCGCCGCAGTGGCCAGCCCCATGAGCTGGTTGACGGCATCGACCAAGGCCAGCCGCACCGAACCGGCGTAGTCGGCGATTGCATAGGCCACAATGCCCGCCGCCCGCTGCGCCGAACCGTCGAGGCAGACCTGGCCGGCCAGCACCAGCACCGGAACCTGCCGTGAGCGCGCGGCGGTCGCCAGCGACCCGACCACCTTGCCGTGCAGGGACTGCTCGTCCAACTGCCCCTCACCGGTGACGATGAGATCGGCGGCGGCAATGTCGTCGGCCAGGCCGGTGTGCTCGGCGATGATCGCCGCGCCCGATTCGCAGCGGGCGCCCAACGCGAGCAGGGCCGCGCCGATCCCGCCGGCCGCGCCGGCGCCCTGCTCGGCGCTCACCTTGCGCCCGGCCGCCGTGTCCAGCTCGACGGCCCACTTGGCGAGCCGCTGCTCCAGCTCGGCGACGGTGCGCGCGTCGGCGCCCTTTTGCGGCCCGAAGACGCGGGCGGCGCCCCACGGCCCCAGCAGCGGGTATTCGACGTCGGAGGCGGCGACGAGCTCGATCCCGGCCAGGCGGTGGCGCGCCGTGTCCAGACCGCCGAGTGCATTGATCAGGCCGCGACCGCCGTCGGTGCTGGCGCTGCCGCCCAGACCGACCACGATGCGCGCCGCGCCGGCGTCCAGCGCCGCGGCGATGAGCTGCCCGACACCGCGGCTGTGGGCGGCCAGCGCGGTCTGCGGCGTCGGCGGCCCGCCGAGCAAGGCCAAACCGCAGGCTTCCGCGCACCCGAGGTATGCCGTGGCCGAGGCGGGGTCGTACACCCACTCGGCGTCCACCTCGCCGTCCAACGGACCCGATACCCGCAGCCGACGCAGCTCCCCCAGCCGCTCCGCCAGCACGGTGACGAACCCTGGGCCGCCGTCGGACTGCGGCGCAATGGTGATCTGGTCGCTGGGACGGGACCTGTTCCAGCCCGCGGCAATGGCGGCGGCGGCCTGCACGGCGGTCATGCTGTCGCCGTAGGAATCGGGGGCGATCAGGATCCGCAGGGCCGGGTGATCAGCCCCCGAGCTGCTCATTCCACAGAATGTAGCGGCGATCGCAAGCGCGGCGAAGCCGCGGCCCGCAAAGGCGCATCGCAACGGAGAACGGGTGCGAAGTAACCTTGCGACTGTGAAGCTGCTCGGCCGCAAGAAAGACGAGACCGGCGCCGCGGAGGAGCCCGACGCACCGGCGGTCGACGACGACGTCGTCACCTCCGGCGCTTCTCGCGGGTCACGCACCACCGCGCCGAAGGGCCGGCCCACACCCAAACGAAGCGACCGGCGTCGCGGCCCGGTCGCCCCGGCGCCGATGACCGCCGCGGAAGCCCGCGCCCGCCGCAAGTCATTGGCCGGCCCCAAGCTGTCCCGAGAAGAACGCAAAGCTCAGAGCGCCGCGCGCCGGGCCCAGATGTCGCAACGCCGCGAACGCATGATGGCCGGCGACGAGGCCTACCTGCTGCCGCGCGACCAGGGGCCGGTACGCCGGTTCGTCCGCGATGTGGTCGATTCGCGCCGGAATGTGCTGGGGCTGTTCATGCCGTCGGCGCTGGGGCTGATGTTCGTCATGTTCGCCGTTCCGCAGCTGCAGTTCTACTCCTCGCCCGCGATGATGGCGTTGATGGTGCTCATGATGCTCGACGGGATCATCTTGGGCCGCAAGATCAGCAGGCTGGTTGACGAGAAGTTCCCGGACAACACCGAAAGCCGTTGGAAGCTAGGTCTTTACGCGGCCGGTCGGGCGTCCCAGCTGCGTCGGATGCGGGCGCCGCGGCCACAGGTCAAGCGCGGCAGCAAAGTCACCTGATCTGCCATGCGAACGCTGGTGCTCGGCGGCATCAAGTCGGGTAAGTCCCAGTGGGCGGAGGCCGCCATCGCCGAATCGCTGGAACCCGTTGAGCCCGTGCGTTACCTGGCCACCGGATCGGTGGCCGACGCGGAGGCGGGCTGGCTGGAGCGCATCGCCGAGCATCGGGCCCGCAGGCCCGAGCACTGGTCGACCGTCGAAGGCGACGACATCGCAGCACAATTGCGGGAGTTGCCGAGCGTGCCAACGCTCGTCGACGACGTCGGCGGCTGGTTGGCTGCCGTCCTCGACCGCCGCGGCTGGGAGTACGGATTGATATCGGACGATGTCGACGACATGATCGCCGCGGTCACCGCTTTCGCTTCACCGTTGGTGCTGGTCAGTCCGGAGGTCGGGCTGATGGTGGTGCCTACCACGGCGTCGGGCCGGCGGTTCGCCGACGAATTGGGCACGGTCAACCAGCGGCTGGCCGACCTGTGCGAACGGGTGGTGTTGGTGATCGCGGGACAGCCCGTGCAGATCAAGCCCTCGGGCAGCGGATGACATTCGGTCCGGTGTCGCCGCCCGATGCGGCCAGTGCGGCGGCGGCCCGCGCTCGCCAGGACACGTTGACCAAGCCGACGGGTGCACTGGGCCGGCTCGAGGATCTGTCGGTGTGGGTCGCTTCGTGTCAGGGGCATTGCCCGCCACGACAATTCGAGCGGGCACGGGTGGTGGTGTTCGCCGGTGACCATGGCGTCGCCCGATCGGGGGTATCCGCTTATCCGCCGGAGGTCACCGCCCAGATGGTGGCCAACATCGACGCCGGCGGGGCGGCGATCAACGCGCTGGCCGATGTCGCGGGCGCGACGGTGCGGGTCGCCGATATCGCGGTGGATGCCGAGCCGATGTCGGAACGCATTGGGGCACACAGGGTCCGGCGTGGCAGCGGTAACATCGCGGTCGAGGATGCGCTGACCGACGCCGAAACCACGGCCGCAATCGATGCCGGCCGGCGAATCGCCGACGAAGAGGTCGACGCCGGGGCCGACCTGTTGATCGCCGGCGATATGGGGATCGGGAATTCCACGGCGGCAACGGTTTTGGTGGCGGCATTGACTGGTACCGAACCGGTGGCGGCGGTCGGCTACGGCACCGGCATCGACGATGCCGGCTGGATGCGCAAGACGGCGGCGGTGCGCGACGCGCTGTTCCGGGCCCGCACGGTGAAATCCGATCCGGCCGGGCTGCTGCGGTGTTGCGGCGGAGCGGATCTGGCGGCGATCGCCGGGTTCTGCGCGCAGGCCGCGGTTCGGCGCACACCGCTGCTGCTCGACGGGCTGGCGGTGACGGCCGCGGCGCTGATCGCCGAACGCCTGGCACCCGGTGCACGGCAATGGTGGCAAGCTGCTCACCGCTCCCCCGAACCGGCGCACGCGATGGCGTTGGCGGCATTAGAGCTGGACCCGATCCTCGATCTGCGGATGCGCCTGGGCGAAGGCACCGGTGCGACGCTGGCCCTGCCGGTGCTGCGGGCGGCGGTGGCAGCGCTGTCGTCGATGTCCACCTTTGCCGCGGCCGGTGTCTCGACCCGTACCTCATCGTGATGCGCTCTCTCGCAACGGCTTTCGGATTCGCCACGGTGATCCCCGGGACCGGCGGACGCCCGCTGGGCGGCGGTGCGATCACGGCGCTGCCGGTGGTCGGCGCCGCGCTGGGCGGGCTGGCCGCAGCTGTGGCATGGGGCGGGTCGATGGCGTTCGGCGCAGGCAACCCGCTGGCCGGGTTACTGGCAGTGACCGCCCTGCTGGCCGCCACCCGCGGGCTGCACATCGACGGGGTGGCCGATACCACCGACGGGCTGGGCTGCTACGGGTCGCCCGAGCGCGCCCGAGCGGTAATGCGCGACGGGTCGACCGGGCCGTTCGGGGTGGCTGCCGTGGTGCTGGTGATCGCGCTGCAGGGCTTCGCCTTTCCGATGCTCAGCGCGGTCGGCATTGTCGTCGCAGTCACCGCCGGACGTGTGGCGGCCGTGCTGGCCTGCCGCCGGTCGGTGCCCGCAGCCGAGGGCAGCACGCTGGGCCTTCTCGTCGCCGGCACCCAGCCGGCGGTGGTGGCGGTGGCCTGGATCGCGGCGCTGGGCGTGGCGTCGCTGTGGGCGGGGCCGCGGCTGTGGTGCGGGCCGGTAGCGGTGCTGGTGGCGCTGGCCTGCTCGGCGGCACTGGTGGCGCATTGCGTGCGCCGGTTCGGCGGCATCAGCGGCGACGTGCTGGGCGCCGCGATCGAATTGACCACGACGCTGACCGCGGTGTCGCTGGCCGCGCTTAACGGCGCTTAACCCAGCCGGGTCATCCAGCCGTGGGTGTCGGCGAAGGTGCCGCGCTGGATTCCGGTCAGCGTGTCGCGCAGCGCCATCGTCACTTCGCCGGGTTCGCCGTCGCCGACGGTGAATTCGGCGTCGCCGTACTTGACGCGGGCGATCGGGGTGATGACGGCGGCGGTGCCGCACGCGAACACCTCGGTGATCTCACCGGCGGCGGCCTTCTTCTGCCACTCGTCGACGTCGATCTTGCGTTCCTCGATCGCGAAGCCTGCGTCAGTTGCCAACTGCAGCAACGAATCCCGGGTAATGCCGGGCAGCAGCGCACCGGACAGCTCCGGGGTGACCAACCGCGCCGAGCCGCCGCTGCCGAACACGAAGAAGATGTTCATGCCGCCCATCTCTTCGACGTAGCGGCGCTCGACGGCGTCGAGCCACACCACCTGCTCGCAACCGTTTTCCGCGGCTTGGGCCTGAGCCACCAGCGACGCGGCGTAGTTGCCGCCGAATTTCGCCGCGCCAGTGCCGCCGGGGCTGGCCCGCACGTATTCCGTCGACACCCAGACGGTGACCGGCCGCAGGCCGCGCGGGAAGTACGCGCCGGCCGGCGAGGCCAGCACCAGATAGCGGTACTGCTTGGCGGGGCGAACCCCCAGCCCCGGCTCGGTGGCAACCACGAACGGCCGCAAATACAACGACTCTTCGCCGCCGGCGGGCGGCACCCAGGCGTTGTCGACGGCGATCAGCTGCCGCAGCGACTCGATGAACAACTCGTCGGGCAGTTCGGGTATCGCGATCCGCCGCGCCGACGACCGCATTCGGGCGGCGTTGGCGTCGGGACGAAACGACACGATCGACCCGTCCGCCCAACGGTAGGCCTTGAGCCCCTCGAACACCTCTTGCGCGTAGTGCAGCACGATCGCCGACGGATCCAGCTCGATCGGGCCGTAGCCGATGACCCGCGCGTCGTGCCAACCCCGCCCGTCGGTGTAGTCGATCGAGACCATGTGGTCGGTGTGGTGGCGGCCGAAGCCCGGGTCGCGCAGGATCGATTCGCGTACCTCGTCGGCCGTCGGGTTTGCAGTGCGAGAAACCGTGAACTCGAGAAGGCCGCTGGTCATCCTGAGATTGTATAGCTGCCCGCTATCGAGTTTTCGCGTCGACGAACGGCGGTCGCACCACCTCGGACTCGACGGCGCGCCCGCGGACGTCGACGGTGACGTGCCGGCCGTCCTCGATGCCGGCGTCGGCGTCGATCAGCGCCAGCGCGATGCCGACTTGCAGTGTCGGAGAGAAGGTTCCCGACGTGGTGACCCCGACCCGGCGGTCGCCGTCGAGCACCGTCAGCCCGGCCCGCAACACCCCGCGGCCGACCGCCCGCAGGCCGCGCAACCGCCGTGACGGGCCCGCTGCCTTCTCGGCCAACAACGCCTCCCGGCCGAAGAACGCCTCCTTCTTCCAGCCGATCGCCCAGCCGCACCCGGCCTGCAGCGGCGAAATGTCGGCAGACAGTTCGTGGCCGTGTAGCGGGTAGCCCATCTCGGTGCGCAGCGTGTCGCGGGCACCCAGCCCCGCCAGCTGCCCGCCCGCCCGGCTCACCGCCGCCACCAGCGCGTCGAACACCACCCCGGCCGATTCCCAGGGCGGCAGCAGCTCGTAGCCGTGTTCGCCGGTGTATCCACTGCGGCACACCCGCACCGGCACCCCGGAAAACGACGCGTCAGCATATGCCATGTAGTCCATGCCGATGGGCAGCCCGAGCTCGTCGAGCACGTCGACCGACCGCGGTCCCTGCACCGCCAGGACCGCGTAGGAGCGGTGCTCGTCGGTGATGCTCAGTTCGGCGGGCGCGGCGGCCCGCAACGCGGCCACCACCGCGGCGGTGTTGGCGGCGTTGGGCACCAGGAAGATCTCGTCGTCGCTTACGTAGTAGGCGATCAAGTCGTCGATGACGCCGCCGGATTCGTTGCAGCACAACGTGTATTGCGCCTTGCCGGGTCCGATGCGACGCAGGTCGTTGGTCAGCGCGGAGTTGACGAACTCGGCGGCGCCCGGTCCGCGCACCACCGCCTTGCCGAGGTGGCTGACGTCGAACAGGCCTACGGCGGTGCGGGTTGCGGTGTGCTCGCTGACGGTGCCGGCATACGACACCGGCATCAGCCAGCCGCCGAACTCCGCAAAACTGGCGCCAAGCTCACGGTGGCGGCCTTCCAGCGGTCCGTGCTGCAGGTTTTCGGGCACGGTGCTCCACACTAATCAGGTGGTCGACTACTTGGATTTTGACGCGCTTGAGGCGCTCGGTATCGCCAACGCGCGTGAGCGAGCGCCGCTCATCGAATATCTGGCCGGCCTGGGCTTCAGCGCCGATGAGATGGTCAACGCCGAGCGCCAGGGCAGGCTGTTCGGACTCGGCGGTGACGCCCTGCAGTCGTCGGGTCCGCCGATCCACACGCTGAGGACGGCCGCCGACGCGCTGGGTCTGCCGGTCGAGGACGTCGAGCACGCCTGGGCCATGCTGGGCCTGACTGTCGCAGACTCCGACACTCCCACGTTGAGCCAAGCCGACGTCGACGCGCTGGCGACCTGGGCGGCCATGAAGGCCGACTTCGGCGACGACGCCGCATCCGGGTTCCTACGGGTACTCGGCGCCTCTGTCGCGCGGCTGGCCGAGGCCGAGTCGTCGATGATCCGTGCCGGCCAACCCGACCTGTGGCTGGGGCATTCCGGCGACGAGTTGACCACGGCAAAGGTCTACCGTTCGGTTGCGCAGTACATCCCTCGGGTCGGCGCGATGATGGACGCGGTCCACCGCCATCACCTGACCAGCGCTCGGACCTTTATCGAGGGAGTCGTGCCGGGCCCGTCGCCGAGTGTGGTGTGCGGTGTCGGTTTCGTGGACCTGTCCGGCTTCACCGCGTTGACCCAGATGCTGACGCCCGCAGAGTTGTCGACACTGCTCAACGGCTTTTCGGCCACTGTCTCCGACGTGGTGCACGCCGACGGCGGGCGGATCGTGAAGTTCATCGGCGACGCCGTGATGTGGGTGAGCCCCACACCGGAACGGCTGGTCCGGGCGGCCACCGACCTCGTCGACCACCCGCAGGCCCGCCAGGTCGGGCTGCAGGTCCGGGCCGGTCTGGGCTACGGCGAGGTGCTGGCGATGAACGGCGACTACTTCGGCAACGCGGTCAACCTGGCGTCCCGGCTGGTCGCGGCCGCGCAGCCCGGGCAGATCCTGGCCGCGGCAGCTGTGCACGACGCGCTGCCGGACTGGCCGGCCATCCTGCAGGAGCCGTTGACACTCAAGGGTTTTGACGCCCCCGTGACGGCCTATGACCTGCACGCCGGCCCCGGTGACTAGGGTGGTTGGCCGTGAGCACCGCACCCGGTTACCAGTCGCCGTCCGTCACCGTCTCTTCCTCGCTGCCGAGCCGCGGGATCGCCAAGTCCGTGCTGGTCGTGCCGGTGGTGTCGACGGGCGACGAGGACCGGCCCGGGGCAACCGTCGCGGCGGCCGGGCCGTTCCTGGGCGCCGACGCCGTCGCCGAGATCGAGGCCGGGCTGCAGGCGCTGGGCGCCAAAGGCGGCAGCGAGCAGGTGCACCGCCTGGTGGTCTCGTCGCTTCCGGTGGGCAGCGTGCTGGCCGTCGGCCTGGGTAAGCCGCGCGACGAGTGGCCCGCCGACGTGATCCGCCGCGCCGCCGGTACGGCGGCCCGGTCGCTCAACGGCGCCGAGGCCGTCGTCACCACGCTGAGCGAGTTGAACCTCACCGCCGCCGTCGAGGGGCTGATCCTGGGCGGCTACCGCTTCACCGCCTTCCGCAGCGACAAGACGGCGCCCAAGGACCCGGGGCTGCGCAAGATCACCGCGCTCTCGACGGCGGCCGGCGCCAAGTCCGACGCCGCCCACGCCGCCGCGGTCGCGGCCGCCGTGGCCACCGCCCGCGATCTGGTCAACACCCCCCCCAGCCACCTGTTTCCGGCTGAATTCGCTACGCGCGCAAAGGCTTTGGGTGAATCCACCGGCCTGGAGGTCGAGGTGCTCGACGAGAAAGCGCTGCAGAAGGGCGGCTATGGCGGGGTGATCGGAGTGGGCCAGGGCTCGTCGCGTCCGCCGCGGCTGGTGCGGCTGGTGCACCGCGGGTCGCGGCTGGCCAAAAACCCCAAACAAGCCAAGACGGTGGCGCTGGTCGGCAAGGGCATCACGTTCGACACTGGCGGCATCTCGATCAAACCGGCCGCCAACATGCACTACATGACCTCCGACATGGGCGGTGCCGCGGCGGTCATCGCGACCATGACGCTGGCGGCTCAGCTCAAGCTGCCGATCGACGTGATCGCCACCGTGCCGATGGCCGAGAACATGCCGTCGGCAACCGCGCAGCGCCCCGGCGACGTGCTGACCCAGTACGGCGGCAGGACCGTCGAGGTGCTCAACACCGACGCCGAGGGACGGCTCATTTTGGCCGACGCCATCGTGCGGGCCTGCGAGGACAACCCGAACTACCTGATCGAGACGTCGACGCTGACCGGCGCGCAGACGGTAGCACTGGGCAGCCGGACCCCCGGGGTGATGGGCAGCGACGAGTTCCGCGACCGGGTCGCCGCGATTTCCCAGCAAGTCGGCGAGAACGGCTGGCCGATGCCGCTGCCCGACGAACTCAAGGACGACCTGAAGTCGACGGTGGCCGACCTGGCCAACGTCAGCGGTCAGCGCTTCGCCGGGATGCTGGTGGCCGGGGTGTTCCTGCGCGAATTCGTCGCCGACGGGGTCGCCTGGGCGCACATCGACGTCGCCGGGCCGGCCTACAACACCGGCAGCCCGTGGGGATACACCCCCAAGGGCGGCACCGGCGTACCGACCCGCACCATGATTGCCGTGCTCGAGGACATCGCCGAAAACGGTTGACACAAGCGCATATTCGAAGCGCTCACCGCAGGTCGGTCCGTAATGCGCTTCGGGCAGCCAAATACCCCGGCATGCCGTGAACTCCCGGGCCGGGTGGCGTGAACGACGAGCACAAGTACGTGCCGCGGCGCGGTAGCCCGTAAGGCCGCAGTGCGACGGCCACGTTCACCATGTAGCGCAGCGGATCCTGCAAGCCGCCGTTGATCACACCGCCACACATGGTGGGGTTGTGAGCTTCCTGCTCCTTGGCGGTAGTCGTCACCTTCTTGACGATCCTGTCGGCGAACCCCGGCGCGAACCGTTCGATCTGACGACCGATGGCCTCCGACATGTCGACCGTAGATCCGTACGGCACATGGCAATACGTCCACACCGTCTCTTGACCGACGGGCGCCCGGGTCGGATCGAACCGGCTCTGGTTGGCCAGCAGCACGAACGGCTTGTCCGGATGCCGCCCCTTGTTCACCGCCGACTCGCCCGCAGCGATCTGCGGCAGGGCTCCGCCGAGATGCACGGTCGCCGCCTGCGTGCACTCGTCGGCACGCCATGGGATGGGGCCGTCCAACAGGTAGTCCACTTTGCAAAGCCCCGGGCCGTACCGGTAATTCGCGTAAAGACGCCGATACCAAGCAGGCACACTGTCGCCGAGTATCGACGCCACTTGCGTCGGCGCGACGTCGAGCATGAGCACCCGGTGGGCAGGCACATCCGCGAGCCGTCGAACCCAGTGGCCCAACCGGATTTCGCCGCCCAAGTGCTCGAAATATCCCAGCAGCGCATCGGCGATCTTCTGCGATCCGCCCCGGGGCATCGGCCAGCCGGTTCGGTGCGCGCTGGTGGCGAACATCAGAGCTGCGGCAGCCGTACCGAAGAGGCTGAGCGGCATGAACGAATGCGCGGCCATGCCGGCCAGTAGTGCCGGTGCACGCTCGTCGTGAAAGCGGCGCTTCGAAAGGCCTGCGATCGAGGCTATTCCGACGCGGCCGAACTTCGCGACGGTCATCGGATGCTTGGGCGGAAACGGGTCGAAGATGGTGTCGAACAGCTCGATCCCCTTGGACACCAACGGAGTTAACAACTTCTGGTAGGCGTCCTTGTCGGCGCCCATTCCGGCAGCGGTCTTACTCACGTCGCGATACAGTGCGACCGCGCTGCCGTCGTCGAGAGGGTGCGCCGCCTCGATGGGGGTGAAGATCCACTCCAGGCCGTAATCGTGCAGCGGCCAACGCCGGAAGGCCGGAGAGGCCATGCCCAGTGGGTGTATTGCCGAGCAGATGTCGTGCACGGACTCGTCACCGGTCACATGCCCGGATCGGGAACCGCCGCCGGGGGTGTCCGACCCTTCCAGGATCACAACGCGTCGGCCCGCTTCTGCCAAGGCAACTCCGGCGGCAAGGCCATTGGGGCCCGACCCGACCACCACCGCATCGAATTGCTCAGCGGCCATGTCCGGCCGTCACTTCACCTGGCTGGGGTCCAGGCGTTCGGCCAGTGCCGCCAGCCGCAAGATGCACTCGCGGTTGCGGGGGTAGATGGCAACCAATGTCAGCGGATCGGGAATGACCCGGACCGGTCCCTCGGCGGGCACTTCGATCATCTCGACCCGGCAGCCGTCCGGAATCTCGTGCAGTCGCATGGTGATTCGTGCCGCGCCCAACGGCCCGAGTCCCGCTCGCAGTACCAGCTCGTGCAGCGGCTCGCATTTCTCGACCGACGTCTGGTCGTCGATCACCAGCGGCCACACGCCGATCGAGTGCCGGATGGCCGCGCCGGGCTCCGGCCAATTCGAGTCGACGGCCCGAGTGCGGCTGTTGCCGACCACCCACTGGCTGTAGGTCCACCCGTCGGCCAGCACATCCCAGACCTGATGACAGGACGCGTGCACGTCACGAATCGCGGACAGTTCGCGTGTTGCGGCCATCGCCAGGGTTCCTTTCGCATCGGGCTCGATCCCTGCGGGTACCCACGCCGGCGATCGACGATGCGTGAACTTCTCGGCTACACCAACCGGCGGCGCGCGGTGCTGCGTAAGGCCTGCGGCGCTATTCGGGACACGCCGTAGAGCAGATAGGCCTCGGGCGCCACCGGCCGGATCGCCTTGTGTTTCTTGACGGCCGCGACAATGGCCTCGGCCACCTTGTCCGGGCCGTAGCGGCGCAGCGCGAACATCTTCTCCAGCTGGGCCCGTCGACCCTCGGCCTGCTCGGTCTGTCCGGACGGCGCGTCGAATCGGGTGGTGTGCACGATGTTGGTGTCGATGACGCCGGGACAGATCGTGGTCAGCCCGACGCCGGCCGCGTCCAGTTCGGCGCGCAGGCAGTCGGAGAACATGTACACCGCGGACTTGGACGTGCAGTACGCGTTCAGCTGCTGTGACGGCGCGTAGGCCGCCATCGAGGAGACGTTGACGATGTGCCCACCGGCGCCGCGCTCGACCAGCCGCCGGGCGAACGCGCGGCAGCCGTTGACCACGCCGCCGAAGTTGACGTCGAGAACCCGGTCGAATTCCTCGGGCGGGGTGTCGAGGAACCGGCCGGCCTGCCCGATGCCGGCGTTGTTGACGACGATGTCGGGCACGCCGTGCTCGGCGCAGACCTGCTCGGCGAACGCCTCGACGGCCCCGGCGTCGGCGACGTCAAGTAGGTAGGCGTGTGCGACGCCGCCGCGCGCCGCGATCTCGGCGGCAGTGTCCTTGACCGCAGCGTCGTCGATATCGCTGACGATGACCTCGGCGCCCTCGCGAGCGAACGCATAGGCGGTGGCCCGGCCGATGCCGCTGCCCGCCCCGGTCACCGACACCAGCATGTCGGTGAAGTAGTCGCGCCGACGACCGACCTGCGCGCGCCGCAGGGCACGGCAGGGCGGTTTGCCCTCGGTCAGGTCGGCGAGTTCATGCACCGCGGCCGCCAGCACCTGCGGGTGCGACATCGGCGACCAGTGCCCGGCCTTGATGTCGCGGCGCCACAGCCGCGGCACCCAGCGCGCGGTGGCGTCGTAGCCGTACGGCCGCACGTAGCGGTCTTCGGTGTTGACGACGAGTTGCACCGGCACGTCGACGTAGTGGTCGCGACGGTGATGCGCGAACGACCGAAAGTAGTTGGCGCGGTAGGTTTTCAGCGACCTCGCCGCGTCTGCGGCGAGCCTGTCGGAGTGGTGGACCTGCGCGGCGGGGACGCCCGTGGTCAGTGCGCGGCGCAATCGCGGGCTGGACAACGCCGCACGGACCACCAGCGGCGCCAGCACCGGTATCGAAAAGACCGCCATGTAGCTCAGCCGCAGCGCCTGGCTGAGCGCCCGCACAAAGCTGCGCGGCCGGTACGGGCGCCGCAGGCCGGTGAGGATGTAGTCGACGAGGTGGTCCTGGCTCGGCCCGGACACCGAGGTGAACGACGCCGCCTTCTCGCCGGCGCCGTCCCGGCCCAGGAATTCCCACACTCCTACCGATCCCCAGTCGTGGGCCAGCACGTGCACCGGCTGACCGGGGCTGCACGCGTCGACGACGGCGGCGAAGTCGTCGGCGAAACGGGCCATGGTGTACGCCGAAACCCGCTTGGGCGCCGAGGATCCGCCGACGCCGCGGTTGTCGTAGCGGACGATCCGGAAGCGCTCGGCCAGCAGTGGGACCACGCCGTCCCACAGCACGTGTGAGTCCGGCCAGCCGTGCACCAGCACGACCGTGGGTCCATCGGCGTTGCCTTCCTCGTAGACCGCCAGGCGGACACCGTCGGCGCTGTCGACGAACCGTCGTGGGGCTGCCATCGCACTCCTCATCCGAGACTTACTGTGACGGCCAGTAGCTCATACCGTTGGTAGCGAGCGTGTTTCGACACTGCCCGGGCGCTACAGGGGTGTCAAGAGCCCGGCAGGCGACTCTGCCCTGGGTGAGTGCCGGCCGCGCCGCAGTGAAAGGATGCTGTGGTAAGCCAGAGGTCGACCCGTGCCGACCGACCGATCGATCGAGGAGTCAACAGAGATGGCCTTCTCAGTCCAGATGCCGGCGCTCGGTGAGAGCGTCACCGAAGGGACGGTCACCCGCTGGCTCAAACAGGAAGGCGACACGGTCGAACTCGACGAGCCGCTGCTCGAGGTGTCCACCGACAAGGTCGACACCGAAATCCCGTCGCCGGCGGCCGGTGTGCTGACCAAGATCATCGCCCAGGAGGACGACACCGTCGAGGTCGGCGGCGAGCTGGCCATCATCGGCGACGCCGCCGAGGGCGACGGCGGACAACCCGCCGGCGGGCAAGCTCCCGAAGCGCAACCGGAGCCGCAAGCCGAGGCGCAACCCGAGGCGCAGCCGGCGGCCCAGCCGGAGCCGGAACCCGAGCCGCAACCCGCCGCGGCATCACCGGACGGCGAGGCCGCCGCAACCGGTGCGACCACGCCCGTGCTGATGCCCGAACTCGGCGAGTCGGTCACCGAGGGCACGGTGACCCGCTGGCTGAAGAAGGTCGGCGACGTGGTCGAGGTCGACGAGCCGCTGGTCGAGGTGTCCACGGACAAGGTCGACACCGAGATCCCGTCCCCGGTGGCCGGCACGCTGGTCAGCATCACCGCCGACGAGGACGTCACCGTTTCGGTCGGTGGCGAGCTGGCCAGGATCGGCACCGGCGCCGCTGCGCCCGCCGCCAAGCCGGCACCCGAACCGCAGGCCCCGCCGGCGCCGCAGCCCGAGCCCAAACCCGAGCCCACACCGCACCCGGAGGCCAAGCCGGCCGCGCCGCCTGCACCCGAGCCGGAGCCCGCCGGCCAAGCACCAACCACGCCCTACGTCACGCCGCTCGTGCGAAAACTGGCTGCCGACAACAACATTGACCTCAACGAAGTGACCGGTACCGGCGTCGGCGGGCGCATCCGCAAACAGGACGTACTCGCCGCCGCCGAAGCCAAGAAAGCGCCGCCACCCGCGCCGGCGGCGCAGCCCGCGGCCGCCGCCCCCGCTGCGGCACCACCGGCGCCTACCCCGGCGCCTGCGCTGGCGCACCTGCGTGGCACCACCCAAAAGGCCAGCCGGATCCGTCAGATCACCGCCAAGAAGACCCGCGAATCGCTGCAGGCCACCGCACAGCTGACCCAGGTCCACGAGGTCGACATGACCAAGATCGTGGCGCTGCGGGCCAAGGCCAAGACGGCGTTCGCCGAACGCGAGGGCGTGAACCTGACCTTCCTGCCGTTCATCGCCCGCGCCGTGATCGACGCGCTCAAGATCCATCCCAACATCAACGCCAGCTACAACGAGGAAACCAAAGAGATCACCTACTACGACGCCGAACATCTCGGATTCGCCGTCGACACCGAGCAAGGTCTGCTCTCCCCCGTCATCCACAACGCCGGCGACCTGTCGCTGGCCGGGCTGGCGCGCGCGATCGCCGACATCGCCGCCCGCGCCCGCTCCGGCGACCTCAAACCCGACGAGCTCTCCGGTGGCACCTTCACGATCACCAACATCGGCAGCCAGGGCGCGCTGCTGGACACCCCGATCCTGGTGCCGCCGCAGGCCGCCATGTTGGGCACCGGCGCGATCGTCAAGCGACCCCGGGTCGTCGTCGACGACACCGGCAACGAATCCATCGGGGTGCGCTCGATCTGCTACCTGCCGCTGACCTACGACCACCGGCTGATCGACGGCGCCGACGCCGGACGGTTCCTGACCACGATCAAGCATCGGCTCGAAGAGGGAGCATTCGAGGCCGATTTAGGGTTGTGAGACTGTGGCCAAGGCCGTCATCGCAATCGCGGGCTCGTCCGGGCTGATCGGTTCAGCCCTGGTTGCCGCGCTGCGCGGGGCCGACTACCGCGTGCTGCGCATCGTGCGCAGAGCACCGTCGAACGGTACCGAAGTGCGCTGGGATCCCGAAGCCGGTGAGTTCGATCCGTCGGCGCTGCGCGGCGTCGACGCGGTGGTCAACCTGTGCGGCGTCAACGTCGGCCAGCGGCGCTGGTCGGGCGCCTTCAAGCAGAGCCTGCGCGACAGCCGCATCACGCCAACCGAAGTACTGTCGGCCGCGGTCGCCGAGGCCGATGTCGGGGTATTGGTCAACGCCAGTGCCGTGGGCTACTACGGCAACACCAAGGACCGGGCCGTCGACGAAACCGACTCGGCCGGAACGGGTTTCCTGGCCCAACTGTGTCAGGACTGGGAAGCGGCCACGGCGGCAGCCCAGCAGGCCGGCGTCCGGGTGGCGCTGGCCCGCACCGGGCTGGTGCTGGCCCCGTCGGGCGGCGCGCTGCGACGGATGCGGCCGCTGTTCTCGCTGTGCCTGGGCGCCCGGCTGGGCAACGGTCGCCAGTACATGTCCTGGATCAGCCTTGAGGACGAGGTGCGTGCGCTGCAGTTCGTCATTACCAACGGCACGCTGTCCGGACCGGTGAACCTCACCGGCCCCGCTCCGGTCACCAACGCCGAGTTCACCGCGGCGCTGGGCCGCGCGGTGCACCGGCCCACGCCGCTGATCCTGCCCGGGTTCGCGGTGCGCGCCGTGCTCGGCGAGTTCGCCGACGAGGGGTTGCTGTGCGGCCAGCGCGTCATCCCGGCGGCCCTGGAGCGCGCCGGTTTCCAGTTCCACCACAACACCATCGGCGAGGCGCTGCGCTACGCCACCACCCGGCCCGCCGCCTAGGCCGACTGCCCGCGGTAGCCTCGGCTGGTGAGCTCTATCCGGGCGAGCGCCAGCCCCATCGACGTCCGCCAACTCGGCAGCATCGACTACAACGCCGCCTGGCAGCTGCAACGCCAACTGGCCGACGAGCGGGTAGCCGGCGGCCCGGACACGCTGTTGCTGCTCGAACACCCGCCGGTGTACACCGCCGGGCGACGCACCCTGCCGCACGAACGGCCGGTCGACGGCACGCCCGTCGTCGACACCGACCGCGGCGGCAAGATCACCTGGCACGGGCCCGGACAACTCGTCGGCTACCCGATCATCGGGTTGACGGAGCCGCTCGACGTCGTCAATTACGTTCGGCGCCTTGAGGAATCGCTGATCAAGGTGTGCACCGACCTGGGCGTGGAGGTCGGCCGCGTCGAGGGCCGGTCCGGAGTATGGGTGCCTGGCCTGCGCGCGCGCAAGGTGGCCGCGATCGGCGTGCGGGTGTCGCGAGCGACGACGCTGCACGGCTTCGCGCTCAACTGCGACTGCGACCTGGCCGCGTTCGACCGGATCGTGCCGTGCGGCATCACCGACGCCGGGGTGACGTCGATCACCGCAGAATTGGGTCGGCGGGTCGGTGTCGACGAGGTTCGGTCGTCCGTCGCCGACGCGGTGTGCGACGCGCTCGACGGGCGGCTGGCGCTGAGTTGGCAACCCACTGCCCGCGTAGCATCGCCATTGTGACTGTCGCTCCGGAAGGCCGGAAACTGCTGCGCCTGGAGGTGCGTAACGCGGCGACCCCGATCGAGCGCAAGCCGCCGTGGATCAAGACCCGCGCGCGCATGGGTCCCGAATACACCGAGCTGAAGAGCCTGGTCCGGCGCAAGGGCCTGCACACCGTGTGCGAGGAAGCCGGCTGCCCCAACATCTACGAGTGCTGGGAAGACCGCGAGGCCACCTTCCTGATCGGCGGCGACCAATGCACCCGCCGCTGCGACTTCTGCCAGATCGACACCGGTAAGCCCGCCGAGCTGGACCGCGACGAGCCGCGGCGCGTCGCCGAAAGCGTGCAGGCGATGGGACTGCGGTATTCGACCGTCACCGGGGTGGCCCGCGACGATCTGCCCGACGGCGGTGCTTGGCTCTACGCCGAGACGGTGCGCGCCATCAAGAGGCTCAACCCGTCGACCGGTGTCGAGCTGCTGATCCCCGACTTCAACGGCGACCCCGACCGGCTGCGAGAAGTTTTCGAATCTCGCCCGGAAGTGTTGGCGCACAACGTCGAAACGGTGCCGCGGATTTTCAAACGGATCCGGCCCGCGTTCCGTTATGAGCGCAGCCTCGACGTGCTTACCGCCGCCCGCGAATTCGGATTGGTCACCAAGAGCAACCTGATCCTCGGGTTGGGCGAGACGCCCGACGAGGTGCGCACCGCGCTGGACGACCTGTATGCGGCCGGCTGCGAGATCGTCACGATCACCCAATACCTGCGCCCGTCGGCCCGGCATCACCCGGTCGAGCGCTGGGTTCATCCCGACGAGTTCGTCGAGTACGCGCACTACGCCGAAGGCCTGGGCTTCGCCGGCGTGCTGGCCGGGCCGTTGGTGCGGTCGTCGTACCGGGCCGGGCGGCTCTACCAGCAGGCTGTGCGGGCGCGCCCGACCGTATCCTGAACCAATGGCGAAATCCCGTAATAGCGCGGCGAACAAGGCCGCCAGAGCCGAGGCGAAGGCGGCCCGCAAGGCGGCCGCCAAGGAGCGTCGCAGCCAGCTGTGGCAGGCGTTCACCATGCAGCGCAAAGAGGACAAGCGGCTGCTGCCCTACATGATCGGCGCGTTCGTGCTGATCGTCGGGATCTCGGTGGCGGTCGGGGTGGCCGCCGGCGGGTTCACCATGGTCACGATGATTCCGCTGGGCGTGGTGCTCGGCGCGCTCGTGGCGTTCTTCATCTTCGGCCGGCGCGCGCAGCGGTCGGTCTACCGCAAGGCGGAGGGGCAAACCGGCGCGGCCGCGTGGGCGCTGGACAACCTGCGCGGCAAATGGCGCGTCACCCCGGGCGTGGCCGCCACCGGTCACTTCGACGCCGTGCACCGGGTGATCGGTCGTCCCGGCGTGATCCTGGTGGCCGAAGGATCGGCGGCGCGGGTCAAGCCGCTGCTGGCCCAGGAGAAGAAGCGCACCGCTCGGTTGGTGGGCGAGGTGCCGATCTACGACATCGTCGTCGGCAACGGCGAGGGTGAGGTTCCGCTGGCCAAGCTCGAGCGTCACCTGACCAAGCTGCCGGCCAACATCACGGTCAAGCAGATGGACTCGCTGGAATCCCGGCTGAGCGCGTTGGGGACGCGGGCCGGAGCGGCCGCGATGCCCAAGGGGCCGTTGCCCGGCGCCGCCAAGATGCGCGGTGTGCAGCGCACCGTGCGCAGGCGGTAACTCAGCGCCGAACGACCGCGGTTCCGGTGACCCGGTCCTGCCAGCCGCGGCCGTCGGCGTCGACGAACAATGCCGGAATGACCAGCGCGATGAGCAGCCCGCGCAGGGCGGCCCGGCCGAGCCCGACGTGCAGGCGCCCGTCGACCGACATCACCCGCAGCCCCAGCGCGAACTGCCCCGGGGTGAACTCGAACAGCCGAACCGCCATCATCCCGAGCACGAGCCAGACGACCAGCACCGCCGTGGACAGCACACTCGGCGCAATCAGCCCCAGCGTCATTCCCAGCGCGGCAAGCCCATAGGCCACCAGCCAGTCGACCATCAGCGCCGCCAGCCGGCGCCCCAGCCGGGCCAGCGAACCGGGCCCGTGCTCGGGCAGGCCGAGCGTTTCACCGGGGTACCCGGACGACGAGCCCGGCGGGCCGGACAGCCACGAAGCGATGTCACGGGCCATGGCCTCAACAATAAGAGGTCGCGACCCGGTTTCGACCGTGACCGACCGCGTCGCGTAACGTCAGCGCAACATGGGGTTGACTGCCGGGCAACATCGCCTCCCTACGGTCTGATCGGGCCACCCGTCACGGCCAAGTAAAGGAGAGCGCCTCAATGACCGCATTAGATTCGATGCCCTCAGTAAAGGAGAGCGCTTCGGTGTCCGAAAAGACGGCCGACGACATCATCAAGCTGATCAAGGACGAGAAGGTTCAGTACGTCGACGTCCGGTTCTGTGATCTGCCCGGCGTGATGCAGCACTTCACGATCCCGGCATCGGCGTTCGACCAGAGCGTGTTCGAGGACGGGCTGGCCTTCGACGGGTCCTCGATTCGCGGCTTCCAGTCAATCCACGAATCCGACATGATCCTGCTGCCCGACCCGCAGACGGTCCAGATCGACCCGTTCCGCGAAGCCAAGACGCTGAACCTGAACTTCTTCGTGCACGACCCGTTCACCCGTGAGGCGTACTCGCGCGACCCGCGCAACGTCGCCCGCAAGGCCGAGAGCTACCTGGTCAGCACCGGCATCGCCGACACCGCCTACTTCGGCGCCGAGGCCGAGTTCTACATCTTCGACTCGGTTTCCTTCAACTCTCAGACCAACAGCGCGTTCTACGAGGTCGACGCCATCTCCGGGTGGTGGAACACCGGGGTGAAGACCGAGTTCGACGGCAGCGCCAACCGCGGCTACAAAGTGCGCCCGAAGGGCGGTTACTTCCCGGTCGCGCCCAACGACCAGTACGTCGACATCCGCGACAAGATGCTCACCAACCTGATCAACGCCGGCTTCGTGCTGGAAAAGGGCCACCACGAGGTAGGCTCCGGCGGCCAGGCCGAGATCAACTACAAGTTCAACACGCTGCTGCACGCCGCCGACGACTTGATGCTGTTCAAGTACATCGTCAAGAACACGGCCTGGCAGAACGGCAAGACCGTCACGTTCATGCCCAAGCCGCTGTTCGGTGACAACGGCTCCGGGATGCACACGCACCAGTCGCTGTGGAAGGACGGCGGGCCGCTGTTCTACGACGAGGTCGGCTACGCGGGCTTGTCCGACACCGCGCGGCACTACATCGGCGGCATCCTGCACCACGCCCCGTCGCTGCTGGCGTTCACCAACCCGACGGTCAACTCCTACAAGCGGCTGGTGCCGGGCTACGAAGCCCCGATCAACCTGGTGTACAGCCAGCGCAACCGCTCGGCGTGTGTGCGCATCCCGATCACCGGCAACAACCCGAAGGCCAAGCGGCTGGAGTTCCGTTGCCCCGACTCCTCGGGTAACCCGTACCTGGCGTTCTCGGCGATGATGATGGCCGGTATCGACGGGATCAAGAAGAAGATCGAGCCGCAGGCGCCGGTCGACAAGGACCTCTACGAGCTGCCGCCGGAAGAGGCCGCCAACATCCCGCAGGCCCCCACCTCGCTGGCTGCGGTGATCGACCGTCTCGAAGAAGACCACGAATACCTCACCGAGGGCGGGGTTTTCACCTCCGACCTGATCGAGACGTGGATCGCCTACAAGCGCGAGAACGAGATCGACCCGATCAACGTCCGGCCGCACCCCTACGAGTTCGCGCTGTACTACGACGTTTAATCACGCGTAGCCGTATCGTCGTCGCATGACGACGCGCAACCTCGAGGCCAGGCTCAGCCCGTACTCGCCTGTGGCGGTGGCGGTTTTCCGAGTGGTGTTCGGTCTGCTGTTCTTATGCCACGGCCTGCAGAAGCTGATCGGCTGGCCGGTCGGCCCCACCGTCCCGACCGGCGAGTGGCCGTTCTATTACGCCGGCTGGATCGAGGCGGTCACCGGCGGGCTCGTTGCGCTGGGGCTGTTTACTCGCGTGGCGGCTTTCGTGGCCTCCGGCGAGATGGCCTACGCCTACTTCACTCAGCACTTCCCGCACGGCTTCTGGCCGATGGTCAACCAGGGTGAGCTTGCGGTGCTGTACTGCTTCGGTTTTCTGCTGTTGGTTTTCATCGGCGGGGGCGCGTACGCGATCGACACCCGCCGCCGCACCGGCGCGGGCTGGCGATCGACGACGGCGCCCTGGACGCGGTTACGACGAAATCGTCGGCTCGGCCGCCGGGCGTGACGTTCACAGCCGTGCCCGCTGCCCGACATCTCCTGCGGGCCAAGGACCTCGCGGACAGCCGCTACTTCGAGGCGCTGTCGGTCGCCGACCTCGCGCGTGCGGCCGGCCTATCGAAGGCGCACTTCAGCCGGGAGTTCGCCCGGACATTCGGCGAGACCCCGCATCAGTACCTGCTGACACGGCGACTGGAACGGGCGGCGGCCTTACTGCGCACGACCGATTGGCCCGTGGCCCGGATCTGCTTTGCGGTCGGTTGTGAGAGCGTCGGCTCCTTCACGACGAGCTTCCGGCGAATCTTCGGTCAAACCCCGACCGACTACCGAGCCGCGTGGCCGCCCGCCGCCCGGCTTGTCCGGATACCGCTGTGCATCGCGAAAGCCTATGCGCGCCCGCAAAACCGCACTTTTCGAGAAGACGATCGCTTCGCGGTTTCATAGGCTTCCTCACACCAGCCAGGGAGGAGAACCAGTGATCAAGATCGCCAACACTCAGTTCTGGGTGCACGACCAAGACGAGGCCGCCGAGTTCTATACCAAAACACTGGGCTGGGAGGTTCGTTCCGACGTCACCATGGAGGCATGGCAGTTTCGCTGGCTGGTGGTGGGGCCGCCGCAGTCCGATGTCGGCCTGGTGCTAATGCCGGTGCCGGGACCGCCGATGCTCGATCCACAGGCCAGCGCCGCGCTGGCCGAGCTCGTCGCAAAGGGCGCCGGCGGAACCCTGTTCCTCGAGACCGATGACTGCCAGCGCAGCTATGACGAGCTGTCCGCTCGCGGCGTGGTGTTCAACGACCCGCCGACCCCCCAGCCGTACGGCATCGATACGTCGTTTCGTGACCCGTCGGGCAACAACATCCGCTTGACCCAGGTCCTCGAATTCGACCCGGCCCGAACGTCGGTGTGACAGCGCTGCGATAGTCAGCCCTGCGGACGCGGCCACGGCAGCAGCATCGGCACCCGTCGCCGGTAGTCCCGGTATTGCGATCCCAGCATGGCGATCAGGTCGTGCTCCTCGAGCTGAATCGCGATCAGGATGTAGGCGGTGGTGGCGATCGCAAAGAGCAGGTGACCGGCCGTCATCGTGGGCGCCGCCCAAAAGGCGACAATGAAACCGACCATCAATGGGTGCCGTACCACCCGATAGAGCAGCGGCGCGCGAAAACTGATGTCGCTCTGCGGGTTTCCACTCCACACCGCGAGCACTTGCCGCAGCCCGAACAAATCGAGATGGCTGATCATGAACGACGAGACGAACACGGTCGCCCAGCCGAGCCAGAACAACGTCCACAACACCATCCGGGCCGCAGGCATCCTGACGTCCCACACCACGGTGGGCATTGATCGCCACTGCCAGTACAGCAGGAACAGCGCCAAACTCGACAGCAGGACATAGGTGGTGCGCTCCAGCGGCTGCGGCACTACACGGGTCCACCGTCGCTTGAACGCCGGTCGCGCCATCACACTGTGCTGGACGGCGAAGACCCCGAGCAGCAACACGTTCACCACGACCGCTTCGCCGATCGGGGCGGCCACGGCGTGATCGATGCTGCGTGGCACCAAGAGGTCGCCGACGAATCCGATGGCATACAGAAAGGCCACCACGAATGCCAGATAGCCGACCGCGCCGTAGCCGACGGCGAATACGCGGTTGACCTTCTTGGGGGTAAAGGTTGGTTGGGTCATATCGATGTCCCACTATCCCGGTCTTCGGCGAAGCGGCATAGGGTAGTCGGCTACCCGAATCCCGGGCAGCGCCCGCTGTCAGCGGACGGTCGCGAAGAACGCGCGGACGTCGTCGACGAGCAGTTCCTGTTGCTCGAACGCGGCGAAGTGCCCGCCGCGCGGCATCGTCGTCCAGTGGGTGATGTTGTAGACGGCCTCGCACCAGTGCCGCGGTGCGGGCAGGATTTCCTTGGGAAATGCGGCGACGCCGGTGGGCACCTCCACCCGGCCGGCGCCGCCGAAGTTGTTGTAGCTCTCCCAGTACAGGCGCGCCGAGGAGGCGCCGCTGCCGGTAGCCCAGTACAGCATCACGTTGTCGAGGATTTCGTCGCGGGTGAGCACGTTCTCGGGATGCCCGTCGCAGTCCATCCAGGCCCAGAATTTCTCGACGATCCAGGCCAGTTGTGCCACAGGCGAATCCACCAATCCGTAGCCCAGCGTTTGAGGCCGGGTGGACTGCTGTTTGGAATAGCCGGTCCCCCAGCGGCGGTGCTGCGCGACGGCCGCCAACGCCCGTTGCTCGTCCTCGGTCAGTTCGGAGCCGCTGTCCGTGGGCGGCCGCGCGATGGGCATGTTCAGGTGAATGGCGAAGCAACGACCGCGGTTGCGGCCCAGTTGGGTGGTGACGGCGGCTCCCCAGTCGCCGCCTTGCGCGCCGTAGCGGTCGTAGCCGAGACGGCCCATGAGCGTCTCCCACGCTTGCGCGATCTTGTCGACGCCCCACCCGGTACGGGTGGGCTTGCCGGAGAAGCCATACCCGGGAAGCGACGGGCAGACGACGTGAAACGCATCCTCGGGACAGTCGGGATTGACCAGCGGCTCGATCACCTTGTGGAACTCGACGATCGAGCCGGGCCAGCCGTGGGTGATCAGCAGCGGTAGCGCGTCCTCGTGGGGGGACCGCTGGTGGATGAAATGGATGTCGAGCCCGTCGATCTCGGTGACGAACTGGTCGAAGCGGTTCAGTGCGGCTTCGCGTGCCGGCCAGTCGTAGCCGTCGGCCCAGTAGGCGGCCAGTTCGCGGGTGTACGCCAAGGGCATGCCCTGGCTCCAGTCGTCGACGCACTCGGCGTCGGGCCAGCGGGTGCGGGCCAAGCGTGTCTTCAGGTCGTCGAGGACTTCGCTGCCGACGTCGATGCGAAACGGTGCGACGGGCGGGGTCACAGAATGCGCCGAGGCGACCTGCCCATGTGGTAGCCGGCCGGGAAGGACATCTCGATCACTCGAAGCTGGTCGTTGGCCTTGGATTCGAGTTCAAGGACGACGCAGCCCTCGCCGATGGCTTTGGATTCGAGAACCGTGTAATGCTGACCGCCACCCTGGACGTCGGTGATCGGGTCACCTGAGCGCAATGCCTCGACCGGCACGAGTTCGGGGGTTCCGTGTGACTCCACGCTGGCAACGTTAGGGCAATCCGACGAGCAAGGGAACGGTTTTGACCGCTACCGAGCGCCGCGGCGGAACCTACGGATCGTCTTCGTCGTCTCTAAGCAACTTCTCTGGGTGGTGGTATTTGTTGGTGCGGGGGTGGCCGTGGTCGAGGTGGGGTGGG